>JAFEGM010000013.1:0-29757 GCA_018240025.1 Verrucomicrobiota bacterium
CCATGAACCTGCCCGGACTCAACTTCCAGCTCGGCGACGACATCGACGCGCTGCGCGACGCGGTGCGCGCCTTTGCCGAGGCCGAGATCGCGCCGCGCGCCGCCGAGATCGACCGCAACGACCAGTTCCCCATGGACCTGTGGCGCAAGATGGGCGAGCTCGGCGTGCTCGGCATCACCGTGCCCGAGGAGTACGGCGGCGCCAACATGGGCTACCTCGCGCACATGATCGCGATGGAGGAGATCAGCCGCGCCAGCGCCTCGGTGGGCCTGAGCTACGGCGCGCACAGCAACCTGTGCGTCAACCAGATCAAGCGCAACGGCAGCGAGGCGCAGAAGAAGAAATACCTGCCCAAGCTGATCAGCGGCGAGCATGTCGGCGCGCTGGCGATGAGCGAGCCGGGCGCCGGCTCCGACGTCATCAGCATGAAGCTCAAGGCGGTCGAGAAGGGCGGCGTCTACGTGCTCAACGGCACCAAGATGTGGATCACCAACGGCCCCGACGCCGACGTGCTTGTGGTCTACGCCAAGACCGTGCCGGATGGCGGCTCCAAGGGCATCACCACGTTCCTGATCGAGAAGGGCATGCCCGGCTTCACCACCGCGCAGAAGCTCGACAAGCTCGGCATGCGCGGCTCGAACACCTGCGAGCTGGTTTTCGAAAATTGCCGCGTGCCGAAGGAGCAGGTCATGGGACCGCTCAACCAAGGCGCCAAGGTCCTCATGAGTGGTCTCGACTACGAGCGCGCCGTCCTGGCGGGCGGCCCGCTGGGCATCATGCAGGCCTGTCTCGATGTCGTGCTGCCGTACGTGCACGAGCGCTCCCAGTTCGGCGAGCCGATCGGCACGTTCCAGCTGATGCAGGGCAAGCTGGCCGACATGTACACCGTCGCCCATGCCAGCAAGGCCTACGTCTATGCCGTCGGCCGCGCCTGCGATCTCGGTAATGTCACCCGCCGCGACGCCGCCGCCGCCATCCTCTACGCGGCGGAGAATGCGACCCAGCTCGCGCTCCAGGCCATCCAGGCTCTGGGCGGCAACGGCTACATCAACGAGTACCCCACCGGACGTCTCCTGCGCGACGCCAAGCTGTACGAGATCGGCGCGGGGACGTCGGAGATCCGGCGGATGCTGATCGGGCGGGAGTTGTTTGAGGCGACGCGCTGAGGCGACGGAGGACGAAAAGGACGAAAGGACAATGGACACCGTCGGGCCTGCAAGGGCGCGACCCGTTCCTAAGTCCTTCTTGTCCTCTCCGTCCTTTTGGTCCTTTTGGTCGTTTCTTCTCTCTCCCCCATGCCTCCCACCGTCCTCGTCTGCGGCCTCGGCGGCATGGGCTCCGCTGCGGCGGCCCACCTCGCTCGTCGCGGGGTGCGCGTGGTGGGCTTCGATGCCCACCGGCCGCCGCATCGGCAGGGGGCCAGCCATGGGAGCACGCGGATCATTCGTCAGGCCTACTTCGAGCATCCGTCCTACGTGCCGTTGCTGCAGCGCGCCTACGAACTGTGGCGCGAACTCGAGGGACTGCGCGGGGTCGAGCTGTTGCGGGAGACTGGCGGGCTGATGCTCGGGCCGCCCGGCGCAGAGGTGGTGGAGGGCAGCTTGCGCAGCGCGCGGCTGCACAGTCTTCCGCACGAGCTGCTCGACGCCCGCGAGATCCGGCGCCGCTTCCCGCCTTTCGCGGTGGGGGACGATACCGTCGCGCTCTACGAGCGGGCGGCCGGATTCCTTTGGTGCGAAGCGAGCGTGCAGGCTCACCTCGACGCCGCCGCGGCGGAGGGCGCGGAGCTGCGCTTCGATGAACCCGTCCTGAGCTGGTCGGCCACGCCCGAAGGCGGCGTGGAGGTGCGCACGGCGCGCGGAGTGGTGCGGGGCGATCAACTCGTGCTCGCGCCGGGGCCCTGGGCGCCGAGCGTCCTGGCGGAGTTGGGCCTGCCCATCGTGGTCACGCGCCAGGTGCTGTGCTGGTTCGATGCGGTCGGCGGGGTCCAGCCGTTCGCGGCGGATCGATTTCCCGTCTGGATCCACGAGCGTCTGGGCACCACGCCGACGTACGGTTTCCCCGCGGTCGATGGCCCCCGCGGCGGCGTGAAGACCGCCTTCCACGGCGGGCCCGAGGGCGAGCGCTGCACGCCGGAGACGGCGGATCGCTCCATCCGACCCGCCGAGGTCGAGCGTTTGCGCGAGGCCCTGCGCGGGCTGCTTCCGGCGCTCGCTGCGCCCCTGGTGCAGGGCGCGACGTGCCTTTATTCCTCGACGCCCGACGCGCATTTCGTCATCAGCCCGCATCCGCGACATCCGCAGGTGCAGATCGCCTGCGGCTTCAGCGGGCACGGCTTCAAGTTCTGCAGCGTGGTGGGGGAGATCCTGGCCGATCTGGCGACCGTCGGCCGGACGGCGCACGATCTGAGTCTGTTCGCCCCCGGTCGCTTCGCGGCGTAAAGCGGCCTGCGCCGTCTCTGGGGCTGGCTGCGCTTTTCCTTGATGTCCGCCCGCTCCCGGCTCTCTTCCCGGCCCGTTTCATCACCTAGCCATGCCACTCCTTATCGTCGGCTCCGTCGCGCTCGACACCGTCAAGACGCCCACTGAAGAGCATGCCGACATCCTCGGCGGTTCCGCTTCCTACGCCTCGGTCGCCGCCTCCTTCTTCGAGCCCCCGCAACTCGTGGCCGTGGTCGGGGACGATTTCCCCGAGCGCCACATCGAGTATTTCCGCAGCCGCAAGATCGACCTCACGGGCTTGCAGCAGGTCCCCGGCGAGACGTTCCGCTGGTCGGGCGAATACATGGTCGACATGAACCAGCGCCAGACCCTCTCGGTCGCGCTGAACGTCTTCGAGCATTTCAATCCGACGCTGCCCGACGACTACCGCACCACTCCCTACGTGCTCCTCGGCAACATCGCCCCAGGGCTGCAGGCTCGGGTGCTGGACCAGGTCGAGAAGCCCAAGTTCGTGGTGGCCGACACCATGGACCTCTGGATCACGGTGGCGCGCGAGGACCTGATGAATCTGCTCCCCCGGGTCGATCTGCTCGTCCTGAACGATTCGGAAGCCAAGCTCCTGACCGACACGCCGAATCTGATCAAGGCGGCGCACCTGATCCGAAAGATGGGTCCGCGCTACGTCTGCATCAAGAAGGGCGAGCACGGCGCGCTGCTCTTGGGCGATCCCTCGGAGGACGAGTTCTTCTCCTGCCCGTCGTTCCCGGTGGCCAATCTGCTTGATCCGACCGGCGCGGGCGATTGCTTCGCGGGAGGACTGGCCGGCCATCTCGCGCGCAGCGAGCAGCCCACCGTCACCTTCGCCGAGCTGCGCCAGGCCATCGTGTACGGCAGCGTGCTGGCCAGCTTCAACGTCGAAGCCTTCAGCCTCGAACGCCTGCGCAAGCTCCGGCCGGCGGAAATCGAGGCGCGCTACGCCGAGTTCCAGCGCATCAGCCAGTTTTGACCCCGTCGAGGCATCCAGATTTCCTTTGACGCCCCAGCACCCCATTTGCTCCCCTGCAGCACTGCCATGATCTCCCGCTTTCTCGTCGTTCTGGCTGCCTTGGCCGCTACTCAATCCGTGCGCGCCGAGGCCTTCATCGGCCTGCTCTCCAACGGCTCGCTGATTTCCTTCGATAGCTCGTCCCCGGGCACGACCTCCGCCTTCTCCGTTTCCGGCATCGCGGTCGGTCAGACCATCCAGGGCATCGACTTCCGCCCGGCCACCGGCACGCTCTACGCGTTTGCCTCGACGGCCGGCACCACCGGCGTGGGCGGGACGCAGCAGGGCCAGCTCTATTCCATCAATACCGGCACGGGCGTGGCCACGGCGGCGGGCCCGGCGTTCACCATCGTCAGCAATCCGTCGAGCTTCTTCGCGGTCGACTTCAACCCGACGGTCGATCGCGTCCGCGTGGTCGGCAGCTCGGGCACGAATCTGCGGCTGAATCCCGCCACCGGCGGCATCGCGGCGACCGATCCCAACGTCTCGTACGGCTCGGGCGATCCGAACTTCGGCCAGTCGCCCTTCATCGTCGGCGCGGCCTACACGAACAATTTCGCCGGCGCCTCGAGCACGACGCTGTACGTCTACGACTTCGGTCTCGATACCTTCGCCATCCAGAATCCCACCACCGGCGTGCTGACCACGCTCGGCAGCGGCTCGGGCATCACGGCGCTCTCCGCCCTGATCGGCTTCGACATCAGCGGCGGTGGCGCGGCTTTCCTGAGCGCTAGCACGATCGCGGGCCAGACGAATCTCTTCAACGTGAACCTGGCCAACGGCACGGTCAGTCTGCTCGGGCAGATCGGCAGCGGTCTGGCGGTCTCCGACATCGCCGCGGTCAACGTGGTGCCGGAGCCCTCGACCTACGCCCTGCTGGCCGCCGGCGGGCTGCTGCTGCTGCGGCGTCGCCGCGCGGCGCGCTGACCGTTCGGCTGCGGGCCGGTCGTGACCTGGCTGCGGCCGCAACCGTCTGAGGTGCCGCGGGTTTACCCCCAAACGTGCCTCCCATGCGTCCCCTCCTGCTTGCGCTGGCGATCTTCGCCACGATTTCCTCTGCTCTCCCGGCCGACGAACCGGATGCGCCTTTCGATGCGCTGCAGGATCTGCATTCCGCCGACCTGAGCCGGGCGCTGGACGAAGCGGCGCTCAGGCTCAATTCGTCGAGCGATCCGGGCGGCCGCACGACGCCCGCGGCCATGACCGACTACGATCGCTCGCTCGCGCTCGGCCGCGCGCTGGCCGACCTCACCGCCGCCGGACGAGCGCGCGATGCCGCGGCGCTCGAACGGGCGGGCCAGGCGCTGGCGGCGCTCGGACCGACCGGGGAAGCGGTGCCTCTGCAGCAGCAGCAGCGGCGCGAGCGCTTTCTCCAGGCGGCCAAGGCCGGACGTTGGCCGATGGTCGAGGCGGCCCTCGCGGCTCTCCGCCTCGAGCGCTTGCGCGCCCATGGCCAACGCTATGGCGCCGACCAGGCCACGCTGGCCGGCGCGGGACTCTGGCTGCGTCTGCTCGAGCTGAGCGCCTCCGTCCGCTGCCACGGCGGATCCGGGCCCGTGCAGGGACCGCTGCTCCGTCCCGTGCCGACCCAGAAACTGCGCGAGCGGCTGGCCGCGCTGGGACCGGAGACGAAGAAACAGGCCCGCGTGCAGAGCCTCACCGCGCAGGTCGAGAGCCTGGCCGCACGCGCCGTGCCGGCGGAAGGGACCGTCGCGGCGGCGGAAGCGTGTCGGATCAAGACCATCGCGGCCGTCGTGCCTTGAGGAAATTGGCCTGCGGCTTTTGGTCGATTCGAGGACGAGGACGAGGACGACGACGAGGACGAGGGGAAGTTTGGCCTGCGGCTTTTGGTCGATCGAGGACGAGGACGAGGACGACGACGAGGACGAGGGAAGTTTGGCCTGCGGCTTTTGGTCGATTCGAGTTTAGACGGGCGGAAGGAATCCTCGTGGATCGTCCTCGTCCTCGTCCTCGTCCTCGTCCTCGAAGTGACCAAGCCGAAGGCCAATCCCCCGTCCTCGTCCTCGAAGCGACCAAAGCCGAAGGCCAATTCTTAAACGTCGATGCTCTCCCCAATCCCCGGCAGCAGCAGTTCGACCCCCGCTTTCCCCGCCGACGCCAGCGCGGCAGCGCGGTCGAGGCGGATGGGTGGGAAGGAATCGTAGTGCACACCGACGAACTTCTTCGCGCCGACCATCCCGGCAGCCAGAACGGCGTCGTCGGCGCCCATCGTGTAGAAGTCGCCGATCGGGAAGACGGCGAAGGCGAGATCCGGCGCCCATTTGGCCACCAGCTCCATGTCGCGGGTCAGCGCGGTGTCGCCGGAGTAGTAGAACGACCCGGCGGAGGTCTGGCAGAGGAAGCCGCAGGGATTGCCGCCGTACGAGCCGTCGGGCAGGTTGGAGCTGTGAATGGCGGCGGTCAGCTTGATGCGACCGAAGTCGAACGCCTTGCTGCCGCCGTGGTTCATGGCCACGACGTTCTTCAGACCCTGCTTCTCCAGCCATTCGCCGACCTCGAATGGCGTCACGACCGCCTTCGGCTGGGTGCGCTTCGCGATGGCGGCGGCATCCGCCAGATGGTCGCCGTGGCCGTGGCTGATGAAGATGTAGTCGGCCTTGACCGACTCGAGCGCGATCTTGTCCTTGGCCAGCGGGTTGTAGCTGATGAAGGGATCGAAGAGCAGGTGCTGACCGGCGATTTCGACGCTGAAGCAGGCGTGTCCGTAGTAAGTGAAGCGCATGGCGAGGAGAGGTGTGGGAAGGTTCGGAGGAGCGAAAGCGGTCGGCCGTCGGCGCGGTCACTTCTTCCAGCCCAGGCGCAGCGACGGCCATTCCAGCTCGGGGCCGGGTGCGGGGGTGTCGAGCGGCACGCCGAAGTAGAGCCAGCGCAGCGGAGCGGCTTCGTCGGTCACGGGCGGCTGGGTGGCGATGGTCGCGGCGGTGCCGTTGAGGTTGAGGGTGAACTGCGTCTTCTGCTGCGTGCGGCGAGCGACCATGGTGACCGACGGCTCGGCCTCGGCGGCGGCGCCGGTGGCGAAAGTGAAAACGGCATTTTCCACCTCCCACTGCCCGGCGGGTGCAGCCGGTGCGGTCAGACGTGTCTTGGTCACACGGATCTCGCCGCCGGCCACCTGCGGGCTGCGGGCCTGGCCGTTGAAGCGGAGGTCGAGGCTGAGCTGCCCTCCGCCGGCCGCCTCGACCGCGATGGGTTTGGGCGTGTGCAATCGCAAATCGAGCCCGCGTGAGCCCAACGCGGCGCCTTCGCCGAACCAAGCCTTCGGCAGCCAGAGCCCGGCGCGGATGGGGATCTGCCGCTCGCTGGGCCGGGCGACGTCCAACTGCAGGGTGTGGAAAAAGCGGCTGTCCGCGGTGAAGCGCACCTCGCCGCCGAGCACGATGGCATCGGCCGGGCCCGTGAGGCGCAGGTCGAGATCGGCCTCCAGGTTGGCGTCCTTCGTGTCGAGCCAGGCCACTTCCTCGGCCTTCAGCGTGAGATCGAAGCGGGCCATGCCGTCCTCGGCGTCCCAGCGGACCTTGCCGCCGCCGGTCAGGTCGATGCCGGCGATCTCCACCGCGAGTCCCGACGCCTCCAGGCCGGCGCCGTCGAATTTCACTTCGCCGCCGAGGCCCTTGAGCGCCGGCGCCACGCCGTTCCATTCCACCGCGCCGCCTTTGAGCTTGAGCCCGCCCTGCAGACGCGGCGCGGCGCGCGTGCCGGAGACCTCGAACTTGCCGCTGGCCCGGCCGTCCGCCGATTTCAGGCCGGCCAGGAAGAACGGCAGCAGGTCGAGCGGCGCCTCGTTCGCCTCCACCTTGGCGGAGAAATTGCCGGTGGGCGCGAGCAGGCGGCCCTCGGACCACGCTTTCCGATCCGGCAGCCACGGCAACGAGCCCTCGAGTTTCAAGGCGTCGCGTTTCCCTTCGCGCAGAACGAACGAGCGGAAGGCGAGGCTCTGCGGCGAATACGAACCCTCGGCGCTCAGATCGACCGGCCGGGCGAACGTCCCCTTGGCGTTGGCCCGCTTGGCCGAGAACTTCTCGATCGCCGCCTTGAAGACGCCGCTGTGCGCCTTCGAGGTGCCATCGCCGCTCCAGTCGAAGCGCAACGCGCCGGCCAGCGGACCGGGAACCAGCGGCCCGACGTAGACGCTGGCGTAGCGGCCGAGGTCGGCGATCTGGCCCTTGAGTTCTCCGCCGTAACGACCCGACGAAAGCGGCTGCCACGTCCCCTTGGCGCTGAGGAAATCGCTCTTGCCCGCCGAGGCCTGCAAGTCGGCCAGCGCGATCTCCTCGCCCTTGAACCCGAGCGTGGCCTTGAGGAAATCGACCGGCAGGCCGTTGAGCACGAAACCGCTGCTCTGCACGTTGAGCCAGCCGTCGAGATCGCCCAGGCGGCCCTTGATCTGGCCATCGATCCGCGCCCGGCCCTGCAGCAGGCGGAAGCCGGGATCGACCAGCTGGCCGAGCGCCTCGAGGTCGTCGAGCTGGGCCTCCAGCGCGAGCGTGAAGCCGTTCATCAGCGGGATGAGCACGCCGCGGCCGAAGATGGCCGAGGCCGGATTCTCGCGCTCGGGCAGGACGGTCTCGCCGCGGGCGATGACCGCATTGCCGGCCTGCTTCAGCTCGAACTGCTGCACCTGCACCCGCCGGTTCACCAAGGTGGCGGTGGCGGCGAGGCTCTCGAAACGGCGCTCCTTCCAGCGAAATTCGCGCGCCTGGACCGAGAGCGAGGAGGAGGCCAGGAGAGGCTCGCCCGGATCGCCCCGGAAGCTGAACTTACCCTGATCGAAGCTGCCGGCGAACGGCCCGTTGCCGCCGAGCAAACGCGCCACGGGCTCGACGCCCACATTCTGCAGCGTGCCGCTGGCGCTGAAGACCGGGCGCTCGGCGGTGAAATCGGCGCTGACGCTGCCGCGCACGGTGCCGCTGAGCGCCTCGACCACCAGCTCGGCCTCCATGCTGCCGGCCGTCACGCGCGAGACGTCGAGCGCCGCGCTGACCAGGCGCACGCCGTTGCCCAGGCCGATGCGGGAGAGCGAGAGCCGCGGCCGCCGCCAGGCCGATTCGCCGTGCCAGGCGGGCAGCACCACCCGCCGCGTGCCGGCGATGAACTCGGTCGACCGCGCGGAGGCGAAGCCGCGCGGCTGAAGATCACCGACCACCCGCAGCCCGCCGAGACGGACGGCGAGATTGCCGCGCATGACCTCGGCATCGACCCGATGCAGCTCGATCTCGTCGGGCAGCCAAAGCGCCAGGGTCGACTTCCGCACCGGCGGCGCTGGCGAACCGGACGATGCGCCGGGGGCGGGAGCGACGGGCGCAGTGGGGCGGACGACGTAGCGGCCCTGCACGCCATCGACCACCACGCGGTGAGCCCACGATTCGGCCGGCCGGAAGTAGGGAATGGAAAGCCGCAGCGTGATCTCGACCTGGTCGATCTCCAGATCGGTCGCCGTCTCGCCGGTCTGCATTCCCCGCAAGCGGAGGCCATGGATGGTCAGGACGTCGAAGATGGAACCTTCGATGGAGCGCCAGCCCACCACCAGCCCGCGACGCTCGGCGATGGGGCGGAGTGTGCGCTGCGCCAGCCAGGGCAGGGTGGATGGCCAGACCGCCGCGCTCGCCACCAGGACGAGCAGGAGCAGAAAAAAGAAGATGCGCCGCGTGCGCGGTTTGGAGCCGGAGGCCACGGGCGGACGTTAGCGAAATCCGGGCGAGTGCCAGCGATTGTGGACAGATTCGGCAGCGGGCCGGCAGCCCGGGCGAGGGCGGGCCGTCGGACTCATTGCCCGAGGCGCCGCTGATATTTATCGCGCAGGCGCGTGTGCTTGCTGGAGAGATCGACCGGACGCCCGGCGATCCAGGCCAACTCGACCGGATGCGCGATCTCCAGCGGGTCACCCTTGGTCACGATGAGGGTGGCGTCCTTGCCCACCTCGAGCGAGCCGAGGCGATCGGCCACGCCGAGCAGCTGCGCCGGGTAGAGCGTCACCGCCTTGAGCGCCTCCGCCCTGGGCAGTCCGTGGGCGGCGGCCATGGCGGCCTCGAAGGGCAGATTGCGCTCGTTCGTGGCCTCGAAGGACGAACCGGCCCGCGCCAGGCAGAAGCGCACGCCGGCGGCGTGGAGCTTGCCGGCCAGCGCGAAGGCCGCGTCGTAGTCGTCGCCGCGGCGCAGCGGCTGATCGCTGGGCGCGCTGCAGATGACCGCGATGTTGCGTTCCTTCAGCCGCGCCGCCACGCGCCAGGCGTCCTGCCCGCCGACCAGCGTGATGGCGAGCTTCTCCTCCGCGCTCCAGGCGAGGGCGCTCTCGATCTGCTTCCACTCCTGCGCGTGCACGAAGACCGGGCGCTCGCCCTTCAGCACCGGCAGCATGGCCTCGAAGCGGAGGTCGACCGCGCCGCGTTTGCCGGCGGCCACGGCGGTTTGATAGGCCCGCGCGGCGGCGAAGAAGTCCTTCAAATCGCGCAGCTTTTTATCGAGTTCCTTCTGCGGATCCTCGCCCGGGCGCGGGCGGCGCGAGCGGTCCAGCCGCATTTCCGGCCAGAGGACGTGCAGCGCCACCGCGGGACGCAACGTCATCTCCTCGTAGGTCCAGCCGTCGAGCTGCAGCAGCGACGACATGCCGGCCACCGAGGCCTCGCCGCCGCCGGGCACGGCCAGCGCAACGAGCACGCCGTTGGCGCGGGTCACGGGAATGAGCTCGCTGTCGGGGTTGATGCTGAGCTGGGTGCGCGCGTTCGGATTGAACGTGCCGGCCTCGGTGGAATCGGCCGTGGCCCGCACCAGCTCGTGCTCGGTCAGGCCGAGCTGCGTGTTGGCGGCGATCAGGCCGGGATGGACGCTGCGGCCTTTCAACTCGATCACCGTGGCCTTGGGCGGCGCGGTCAGGGCGGGGCCGATGGCCACGATCTTCCCCTGGTCGAAGAGCAGGTCGCCTTCGACCGACGGGCCGGAGACCGGATGAATGACGCCGCCGCGCAGCAGCACGGGTCCGGCGGGCGCATTGCCGGGGATGGAATCGGAGGCCAGCGCGAGCGCCGCGAGGCCGCCGGAGAGAGCGAGAGCGAAAAGAGTGCGCACGGGTTTTCGGGGATGGGATGGGTTTAGCCGCCGTGGCTCGAGCAGTTGTGGGCATCGCCGCCGTCGTGATAGAGCCCGCGCTGTTCGCGTTCCCAGTGGCGCAGCCGATGCTCCTGTGCCCGCTCCAGCAGCGCCTCGAAGGCGCTCAGCTCCGGCTTCTTCTCGGCTTCGCCGCCCGCGCCGGGCTGGCCGCCCGGCCCGCCGGCCATGGCCGCGAGAGCCTTGAGCCGATCCGGCAGCGCGCGCTGCACCAGCGCCTCACGGCGTTTGGCCGCGGCCTCGCGCAGTCGACGATCGCGTCCGAGCTCGAAGTAGCAACGGCCGTCGATCCAGGTCTGCTCAGCCTTGGCGTAGCTCGAGAGTGGCGAGGTGTCCCAGATGACGAAGTCGGCGTCCTTGCCGGGCTCGAGCGAGCCGACCTGCCGGTCGATGCGCAGCTGCTGCGCGGGCCAGAGCGTGACCAGCTTGAGCGCCTGCTCCTCGGTCAGCCCGCCGTAGCGCACGGCCTTGGCCGCCTCGGTGTTGAGCCGACGCGCGAGGTCGGCGCTGTCGGAGTTCACGCTCGTGAGCACGCCGGCCCGGACGAGGATGGCCGGATTGTAGGGAATGGCGTCGGCCGCCTCGAGTTTGTAATTCCACCAGTCGGCAAACGACGAGCCACCGACGCCATGCTTGGCCATCTCCGCGGCCACTTTGTAGCCCTCCAGGATGTGCTGGAAGGTCGCGATGGTGATGCCGAATTCCTCCGCCAGCCGCATGGTCGCGAGGATCTCGTCCTGCCGGTACGAGTGGCAATGGATGAGCCGCTCGCCGCGCAGCATCTCCTGCGCGGCTTCGAGCCGCAGATTACGCCGGACCGGAGGCAGCGTGCCGGCTTTGGCGGCCTTGAACGCCTCCTGCCGGCGGGTCAGGTCGCGCGCGCCGAGAAAGGTATCGCGCAGGATCTGCTCCACGCCCATGCGGGTGTTCGGATACTTCGGCGGTCCGGGGAAATTGGAGCTCTTCGGATTCTCGCCCAGCGCGAACTTCACCCCGGCCGGCGCGCCGGCGAAGCGCAGACCGTCGGCATCCAGGCCCCAGCGCAGCTTGATGACCTGATTCTGCCCGCCGATCGGATTGGCCGAGCCGTGCAGGACGTTGGCGGTGGTTAGCCCGCCGGCCAGCTGGCGGTAGAGACCGATGTCGGTGGGGTCGAGCACATCGCCGATGCGGACCTCGCAGGTGACGACCGAGGCGCCCTCGTTCACGCCGCGCGAGATGGCGGTGTGCGAATGGCAGTCGATGATCCCCGGCGTGACGTGCTTGCCGGTGGCGTCGATGACCCGCGCGCCGGCCGGAGCGGTCAGCCCTTTGCCGACCGCCTTGATCCGGCCCTTCTCGATCAGCACATCGGCCCCGGTCAGGATGCCCTGCGGCCCGCTCGTCCAGACCGTGCCGCCCTTGATCAGCACTGCGTCGGGTGCCGCCAGGTCCGCCTTGGTCAAGCCGAACGAGCCGGCCGGATACGCTTCGGGCACCGGCACGAGCGGGATGTCCTTGGTCGCGCGGTCCTTCTGGTCGCGTGGCGGCGGCTTGACCCAGGCGGCGGTGCGCGTGGCGGTCCAGGTGAACTCCCGGCCGTCGGGCAGCTGCCCGCCGCCGCCGATGGTCTCGCCCGCGCCGCGCGGGACATCGAACGTGAAGCGCACCACGCCCGCCTCGCCGCCGAGCCCCGGCAGCTGGCGGGTGGTCGGCGCGAAGCTGATGCGACCGCCCTGCTGCAGCGCGATGGCGTTGTCCCGCTCGCCGAAAACGATGCGGGGTCGCCCCGGCTCGCCCTCGATTTTGAAGGTCAGTCGGGCCTCCGGGAAACCCGCCACGCTGAGGGCGTAGGTGCCGCGGACATCGCGCTCGCGGGCGCGGTCGGTTTCGAACGGCTCGCCATCGACCCAGGTGGCGAGCACGACCGCCTCCTCGTCCTTGAAGAGATCGCCGCTGGCCACGACCAGATTGGCCAGACGGCCCTTCTCGATCGTCCCGAGCCGGTCCTCCGCGCCCCACATTCCCGCCGGATGCGTCGTCAGCGCGGCCAGGGCGTCGTCGGCCGACAGGCCCCGCTGCACCGCCTCGCGCAGACGACTCCAGAATTTCTCCGGCTTCTCCAAGCCCGCGGTGGTGAAGGCGAACTTGAGCCCCGCCTTGGCCAGACGCCCCGGATTGGCCGGCGCTTCCTGCCAGTGCTCGAGCTCGTCGAGAGGCACGTCGACCGCCTTCTCCGGCGACTCGACCTCCGGCGCTTCGGGGAAATTGAGCGGCAGGATGAGCGCGGGCTTGGCCGCGGCGAGCGCGGCCAGCGAGCGATACTCGAAGCCGTTGCCGCGGAGCAGGGCGTTGAGCTTGAACTCCTCCACCAGGCGGAGCGCGCGGCGGTGGTCGAGTTCGTCGTCGGTCGCGAGCACGACCCAGCCCTTGCCGCCGACTGCGGCCTCGAGCGCCTGCAGCGCCCGATTCTCCTCCGGCCGCTCGCTGCCGGGCTGGGCGGCCACGAACTGGCGCGCGGCGGCGTGCCATTGGGCGTCGAGCAGGGTCTGGCGAATGAGGGCGATCGAGCCCATGAGCGAGTTCGGATACACGTCGGAGCCGAAGGCCGACTGTTCGAAAGCGATGTGCTGGGCGCGGCGCGAAGGCAGGATGCTGCGGGCCGGCTCGCGTCCGCCGAGCTGCAGGAGCGCGTCGCTGCCGCGGAAAATGCCGCGTCCGGGCGTGACCACCGCAGCGGTGAAGCCGAGGGCGCGCAGTTTCTCGACGCTCTTCTCGTCGCTCACGATCAGCTCGGCCGCGCTGCGCTGCGGCGTGACGTGCGGATTCCACGAGACCCCGCCGCCCGGCTCGGCCGGCTGCTTGACCGGCGGCGCGGGCGCACGTCGGCCGCCGCCGCGGCGGATGGCTGGCGCGGAAGGACGCGGACTGCGCGGCGGCTGCGCGCGGTATTCCTCCGGCAGGCCGACGCCCGTCTCGCTCTCGATGAACCCGGCGTAAAGCGTGCGGCCCTTGAGGTCCCAGACGCGGGCGTCTGGCGGCGGCGGTGCGCCGGCGGCGACCGATTCGATCAGCCCGTCGCGCAGGACCACCGTCGCATTCTCCACCACCTTGCCCGGCGCGGTCACGGCCCGCGCGCCGACCAGCGCATGCACCCGGCTCGGCGCCTCGCGCAGGTCCTCGGGCGGCGCCGAGGTCGTCTGCGAATGCAGCCACGGGCGCAGGGCGAAAGCCGCCAGACCGGCGGCCAGGAACGGAAGGAAACGACGCATGCGGGGGAGCGCGAGAATGCGGGTCGTTGCGTGCCCTGTCGAGCCGCACCTATGCTGCCGCGGATGAGCGCCGAGCCCGAACCCGTGTCGAATCCGCCCTCGCTCGGCGCGATCTACGCGGGCTTCTTCCTCATCGGCATCTGCGGCTTCGGCGGCGTGCTGCCGTGGGCGCGCTGGTTGCTGGTGCAGCGACGCCGCTGGATGACGCCCGACGACTTCAACGACCTGCTCGCGCTCTGCTCCTTTCTGCCCGGGCCGAACATCGTGAACCTCTCGGTCGCGTTCGGCGCGCGGCACCATGGCATGCTCGGCTCGGCCGCCGCGTTCTTTGGGTTGATGGGCGCACCGTTCTGCATCGTGCTTGGACTGGCCTCGCTGTATGCCCACTTCGGCAGCTCGCCCGTCCTGCAACGCAGTTGCGATGCGGTGGCAGCGGCGGCTGCGGGCCTCTTCCTCTCGCTGGCGGTCAAGACGGCCGCGCCGCTCTTCCAGCGTCGCTCGCTCGTCGGCTACGCCTTCGCGGCGCTCGCGTTCGTGGCCGTCGGCGTGCTGCGCCTGCCGCTGCCGTACGTGATGCTGACGCTCGCGCCGCTCAGCATCCTGGCGGCGCATTTCCTCGAACCCTGACCATGAAGGACGACTCGCTCGGATCGCTCGCCTGGCAGTTCGCGCTGCTCTCGCTCATGGCCTACGGCGGCGCCAATGCGGTCATGCCGGAGATTCATCGCCAGGCGGTCGACGTCCACAGCTGGACGACCGAGCGGCAGTTCACCGACTTCTTCGCCCTCTCGCAGGCTGCGCCCGGCCCGAACGTGCTCATCGTCACCCTGCTCGGCTGGCAGGCCGCGGGACTGCCCGGCGCGCTCGTCGCCACGCTCGCCATGTGCGGTCCGTCCTCGCTCCTGGCCTTCGGCGCCGCGCGGCTCTGGGAGCGTTTTCGCGAAGCCCGCTGGCGGCGCGTCGTGCAGCTCGGCGTGGTGCCCGTGACGGTCGGGCTGATCGGCGCCAGCGCCTTCGTCCTCGCGCGGCTGGCCGACACCAGCGTCGCCCTGACCGGCATCACGCTCGGCACCGCGGCGCTCGCGCACTGGACGAAGATCCATCCGCTCTGGGCCATCGGCGCCGCCGCCGTGGCCGGGGCGCTGGGGTGGGTGTGAGTCGAGGCCCCCCTACGGCACGATCTCCGCGTTGCCTTCGTCGAGATAGACCGAGCCGTTCACCGTGGTGGTCTGCAGATACTGCTTCCACGTGCCCCGGGCCGTCTTGCGCGTGGCCTCCTTGCGCTCGGTCTTGGGCTGCGGCTGGGCGACGAGGTCGACATTCTCCAGCGCCTCCAGCAGCACGCGGCCGTCGCGCTGTTCGGGGCTCTTGAGGCCGAGCAAATGCAGGATGGTGGGCGCCACGTCGATGTTGCCGCTCGGGATCTGGCTGCGCTTGCCCCGTTGGAACGACGGGCCGGCGGCGACGAGCGTGTTGCGCTGATCGTAGCGACTGAGCGAGGCGTGCGTGCCGGTGCCGCGGCGGCGGGTGCCGTCGGTGATGAGCGAGCCGGGAAAACCGCGGTCGGTCATGGCGCCGTTCCAGCGCATCGAGAAGACGATGTCGGGCGCGGTCGGCGTGTCGATGCGCACGTCGGAAAGCGCAAAGACACCCTCGGCCGGCAGCCGCGAGAAGATCGGGCCGCACCAATCCTGGGTTTGCAGAAACGCGATGAGGTCCTGCATCACTTTCTCCTCGCGGCCCTCGACGTAGAGCGCGACCGACCCCCCGAGCCCGACCACCAGGATCTGCCCCGCGGTCCGCGGCTCGCGCCATTCGCGCCGGGCCACGAAACCGTTCGTGCGCAGTTCGTTGGCGGTGTCGACGGGTCTCTCGATGAGCGAAAAGCCGTGATCGGAGACGACCAGAATGTCCGTCCGCTCGAGCAGCTTGCGCTCGCGCAGGGCGTCGATGGCGAACCCGAGCTGCGTGTCCGAACTGCGGATCGCCGCCAGCGCCTCGGGCGAGCCGGGGCCGGCCTGATGCTGGGTGTAGTCGGGTTCGCTCAGCCAGAGCGTCGAGAAGATCGGCACGCCCTCGCTCCACAGATGGTCGATCAGCGTGCGGGTCGTGTAGTGGTCCTGCTCCGTGTTCGGATAGCTGACCTTCGAGGGGATCGGCCCGCGCGCGGCCACGAGGTCGGCCAGCGCGCCCGGCGGCACCGTGCCGATGACCGTGCCCGGCTGAATGCCGCCCCATTCGGTGAAGACATTGACCGAGGGCGGCTTGGTCGCCGCGCCCGCACCCGCGCCGCGATCGTGCAGCACATTGACCCCCTTCGTACCGGCGATGGCGGTGCGCTGGCCGCTCCGCTGCACGAGTTCGGCGACGGTGGCGACGGTGAGATACTTGCCGCCCGTGGCTGCATCGAACTTGGCGAAGGCGTTCCGATCCTCCGTGGCGAAGGCGTTGGCCGGATCGACCTGCGGACGGAATTCGCGATTCGCCATCACGCCGCTGCGCGCCGGATGCAGCCCGGTGGCGAGCGCGGTGCCGTTGACCTCGGTGGACGACGGATACGCCGGGTGGTGCTTCTCGAAGAAGACCCCGCGCGCCGCCAGCGCGTGCAGGTGCGGCGTGTTCTCCGCATTGATGAAGTCGGGCCGCATCCCGTCCCAGACCACGAGCAGCACGTGGCGCGACGGCGGTTCGAGCGCGCGCAGCGGCGCGATGGCAAGCAAGAGGAAGGCGGCAAACAGGAGGCGGAGCATGGCGGGGGAAACGAGTCGCAGGCGGGTCGTCAAACTCGCATGAGCGCGTCTTCGGACACGAAGAGATTCCGACTTCGGAAAGCGGCCGGGCTGTCCATGAGCAGCAGCACGCGCAGCGCGTGGGAATCGGCGAAGAAGACCGGGCGCTCGAGCGAGCGGTGCGGCGCGAAAGCCCACGGCGGCGGGCGCCAGCGCTGAGCGCACGCGAGATGCTCCGCCACTGCGCCGAGGTAGGCGTCGTAGATCGCGCCCTTGGGACAGCATTGCGCCAAGGCGACCGGCCCGGGCTCCAGTGCAGTCCGTTCGGGCGCGGCCCGGAATGCTTCGAGGAAGTCCTTCAGCGCATACCAGAAATCTGCCCCCGCCAGCGTCTGCTGGGCGACTTCGGCCAGGGTGGCGAGGCGACGGGCGGCGGGCATGGGGTGGTCAAGAGTCGGCCTGCGGTGGGCATCGAGCTTCTAAACCTCAGCGTGCCAGTGACCGCATCCCCTGTCACTCCCCTTGCGCGCGGGGCGGATCGCCACTCGATTGTATTCGCGATGCAATCCGGTGCGCTGGCGGCGGCACCTCCGCCGGGCGTGAGTTCCGAAGGCGGAGGGGAACCGATCTTTCAGGCGCGCGAGCTGACCAAAGTCTACCCCAGCGGGGCAGGGGAGATCCGCGCCCTCGATGGGGTCGATCTCGATCTCTTCGCGGGCGAGCTCGTGGTGCTGCTCGGCGCCTCGGGCAGTGGCAAGTCGACGCTGCTCAACATCCTCGGCGGACTCGACACGCCGACCGCGGGGCAGTTGCGCTACCGCGGGCTCGACCTCGCCGGGGCCGACGAGGACCAGCTCACGGCCTACCGGCGCGATTCGGTCGGCTTCGTCTTCCAGTTCTACAACCTGATCCCGAGCCTGACCGGGCTGGAGAATGTCGCGCTCATCACCGACATCGCGCGCGACCCCATGGCGCCGGAGACCGCGCTGGAGTTGGTCGGGCTGGGCGATCGCCTCGATCACTTTCCCTCACAGCTCTCGGGCGGACAGCAGCAGCGCGTGGCCATCGCGCGTGCCATCGCCAAGCGACCCGAGGTCTTGCTCTGCGACGAACCGACGGGCGCGCTCGACGTGAAGACGGGCATCCAGGTGCTCGAGGCCATCGAGCGGGTGAATGCGGAACTCGGCACGCTCACGGTCGTGATCACGCACAACGCCATCATCGCGGACATGGCGGACCGCGTGATCCATCTCTCCGACGGGCACATCATCGACCTCCAACACAACCGCTCGCGCCGGCCCGCGAGCTCCCTCGCCTGGTGATCCGTCCGCTCGATCGCAAGCTCTTCCGCGACATCGGCCGGATGAAGGGCCAGATGCTCGCCACGGCCATCGTCATGGCGACCGGCCTGGCCATGATGATCATGGCGCGCAGCCTCATCCTCTCGCTCGAGACGACGCAGGAGCGCTACTACTTCGACTACCGCTTCGCCGGTGTTTTCTGCGATGTGAAGCGGGCGCCGAATGCGCTCCGCCCGCGGCTGGCCGAGATCGCCGGCGTGGCCGCGGTGGAGACGCGGGTGATGGGCAAGATCACGCTCGATCTGCCCGGTCAGCGCGAGCCGGCCGACGGTCTCATCCATTCGCTGCCGGAGGATCGGCCGCAGCGGCTGCATCTGCTGCATTTGCGCCGCGGCCGGCTGCCCTCGGCGGGCAGTCACGGCGAGGTGGTGGTCGGCGAGGCCTTCGCGCAGGCGCACGGCTTCCAGCCCGGCGACACCATCGACGGCGTGATCTACGGCGCGCGCCAGCGGCTGAAGATCGTGGGCGTGGCGCTCTCGCCCGAGTACGTCTTCGAGGCGCGGCCGGGCGATGCGTTGCCCGATGCGAAGCGCTTCGGCGTGTTCTGGATGAACGAGCGCGAGCTCGGTTCGGCCTTCGAACTCGACGGCGCCTTCAATAACGTGCTGGTCGATCTCGCCCCCGGCGGCGATGCCCGCGCGGTCATGGCCGAGGTTGATCGCATCCTCCAGCCCTACGGCGGCCAGGTCGCGTATCTGCGCCGCGACCATCCGTCGGCCTCGCGTCTGGAGGACGAGATCCGCATTCTCAAATCCCTCTCGGTCGCCTTCCCGGCCGTCTTCCTCACCATCGCGGCCTTCATGAGCAGCAGCGTGCTGACGCGCCTGGTGCGGTTGCAGCGCGAGCAGATCGCGCAGCTGAAGGCCTTCGGCTATTCCTCGCGCGAGGTCGGCCTGCACTACCTCAAGTTCGCCCTCGTCATCGTCGGCACGGCCACGTTGCTCGGCGGGCTGGCCGGCACCTACCTGGGCACCAACGTGGTCCAGGTCTATCACCAGTTCTTCAAGTTCCCCGATCTGCGCTTCCATCCGCACTGGGCCATGATCGGCGTGGCCTTCTTCGTCAGCTCCGGCGCGGCCGTCGTCGGGGTGCTCGGCGCCGTGCGCGAGGCGGTGCGCCTGCCGCCGGCTGAGGCGATGCGGCCCGAGCCGCCGGCGCAGTATCGGGCTTCGATGCTGGAGCGCGCGGGGCTGGCGCAGTTCGTCAGTACCTCGATGCGCATGGCCTTCCGCAACATCGAGCGCCGGCCGTGGCAGGCGTTCTTCACGGCCTTCGGCTTGGCCCTGGCGACGGGCATCCCCATCGTGCCGGGGGCGATGCGCGAGGGCATTCACCACATCCTGTCGGTGCAATGGGATCGGGCCGCGCGCGAGGATGCCACGCTCTCGCTGCGCGAGCCGGGCTCGGCCAGCGCGTTGGCGGAATTCGAGGCGCTGCCGGGCGTGCAGCTCGCGGAGCCGTTCCGCTCGGTCCCGGCGCGCCTGCGCTTCGACCACCGCTCGCGCCGGCTGGCGGTGACCGGCTTGCCGCGCGAGGCGTTCCTCAAGCAGTTGCTCAATGCGCGGGAGGAAGCGGTCGAGCTGCCGCCCAACGGTCTGCTCATCTCGGCCAAGCTGGCCGAGGTGCTGGGCGTGCAGCCGGGCGAGATGCTGCGGCTCGAGGTGCAGGAGGGGCGCCGGCCGACGCTCGAGGCGGTCGTGCAGGCGACCATCACCGACTACACCGGCTTGTCCGTCTACATGGAGATCGACAACCTCCGCCGGCTGATGCGCGAGGGGGACACGGTCAGCGGGGCGAATCTGAAGGTCGATCGCGCGCAGTGGGATCGCTTCCTCGCGGCGGTGAAGCTGGCGCCGCGCGTGGCCGGACTCACCATCAAGGACAGCCTGCGGAAGTCGTTTCAAAAGACCACCGGCGACATGATCGGCATGATCACCACGATCTACTTCGCCTTCGCCATCATCGTCTCCTTCGGCGTCGTGTACAACAGCGCCCGCATCGCGCTGAGCGAGCGGAGTCGCGAACTGGCCACGCTGCGCGTCGTCGGCTTCACCCAGCGCGAGGTGGCCGGCGTGATGCTTGGCGAACTGGCCATCCTCACGCTGCTGGCCCTGCCCGCGGGCCTGTTCATCGGCTCACGCATGGCGGCCGGGATCGTCGTGATGGCGAGCACGGAATCGGTCCGCATGCCGCTGGTGCTCCTGCCCAGCACCTTCGCGACGGCCGTCCTGGTCGTGCTAATTTCCTCCTCCATTTCCTTCGCGCTGGTCAGCCGCCGCATCCGGCAGCTCGATCTGCTCGGAGTGCTGAAAGCCCGCGATTGATCCGCCCGATGGACGCCGAATCCGCCACCCAACGCCCGGCGCTGAAGGCCGCCGCCCCGGCCCGCCGCGCCAAGTCCCGCCTGAGCGGGCTGCTGCCGAAGCTGATCGGCGGCGCGCTCGTGCTGCTGCTCGTCTCCGCGTTCTGGCCGCGGGCGCTGGAGGTGGAGATCGCCGAGGCGAAGGTCGGGCCGATGACGGTCTCGGTTTTCGAGGAAGGCAAGACGCGCATCCGCCAGCGCTATGTCGTCTCGCCGCCGGTGGCGGGCTTCCTCCAGCGGATCGAGCACCGCGCCGGCGCGCGGATCGAGGCCGGCAAGACGGTCCTGGCCGTGCTCACGCCCGAGCCGTCGAGCATTCTCAATCCGCGCGCCCGGGCCGAGGCCGAGGCGCGGGTGCAGGCGGCGGAGGCCGCCAAGCAGGCCAAGGCGGCCCAGCTGGAACGGTCGCGCGCGCAGCTGGGGTTGGCCGAGCGCGATCTGGCCCGCTCGCGCGAGTTGAAGAAATCGGGCGCCATCGCGGCGCGCGATTTCGACAACGCCGAGAGCCAGGCCGCCATGCTGGAGCGCGAGCAAAGCATGGCGGCGTTCGGTCTGCGCACGGCGGAGTTCGAGCTCGCCCAGGCGCGGGCCGCACTGTTGCAGGCGCAGACGCCCGCGCCGGCCAACGGCGGCAGCTTCGAGCCGCTGCAGATCCTGGCGCCGGTCGACGGCGTCATTCTGCGGGTCATCGAGGAGAATGCGCGGGTCGTGCCCGCGGCCACGCCCTTGCTCGAGGTGGGCGACCCGCGCGACATGGAGGCGGAGATCGAGCTGCTTTCGGCCGATGCCGCCGGCGTGCGGGTGGGAGCGGATGTCTCGATCGAGCACTGGGGCGGTGACCGGCCGCTCAGGGCCCGCGTGGCCATGGTCGAGCCCGGCGGCTACACGAAGGTCTCGTCGCTCGGCGTGGAGGAGCAGCGCGTGAAAGTGCGCGTCGATTTCGTGGAGCAGCCGCCGGCCGGATTTCTCGTGGGCGACCGCTTCCGCGTCGAGGCGCGCATCACGACGTGGCAGGCCGACGCCGTGCTGCAGGTGCCGGCCGGGGCGCTCTTCCGGCGCGGGTCGGAATGGATGACTTTCGTCGTGCAGGGCAGCACCGCGCGCTTGCAGAAGGTCGACATCGGCCACCTCAACGGCACCTCGGCCGAGGTCAAAGGCGGACTGGAGCGCGGCGCGCGCGTCGTGGTGCATCCGCCCGATGCGCTCGAAAACGGCAAGAGCGTCCGGGCGCGGAAGTAGTCCACCCGCGGGAGGGCGCGGTTTGCGCTTTTCCGCCGCGGGCCGTGGCCCAGAATCGGCCGGCATGACTTCTTCGGCGGACGATTCCCCGGTCGCGCACTGCGGCGACTGCGGCCAGCCGCTGCCCGGAGGCCGGCTGGGCGCGCTCTGCCCGCATTGCCTGCTGCAGCTGGCCGGGGCCGAAGCGCCGGAGGAGCCGGACGAGGCGGAACCGGCGGTCCGGCAATTCGGCGACTTCGAGCTGCTGGGCGAGCTCGCCCGCGGCGGCATGGGCGTGGTCTATCGCGCCCGGCAACGGAGTCTCGGCCGGGTGGTGGCCTTGAAGATGATCCGCGGCGCCGAGCTGGCCGATGCCCAGGCGCAGGGACGCTTCCAGCGCGAGGCGCATGCCGCGGCCAGCCTGCATCATCCGCACATCGTGCCGGTCTATGAGATCGGCGAGCACGAGCTGCAGCCGTACTTCACGATGCGGCTGGTGCCCGGCGGCGAGACGATCGCGGACTGGGCCGCGCGGCATCGGGGCGAGCCGCGCAAGCTGGCGGGCGCGGTGGCGCAGGTCGCCCGGGCCGTTGCGCACGCGCACGAACGCGGTGTGCTGCATCGCGACCTTAAGCCCGGCAACGTCCTCTGGGATCCGGAACTCGGCCCGCAGGTGACGGATTTCGGGCTCGCGCGCGTGGCGGCCGAGGATTCGCACATCTCGCTCAGCCGCAGCGGCGAGATCTTGGGCAGCCCGAGTTACATGGCGCCCGAGCAGGCCTCGGGTCGGCGCGACGAGGTCACGACCGCGAGCGATGTGTACGGACTCGGCGCGCTGCTCTACGAAGTCCTGACGGGCCAGCCGCCCTTCCGGGCCGAGAGTCCGCTGGCGACGCTGGATCTGGCCCGGCAGGCCGCGCCGGTGCCGCCGTCGCGGCTGCTGCCGAAGATGGATCGCGACCTCGAGACGATCTGTCTGAAATGCCTCGAGAAGTCCCCGGCGCATCGCTATCCCTCCGCGCGGGAGCTCGCGGAAGAGCTGGAGCGCTGCGTCCGCGGCGAGACGATTCGCGCGCGACGGGCCTCGCCGGCCGCCCGCCTCTGGCGCTGGTCGCGACGCCAGCCGGCCCTGGCGGCGAGCCTGGCCGGAGCGCTCGGCGTGCTGCTCGCGGGCCTCTTCGGCATTGCCTGGCAGTGGCGCAAGGCCGAGCTGGCCAGGGCGGGCGAACAGCGGGCGCATCGCCAAGGCCTGGTGCGGGAGGCCGATCTCCTCGCCGCCGGCGCCTTCGCGGCCGTGCGCGAGGGCGATCCCAGTCGGGCCGCGCTCTGGTTCGCGCATGCCGCGGTGGCCAGTGCGGATCCCCTCCGGAGTTCAGTCAACAGCTTGCGCTGGCGGGCCTGGCGGGACGAGACGGCGACGGCTGTCCGCGCCCTTCCCGTCGAGGCCGACTACTACACCCGCTTGTTCTGGCACCCCGGCCAGGTCGCGCTGGCGGTGCAGAACGTGTACACGCTCAGCGCCTCGGTCTGGGACCTTGCCACGGAATCGCGCTGGGAACCGGCTGGACCGCTGACCTGCGTGCAATGGCTGCCCGACGGCCGCCTGGCCGGCTGGCACGATGGTACGCTGCGGGTGCTCGAGTATCCGAGCGGACGGGAGGTGCTGAGGGTCCCGGTGCCCGGAGTTCTGCAGATCGCGGTCAGCGCGGACGGGAGATGGCTCGGCCTCGGCGGGCCGCGCCCGCTGCTGTGTGAAATCGCGACGGGTAAACTGGTCGCATTGCCGGTCACAAAGGACCGCCCGACCGAGGCCGACCAAGAAAGCCCACACACCGCGCTGTGGGTGCCGGGCATGGTGCAACTCGAGTTCGACCGCCTCGGCCAACACGTCTTGCTGACCGGCCGCGGCTGGCGTGCGACCTGTCCGCTGGCCACGCCGGAACGCTTCGCGGCTGCGCCCGTCGAGAGCATCGCAATGCATGAATTCGGCTTCGTGGGCGAAGGGCGGCAATTCATCTCCCTGACCCGGCTTACCCGGCTTTCGATTTATGATGCGGCCAGCGGCGCGGTGGTGCGCGAGTGGCCGCTGCCGGAGCCGACGACCAAGCGTCTGCCGCCGCTCCCTGATCGGCTGAGTCCCGATGGGCGCTTCCTTGCCCGTCACAGCACAGGATTGGTCGATCTCTCGACCGGGGTCGTCCGCGATGTGCCGCGCCACAGCAACATGGTCGGTGCGCACGCTTTTCGCGCCGACAGCCAATGGGTCGTCAGCGCCTGTGCCGACGATACGGTGCGGCTCTGGAACCTGAGCGCTGGCAGCGAGCCGGGCAGCACATCAGGGCAGCTCATCGGCTGGCATCAGGACGGAGCGGTCGCCGTGGCGTTCTCGCCCGACGAACGTTGGCTGGCCACGGCCCAGGCCGGCGACGGATTGGCCCGGATTTGGCGGTTGCCCCGCGGGCTGCCGGTCCGCCGACTGCCGCTCGCGGGGACGAGCCGGGTGCAGATCTCGGCGGACGAACGCTGGCTGCTCCCGGCCGGCTGGACCGATGTCGAAGCCTCGCTGCGGAGCACGCGTGTGCACCGTCTTCCCACCCTCGAGCCCGGGCCGGAACTCGACGCGGGCGGTTTGATCATGCATGGAGCTTTCGCGCCGGATGGCACTTGGGCCGTGCTGGGCGTCTCCGCTGCCACCACCGCAGAGGAGCGCCAGGCGCAGATCGCAGCCGCCGATCCGGGGCGAGGGCAGCTGCAAATCTGGGATTTCGAAAATGGTCGGCGGCTGGGCGAGCCGATCGAGCTGCCGGTGGAGCCGCGCGCTCTCGCCGTGCATCCAGGCGGCCGGCGGATCGGCGTCGTCGGTGCCGGGCGCAGCCTCTACGAATACGACCGCGACAGCGGCCGCCTGCAGGAATTGCAACCGCCGGAGCGCAAAACGCTCCTGTACGAGGCGCTAACCGTGAGCTGTCGCTACAGCCCCGACGGTCGCGTTCTGCTCGGGCTCGGCCGGGCTGTCCCGCCACGCCTCTTCGAGAGCGGTACCGGCCGGCGTGTGCCCGCATCTCATCTCGCCGACCTCGCGGTCTGGAGCGCCGATTTCCATGGGGACATCCTCGCCACTGGCACCCGCGACGCGCAGATCGACTTCACCCGGGTCCCGTCAGGCGAGCGCGTCGGGGAACGCCAGCTCGACGCGAACTGGCTCTTCGTGACCCAATTTGACCCGCTCGGGGAGCGCCTGATGGTCGCAGGCCGCAGCCGCGCTGTGCGGATCTACGACTGGCGTCAGGCGCGACTCGTCGGCCCTGCGATGGTCCACGACACGCAGGTCTATGCGGCGCGTTTCCTGCCCGGTGCCAGGCAGATCGTGACCGGCGAATTCAGCCGGGTCCGATTCTGGGACATCGAACTCGGCCAGCAGCTGCTGCCGAAATGGGACATCGGCACCGGTTTGCATCAGCTGTACCTGCTCGCGGATCGCACCCTCGTCGTCGTCCGCAAAGCCATCTACGGTGACCCGCCCGGGATCGATTTTCTCGATCTCGGTGTCGCGCTGGCCGGATCGAAGCTGGCGCCGGAGGATGCCATCGCGCTGGCCGAGATCGACGCCTCAGCCGTCATCCGCAACGGCACCATCGACCCCCTCACCGCTGCCGACTGGCTCCGCCGCTGGCGCGAATTCCGCGCCCGGCTGCCGGAGGTGCACCGCTGGTGAGGGTGGCCACTTCTGCGCCATCCTATGCCCGCTCCAGCCGGAAGATCACCGCATCGGGCCGCGCGCAGAAGCGCGCCTGGACGGTGTGGCCCACGCCGCGGCTGATGAACAGGCGGCGGCCGTCGCCGAGGTCGAACTCGCCCTCGGTGTAGCGCTTGTTCCGCACCGGCAGACGGGGCGCGCGGAAAAAGGGCGCGCGGCATTGGCCGCCGTGGGTGTGGCCGGCGAGGATCCAGCCGCGATACTCGCCCCAGCCGGGCAGGTCGACGGTGTCGGGGTTGTGCGTCAGCACGAGCCCGGGCCGGTCGGCGCGCCAGTGCAGGAAGGCGGCGTTCGGCACGAAGCGTCGGGCCCAGAGGTCGTCGAGTCCGACGAACTGCAGCCCGCCGGCCTCGGCCACCTGATTGCGCAGGATGCGGATGTCGCAGTCCGAAATGACCGCGGCGAGGTCGCCGGCGAGCGGATAGTTCGAGGCGCCGCGCCCGTAGTCGTGATTGCCCAACACGCCGAAACTCCCGAGCCGGCCCTGCGGCGCGCGGCGATAGATACGCTCGGCGTGGGCCAGCACCTCGGGCCCGTAGTCGGTCAGATCGCCCGTGTAGACGACAAAATCCGGCTCGAGCCCGCGCACGCGTTCGAAGACTCGCAGCAGATAATCGTCCGCCACCCGGGCCCCCACGTGCAGGTCGCTCAGTTGCACCAGCCTGCGCCCCTCCAACTCCGTGGGCAGCCCGGCGATGGGCAGCGGCCGCTCGAGGTACTCGATCCAATGCGGCTCGATCTCATGCGCGTAGAGCAGCGTGCCGAGCATCGACGCTCCCCCCGCCAACGAGAGCGTACGCAGAAAATGACGGCGGTTCATCGGCATCTGAGACGTCCGAGAAGGCGGCGCGTTAGGCAGCGAGAGAGCGACCGCGATCCCGCCCTCGCTGCCTCTTCATCCTCCTTAGCCCTTCATCCTTCCACCTTCCTTGGCACTTGAATCTTGAATCTTGAATCTTTGCTCTTGGATCATCTCCCCACCTAGTCTCCGAAGCAGATATCCATCGCGCGGGCCGTCGCCACCATCTGGCTCTCGGGCGTGACCCGGCGCAGGCGGTTGACGGCGTCGGCGATGGGCACGCCGGTGACCTGGTAGTTCTGATAGCTGACCATCTGGCCGAACTTGTTGTCCTCGATCAGCTGCACCGCGGACACGCCGAAGCGGGTGCCGAGAATGCGGTCGAGGGTGGTCGGGGCGCCGCCGCGCTGCAGATGGCCGAGCACGCAAGTGCGGGTCTCCTTGCCGGTGCGCAGGGCGATCTCGCGGGCGACGACGTCGCCGATGCCGCCGAGACGCGACTCGCCGGTATTGGACTTCTGCTGGTACATTTCCTGCCCGCCGATCGGCACGGCGCCTTCGGCCACCACCACCAGCGTGGCGTGGGCACCGGCGTAGTCGCGGATCTTGATCACCTCGCAGAGCTTGTCGTAGCTGAACGGGATCTCGGGCACGAGAATGGCATTCGCGCCACCGGCCAGGCCGCCGTAGAGCGCGATCCAGCCTGCGTGGCGGCCCATCACTTCGAGCACCATCACGCGCTTGTGGCTGGCGGCCGTAGTTTGGAGCCGGTCGAGTGCATCGACCACCGCCGCCACGGCGCTGTCGAAGCCGAACGTCATGGCGGTGGCCTCGAGGTCGTTGTCGATCGTCTTGGGCACGCCCACGATCGGGAACCCGGCCTCGAAGAGCTGCAACGCGGTGGTGAGCGAGCCGTCACCGCCGACCACGATCAGTCCCTCGATACGGAGCTTCTCGAGCAGGCTGCGGGCCTTCTCCACGATCTCGGGCGCGACCATCGTTTTGTTCCCTTCGC
Source organism: Verrucomicrobiota bacterium (assembly GCA_018240025.1). Classification (GTDB taxonomy): domain Bacteria; phylum Verrucomicrobiota; class Verrucomicrobiia; order Chthoniobacterales; family SZAS-18; genus SZAS-18. The sequence goes on from JAFEGM010000013.1 coordinate 27,101, forward strand.
CCACCTTCGACACGAAGTGCCCTTTGTTGGTCGTGCCGATGATCGTCCCGCCCATCGGCATGATGTGCGTGGTGCTCGGGCGGTCGAGAATGCGGTAATCGCCCGGCGGCAACAGCCCTTCGAAGCCATCGATGAAGCCGATGACCTCCCAGTGCAGTTTGTCGGCCGCTTTCACGACCCCGCGGATCACGGCGTTGAGTCCGGGGCAGTCGCCCCCGCTGGTAAGAATTCCAATGCGCTTCTTTTGCATCCTGATCGAGTCCCGGTGAGAAATCATGACTGCTGCAAGGCGGCCCGAAAAGCAAAGAGCGAGATTTCGCCGGAGTGAGGCAGGCCGCGCCTTCCATCGGCCCGGCGAGCCGGCATATTTTCTCCACACATCCTGCTTGTGCCTCCGTCGCGGGTTGCTCAGGATGCGGCATGCGCGCTCTTCCCGTGTTGGCCCTCCTCGCCGGGATGGTGGGGGCCGGTTACGCCCTGACCCAGCGTTCCGAGGGTTTTGCCAATCTGTTCCAGAGGCCGATGGATGTGGTGGGAGTCGCGCGCAAGCTGCGGCCGGCCGTCGTCCTGGTGGAGAATTTCGACAGCAAGGGCGACGTGCAGGGGACTGGAACCGGCTTCTTCGTTTCGGCCGAAGGGCACCTCGTAACCAATGCCCACGTGGTGGAAGGCGGCGCGAAGTTCCGGATCAAGCGAGAAGACGGCTCCGCCATGAATGTGGCGGGGGTGTTGGTCTACGACCGGGCGACGGATCTCGCCGTGCTGAAGGTCGAGGGCCAGCGCCTGCCCATTCTGGCGCTCGGCCGCTTGGAGCGACCGGAAGCGGGAGAGAAAGTCGTGGTCGTGGGCAGCCCCTTGGGGCTCGAAGGCACGGTGACCGATGGCATCGTGTCGGCCAACCGGACCGTGCAGACGGACGAAGTCATCCAGATCACGGCGCCGCTGTCGCCGGGATCGAGCGGCTCGCCGGTGGCGGATCTGAAGGGCCGGGTGATCGGAGTGGCCACGCTGGCCAGCTTCGGCAAGGCCCAGGCCCTGAACTTTGCCGTGCCGGTGTCCCGGGTGCGGGCCGCCGTGCAGTCCGCGTTGGAGCGAAAGGAATTCGTGGTCCTGAAAAGCAGCCCTGCGTCCCGGACCGGAGACTCCGTGCCGGGACCGAGCGGTCTGTCCTCGAAGGATATCGTGATCCGCTTCAAAGCCGGCTACAGCTCGGCAGACGTGCTGGCCGAGGTGAAGGAGAAGGGGCTCGTCGGCAGCTTTTCCGAGGAGCAGTTGCGACAGATTCGGGAATTGGGCGGTCGCGACGATTTGCTGGCGCTTTGCAAGGCGCAGCCGGGGCGGGAAGGACTGCTGAAAGGCGGAGCAAGCGAGAGCACGGAGGCCGAACGCAACCGGGTGGCCAGCGGGCTCAGCGCGGAGGAGACCCAGGAGCGTCTGCGCTGGTCGGCCGAGCGCATCGAGATCGAACGCACCGTCACGCTGCAGCTGGATCGCGCGCACAGCGCCGCCCTGGCCCGAGAGCAGGGGAAACGGCGCAGCGGCGACAGTCTGGCCCGCGCGTCGGCGCGCGCGGCGGCGGTCCGGTCTATCATCAATGCCATCGACCAGACCTACTCGGACGGGGCCAGGTATGATGCCGTCGCCACCCGGAGGCGTTTGCTGAGCGATCTGCGCGCGGCCTATCAGGCGTTCCGCTCGGAATGCGCGGCACTCGGGGCGCAGTAAAGAGCGGCTCAGAGGCTCCCGCGAAGGGGTGACGGGTGTTGGGGCGGGCCGGCGTTGCGACCCCCCCTCCATGTTCGCAATGCACGAAATCCATTTCGCTCGTTGCGGCAGGGTTTTCGACCTCCGGAAAAACGGCTGCCGGATTTCCCGCGCTCCGGGTGAAATCCGTTGCGCATCGACCCCGCCGGGCGCTTAATTCCGAAACTTCGACCTGCGACGCGCCCTTGCCGTTTTTTGCCGCGGCCGGGGCGTTTTCCATCCTATTCCTTTCCCCCAACCATGAGCGATCGACTCCTTTCCGCCATCCCGTCCCATCTCGGCCAGACCAAACCCAGCGGTCACGCCCGAGCCATGGCCTGGATCGAGCAATGCATCGCGCATTGCCAGCCGGATCAGGTGTACTTTTGCGACGGGTCGGAGGCCGAACGCGCCTACCTCACGTCCGAGGCCGTGCGCCTGGGGGTGATCGAGCCGCTCAACCAAGAGAAGCTCCCGGGCTGCTACTACTCGCGCTCGCATCCGAACGACGTGGCGCGGGTCGAGCAGTTGACCTTCATCTGCACGCCGAAAAAGGAGGATGTCGGGCCGACCAACAACTGGGCCGATCCGGTTGAAATGCGGGCCAAGATGATGGGGCTGTTCGCCGGCTGCATGAAAGGGCGGACGATGTTTATCGTACCCTATATGATGGGACCGGCGAAGAGCGACCTGACGCAGGTTGGCATCGAGATCACCGATTCCATCTACGTGGTGCTGAACATGCGCATCATGAGCCGGATGGGCGCGGCGGCCTACGAGCGGATCGGCGCGGATGGCGACTTCAACAAAGGCCTGCATTCGACGCTCGACCTGAACCCGGAGCGCCGCTTCATCACGCACTTCCCGCAGGACAATGAGATCATCAGCTGCGGCTCGGGCTACGGCGGCAACGC
>JAFEGM010000013.1:29777-32937 GCA_018240025.1 Verrucomicrobiota bacterium
AGGGCTGGATGGCCGAGCACATGCTGCTGCTGTGTGCCGAGTCGCCCGAGGGGAAGAAGCACTACATCGCGGCCGCCTTCCCGAGCGCCTGCGGCAAGACGAACTTCTCGATGCTGATCCCGCCGGCGCATTTCGCGGGCTGGAAGATCACGACCATCGGCGACGACATCGCCTGGATGGAGCCACGGGCGGACGGCCGCCTCTACGCCATCAATCCGGAATTCGGCTACTTCGGCGTCGCGCCCGGGACGAACTACAAGACGAATCCGAACGCGATGCGTTCGATCGAGAAGGACACCATTTACACGAACGTGGCCAAGACCCCGGACGGCGATGTCTGGTGGGAGGGCAAGGACGGGGCGCCGCCGGCCGTGTGCACCGACTGGCTGGGCAAGACCTGGACGCCCGACAGCAAGGAAAAGGCGGCCCATCCGAACAGCCGCTTCACCGCTCCGGCCACGAACAATCCTGCCCTGGCGGCCGAGTTCGACGAACCGCTCGGAGTGCCGATCAGCGCCATCATCTTTGGCGGCCGCCGCGCCAGCACGGTGCCGCTGGTCTATCAGTCGTTCGACTGGACCCACGGTACCTTCGTCGGCGCCACCATGGGCAGCGAAATGACCGCGGCTGCGGCCGGGACGGTCGGACAGCTGCGGCTCGATCCCATGGCCATGCTGCCGTTCTGCGGCTACCACGTCGGCGACTACTTCGCGCATTGGCTGAAGATGGGCGAAAAGCTCAGCCATCCGCCGCTCATCTTCGGCGTGAATTGGTTTCGCAAGGACGAGGACGGGCACTTCCTCTGGCCCGGCTTCGGCGAGAACATGCGGGCGCTGAAGTGGATCATCGACCGCTGCGAAGGAAAGGTCGGGGCCGAGGAAACGCCCATCGGTCACCTGCCGCGGGTGAACGATTTCGACCTGGCCGAACTCGATGACTTCGGGCCCGAGGGCTTCGCCAAGTGCGTCGCGTACGATCCTGCCGGTTGGCGGCGTGACTACGCGGCGGCGGAGACGTTCTTCGCGAGCTTGGGGGATCGACTGCCGCCTGCGCTTGGCACCCAGCTCGCGCGCCAGAAGGAGCGCGTCGGCGCCGGCAGCTGACCCCCGCGCAGAATTCCGCACCCCGGGCTTGTCTAGCGCCTCGGTTCGTTGCTTCGATGAGCGCATGCGTTTGCGTCCGTCGCTCTCCCAACCTGCGCCGCCCGGCCGAAGTGGCGGGCGTTGCTGATTTCAGGAAGAGGCTGATTCACCTTCCGCTCTGACGACCATGACGACCTCGCTTATCCTGCTGTCGATCCTGGGGGTCTTGATTCTCCTGGTCGGGATCGTGGTCTTCGCGGTCTCGGCCTTCCGCGTCTCACTGGGCTGGGGATTTGCGGTGCTCTTCGTGCTCCCGGCGCCGGTATTTTTGCTGCTGCACTGGAGTAAGGCGCGCGATGGGTTTGTGATCGTGCTCGTCGGGCTCGGACTGCCGCTGGCCGCCGCCCGGCTGCTGCTGGACGCGGAGGATCGGGAAAAACTCCAAACCGACGTCCGGGACTGGGTGACGAACTACTACACCAGCCTGACCTCCCCCGATCCGTTCTCGGCCCAAGGCGGTGCGAAGTCGGATGCGAGCGGAGCCGCCAAGAAGCCGCCGCCGGCCATTCCCCAGACGCAGGTGCTCGACTTCAGCTCCGTCGGCGGGGCCCAGGCGCCGACCGATGTGGGCATTCGCACCCCGACCACCGTGATCGCGCCGACCGCCGGTCTGCTCGAGAACGAAGCTCAAATCACGGCGGCGTACGCGGAACTGACCCAAAAGGGCAAGGAGTTGTCGCGAAAGAAAGAGCAGATTGCCTCGGCTCCGCCAGCCGACCAGATCCTGCTGCGGAATGAAATCGAGGCCTACAACAAACGCCTGAGTGAGGTGAAGGCCGCAGAGTTACGCATCTTCCAGGCCAAGCAGCAGGCCTACGCCGACCAGCGTCTCGCGCTCGTGCCGAAGAACAAGCTGCTGGGGAACCTGCAGGGTCGGCAGGTGGTTTTCGATTCCGCCGTGCTCGACCGCAAGCGGGCCATGCTGACCTTCCGCCAGGGCGACGAGAAGTCGCCCGATGTCACGCTTACCGTCATGTTCGGTGGCCGGGTGGATGAGCCGTTCGACAAGCGTCGCGTCATTCGCGATCCCGCTCCGGACAACTCACCTGCGGTTTCCTTCAATTTCCGCAAGGGCGGAAGCAAGAGCTACAGCAAGGGGTATGGACTTTACGTCGATTTCGCCGAGGACCAGCCTGAGGGCCGCATCTTCCTGACGTTGCCGGACGACGCCAAGAGCCAGATCCAGGGTACCTTTCGACTGGGTGGAACGGCCGAAAAGAAGTCTGGTTGAGCTGCGGCATGACAGGCGGAAAGCCACCCCGGATCGCCGCCAGCGGTTGCCTCCCAGTCGGCTCGCACTAACCTGCGGGTCCCTATGCAGCCCGCCACCGCCGAACTCCCCACCGACTACCTGGAAACCCGCCCTTGTGATGCCACCAGCGAACCTCCGGCGGTGACCGCGGAGCTGCAGGCGGGGTTGGCGCCCCTCGACACCTTTGCGCGTCGGCATCTCGGGCCCGACGCGACTGAGACGGCTCAAATGCTCGACTTGGTCGGCTACGCTTCGCTCGATGCATTGATCGATGCCGCGGTGCCGGCCGCCATTCGTCGGACGGAGGGGCTGCGCCTGCCAGCGGCTCTGACCGAAAGCGAGGCGCTGGCCGAACTGCGCGGGCTGGCCCGGCAGAACAAGGTCTATCGGAATTTCATCGGTCAAGGCTACTACGGCACCATCGTCCCGCCGGTCATCCAGCGGAACATCCTGGAAAATCCAGGCTGGTACACGGCCTATACGCCCTATCAGGCGGAGATCGCGCAGGGCCGGATGGAGATGCTGCTGAACTTCCAGACCATGGTCACGGATCTGACCGGGCTGGACATCGCCAATGCCTCGCTGCTCGATGAAGCCACGGCCGCCGCCGAGGCCATGCATCTTTGCCACGCGGTGGCCAACCCGGCCGGTACGGCGGACCGGCGGCACGTCTTCTTCGTGTCCAGCGCCTGTCATGCCCAGACGATCGCGCTGGTGCGCACGCGCGCGCTGCCGCTCGGCCTCGAGGTGGTGGTGGGCGACCACC
>JAFEGM010000014.1:0-53666 GCA_018240025.1 Verrucomicrobiota bacterium
GATGGCGTCATCGACCACGATGCCGATGGCCAGCACGAGGCCGAAGAGCGAGAGCGCATTGATGCTGAAGCCCAGGCCCAGCATGATGGCGAACGTGCCGACTAGCGAGACAGGCACGGCCGCCAGCGGGATGATGGAGGCGCGCCAGGTCTGGAGGAAGACGATGACCACGACCACGACGAGTGCGATCGCTTCGAGCAGCGTCTGCACGACCGCCTTGATCGAGTTGCGCACGAAGATGGTCGGGTCGTAGACGATGCTGTAGTCCAGGCCCGGTGGCATGCCCGCCTTCAACTCCGCCATCTTGGAGCGGACCGCGTCGGAGACGGCGATGGCATTCGAGCCCGGCAGCTGGGAGATCGGAATGGCGACCGCCTGCTTGTTGTCGAGCAGCGAGCGCAGCGCGTACTCGTTCGCTCCGAGTTCGAGGCGTGCGACGTCGCGCAGTTCCACCCGCTCGCCGTTGGGCCCGTTCTTCACGATGATGCGGCCGAATTCCTCCTCGGTCGTCAGCCGGCCCAGCGCGTTGATGAGCAGCTCCGTGTCCACGGGCTTGGAAACCGGCTGCTGGCCGACCGCGCCGGCCGCGACCTGGACGTTCTGCTCGCGGATGGCCGCGACGATCTCGCCCGCCGTCAGGCCCTTGGCGGAAACCTTGTCGGGATCGAGCCAGACGCGCATGGCGTAGTCGCCCGAGCCGAAGACCTGCACCTGGCCGACGCCGGGCAGCCGCGCGAGGACATCGCGCACCTGCAGCGTGGCGTAGTTGCGTACGTAGATGTCGTCATACCGGCCGTCGGGCGAGAAAAGGTGCACCACCAGCGTCAGATCCGGCGAAGCCTTGAGCGTGGTCACGCCGATGCGCCGCACCTCCTCCGGCAGCTTCGGCAACGCTTGGGAGACGCGGTTCTGCACCTGCACCTGCGCCTTGTCGAGATCGGTGCCGAGCGCGAACGTGACGGTGAGCGTCATGACGCCGTCGCTCGTCGCCTGCGAGAACACGTAGAGCGAGTTCTCGACGCCGTTGATGGATTGCTCCAGCGGGGTCGAGACCGTCTCCGCGATGACCTTCGGGTTGGCGCCTGGATAGACCGCCCGGACCACGACCGTCGGAGGCACGACTTCCGGGTACTCGCTGACCGGCAGCCGGAAAAGCGCGATGGCGCCCAGCAGGAAAATGAGGACCGAGAGCACGCCGGCGAAGATCGGCCGGCGGATGAAGAAGGAGGAGAGGTTCACCGGAGTCGAAGGAAGAAAGTGGAAGGAAGAAGGAAGAAGGAGGAACAGCCGGCTGCCCGCGGGCGCGGACTGGCCGAGGCTCAGCGCTGGGCGACGCTGGAACGCGGTTCCGCCGTGGCGGCCACCTGCGGGGCGACGGTCATGCCGGGGCGCACGCGCTGGAGACCGTTGACGACGATCCTCTCGCCCGGTTGCAGGCCTTCGCGGACGATGCGCAGACCGTCGACGGTGCCGCCGAGCTTGATGGCGCGTTGCACGACGGTGGCATTCTCACCGACCGTGAAGACGAACTTCTGGCTCTGATCGGTGCCGACCGCACGTTCGCTGATCAACAGCGTGGGTCGGGCCGCGCCGACCGGCACCCGCAGACGGGCGAAGAGTCCCGGCAGGAGCGCGCCATCGTCATTCGGGAAGACCGCGCGCAGGACCAGCGAGCCGGTCGAAGGCGTCAGGCGGTTGTCGAGCGACTCCAGCCAGCCGCGGCGCCCGAAGCCTTCTTCATCGGCCAGCTGCAACTCGACCGGGACGCGTCCCTGATCCAGCGCGAGTCCGCCAGCGCGCAGAAGCCGCTGGAAGCGCAGCGCCGTGCGTTCATCGAGGTCGGCATAGACGTAGGCTTCGCCGGTCGAGACGATGGTGGCGAGCAGCGACGCCGCTGCGCCGGGCGTGCCCGAGACGAGATTGCCCGGCGTCACGTAGGCGCGCGAGATGCGACCGCTGATCGGCGCGCGAATCACCGTGTGGGCGAGGTCGAGCCGCGCGCTCGCCAGGGTCGCCTCGGCTGCCTGCCGTGCCGCCAGCGCGTTGGCCACGCGCAGTTTGCGGGCGTCGGCGTCCTCAGTCGAAATCGTGCGGGAGGCGACGAGCTCGGCCGTGCGGGCCTGCTCACGTTCCGCCAGCTGCGCGCTGACTTTGGCGCGCTCGAACTCCGCGGCGGCCAAATCGGCCGCGGCCTGATACCAGCGGGCGTCGATCTCGAAGAGCACATCACCCTGCAGCACGCGCTGCCCGGCCTGGAACTTCACCGCAGTCACATGGCCCGAGACGCGCGGTCGGAGTTCGACCGTTTCGAGCGCATCGACCCGGCCGGTGAACTCGGCCGACTCGACGATCTCGCGCAGTTCGACGGGCGCCACGGTCACCGCGGGTGGCGGCGGCCCTGCCGGCTGCGGCGCGGAGGCGATGCGCGACTGTCGCCAGGAATAGCTGCCGCCCAGCACCAACGCTGCGACTGTGGCGGTGAGGACGAGCTTCGAGGGCGTTTTCATAGTTGACTGTTTATCTAGTGAATGTGTCGAAAAAAGACGCGCAGGGGCGCGTCGCGACGGACGAGAGCGAAAGGTGACGTGGCGGCGCTCGTGGCAGGAGCGCATTCTAGATCTAGGGAAACGCGGTGGTGAGACGCTGAGACTCAGGGAATGGTTTCAGGAAGACGCGATCTGCGGCTCCCGGGCCCGGAGGAGATTGCGGGCCATTGCGGGCATCGACCTCAGTGGGGTTAGATCGTTCATGATCCGACACTGGCAGACCTGCCCTTCCAGGAAGCCGGCAAAGGCTTGGGCCGCTTCCTTGGCGTCGCAGGGCTCGATTTCCCCATCGGCCGCAGCGTCGCGGATGGTCGACTCGTAGTAGCGCAGCTTGCGGTTCATGATCTCGCGCAGCTTGGCGCTGATCTTCTCCGCCTCCTCCTGCGGGCTGACCTCCGAAGCCAGGGAATTGACCGCGCAACCGAGAACCTTCCCGTACTTTTTGTGGGCCTCGGCCTGCGCCGTGTACAGGTAATCCAGGTAGGACTCGATCCGTTCCATCGGCCGCAGCGAAGGCGAAAACTGCCGGTCCATGTTCGGCTTCCACTCGGTCTTCCACATGTTCTCGAGCGCCGCGACCGCCAGGTCCGCCTTCGATTGGAAGAAATAGTAGAAGCTCCCCTTCTTGACCCCGGCGCGTTTACAGATGTCGTCGATCGTCACGCCGCCATAGCTCTCCTCCCAAATGAGGTCGATGGCCGCCTGCATGAGGCGTTCATTAGCGTCGGACGTCCGTCCCATGGCAAGCAGGATAGTTGACTACCCGTCTAGTGCAAGCGGATTTTTCCCGGGCCCGATGGATCGGCGTGCAGACCGTCTCGCGGCCTCAGCGGGGGCGCGATATGCTCTGCCGGCCCCAGCAGCCAGCGCGTCTGGCCGCGGCGGACGATTCCCCATGAACGCCCTCTACGACCGCATCGGTCTCGACTACGCCAACCTCCGCCGCCCGGACCCGCGTCTCGCCGCCGTCATCCAGCGGGCGCTCGGCGACGCCCGGACGGTTCTGAATGTCGGCGCTGGCACGGGCTCCTACGAGCCGCCGGATCGTGACGTCACCGCGGTCGAGCCGTCGGCGGAGATGATCCGTCAGCGGTCGCCCCAGGCCGCGCCGGCGGTACAGGCAAGCGCGCAGGATCTCCCCTTCCCCGACGCGAGCTTCGACGCCGCGATGGCGATCCTCACCATTCACCACTGGCCCGACCAGGCCGCCGGCCTGCGCGAACTACGCCGGGTGGCGCGCGGGCGCATCGTCCTGCTGACCTTCGATCCGGCCGCCCGCCCGTGGCTCACCGACTACCTGCCGGAACTCGCCGCGCTGGACGAGCGACAGATGCCGGCGCTGGCCGATTACGCGCGGTGGCTCGGGCCTGTGGAAATCACGCCGGTGCCCATCCCCCACGACTGCAGCGACGGCTTCCTCTACGCCTACTGGCGCCGCCCCGCGGCCTACCTCGATCCGCGTCTGCGCGCCGGCAGTTCCTCGTTCTGGGCCCTGCGCGAGTCGGAGGCGGGCTTGGCTCGGCTGCAAGCCGATCTCGCCTCGGGGGCCTGGGAACGACGCTACGCCGAGTTGCGGGCGCTCGATGAGTACGACGCTGGCTATCGGCTGGTGGTGGCCCGTTGAAAGCCAAAGGCTCCCCTCCGCGGCAATTCCGCTTGCGAGTCGGCCTGCTTCCGGCGAGCGGCGGAAATGGGTCAGGCCAAAAAGAACCGTCGTGCGTGCCCCGCATTGGGCGAATCCATTCCCGTGCTCGTGTGCGCCGAGGGCGCCGGCAGCCGCATCGCCTGTCCGCGCGACTGCCCGCATTTTCCGTTCGCCGAACAGCGGTACGACGAGGTGGGGGAGATCGTCACCCGCGCGAAGGAGCAACTGGAGGAACGCTTCGGCAGCACGGTCGCGCGCCGCGAGTTCATTAATTTCATCATCAACGGAGAGCCCAAGCTCCAGGATTGGGAACAGTACCTGCAAATGCTCCTGCGCGAGCGCGACGCGGCCGGCTTGACCTTCTTCGAGGCCTGGGAACGCGAGGGCTGGCTCGGCGTGCGCAATGACCGCCGACTCGTCCTGCGCTCGCTCGCCGGGCTCCGCCTGCGGCTGCTGCTGGTCGAGCGGATTCAGGACGACACCATCCTGTTCGTCCGCGATTTGCTGGCACCGGCGGATTCTCCCCTGTTGGAGATGCGGGATCGCACCCTTTGCCGGACGGCGGGGCAATACGGGGCCCTGCTCGCCCCGCTCGGCCCGTTGGCGCACTACCACATGGGCTGGTGGTTCGCCCGCCCGATCCCGCGGCTACCGTCGACCGGCCCGCGGGCGCTCGCCCTGCAGCTGGCGCACCATCTCGGCTTCGAAGGCGACGACACCCACCTGAGCGAGTGGTTGGAGACGAATCTGGGGCGCTTCGACCTCGCGCTGACCGAATTGGCGAATCTCTATGCGCGACCCGAGGAGGACGAGGATTCGCCCGCCCAGGAAATCTCGGACTTGCTGCCCGCCGATCTGGTGGCCGAAGCGAGGCGCCTCCGTGAACTCGGCGGGTGGGAAGCCTTGGCTGGGCCTTCCGCGGGCCAGCAAGCGCCCGATCCCGAGGCCTGGCTCGACGCTCCGAACGTCTGGCTCGGAACGACCCCGCGCGCGGCCGCGGCCGATCCCGCCCGCGCCCACGAGGTGCGAACCCTCCTGCAAGGCCTGCTGGCGTTCGCCGACCAGCTCAGGGTCGAGCGTCAGGCTTTTCCGGACTGGACGCCCGTCGCCGCAGAACTCGGCTGGCCGGATCTGCGGCACACGCTGCCCTCCGGCTGGGTGCCACCGCGGGCGGGCGAGCATCGCGACGACGCTCGAATGCGCGCAAGCTGGCCCGCCGCGCTACAGCAAAGTTCGGAAGCGGAGCCTCCAGGCGTCGTCCTTTCCGGCGAAGACCTGACCGCGCGAGCGCAAGCCAAGCGTGGAAAAAGGGAACCCGATGCAGTCGCCGTCTCGCAGGCCTATGCCGACGCGATCGCATTCCTGCTCGTCGAAACCGAGGACTGGGGAGACGAGAGCGACGCGCCGAAGATTGTCCTGCAAGCTCTGCTGGAAACCTGCTTCGGCGCCTGGGGGCTGGAGACGCCCCGCTACGGAATCATTCCGGGTCGCGTGCGCCAGCGGCGCGACGTCATCGAGGCTCGCATGGTCGAGTTTGCCAGCGCACCGGATGCGAGACAGTCCGGGCTCAGGGCGTTCACCCAACATTGTCGCCAGCCGGCGCTGGCCGATGTGGCCATCGCCCTGCTGCTGCGTCCCCCGGGCGGCGCGGAGGAGCATCCCGAGGCTTCTCCGACCGACCTCGTGTCGCTCCTGCCGGTGCTCATCGCGTTGCTCGACGAACTCGATGCCTGCATCGCCGCCTGGGCGGCGGATCACCCGTCGGCCATCCCTCGCTGAGTCGGCCGGCACAAAAAAGCGGAGGCCGCGCACGCGACCTCCGCTGGAATTGTCGAGTCTGCGCGAGCGCTGCGTTTACGGCACCTCGTAGGCTTCGACCACCGCTACGCCGGTGGCGCCATTCTTGCCTTTGACGACGACCGTGTAGGCTCCCGCCGGCACGGTGACGAGGAAGGCGGCTTCGTTGGCATTGGACGGCGCGAAGCCGGTGGCCGTGATGTCCGCCGCCTGCGAATCCTGCCAGTTGTCGTTCGTGCCGATGCGAGTGCCCGTGGCGTCATAGACCTCGAGCATCGGGTCGGCCAGCGGGTCGGAGACCCCGAAGGCGCCGAGGCTCGGTCCAATGGCCCGGACGAGCACCTTGGTGCTGGCACCGCCGCGGGCGACGAAGCCGCCGATGAGCACATCGGCACCCGTGCCGACCCGGCCGCGCGAAGAGAGATTCACCCAGCGGGTGCCCGAAGGCGCCGCGAGGGCGATGACCGAGCCCGTGGCGACGGGCTCCGGCGCGGGCCCGATCGGCCCGAGCGAAGCGGTCGTGCCGGTGAGCGTGTCGACGGTGTAGAGCCCCACCGTCCCGCCCACATTGAAGACCGCATAGGCGCGGCCCGTCACACCGGAGATGTCGAAGCCGATCGCCTCGGACGGGTCGACACCGAGCGTACCGAGGCTGTTGAGCGTCCCGGCGTTGGGCGGATTCTGCGAGACGAGGCGGTTCAGCGTGGAGTCGATGCCGTAGAGCACCGTGGAAGCGGCGCCCGCGAAGCTGTTGGTGTAGGCGACGGCCGTGACGTTGGGATTGGCCCCGAAGCTGATGTCGCCGGTGGCGAAGGCGAGATTACCGTCAGTGGCGGCGAGGGCGCCGTCGTTCGGATTGAGCCGCAGGTTCTGGTCGGCGTCGCTGACCACGCGGATGCGATCGACCGTCGGGTTGAAGTTGAAGCCGAAGCGCGTCCCGCTCAGCGTGAAGGCCCCCGCCGAGCCGACGGCCGTGGCCACGCCGGTGGTCGGGTTGATGAGGTACAGGCGGCTGTTGTTACCGAGGGCGTAGAGACCTCCGGTGGCAGGCCGATAGTCGAGGCCCACCAAGTTGGCGCCGCCGAGGCCGGTGACCTGGACGGAGCGGCTGACCGTGCCCGGCGAGGCGTGGTCGAAGAAGAGGAGATAGTTGGCGTCCGTGAGCGCGGTCAGGACTTCAGCCGGCGCGAGCCCGGCAGAGGCGGCGGCAAGGGAGAGGACCAGCAAGGTCTTTTTCATACGTGGCGAGGATTGAGGATGGGACGAAGGCCGGACAGCGCGACAGCGAGGCCCGGCAGTGCACGCATTTCGTGGCCGCACTGCCCACCGGGCGCGGTCATGACACAGCACATGCGCTGTCTATATGCCCCACACCCGGGCATTGGTCGTCCCGCCGCAGATCTCAGGCGAATCCTTGCTCGCCGCCCCAGCGCAGCGCTCGCCCTACTTGTCCCGATCGCGCCAAAGCTGATACCAGAGCACGGCTCCGAGCGCGATCTCCACCGGATAGAACGCCGAGTCGAACTTCAGCGAATCGACCTTTTGGGTGATGAGCACGGTGAATTGCGCGAAATCGAAGAGCCAGTGGGCGAGGACAAGAGGCCAGATGCTGTTCAGTCGGATGGCCACGGGCGCGTAGTAGAAGCCCCAGAGGAAAGTGTAGCCGAGCTGGAAGAGCATGTCGGAGAGCGGCTCCCCGCCGAAGTAATTGACCGAATGGAGCAACGAGAATCCGACCGCGCTGACGAGCAGGCCGCGCAACGGCGCGCGTCGATCGAAGAAGCCGCGGAGGAGCAATCCGCGGAAGGCGAGTTCCTCCCCCAGTCCGACGAGGAACGTCATGGTCCCGAGGAACGCGAAAAGGCGCCACTGCTCCGCGCTGGGCGGACTGGCCGCAAAGCTCGCCAGATGAATCCACCACTTGTAGGCGAGGTAGACCACGAACGGCGCGAACCAGACGAACTGCCGCCAATCCAGTCTGCCGAAGCCGGCGCCCGGCCAGCCGAAGTAGCGGAAGAGGAAGAAGAAGTTCGACGCGTTCACCGCGACCAGCACGACCCAAAAGGTGTCGAACATGGCCAGATCGCCGTAGGTCACTCCCCGGACGTTGCGCATGTACCACATGCCGATCCCCATGAGCCCGATGTAAACGAGGGCCGCCGTAAGGCCGGCCGCCGGCTTTCGGGAGTCGTTTTGTCCAAGCGAAAGGTTGCCGCCAGAAAGGTTCATGGGAACGCCCCAATTACCAGCTGGAGCGACCCATTGTTGACCAGCAAAATCGCGCTCGCGTTGTCGTGAAGCTTAGCGCAACGGAACTCCCCACGCGGGAAGCCTTCTCCGCCGGCGCCCGCGCTAGCGTCCCAGCGCCGCCAACGCCTGCAACAGCCACGGCAGGAGCTGCTTCTTGCGCGAGACGACGCCCGGCATCAGCCAGACGCCCGGTCCGGCGGGGCTGTAATGGATCTGTTCGCGGAGCTTCTCGGCGCCATCGAGCAGAAAGAGCGAGTCCTGGGTGTTGATGTCGGTCACGAGCAGCGCCGAGAAGTCGAGGTCGCGCTTGCGACGGTACTCGGCCAGCGCGGCGGCCACCGCTTCACGACGCTCGTGGAACGGTTCGAAACTGAGTTCCTCGATCTGCGCCACGCTGAAGCGGCGGCCCTGCTCCTCGAACTCTTTGCAATCCGCCGTGACGACGGCGTCGGGCGTGAGGGTGAGCAGGGGCGAACCGATGGCGAAGATCTCCTGCGCCAGTTGATCCGCGCCGATCCCGGCCAGCCCGGCCAGCTTCGGCAGCACGCGCCGGTCGACGTCGGTCGTCGTAGGCGAGGTCAGATTGAGCGTGTCGGAAATAAGCCCAGCCATGAGCAGTCCCGCAATGGCCGGCGGGATCTCGATGCCGGCCTGCTCGTAGCAGAGCGTGACGATGGTGCTCGTGCTGCCGACCGGATTGTTCCAAAAGAGCACCGGCGTTTCGGAGCTGAATCCGCCAAGCCGGTGATGGTCGAGCACCTCGATGACCGGCACTTTGTCCGCGCCTTGCACGGCCTGGGTAAGCTCGTTGTGGTCGACCAGGATGAGCTGACGCCGGATGGGGCGGATGAAGTCGCTTTTGGTCACGACGCCCACGACGCGTCGCGCGGCATCGAGCACCGGAAAGATGGTGGACGGATGATTGGAGGCCCGCGTGCGGGCGCTCTCCAGGGTCGTCTCCGGCGCGAAGCTCATGAATTCCCGCTCCAGCGCCTCTCCCACCCGCAACGCGCCGCGCGCCATCAGCACGGTGCTGGCGGCATCGGCGGCGGCATACACCACGGTGACGCCGGCGGCCTGGGCGGCGTCGAGATACCACGGCGACATCGACAACCCACCGATGACCACAATCGCGCGCACCTTGTGGTCGATGCAGAGCTTCTGGATGTCGACGCGATCGCCGACGAAGACGACCAGTCGCTCGCGATCGCGTTGCGCGAGCCGCTCGGCGAAGGTCTCCGGGCTGATGGCGGCCACCGTCAGCCAGTATTCCTGCACGCCTTCATTTGCCGGCACGGGATTGACCTGCACCTGGCCGTCGAAGGTCTTGAAGATGTCCGAGAGCCGCGCCGTGACGCGCCGCGCGTGGGCCATCTCGCCCCGCGAAGGAAAGAGCGCGTGGGTGATCTTGTGCGCGCTGATCAACCCGAGGCAGTGGCCGTCTGCATCGACGACCGGCAGCCCGCGCAGATCAAACTCGTCGATCGCCATGATCGCCTCCGAGATGGTGGTCTCTGCCCTTGCCGTGATGACCCGTCGCGCCATCACGTCGCGCACCTGCGGCGTCACGTCCGTCACGTGCACTGGCTCTCCCACCCCGAACTTCTTCAACACGAACTCGATCCGCGCGTTGAGGGTGCCCGCCCGGCCCGCCGTCACGTTGCTCCACCCCTGCTGCCGCTTGAGCTGCGCATAGGCCAGCGCCGAACAGATGGAATCCATGTCCGGATTCCGATGACCGATGACGAGAGTCTCCATGGGGGAAGGAAGAAGGAAGAAGGAGGAAGGNNGGAGATCGGAGACTGGAGATCGGAGATCGGAGATCGGAGGGCCGGAGAGTGTTGGAAATGTAGCGCGAATTTGCAGGCGAAGCGGCAGGAATTGGCAGCTCGTCGTAACTCCGGATCTGCCCTCGATCCGGTCCTGCCTTCCTCGTCCCTCGTCCCAGCTTTCCAGACCCATCTCCGGTCTTCCGTCTCCGGTTTCCAATTTCCGATCTCCAATCTCCGATCTCCAGTCTCCGATCTCCAGTCTCCACACACCAGTCCGCGGTCCGCTTCACCGCATCCCGCGCCGCTTGCATCTTCCCTGAACCCTGTTCCCTGTTCCGGGCTTCCTTCCACCACCATGAAAAAACATCTCCTCAGCTCCCTCGCAGTCTTTGGTCTCGCGACGGCGGCTCTCGCCCAGGGCGAGATCGTCGTGGGTGAAATCGAGTCCCTCACCGGCGGCAAGGCCGGGTTCGGCAACGAACTCCACAATGCGAGCAAGCTCGCGGTGGAGGAAATCAACGCAGCCGGCGGGCTCCTCGGCAAGAAGGTCGTCCTCAAGACCGAGGACACGCAGTCGAAGCCGGGTGAGCCGGCGGCGGCCATCAACAAGCTCATCTCCCGCGACAAGGTCGTGGCGGTGCTGGGCGAATACGCCTCCTCGCTTTCGCTCGAAGCCGCGCCCATCGCGCAGCAGAACAAGATCCCGATGATCTCGCCGGGCTCGACCAACCCGAAGGTCACCGAGGTGGGCGACTACATCTTCCGCATCTGCTTCATCGATCCCTTCCAGGGCGTCGTGATCAGCAAATTCGCGCAGAAGACGCTAAAGGCGAAGAAGGCGGCGGTCTTCACCGACATCAAGGCGGACTACTCGATCGGTCTGGCCGAGTTCTTCAAGAAGGACTTCACGGCGGCCGGTGGTACCGTGGTGGCGGAGAAGAGCTATTCGACCGGCGACAAGGACTTCAAGGCCCAGCTGACCGCGATCAAGGCGTCGAACCCCGACTTCATCATGATCCCCGGCTACTATGCCGAGGTCGGTCTGATCTCGAAGCAGGCCCGCTCGCTCGGCATCACCGTTCCGCTGATCGGCGGCGACGGCTGGAGCGACAATCAGCTGGTGGCCATCGGCGGCAGCGGCGTGGACGGCGGCTACTTCACCGACCACTTCTCGAGCGAGAATCCCGATCCGAAGATCCAGGAGTTCCTGAAGAAGTACAAGGCCAAGTACGGCAAGGACGCCGGCTCCGCCGCGGCCCTCGGCTACGATGCGGCCAACGTGCTCTTCGACGCCATCAAGCGCGCCAATTCGGCCGAACCCGCCAAGATTCGCGACGCGCTCGCCAAGACGAAGGACTTCCCGGGCATCACCGGCAAGATCACGCTGGACGACAAGCGCAATGCGACGAAGCCGGCCGTGATCCTGCAGGTCAAGGGCAAGGACTTCAAGTTCGTCGAGGCGGTCGCGCCCTGAGCGTACCAGCCAATCCCGACTCTCCGGCGCGCCCACTTCGGTGGGCGCGCTTTTTTGTGTCCTTGGGGCTAGGGAATCCGGGCGATCTCCGCGCTCAAGGCCTGCGGCCGCGCGGCCCGAAAGGTGAAACCGGCGCGCATCAGTTCGGCATTCCAGATGCGCACTTCGGAGGTCCGGTTCGGGGCGATGACTTTGAGAATGAGCGTCTCGTCGGCCTCCGTGGGCACAGGCGACGTGCTGAGGCGGAAGGACGAACCCTCGATCAGCTTGGCCAGCGCTTCGCGCGCCTCCTTCGATTCCAGCGTGCGCTGGGAACTCGCCCCCGCCTTGCGCTCAACCTGAATCTCCACCTTCCGGGCCTCGCGAATCTGCAGCGCCAGCATGGCCGGCATGCGCACGACGGCGAAGACGATGGAGCCCAGCAGCAGCGCGATGGAAAATCCGGCCAGGAGCAGAATCCAGACGCGGTTGGAGCGGAGCTCCCGGGGCGGAAGAGTGGTTTCGGAGGACATGCGAAAGGCGAACGACACGGTAGTTTCGCCGATGGTCCCCACCCTTTCCAGTGCTGCGGAGACCGCGCTGCCGGAACCCGTCTGGCTGGCGCGGCGGGCGGCGCACGCGGCCCGCGTGCGACCGTGGGTGGAGCCCCGTCTCGAGCGGCGCTCGCGGGGCGAGAAGGATCCCATCGAGGATTTCCTCTTCGAATACTACAGCTTTTCCCCGGGCGAATTGCTCCGCTGGCACCCCGGGCTCGGAGTGGCTCTCGGGGGTGAGCGGGCGACGGCGGAATACGGCTCGCTGCGCCACTATCGCGCTACGTCCGTCGGCGTGCTGGCCGATCCCGCCAGCCTCAGCCCGAGTCGCCGCCAGGGACTGACGTGGATCGCCCAGCTGCTCGAAAAAACGAGCGCGCGGCCCGCGCTCTTCGCCTGCAGCGGGCTGCACGAATGGGCCATGGTCTATCGCAGCCCGGAGATCCGCCACGCCGCCTGGCCGCTGCGCTTGAGCGAAAGCGCGCTGGCGGAATTCGTCGAGTCGCAGGCGGTCTGCTGCACGCATTACGATGCCTTCCGCTTCTTCACCGAGCCGGCCCGGCCGCTCAATCGCCTGCAGCCCACCCGCGCCAGCCAGCCGGAGCTCGAGCAGGCCGGCTGCCTGCACGCCAACATGGACCTCTACAAATGGGCCATGAAGCTCCTGCCGTTCGTGCCCTCGGAACTGGCGGCCGATGCCTTCGCCCTAGCCCGGGAAATCCGAGTGCTCGACATGCGCGCCAGTCCGTACGATTTCGCCGCGCTCGGCCTGGCGCCAGTGCGCATCGAAACGGAGGCCGGGAGGACCGAATACGCCGCCCTGCAACGCGACTTCGCCGCACGCGCCCGTCCGCTGCGCCTGCGCCTGCTCGCGGCCGTGCGGGCGATCGAGGCCGCGCTGGCGTGAAGGCGTGCGGACGGGAGACCGGAGACAAGCCTCAAACTATCGCCTATTGCCTATCCTCCTATTGCCTATGCCGAGCCTTAGCGAGGCCAGTCCGGCCGGCGGGCGCGGAAGTCGCGCCAGCGTTCGAGCCAGCGCTGGGCATTCAGGCTGTCGAGATCGCCGCCTCGGGCTTCCGCCGCCGCGTCCAGCTCGGCGAGCTGCACGGCTTCTCGATCGTTCAGGGAAGGCTCGGCGAGGAGGGGCGCCAGTTCGGTGAGAATGATCCCATTGTCGCTGGAGCCCTGCTGCCGATTGATCGCCAGACGTCGACCGCCCGCCACCAGCTTCAGCCCTTTCACGTAGCCTCTCACTTCCAGCGGACTGCGCGCCAGCTGACCGCTGCGGGAGTCCCAGAAATAAAGGCGGCCGTCGCGGCAACCGGTGACGACGTAGGGAGTGCCGGGAAGGAACAGGCCGCAAAACAACTCGTCCGGGGCGGAAAGCGCCGGCACGTGCAGGCGGCCCTTCCGCCAGTCCCAGAGGCGGGCCGACTTCGAACGTCCGCCGGTCAGGAAGAGATCGCCGCTGGGGCTGAACTCGGAGAAGAACAGCCAGTTCGTATCCTGAATCGGCGGCACGGCCGGCTGGCCATCGTGTACGCGGGTGAAATCGATCTCCGCCTCGCGCGAAACCGTCGCCATCAAATCACCCAAGAAAGCCACATTCCAGGTGTTGCTGCGCCGCAACGCCTCGATCTCCATCGGCTGGTTGCGCGTCACGCTCCAAACGAAGGGCGGATGTCCTCTTCCCCAAGCGACGATCAGGCTGCCGTCCGGACTGTAGGCGCAGAAGGCGTTGCTGGATTCATAAGGTCCCACGAAGACGGCCGG
Organism: Verrucomicrobiota bacterium; assembly: GCA_018240025.1. Lineage (GTDB taxonomy): Bacteria > Verrucomicrobiota > Verrucomicrobiia > Chthoniobacterales > SZAS-18 > SZAS-18. Next base: position 13,794 of record JAFEGM010000014.1, read on the forward strand.
AGCGCGCAGCGTGCGCACCTGACCGCTGGCACGATCCACCTCGTACACACTGCGTCCGGCTCCGTAGATCGCCAGGCGCCGACCATCCGGCGAGAGCGCCAGTCCCCGCGGCTCCACGCCCACGTCGATCGGCTGCCCGACGCGCTCGCCGCGGCGGAAGTCCCACGTTTGGACGTGCCCACTGCCGAAGGTTGTGGCGAAGGTCTCCGTCAGGCGCTGCGGTGTGGTGCTCGAGGCCAACACCACCGCATTCGCCTCGGGGGCGAAGACGGCGGCCATCAGGATTCCTCCCGCGCCGATCTCGGGCCCGGCCGGGCTCGCGTCCGCAGCGCGATACACGCGGGTCGTCTCCGCCACCGCGTCGGTGCCGGTCCAGCCGGAAGGCATGAGCCACTGACCATCCGCCGAGGCCGCAAGATGGGTCGCGCCACTGGTCGGAATCTCCTGCCGCGCCACCGGCTGCGGCCGACGCCAGATCCGCACGAGTCCGCCGCCGCGCTGAGCGGTGGCCAGGAGGCGGCCATCGGGCGAGAGCGACACGGCTACCGCCTCCTCCTGATGCCACCCCACGACCTCCGAAGGTGTCCCGCGAGGCAGGGCTGTCATTCGTACCGTCTGATCGGTGCTGGCGCTCAGGAACCATCGGCCGTCGGCGGTGAACTCGCAGCCGTAGTAATGATTGGTGTGGCGCGGGTAGTCGTGCGCACCGACGCCGAGTTCGATCAGCCCGAACTGCGGCAGGGCCACCAGCCGTCCATCCGGGCTGGCGGCCAGAATGCGGTCCGGCTTGTGGTTCAGCGTGGTCGACAGTTCGAGCGGCGGCTGCAGCGGCCGTCCCGTCATGGCATCCAATACGTGCAGTCGTGCCGGCGCGGTCAGCACCGCCAGCCTCCCGCCCTCGCCCAGCAGCACCGCGCCGCTTTCGCCCAGGCAGGAGACCGGAGCGAAGAGGAATCGCTCGGACTGCTCCAGCGCGCAGACGCCAGCCCAGCGCGGCGCGACCAGCAGCGCCAGGCGCCCGTCACGGCTCAGTTCCACCCGGACGTCGCCGGTGCCCTCGGGCAGGGCCGGCAGCCGCAGCAGCCGATCTCTGGCCGGCTCCCAGACCGCCGCCTCGGGTCCGCCGAGCGCGATGCGCTGGCCATCGGCACTGACACTGACCGAGCGCGGCGAGAAAGGCAGCTTCCGACTCGCCCGGGTCGCACCTGAGGGATAATCGAGGATCCGCAGCGAGGTCTCGTCCACCGCCGCGAGTGTCTTCCCGTCCGGGAACCAAGCCGCTGCCGACCAGCGGAGATCTGGCCGCCAGCGTCGCTCGTCCGCCAGCTCCCAGACGGTGGCCTGCGGGTCCGGAGCAGGATTCTGCACCAGCAGAGCCGACTGGTCCGCGCTCCAATGCAGCATGGTGAAATGCCGCGCACCGGCTTCGAAGGTGCGCACGACCTGGGGCGCTTCCTGATGCCAGGATTGGAAGCGCAGCCGGTTCAACTCCCGCCGCAGCGGCTCGGAGGAGGCTTCCGCCGCCTTGGCGAACCAGAGCGCCGCGCGGCTCGGGTCGCCCTCGCGCCCGGCGGCGAATCCGTTGCGCGCGTAAAGATCGGAGACCGTGTTCATGGCCTCACCGCGCGCCTCTGCCTCGCCCCGTCGCGCGAACTCGGCCTTCCGCCACTGCCAGGCCGTGGTGGCGATGCCGAGCAGCAGCGCCAGGAATGCCGCAGCCAGGGCCGCCGCGATGCCTGGGTTGCGCCAGAGCCAGCGCCAGAGATGCACGAAGCCGCTCACCCGGCGCGCCCGAATCGGCTCGCCGCGGCTGCAGCGCTCCAGCTCCTCGGCCAGTTCGCGGGCGGAGGCATAGCGATGCTCCGGATTCTTCTCCAGGCATTTCAGGCAGATCGTCTCCAGATCGCGATCGAGCCCGGGCATGCGTCGCGAAGGCCGCTCTGGAGCCTGGTGCAACGCCTGCTGCATGGTCGCCATGCTGGTCGGCGCGCGGAAGGGCGGCGAGCCGGTCAGCAGTTCGTAGAGGATCGCGCCGAGCCCATAGACGTCCGTCACCGTCGTCACCTCCGCGCCATGCCCCTGGGCCTGCTCAGGCGCCATGTAGCTGGGGCTGCCGAGGATGTCGCCGGTCCGGCTGAGCGAGGAATGCGGCCCGTCGTCGAGGCGCTTGGCCAGTCCGAAGTCGGTGATCTGCGGCCCCGCCTCCGCGTCCCAGAGCACGTTTGAAGGCTTCAGGTCACGATGCAGCACGCCCCGCTCGTGCGCATGCGCCACCGCCCTCGCGATGGTGGCGGTGACCGTGGCGATGGCGCGCTGATCGCGTCGGTGATGCACCGCCCAGTCGGCGATCGATTGTCCCCCGGGCACCAACCGCATGGTGTAGAACGGCTGCAACTCGTGCTCCCCGATCTCGTAAATGGGCACAATGTTCGGGTGATGCAGGCTGGCCGCGGCATGCGCCTCGCGCTGCAATCGCCTCTGCGTGTCGCGGTCGGCCAGCTCGGCGCCTAGCACCATCTTCAGCGCCACCTCGCGCTGCAGGCTGCGTTGGCGGGCCCGATACACCACCCCCATGCCGCCGCGGGCGAGTTCCTCGATCAGGTCGTAGTCGCCGAATACCCGGCTCCGCCCGGGCTCCAGCGGCGGCGTCACCTCCGCCTCCTGGCCGAAGAGCCAGTCTCCCGCGAGCCCGAGCAGGCAGCTCGGGCATTGCGCCTGCAGTCCGCCCGTGCCGAGCGCCCGACCGCAGCTCACACAAGCCGGCGCAGCGGAAGCGGAAGTGGCGACGACGGACCCAGACATGTTCATGCGGCTGTTACCCGAAACTCCGCCTTCCTCACAGCAATTCGACGACTGCTCAACGCGGGTCGGCCACGACCCGCAGCAGGTGCCGGAGCTCGTCGTCCACCTCGGCGGGATCCTCGACGGTCGAGGCGATCTCGGCGCGCAGGAGCTCGCCGTAGCGCCGCCGCATGCGGTGCAGGGTCGTGGCCACCGCGCCTTCGCTCAGCCCGATCTCCGCGCCGAGCGCGGCGTAGCCAGGACGCCCGCCCGCGCCGGAAAGATGCGGCCGCAGGGCCTCGAAGACAGCGCCGCGGTCGGCCCGGCGATACTCGGCCTCGAGCTGGCCCATGATGCGTTCGAGCAGCGCCAGCGCCCAGCTGCGCTCGAACTGCAGCTCGGGCGTCAGATGGTGCGCGGCCTGCGCGGCGAAGCTCGCCTCGGGATCGCCATCGAGCGAGAATATGGCTGCAACGCCTCCTCGCTTCTGGGCCTGACGGCTGCGGTGTTCCTTGGCCAAATGATGGCAGAAGCCGCCCAGAAGAAAGGTCCGGAAGCGGCCCTTATTGCGGTCGGCCCGCGCGATGCCGTTCGATTCCAGCAGGCTGCAGATGAAGCCCTGCGTCAGATCCTGCGCTTCCGCCGGTGAATGTCCTTTGCGGCGCGCGAAATGAAACAGCGGACGCCAGTAGTCGCGGCAAAGGCTGGCCAGCGCCTCCTGCGAGTCAGCCCCGTCCTGCTCGCCGGCGCGCACCACCCGACTCCACCGGGTGGTCACAAATGGGGCCTCGCCTCCCCCCGCCGGAACTTCGGAAGGCTGAAGGGCGGCAGGCTCGGCAGACACCGGCTTAGGTCTCCAATTCCTGCGCCCAGCGTCAAGCGTCCGTCGTGTCCCCCTGAACGTGCCGGGCGAGTCAGGCTCAGTAGGCTCAGTACTTCAGCAGCGCCGTGACCGGCACGTCGCCCAACAGCTGCCGCCCGTGCAGGAACTCCAGTTCGATGAGGAAGAGCGCCGCCAGCGGCTGGCCGCCGAGCTTCTCGATCAGTTTGATCGCGGCCGCGGCGGTGCCACCGGTGGCCAGCAGGTCGTCGATCAGCACGACCTTCTCGCCCTCCCGGAGCGCGTCGGAGAGCATTTCCACGGTCGACTCGCCGTATTCCAGCGTATAGGCCACCGCCTCGGTCTTGCCGGGCAGCTTGCCCTTCTTGCGCACCGGGATGAAGCCGAGGCCGAGCTTGTACGCGAGCGCCGCGCCGAAGAGAAAGCCGCGGGCGTCGATGCCCACGATCTTGTCCACGCGCAGCGGCGAGATGGCCTCGGCGAAGAGATCGATCGAGGCCCGGAAGGCCGGCGGATCGGCCAGGATGGGCATGATGTCCTTGAACAGAATGCCCGGCTTGGGGAAGTCGGGCACGTCGCGCACGGTGCGCGCCAGCAGGTCGAGGGCGGGAGAATTCATGGCGGAATGGCGGGCGCAGGCGCAGGCGCCGAGGACGGTTCAACCGGTCCGACGCCTGCAGCTCCGATTCGATCTCAAAGCGCGAAGGCCTTTTCGACGATTTCCTTTTGCTCGATCTTGTGGCGGGCCAGCGAACCCACCGCCGGCGAAGCGCTGGCCTTACGGCCGACGTAGTAGATCGCCTGCGGGCTGGGCATCACCTCCGCCAGCCGCGGGCTGATGTAGGACCAGGCGCCCATGTTCTTCGGCTCTTCCTGGCACCAGACCCACTTCCGCGCCGAGCGATACGGCGCGAGGATCGCGCGCATCTTCTCGACGTGCAGCGGATAGAGCTGCTCCAGCCGGATGAGCGCCACGTCCTGCACGCCCGCAGCTTCGCGCTTGGCGAGGAGATCGTAATACACCTTGCCCGAGCAGAGGATGACCTTGGTGGCCTTGGCCGCGCCCACGGCTGCGGGCGTTTCGACCACCTCCTGGAACGTGCCCGTGAGGAAATCGTCGGCCCGCGAGAGCGCCGTGTCGGCGCGCAGGAGCGACTTCGGCGACATGAGCACGAGCGGTTTGCGGAAGGCGCGCATCATCTGTCGGCGGAGCAGATGGAAATACTGCGCCGGGGTGGTCACGTTGCAGACCTGCATGTTCTCCTCGGCGCAAAGCTGGAGGAAACGCTCGAGGCGGGCGCTGGAGTGCTCCGGCCCCTGCCCTTCGTAACCGTGCGGCAGGAGCAGCACGATGCCGCTCGGGCGGGCCCACTTCGATTCCGCCGCGGCAATGAACTGATCGATGACCACCTGCGCACCGTTGGCGAAGTCGCCGAACTGCGCCTCCCACAGCGTCAGCATGGTGGGATAGTCCATCGAGTAACCGTAGTCGAAGCCCAGCACGCCGGCTTCCGAGAGCGGCGAATTATAGACGCAGAACTTCTCCTGTCCGTCCACGATGTGGTTGATCGGGATGTAGCGCTCGCGGCTCTGCGCATCGTAGAGCACCGAAAGGCGGTGGCTGAAAGTACCGCGCCGGCTGTCCTGGCCCGAGAGCCGGACCGGTGTGCCTTCGAGCAGGAGCGAGCCGATGGCCAGCGCCTCGCCGTCGGCCCAGTTGAAGCCCACGCCGGTCTGGAAGACCTGCGTGCGGCGCTCGATAAGCGTCTTCTTCAGCTTCGGATAGACCGAGAATCCGTCCGGCACGCGGGTGAGTGCGTGGCCGATGCGGGCGATGACCTGCGGCGTGATGGCCGTGTTGACCGGGTCGAATGAGTAGGGCGGCTGGAAGACGGCGGTCGAGCCGCTGAACTTCCGCTGCTCGCCGTGGCCGCCGTTGGCCGCCAGCGCCGCTTTGGCCGCCTGGTAGTTGGTCTCCAGCAGATTCTCCAGTTCACTGCGCAGCGCCGCCACCTGCTCCTCGGTCATGCGGCCGCGCGTAACCAAGTCGCCAGCGTAAAGCTTGGCGATGGGCGGCCGGGCGTTGATCTTCGCGTACATGTCCGGCTGGGTGAAGGCCGGCTCGTCCGCCTCGTTGTGGCCGTACTTGCGGTAGCAGATGAGATCGATGACCACATCGCGACCGAAGGCCTGGCGATACTCCACCGCGATCTTGGCCACCGCGCAGACGGCCTCGGGGTTGTCGCCGTTCACGTGGAAGACCGGCGCTTCCACGATCTTGGCGATGTCGGTGCAGTAGTTCGAGGACCGCCCGTCGGTGGGCAGCGTGGTGAAACCGATCTGGTTGTTGACCACGATGTGCAGGGTGCCGCCCGTGGTGTAGCCCTGCAGTTGCGACATGTTCAGCACCTCCGCGACCACGCCCTGGCCGATGAAGGCGGCATCTCCGTGGATGAGCAGCGGCAGCACCTTGCGGCGCTTCTCGGTGTCGTTGTGAATACGCTGGCGGGCGCGGGCCTTGCCCATGACGACCGCATTGACGATCTCCAGGTGGCTGGGGTTGGCCGCCAGGCGGATGCCCACGTTCGCGTCGCCCACCTTGCGCACCGTCTCGTAGCCGAGGTGGTACTTCACGTCGCCGTCGCCGTGCGACATGTCCGGCAGATAGTTCTCCGTAAACTCGGTGAAGATGGTCTGCAGCGACTTCTGCAGGAAATTGGCCAGGATGCTGAGGCGGCCGCGGTGGGCCATGCCCATGACGATCTCGGCCACGCCATTGCCCGGGCAGGCCTCGAGGATCGTCTCCATCAGCGGCAGGAGACTCTCGCCGCCCTCGACCGAGAAACGCTTCTGGCCAACGTAGCGCGTGTGCAGGAAGCGCTCGAAGAGCTCGGCTTCGAGCAGGCTGCGCAGGATGTTGACCTGCTCCGGCACCTCCGGCTTCGGACGGGCCAGATTGCGCTCGATCCGCTCGCGCAGGAACTCGCGCTGGGCCGGATCGGAGATGTGCATGAACTCCGCGCCGATGTGGTGGCAGTAGATGTCATGCAGCGTGGCGAGCAGCTCGCGCAGCTTCATCTTCTGGCCTCCGGCGAAGGAGTCGCTCCCGACCTCGCGCTCGAGATCGGACTCGGCGAACCCCAGCCCCGCATTATCCAGCAACGGTTGCTGCGGGATGACCTGCCCGAGTGGATCGGTCTGGGCGAGCGTGTGCCCGATCTCACGGAAGGCGCGGATCGCGGCCTCGACCTTCAGCTGGAAGGGCAGGTCGACGACCGGTCCCGCCGGCGCGGCCGGAGCCGCTGGCACCGTGTCGCGCACGTCGGAAACCACCACCTCCGCTTCCATGGCGGGAGCTTCCGGTGCCGGCAGGGCGGCGATGGCCTTGGCCACTTCGCGACGCGAGACTTGGCCATCGGTCAGGACGTAGCCGAGTTCGAAGCCCTCGAAGAACGCGCGCCACTGGGCGTCGACCGAATTCGGGTCCGCCTGCCAGCGAGCGTAGTTCTGTTCGAGAAGTTGGGCGTTCCAGTGGGAGGCGGCGGTGGATCTCATGTTGAAAAATTGCGTGGTCGGAGCCGACGTCCGGCCGCAAACCGGCGCGACGGACAGGAGGAAAACGCCCGCCGCAGCAGGCCCGTGATTCCTGGTGCGGGGCCCGTTTGGCGGGGACAGCCGGATGGCGTTTTCACGAAAAGGGGAAGGGAAGCTAGGAAGACTGGGGCCGATTTCAACCCGCCAGCAAGGAAAGTTCTAAGCCAAAACGGGCGGCGACCGTCACCCGGGTGTGAAAGCTGCGACGCAACCGGCGGAGTCAGGATCGCTCCGCCCCTACTTCTTCGGTTCGATCCTGACGCACTGCGCGCTCGTCTTTGTCGCGCCGTTTCTGCTCGCGACGTCCCATCCGCGGCCGCTGGTGGCCGAGGATGAGGGCGATGTCGGCTGGCCCGAAGAGCTCCCGGAGACGGCCGCGGTCCAGCCCCCTGAGCCCGAGACCGCCGATCCCACACCACCTCCGATCGAGCCGGATCCCACGGTCGACATGGCCGATGTCACCCCGCCGCCGGTGGCCACGCCCGCGCCGGTCACCGCTCCGCGGGTCGTTCCCCCGCCGAACGCTCGCCGTCCCTCGACCAGCGCACCGCGCGGCTCGGGCAGCGCGCGCCCCGGCCCTGCCAATCCTTCCGCGAAGCCGGGCACCGGGGGCAGCGGCATCCATTCGCCCAAGCCCGCCTATCCTTACGCCGCGCGGAAGTTCCGACTCACCGGCGTCGGCACCGTGGTGGCGTGGACCGATCCCACCGGTCGGGTGATCCGCTGCGAGGTCCGCGGCCTTCCGGGCATCCTGGCCGACTTCACCCAGCAATACGTGCAGGCGAACTGGCGCGGCCCGGCCGGGGCGCAGTTTTCCCGGGAGATCGAGTACCGACTCGAATGACGACCCAGCCTCGCCAGCGACTCACCGCACCAGCACGAAGATCTTGGCCAGATAGCCGTCCTTGCGCCGCGGCCAGTCCAGGCGGGCAAGCCGCTTCGACAATTCGGCGTGCTTTTCATTGTCGAACTGCGCCTCCGCCAGCGGGGCCTCGCCCTCGCGCTGCCCGTAGACGAACTTGCACCAATGCGGTCGGCCGGGTGTGAGCTGCAGATCACCCAGCAGCGCAGGGATGTTGCGGCGAAAAGCCTCCATCTCGACCGTGTCCTTGCCGGAGCCGACCACCACCATCGGCCCCACGAAAGCGTCGCGCGGCGGGTTCCCCACTTTGATCATGGCGTCGATGCCGGCGGCGTTCGGGGCCGCGAGATAGGCACTCCAAATCGGATTGAGCACCGCCTTGGCAAAGTTTTCGAAGGCATCGCGCCGAGCCTCGTCCTGATTGGCGCCCTGCCCGGCCGCAAAGTCGACGATTTCAGCTCCCGGGGCGAGTTGGACCCGGTACTGCATCTCCACCGTGACTTGGTTGCGTTCGGTAGCCAGCCGCAGCCGACCCAGCAGCCGCAGGGTACTCTGCTTCGGGCCAACGCCCCGTTCGTCCTTGACCAGGTCCTTCTGTCCTTTGACCTGAAACCACTCGCGTGCCAGCTGCTCGTTGGCGGCTTCGTCCGTCAGCGGTTTTTGGGGCTTGTCGCACCCGGGGATGGAAAACGCCATCAACGCGAGGAGGAGGAGGAGCCAGCGCGGAGTGAACATGGGGCCGCATTGTGCAGCAGAATCTGACCCGTGCATCCCGAGACTGCGTTTTGCGTGCAACTCGCCGCGCGTGAGGGGCGGAACAACGCTGCATCGCCTCGGTGCTTTCCCCGCGCTCGGCCTTCAATCTTCGGGCGGACGCGAAGCGGCACTCGCTCTGGGTCGCTGGAGGCTTCGAAGATACGCGGGCTGGGCTGGGGCCATCCTGCGAATGTGCACCACGGAAAGCCACGTGCTCCTCTCCTGCAGGGAGCACCAGGGTTCGACCTGCACCGGGTAACCGAGCAACTCGAGGTACACGCTGGCCGAGCGGCCGTCGGCTGAGCTCGCGTCAGCGACTTTGGGCTGTGCCTCGAGGAGTCGCTCGGCGGAGCGTGGCATCTCCCTGTTCGACACCCTAAATCGTTGGCGGCGGTCGATCGTCTCGAAGTAGGAGCGGTCCTTTGCCACCGTCCAATGGCCCGCATACCGCTGCGGCATGGTGCAGGCGCCCAACGACAGCGCGAGAAAAACGGCGAGCAGTGAGCGCATGGCGTCAATAGGCGCTCCGGCGAGCTCAGGTCAATTTCGCCCGACTCGCCGCGGTGACACGCATAAACCCGCGGCGGGTCGGGCTTCGGGCGAGATTCCATCGGTCTCCGGCACGATTCGTGCCCTTGGCTCGGGCATGCCTGAACGTCGCCCGCATTCACCCTGCCCTTTCCGCCCAGCCAGTCCCCTGCCCTGACCGTCCCATGAGAGCCGTACTCGACCAGCGTTCGACCGATTTCGTTCACCCTCAGCGTTCCCTCCTCGAGGACATCGCCGCCTGCGTCGGCTTCATCCTGCTCGCCTTCGCCGCCGCCCTGCCGGCCGTTTGGATCGAGCCGCAGTCGTTCTACGCTTCCCTGCAAAAGCCCACCTGGGCGCCGCCGCCCTGGATTTTCGGCCCCGTCTGGACCGTGCTCTATGTTACCATCGGCGTCGCTGCCTGGGGCGTCTGGCACCGCCACGGCTGGACCGGCGCACACGCGCTCTGGTTCCTGCAGCTGCTGCTGAATGCCGCTTGGACTCCGGTCTTTTTCGGCCTGCGCGAGATCGGTCTCGCGCTGGCGGTGATCGTGCTGCTCTGGTTCGCCATCCTCGGTACCATCGCGGCCCTCTGGCGCCAGACCCTCTGGGCCGGCGCCCTGCTCCTCCCCTATCTCGCCTGGGTCAGCTTCGCCACCGCGCTGAACTTCGTCCTCTGGAGGCTGAACCCCGCGTAGCCTCGCCTAGGCTCGGCATAGGCAATAGCAAAATAGGCAATAGGCCATAGGAGACGCCGGAGAACCAATTGCCCTCGCCTATCGCCTATCGCCTATCGCCTATCGCCTATCGCCTATCGCCTATCGCCTATCGCCTATCGCCTATATCGCCTATCGCCTATGCCGAGCCTCAGCGAGGCTCAGCGAGGCTCAGCGAGGAATGCTGCGATGGCTTCGGCCACGGCGCGGAAGGACTCGGGGCGGCGATCGAGGAAGGCGGACTGGACCTGTGGGTGGTCGATGAATTCGACCTCGAGAAAACACTTCGGGACACGGGCCAACGAGGGATGGCGGGCGAGTTGGAAGAAGAAGTTCGAGCCCTGGCCCCCATGCAGGTGGTGGTCGGAGATGGGGGCGCGGGCGGTCGATTCGGGCAAGAATCTGCGCACGGCGGCGTTGCAGGCCTCGGTCAGTTCCCGGGCAAACTGCCGGTCGACGGCGTAGTTGGGATTGCGTGATTCCGCCGAGATCATGGCGAGACTGCCGAGTGCTTTTTTCGGGCCGCCGGTGGCGTTGAAGTGAATGCTGACGATGCAGCTCGCGCCGACCTCCGCGCAGAGGCGGGCGCGGGCCGCGAAATCGGGATTCGTGTCGGTCGTGCGCGTGAGCACGACTTTGACCTCCTGTCCCGCTCGCGCGGCCGCAGCCGGCAGCGCTTCGGCGATCATCTTCGACAGCTCGAGCGTGAGCGCCTTCTCCCGCAATCCGCCGGTCGAGGTCGCGTTGTTCGAAGCGCTCAGCGTGCGCTGCGCCATGGAACCGGAATCGGCCGTCCCGCCGTGCCCCGGATCGATGACGATGACCCGCGGCGCGGCCGGCAGCTGGCCCAGCCAGCCGCAAACCAGCACGGCACCGAGCCAGTGGCGCCAGCCCCGCCGTCTTCTTTCATCCCTCATCCTTCGTCCTTGCTCGCTATTCCTCCAACAGCAGCACCGTCACATACGTGCTACCGCCGGCCCCGCGCCAGATGCTCACGGTCACCCGCGGAGTGCCGTTGACGATGGCCCGGACGACCGCCTTCGAGGCCCGGCCACGCTCCAGCATTTTCTCGAGCGCTTCACGATTCGCCGCATTGGCGAAGAAGGAATCGCCGTCGTCCTCCGCGTCCGCCTTGCCGAATTTGTGATAGTTGGCGCGATCCTGCCGAATGATGGCAGCGGCGGTGGTCAGGCGCGCCCCGGTGCTGCTGAAATGGTCCTGGCTGGAAAGCCGGGCCGTGTACGTCTCGATGAGCGTGTCCTCGGCGCGAACCTGGACAGCCAGGAGCAAAATCGCGATGAGCCAAAAGATGCGATGCATGCGCCACCCTCCCCGCGCCCGGCGATCCTGCAAACCGGAGAATCGTTTGCGACACGGAAGCGCGGCCGGCAGGTTTCCCACCACGCGACGATTGGGCCCGCCAGCCGCTCTGCGCGAAACTAGGGGCGCAGAGCATCTGGCCGGGTCTCAACCCCGACTCCCTGATGGTTCTTCTGCGTGTTTTAGGCTCGGATTTCTCGCGACCGCACAAGACACAACATCGGCATTTGAGCCGCTCCGCCCCGCGCGCGAGTCTGTGGCATGCGTCATGCCCCCATCGATTCCCAGCTTTTCGTTTCGAACCGCAAACGCCTGCGCGCGCTGCTGCCGCCAGGGTCGGTCGCAATCGTCAATGCCAACGATGTCCTGCCCAGCAACGCCGACGGCACGCTCGCGCCGATCCCCAACTCGGACCTCTTCTACCTGAGCGGGATCGAACAGGAGCAGAGCATCCTCGTGCTCGCGCCCGACGCATTCGATCCGAATCAGCGCGAGATCCTCTTTCTGCGCGAGCCCAACGAGCTCCTGGAGACCTGGGAGGGCCGCAAGCTGAAGAAGGATGCAGCCATTAAGATGTCGGGCGTCACCCAAGTGAAATGGCTCGGCGAATTCGAAACCATCCTGCGCGGCCTGCTCTGCGACGCGGAGTTCGTCTACCTCAACAGCAACGAGCACAAACGCGCCGAGGTGGTCGTGGAAACGCGCGATGCCCGCTTCGTGCGCGAGTTGCAGCAGCGCTATCCGCTGCACAGCTACCGCCGGCTCGCGCCGCTGCTGCATCGCACGCGGGTGGTAAAATCGAAGCTCGAGCTCGAACTCATGCAGCGCGCGGCCGATATCACCAACGACGGTCTGCGCCGGGTGCTGAACTTTCTCCAGCCCGGCGTGATGGAGTACGAGATCGAGGCCGAGCTCATCCACGAGTTCACCCGCCAGCGCGCTCGCTGGGCCTACAATCCGATCGTCGCCTCCGGCGCGAATGCCTGCATCCTCCACTACAACGAGAACGACCAGCCCTGCAAAAAGGGCGACCTGGTGCTGCTCGATGTCGGCGCCTGCTACGCCAACTACAACGCCGACCTGACGCGCACGTTCCCGGTCAGCGGAAAATTCAGCAAACGGCAGCGCGAAATCTACCAGGCGGTGCTACGGGTCATGCGCGCCAGCATCGCCGGCGCGACGGTCGGCAAGCTGCACCGCGACTGGACGCGCGAGTCGAAGCTCATGATGAACGAGGAGTTGCTCTCGCTCGGTCTGCTCAAGAAGTCGGACATCAAGAAGCAGTCGGCCGAGACGCCGGCCTCGCAGAAATACTTCAACCACGGCCTCGGCCACGCGCTCGGGCTCGACGTCCACGACGTCTGGCAGCAAGCCGAGCATTTCACCGAAGGCTGGGTGCTGACGGTCGAGCCCGGCATCTACGTCCCGAAGGAGGGGATCGGCGTGCGGCTGGAGAACAATGTCGTCGTCACCGCCAACGGGCCGGTCGATCTCACCGCCAAGATCCCGGTCGAGGCCGACGAGATCGAGGAGCTGATGCAACGCGCGGCTCGCGGGCGCCGCTGAGCCCGCCGAACGGGGAGACGCTCAACGCCGTGCCACGATGGGCGTCTCCAACTCCGCGACCAGCTTGGTGAAGCGCGCGTCGCGCCGGAGCGCATCCCACGCGGGGTGGAACTTCATCTCGGCGGCGCGGATGTCCGCGGGCTTGGCCAGCACCGTGCTGAGCAGCTGAAACGCCCGGTCGCGTTCGCCCAGCCAGGCGAAGGCGACCGCCGCGCGCAGTGCGACGTCGCCGCCGCTGAGGGCATCGGCCGTCAGCGGGCGATCGCGCATGGCCGTCTCGGCGGCTTCGCTGGCCTCCGTCTTGCGGCCGAGCAGGGCCAGCGCCTGCGCCAGCATCGAGCGCTCGTACGCCGCCGGCGGATGGGCCGCGATGGCTTCCTGCAATTCCCGCACCGCCCGCTCCAGCAGCTCCTGCGCGGCCGTGCGCTGGCCGAGGAGATGCTGCGCGAAGCCGGCGTAGAATGAGGCTGGAATGTGGAATTGCGAGCCGCGGATGGGCCGGTCGAGCCGCGGGAGCAGCCACGCGAGCAGCGTATGCGGATCCCGGTCCATCAGGTGGAACCAGACCCTCTGCTGTTCGGCATCGGAAAGCGAGGTCGCCAGCGGCACGTACACCTTGCGATACTTCACCCAATCGGAGTCGGCGTAGAATTGGAACCGGGCCAGCGATTCCTTCACGTCCGCGTCCTGCGGATAGAACTCGCTCAGCCGCTGCAGCCATTCGGCCGCGGCCAGGTGCTTGCGCCGAAAGCTCAGCGTTTCGGCGAGTTCGTTGACGATCTGCGATTCCGTCGGCGCGCGCTCCGCGGCGGCCCGGAAGGCGCGCTCCGATTCCTCCCAGAGCCCCAGGCGCCGCGCGGCGATGGCGACCGAAAAGAGCACTTGCGGGTCGTTGGGTCGTTCGACCTCGGCGGCCTTGAATTCCTGATAGGCCGACGGGTAGTCGCGGTCGATCCGATAAAGCAGGCTCCCGTAGGCCAGGTGCGATTCGGGCAAGTCCGGCTCCAGCGCGCGGGCGGCCCGCACCGCCTTTTCCATCGCCTCGCGACGGGCGGGAGTCGCATCGATCCGGAACCAATACATTTCGCCGTGGGCCAGCGCGAGCTGGGCCTGCCCGAGGGCGAACTTGGGGTCCTCGGCCACCGCCTGCTCAAAGGCATCGACCACCGCCTGGGCGCTCTCGCGGCTGGGTGACAGGCTCCTCCGCCGGATCTCCCGCGCCCGCTGGTAGGCCGCCCAGGCCTTCGCGTTCTGCGTCGGACGCAGCTCCAGCGCGCGATCCTCCGCGGGCGTCAGACGCGTCTCCAAAGAGGCGGCGATGCGCTTGGCCAGCGCGGTCTGGAGTTGGAAAAGGTCGGCCGCATCGCCCTCGAAGTTCTCCGCCCAGATGCTGCTGCCGTTGCTGACCTCGACCAGCCCGGCGGAAACCCGCACGCGGTTGCCGGAGCGCCGCACGGTGCCTTCTACGATCGACCCCACCCGCAGCTGTTGCGCGATCTGCCGCAGATCGCGCGTCGGGCCGCGGTAGATCTGCACGGACGTGCGCGAGATCACCTTGAGGTCGCGCAGCTTGACCAGGTTCACGATCAAATCTTCGTGGATGCCATCGGCCAGGCCCATGTCCTCCTTTTCGCCGCTGAGGACTTCGAACGGCAGCACAGCCACCGTCTTCTTGGAGGCTGGGGTGAATTCGACCACCGCGGGCTTGCCCGGTGCCGGCCCGGCCGGCTGGCGCAGCCACCAGCCCGCGCCGAGTCCCAGCACCAGCAGCGCGGCGCCGGCTGCGGGGACGAGCCAGCGCGGGGCACGGCGCTCCGGTACCCACGCGATGGTCGACTCGACGGTCGGATCAGCCACCGGCCGCAAGGGCGCGCGGGCATCGGGCTCGCCGCCGCTCTCGATCTTGCGCCGCGCCTCGGTGATCAGTTCCTCGACCACGTGCGCATTGGCCGGGCGTCGCGTGCGATCCTTCTCCAGCAGGCTGGCCACCAGCTTCCGCACGCTCGGGGGGCAATGCTCGAGCCGATGCAGCGGCGGTGGCTCGGTCACGTGTTGATTGAGCAGCCCGCGCTGCGTGGCGGCCTGGAAGGGCGGGTCGCCCGAGAGCATCTCCCAAAGGATGCAGCCCAGCGCATAGAGATCGGTCCGGCCGTCGAGGTCGCGCCGCTCCTCGCATTGCTCCGGACTGGCATAGCGCAGCGTGCCGCGAAATCCGACCGTCTGGACCGATTCGTCGGGCTGCACCTCCATGTTCCGGGCCAGACCGAAGTCGATGATCTTGAGCAGATAGCCCGTGCTCGTGCCGGTGGGACTCGCGCCGCCGCGCGGCACGACCATGATGTTGGCCGGCTTGAGGTCGCGGTGCACCAGCTGCGCATCGTGGATCGCGCCCAACCCGGCGGCGATCTTGCTGGCCAGCGAGAGCGACTGCCGCACCGTCAACGGCGCGCGCTCCCGCAGCCAGCTGTCGAGCGGCTGCCCCTCGATGAACTCCATCGCATAGAAAAACGCGCCGGGCGTGTCGCCGAGGAAGAGCACGCTGGCCACGTTGGGATGCCGCACGCGTGCGGCCGCCCTCGCCTCGCGCAGGAACAGCGACTGCGCTTCGCGATCGAGCAGGCGTGAAGGCGTGATGACTTTGAGCGCGACATCGATCCGCAACCGCTCGTCCCAGGCCCGGTACGTGATCCCCATGGCACCCGCGCCGAGGATGACCGGCCCGCCATCCGGACGCTTCCGCACGGTGTAATGGCCGTGGCGGATCGTGCCGTCGTTCGCTTCGGAGTCGGGCATCGAGGCGGGGAGCGGGGGCGGCCCGGAAATGTCGGCGCAGTCTGCGCCTACTGCAGCAGCGAATTCAGGAAGGCCCACATCTCGCGGTAGGCCGCGACCGCGACGTCCAGATTGTAGGCGGCAGGCTTCGTCTGATCGGTCCCGGCCCCCGGATTGGTGAAGGCGTGCACCGCATTCGGATAGGCCACGAAGCGATACTCCACGTTCGCCTTGTTCATCTCGGTCATGAAGGCCGCCACCTCGGCGGGCGGCACGAGCGGATCCCGCGAGCCGTGGAGAATGAGCAGCTTGGCCTTCACGTCCTTCGTCTCTTCCGGCTTCGGCGTGCCGAGGCCGCCGTGGAAGGAAACCACGCCCTTGATGTCCGCGCCGCTGCGCGCCAGCTCGAGCGCCGCGCTGCCACCGAAGCAGAAGCCGATGATCGCGACGCGCTTCGGGTCGACCTCCTCGCGCTTGAGCAACTCCGCCAGCGACGCCTTCAGCCGTTCCCGGAACAGGGCGCGATCCTCGTAGAACGGCTTGGCCAGTTCTGCCGCCTCGGCCGCGTTCTTGGCCCGCTTGCCGCGGCCATAGACGTCGATGGCGAAGGCCACATACCCCTGCTGCGCGAGCGAGGAGGCCCGGGCGTAGGCGAACTCGCCGTTGCCCATCCAGTCATGCACCACCAGCACGCCCGGCACCTTGCCTTCGATCTTCTCGGGCCGGGCCATGAAGCCGTCGAAGTCCTGCTCACCGATCTTGTACGGGTAGAGCCCGCTGACGATCGACCCCATCCGCTCGGCCCGCGACCGCTTCGGCGGCGGCGTGGCCTGCGCGCCCACGGAGGCGGTGATGGTGGCGGCGAGCAGCGCGCCGGCGACAATTCGGGTGACGGAGCGGAACATGTTCGCTAACTACCCGCCCGGCGCGGTGCTGCAACCGCGCGGGCGAACCATGCAGACCTACCTCGATCTCCTCCGCCACGTCCTCGAGCACGGCCGCCCGCGCGCCGACCGCACCGGCGTCGGCACCCGCGCCATTTTCGGGGCCCAGGTCCGATTCGACCTCCGCGAACGCTTCCCGCTCCTCACGACCAAGCGCGTGCATTGGAAATCGGTCGTCCACGAGCTGATCTGGTTCCTGCGCGGCGAGACGAACGTCCGTTATCTGCAGGAGAATGGCGTCACGATCTGGGACGAATGGGCCGACGCGGACGGCAACCTCGGGCGGGTCTACGGCGCCCAGTGGCGCGATTGGATCGGCCCGGCCGGCGAACGCATCGACCAGCTCGCCCGCGTGGTGGGATCGATCCGCCGTCAGCCCCACGGCCGCCGTCACATCGTGACCGCCTGGAATCCGGCCGAGGTCGACGCCATGGCGCTGCCGCCCTGTCACGCGCTCTTCCAGTTCTTCGTTTCGGACGGCGAGCTCAGCTGCCAGCTCTATCAGCGCAGCGCCGACATCTTCCTCGGCGTCCCCTTCAACATCGCCTCCTACGCGCTGCTCACGCTGCTCGTGGCGCAGGTTTGCGATCTGCGTCCGGGGGAATTCGTGCACACCTTCGGCGACCTCCACCTGTACTCGAATCACGAGACCCAGGCCCGCGAGCAACTCGCCCGTGCCCCGCGCCCGCTGCCGCGGGTCACGCTCAATCCCGCTGTGCGGAAGCTGGAGGATTTTCGCTACGAGGACGTGCAGTTGCACGACTACGATCCGCACCCTGCGATCAAGGCACCCATCGCAGTCTGAGTGGTCTCATCCGGCACGCGTGGAGCCGCGCCGCGCCGCTCAGCTGTCGATGATCCGCTTGCCGACCACCGCGATGGCGATGGCCGCCGCGAGCATGGCGAGGATCCAGATGCCTTCGCGCGCGATCACATTGCGCACCACGCGGTCCGTCTGCGCCTTGGGCGTCAGCGGCGTCGGTTGCGGCGCGCTCAGGTCCCGCGGCGTGGGGCGAACGTTTGGGGAAAACGGCACTGCGCTCGGCGCAGGCGTCGAGGCCGCTGACGTGCCCGGCGTGCCGGCGGCTGGTGCCCCCGCTGGGCTCGCCCGGGTCGTTGCCGGGGTGGGTGCGGATGCGACTGGCTGGACAGTGATGCCCAACTGCGCCCTCCGCGTGTTCGCCCCCGCCAGCAGGTCCGTCTGCGCCGCCGGCAGCCTCACCGTGGTCCCCTGAAACTGTCCCACCACGAGGTCCCGCTCGACCCGCTGCAGCCGGACCATTTCCCCGGCCGGGACCGTCACCGTCTTCCCGTCCACGTTGACCGAGATGGCCGACTTCGTGATCACCTCCCGCGGCCAGAGCCGCTCGTCCGCCGCCACCGCCTCCACGGTCAGCAGGCCGCCGGCCGGAGCCTGCGCTGGCAGAGACGAGATGGGACCGAGCGCCCACCAGAGGACGAGCAGGAAAAGCGGTAGACCGCGCAGCATGGCCTTAGTTTCGCCACAACTCTCGCCGCTGGGCAAGCCACTGCCATTGTCCTACTCCAGCCCGGTGGAGGGACGCGGAGGGGGCGGGATTCGAACCCGCGGAACCTTTCGGCTCTCCGGTTTTCAAGACCGGCGCGATAGACCGCTCTGCCACCCCTCCTGAAGATGCGACCGAAATACGCCCGGGCGGGGCGCTTGGCAACGCGGCGCGAGGCGCAATTTGTCAGTTGGGCTCGACAAGGCGGGGCACCAGCCCGAAACTTGCTGCAATTTCCCTCGCCCGCGGGGCGCAGCCCGGGCAGATTTTCGAAACCCATGGAAGCGGCCAACCCGAACCCTTCGCGTTACGTCCTCATTCTGGACGACAACGAACCGCTGGTGACCATGCTGGTCAGCCTGCTGCAGGACGATCTGCCGGATTTCCGGATCCTGCCGGCGCGCTCGATCGAGGAGGCGCAGACGCTGGCCAGCGAGTTCGAGATCGATCTGTTCGTACTGGATATCAACCTGCCGGACGGCACCGGGCTCGATTTCCTCTGCGACGTGCGCACCATCGCGCCGGAGGCCAAGGCGCTCATGATGACGGCCGTGCCCCTGCCCTCGTACCAGAAGCAGGCGGAGCACCTCGGGGTCGTGCAGTTCGTCAAGAAGCCGTTCGATTTCAATGCTTTCGTCGACACGGTAAAACAGCTGCTCGATCCGTCCGACTCCGGCCGGCCCAGCAGTTTCGCCGGCACGCTGCGAGATCTGCACCTGACCGACATCATCCAGATCAAGTGCATGAGCGGGGCCAATGCGGTGGTGGAATTCACCAGTCCCGACGGCGAGAAAGGCACCATCCATTTCCAGAACGGCCAGATCGTACACGCCCGCACCTCCACCCAAGAAGGCGTCGGCGCGTTCAATTCGATCGTCGGCTGGCGGGGCGGCAGCTTCACCGAGCTCACCCCGGTGGGGTCGCATCCGCAGACCATTTTCCAGGATTGGCAGATGATCCTCCTCGAGGCCGTCCGCCTTTCCGATGAACGCCAGGCGCTCTCCGGCGCCCGCCCCTGATCGATCCACTCCCGACGCCATGGCCGCCCGCAAGCTTCTCATCATCGATGACAGCCTGATGCTGCTGCGCTTTGCGGCCAACGTGCTGGCACAGAACTTCCCGGAGGTCGAGATCATCACGGCCAAGCGCGGCGCCGAGGGCATCGCCCGGGCCCAGTCCACCCAGCCGGACCTCATCCTGCTCGACTTCGTTCTCCCGGACCTCCTCGGCGACGAGGTCTGCCTCCGCATTCATCAGAATCGCGAAACGACCCAGACGCCCATCGTGGTGATGAGCAGCGGCCCGGGCGAAACCAAGGACATCGAGAAGCGCCACCCCAACGTGGTGAAGACGATCAGCAAGCCGTTCACGCCGGAACTGCTGGTGGCCACGATCAAGGGCCTCTTCGAGGATCAGGCTGCGATGCACGTGACGCCGCTGGTGCGGATCCGCGAGCGGTTTCATCTGCCCGAGGTGGTCCTGGCCGACAACGGCAAAGGCGGCCTGGCCCCGCGGCACGTCGTGCTCCGCGGCGATACCGGCGCGTTCTCGCTCCGCTCGGTGCTCAATGCCATCCGCGACCAGAAGCTGTCGGGCTGCCTGCGGATCACGCCCGCGAAGGGCCAGCCGACGAACACCTACACGCGCGACGGCATGATCCTGCTGACGGCCTCGCGCGATTCCATGCAGCATCGCGAGCGCGCCGCCGATCTGCTGCGCAGTCTGCCGCCGGTCGTGGTCGAGACAGTGCTTCAAGGCCAGACCGACAGCGGCTGCCCCTTCCCGCTCCTGCTCGCCCTCCGCGATGCCATTCCGCAGGCCGACGCCATTGCCTGGACCGACCGGCTGGGGATGGAGATTTTCTCGCAGCACTGGCTGGGCGAGAAGCTGACCTTCGAATTCGAGAAACTGCCCGTCTTCCCCGACTGGCTGGTGCGCTACGACGCCGATCCGTTCGAAGTGCCGGAGTGGATTTCCGGGACCTTGCGCTGCCTCGGCCCCACGAATGTGCCCATTCCCGCGGGCGAGAGCTTCGACGGCTACCCCGCCTACACCCGGGGCGGCTACGAGATGGTCCAGCATCTCAATCTGACCGATCTGGAGAGCGCGTTTGCCGCCTCCGTGAACGGCACGCTGACTCTGCGGGAGATCGGCGAGCGGCTGAACCTGCCGGATCGCACCGTCTACGTGCTGCTCTTCCGCTTCCGCGCGCTCGAGGCCATGGAGTATTGGCCGGCCAGCGTCCTGGCGACCGGCCCCCGCGTGGCCGCGCCGACGATGAGTGCGAAGCTCGACGAGGAGTTTCTGATCGAGGCGCCGACCGAGCCGGAGGAGCTGCATCCGGTGGAAGACGCGCACGAGGAGGAACCCGAGGAGCGCCTGGCCGAGCACGGCTCGCTGCCCGAGCAGAGCTCCCCGGAGAGCGAGCCGGTGACCATCACCGGGACGGCGGCGCACGAGCAGGTGGCCCCGCTCGGCGGCACCCGCACGGCCACCGAGGCCGTTCCCGTGGCTGCGCCTGGCCATGGGGTGGCCCATCATGCCAGCGCGAACGGCTCCGGGCCCATCGAAGCAGGCTTGGAAATGCCGGTGGTCGAAGCGACCGAGCCGGTTCCCGGTGCCGACCTCGTACCCATCGCGGCAACCACGGCCGCCAAGCCCGTCGTGACCGAGGGCGAGCGTCATCCCTTCCGGCGCGAGCTGTTCCCCGAGATGCCCGCCAAGGAAGCCGGCGCCCAGTCCCGCCGCGCCACCCCGCGCATCGCCCAGATTTTGGTCCAGAATTCCTCCGCCTCCGAACCGACGGCCGTGGCCGGCCAGCCCAAGCGCTTCACCGTGCGCATCACCTGAGCGGAGCGCGCCCGCCACGGACTTGGAATAGACGCGTTCCCGCGCGACCGCGCATCCGAGCACTGCTCCAGAAGTAGCGTGTGCCCACGTCTCGGTAGGGATGCGCTCCAGCGCGTCCGCGAGCCGCCCACAACATAGCGTTCGCCCACGTCTCGGTAGGGACCGCGCTCCTGCGCGTCCGCGAGCTGCCCACAACATAGCGTTCGCCCACGTCTCGGTAGGGATGCGCTCCTGCGCGTCCGCGAGCCGCCGAGGAAGTAGCTTCCATCCACGTCTCAGGACTGCGCCTCCCATTGTCGACGTTCGTGATGTCCCGAAACCGGGCGACGCGACCATCCTGAGCGGCGCGCGGAGGCTTGTGAAACCAGGTCATCGGCGAAGATGGAGTCGTTTCCCTGCGCGCGGACGCGCAGGAGCGCGGTCCCTACCTCTTGGGCGAACGCATCGCCGCAGCCACGCTCGCGGACGCGCAGGAGCGCGGTCCCTACTTATATCAGCCGCGTCCGCGCCAGGTCCTGAGTGTCGACCAATCCCGTCACGCGATGCTCCGCGTCGACCACGATGAGGTCGTCGATGCGAGCATCCTGCAGCACCCGCAGCGCCTCGGCGGCGAGCTGATCGCCGCGGATCGTCCGGGGCCGCCGCGTCATCAGGTCCTCCACTCGGCGGGCGCCCGGATGCTCGTCCTGCTGGAAATGGCGAGCAAAGTCCCCCTGCGTGAAAATCCCCAAGAGCACGCCGTCCGCATCCGTGACGACCGCGGCGCCGGTGCGCTGGCGGGTCATGGCGCGCAGGGCCTCGAGTACCGTCGCCTCGGGCGGAACGAGGGCGACCCGATCCTTCGGGCGCATCACCTGCTCCACCCGCAGCAGCAGTGCGCGTCCGAGCGAACCGCCGGGATGGAAGCGCGCGAAGTCCGCCTTCGAAAAGCCCCGAGCCTCCAGCAGCACCATCGCCAGCGCATCGCCCAAGGCGAGCGCCACGGTCGTGCTCGAGGTGGGCGCGAGATTCAGAGGGCAAGCCTCCTGGGTGACGCTGGCATCGAGCACATGATGCGCGGAACGGCCGAGCGTGGAATCGACCCGGCCGGTCAGCGCGATCAGCGTGATGTCGAAGCGCAGCAGCCAGGGCAGCAGATTCACCACCTCGTCGGTCTCGCCGCTGGCGCTGAGCGCGATGACGGCGTCGCCATCGGAGACGATGCCCAGGTCACCGTGCAAGGCGTTCAACGAATCCAGCACCACCGCCGGCGATCCAGTGCTGGTCAGCGTCGCCGCGATCTTCTCGCCGATGTGGCCGGACTTGCCCACGCCGACGACCACGATCTTGCCGCGGGCCTCGACCGTCTTCTGCAGCGCCTCGACGGCCCGGACGAAGGACGCGTCGAGGCGATCGTGCAGGCGTTGCAGTTCAGCGATTTCCAGCGCCAGCGTGCGCCGGCCAAGGTCGAGCAGATCCACGGGGAGGAGAAAGGAGGAAGGATGAAGGAGAAAGGAAGAAGGACGGCGGGATCGCTGGCGGCGCAACATTTGGGCTCGGGGCCCGCATTTGCTTCGCAGCAGCGGAGTGAGCCCACAATGATCCGCAGATTCAGGGGATTCTACGCAGATCTTTCGGAGTCGGAACTCGTTCTGCGTCCGCCTGGAAATCTGCGTTCATCCCGCCAGCCTGCGGACTCACCGAATCTGCGGACTTACTTCGGCGGGACCGCCACGCGATAGATCGGGTACAGGTTGTAGCGCTCGTCGTAGGCGGGGTGGCGCTTGTAGAAAAAGGCCAGTCGAGCCGAGGCGTTGGCCGCGAAGGCGGCATCGGTGGCGAGCTTCGTCTCAAATTCCTCCTTCAGCTTCGGGTCCCTTGTCAGCATCGCGCGCGCGACCTCCTCGGTCACATAGGCCTCCATGTACTCCTTCTGCTCGAAGACGGCATTGAACATGCCCCAGGTCACGAGCGAGTCGGGCGCGAGCGGTTCGAGCAGATGCAGCGCCGTCGGCGCATTGGCCTGGGTGATCGGCACGAAGAGCGAACCGGGCGGGATCTCCCGCGACTCGGCTTTCCACGCGCCCTCGACGGTGGTCGTGGTGCGGCCCTCGTAGGAAGTCGGTGAATGGGTGACCTTCGTGGCGCGGAAGGTCTCCATGTCGGCGGGCTGCAGGCGCTGCAGGTTCACGACCCGCTCGAAGCGCACGCCGTGCAGAGCCAGCCGGGCCGACACCCAGTCGGCGTGGGCGGCGTGCACCACGTAGCCGGCGCGCGGCGCCTCCACTTCCAACTTCGGTTCCACCAGCTGCCGCAGCGGCATCTTCCAGACCTGCGGCTTGGCCTCGTCGTAGACCGTCCAGAGTTTGCCGGAAATCTCCGACGGGATACGGCGATACTCGTAGCCGAGGAAATCGATGCTCGTGCTGTCCTTCGTGTTCTGCCAGGTCAGCGCGACCTTCTTGCCGGCCAGCGCAGCCGAGACCGCCTCCGCGCGCCCTGCGGCCTTGCGCCAGTTGGCGCCGAACTGCGCGGTCTGGGAGGCGAGGTTGAGAAGGAGGTTGTAGGTCGCGCGAACGCGCTCCTTGTAGGGACGCCACGAATGCGTTTCGACCAGCAGGCCGATGCGATTCTGCAGCGCCCAGTAACCTTGCGAAAACCGGGGCGGCGCGGGCGAGGCGGAGATACCGGAGGACGGCAGCTCGTCGATCTCGAACGCAGGATAGAAGTCGACCGGCTTGTGCCCGGCGGATTTCAGAAAGTTCAGCGCATTGCCGACCATCGCCTTGGCCTCCTCGCGCAGTTCGTTGGGCCCGGCCTGGGTGGGCTGCGCAATGATGGCGATGTCGTGCTGGAACTTGGCGCCATCGGTCACGTGCAGATCGGCGTAGAGGATCGGATCCCACTCGCGCAGCAGCCGCAGAAACGACTGCATCTCGGGCGCGTCGGCCTTCAGGTAATCGCGGTTGAGGTTGAGGTTTTGCCCCGTCACCCGCCAGCCCATCGCGGCGGGGCCGCGCTGATTCGGCCGATGATTCGGGCCGAAGCGCTCGTGGCCGTCGACGTTGAAGACCGGCACGAAGACGACGGTCGCGCCGTTGAGCGGGCTGTCCTTGACCGTGCCGTCGAGCCAGTGCCGGAGCGCGAGGAAGCCCGCATCCTTGCCGTCGATCTCCCCCGCGTGGATGCCGCCGTTGAACAGGAAGACGGGGCGATTGCGCGAGCGGGCATCGGCGGGCGTGAGCGTGCCGTCGAGCGAAGCGACCACCGCCCAGAGCATGCGGCCTTCGGGCGTCTTGCCGAAATTGATCTTCCGGACCTTCTGCGGGTAGGTCTGCTCGAAGAGTCCGACCAGGCGCTCCACCTCCTCGTAGCGGCCCGTCTCGCGGTAATCGGTCTTCTCCGCGTGCGTCTGGAGCTGGCCGCACACGGGCGCGGCCCAGGGCAGCGCCGCGGCCAGCGGGGCCGCGAGCAAACGTAGTAGCTTCTTCATTTCTCCGGGTGCAGGTCTTCCGTCAATCCCGCCTTGGCCACCTGGCCCGGCATTTCCTTCCCCACCAGCGTCGGCAGGCGCCGCGAGGCCGCGAGGAGCGCGCGCAGATCGACACCCGTGTCCCAGCCCATCTCGCGCAGCATCAGGGCGGTGTCTTCCGTGCAGATGTTGCCGCTCGCGCCCGGAGCATATGGACAGCCGCCGAGCCCGCCGAGCGAGGCATCGAAGCGGCGCGCGCCCGCGGCCAGCCCGGCGCAGACGTTCGCCAGCCCCATGCCGCGGGTGTTGTGGAAATGCAGCGTGAGCGGCGGCACGCCGGGCTGCGCGAGGTAGCGCACGGTCATGCCGCCGACCTGCAGCGGATTGGCCATGCCGGTGGTGTCGGCCAGCGTGATGCCATCGACGCCTAACTGCACGAAGCGCGCCACCCAGTCGAAGACCACCTCCTCGGGCACGCGGCCCTCCACCGGACAGCCGAAGCTGGTCGAGAGACTGACCTGCACCCGCACACCCGTCCCGGCCGCGCCGCGGACCACCTCGCCGAGCTGGGCAAACGACTCCTCGCGGGTCATGCGCAGGTTCATGCGGTTGTGCGTGGCACTCGCCGACATGGCAAAATTCACCTCATGCGGCCGATGCGGCAGCGCACGGTCGAGCCCGCGCAGGTTCGGCACCAGCACCGCATATTCAACGCCCTCGACCCGCGTGATGCGGCGCATGACCTCGTCGGCATCGGCCAGGTTCGGGATGGCCTTGGGCGAGACGAACGACGTGGCCTCGATCTTGGCCAGGCCGGTGCGGCCGAGTTCGTCGATCAGCGCGACCTTGTCGTCGGTGGCAATGAAGCGGTCCAGCGACTGGAATCCGTCGCGGGTGACGACCTCTTGAAGAAACGCGCGTTGCGACATGCGAACGCGCATCAAAGCGCACGAATCCGCTTGCGACAATGCTCGACAACGGACTGGGATGGGCTCGATGGAAACGCATTGGCTAACGGAGGACACGCTGCTGCTCGCGCTCGGGGAAACCATCGACGACGCGGTGAATGCCCGGGTGCACGCGGTGGCGGACGCGTTGCGCAAGATCGGCGCGTCGGAGGTCGTGCCCGCCTTCGCCTCGCTGGCGGTGAGAGGACTGAGCGAAGCCGCGGTCCGCGCGGTCGCGGAGGCCACTGAAGTGGTCGAGGCGCCGCCCGCGCAGGTGGTCGAGATCCCAGTCTGCTACGGCGGTGAGTTCGGCCCGGATCTCGACGAGGTCGTCCGCGCGATCGGCCTGAGCACCGCGGAGGTCGTCGCCCGCCACACCGCCCCGCTCTACCGCGTACACGCGCTCGGCTTCAGCCCGGGGTTCTCGTATCTCGCCGGGTTGCATCCGGTGCTCGCGCTGCCCCGCCGCGCTACTCCGCGGACCCGGGTTGAGCCGGGCAGCGTGGGGATAGGCGGAGGCCAGACGGGCGTGTATCCCTCCGCCACGCCCGGCGGCTGGCATCTGCTCGGCCGCACCGGACGGCGTCTCTTCCGCCCCGAATGCGCAGAGGCGCCGTCGCTGCTGCGCCCCGGCGACGGCGTGCGCTTCGTGTCCGTGCCGAAGTCGGAGTTCGTGCCGGAAACCGCACCGACGCTCCCGCCGTCGGCGGGCGCGGTCGAAGTGTTGCGCGCCGGCCTGCTGACGACCGTGCAGGGCGCCCCGCGGGTCGGCTGGGCCGACGTCGGCGTGGGCTCGGGCGGCGCCATGGATGCGCTCAGCCTGGCTACCGCCAATCTGCTGCTCGGCAATGCGCCCACGATGGCGGCGCTCGAAGGCACGCTGCTCGGGCCGCGCCTGCAGTTCGGGCGCGCCGCCGTCATCGCGGTGACCGGCGCCGAGGGCAGCCTGACGGTCGACGGCCAGCCCGCGCCGCTGCAGCGCGCGTTTCCGATCGCGGCCGGTTCCATTCTCGATCTCGGCGCGCTCCGCCGGGGTTGTCGGGCGATCCTGGCCATCCAGGGCGGCTGGCAGGTGCCGGAGGTCCTGGGTTCGCCGAGCACCGATCTCGCCGGCGGCTTCGGCGGGCTGCAAGGACGCGCCCTCCAGGTTGGCGACCGACTCGAGTTCGGCGCGGGCGCCGGGCGGGCGCTGGCCGGCGCGCTCAGCCGCTCGTTGCAGCCCACCCGGTCGACCGGCCCGCTCCGCGTGCTGGCCGGACCGGAGCCCGCCGCGGGGCTGATGGGCGCGGAGTTCGTCGTCAGCCCGCAGAGCGACCGCCGCGGCGTGCGCCTGCAGGGTCCCAGCCCTCTCGCCGCGGGCGTCGGCACGATGATCTCGGGGCCGGTCCGCCCCGGGACGATCCAGCTGCCGCCTGACGGACAGCCCATCGTGCTCGGAGCCGATGCGCAGACGCTCGGCGGCTACCCGCGCATCGCCCAGGTGATCGCCGCCGACCTTCCGCGTCTGGCCCAGCTGGCGCCCGGGACGACCTGCACCTTCGAGCAGGTCGATCTGGCCGAGGCCCGCGCCGCCGCACGCCGGCAGCAGCGCGACCTGGCCCTGCTCGCCGCCGCGGCCCGCCTGACCGCCCGCTGAGCGGCCTTGCATTTCGCCGCCCATCATCAAGTCTGGCCGGACATGAAAGTCATTGCCGTCGCGAACCAAAAAGGAGGCGTGGGGAAAACCACCACCTGCGTCAATCTCGCGGCCGCCCTCGCCCAGCGCGGGCTCCGGGTGCTGCTGATCGACCTCGATCCGCAGGCCAATGCGACCAGCAATCTGGGGTTGGAGTCGGGCTCGGGCACCAGCGTGTACCGGAGTCTCATCGGCGAGGAGGACCTCGCCGCCCGCGCCCAGGCGACCCGCATTCCCAACCTCGCGGTCATCCCCGGTGACATCGAGCTGGTCGGCGCGGAGGTGGACGTCGCGCGCAGCGATGATCACCTCGGGGCCCTGCGCTCGGCCTTCGCGCGCAGCGAGCTGCGGCAGCGCGATCTCTACGATTTCGTCCTGCTCGATTGCCCACCGTCGCTCGGCATTCTGATGAGCAATGCTCTGGCCGCGGCCGACGAGCTGCTGGTGCCGATCCAATGCGAGTACTTCGCACTCGAAGGCCTCTCGAAGATCGTCGATCTGGTCGAGCGCGTGCGCGAGAGCGGAGCCAATCCCGACCTGGTCATCGGCGGCATCGTCATGACCATGTTCGACGGCCGCACGAACCTCTCGAATCAAGTGCTGGCCGAGGTCCGCAAGCACTTCGAGGCGGCCATCTACCAGACCTTCATTCCGCGCAGCATCCGCCTCGGCGAAGCTCCGAGCTTCGGCCAGACGATCCACGAGTACGAGCCCAACGGCATCGGCGCGCGCGCCTACCGCCAGCTGGCCGAAGAGTTCGTCCGCCGGCAGAACGGCGAGCGCCTGCCGAGCGCCGAACCGGTGGTCAGTCCGAATCCGCTGCCGCCCATGCTGGCGCAGGTCACGCGACGGGGGTGAGGCAGACGCCAAGGCGTCCGGCCCGATCTTCCGCACGCCGGCAATCCGCCTGCGGGAGTCTTTGCGCCTTTTGTGGGTTCTGTGGTCCCTCCTTCGGACCTCCCCCACTCGTCTTTCAGCCTGCATTCCGCCGCCTTTCGAGCGATGACTGCGCATGACTTCCGAACAAGCTCTCCAGGCCTTCCGTGAAACCGGCGCGCTGCTCAGCGGACACTTCGTCCTGCGCTCGGGTCTGCATTCGCGGCAGTTCTTCCAATGCGCGCATCTGCTGCAGTATCCGGTCGTGGCCGCGCAGGTTTGCGCCGCGCTGGCGGAGAAGGCTTCGTTGATCGACTGCGACTCCGTCATCTCGCCGGCGCTGGGCGGCCTGATCGTCGGCCATGAGGTGGGTCGGGCGCTCGGGAAGCGACATATCTTCGCGGAGAAGGAGGAAGGCCGCCTCGTGCTGCGCCGGGGATTTCAGATCGGCGCCGGCGAGCGCTTCCTCGTGGTGGAGGACGTCGTGACCCGCGGGGGACGCGTGCAGGAGACGATCGACATCGTCCGTGCACACGGCGGCCAGGTCGCCGGCGTGGCCACGATCGTCGACCGCAGCGGCGGGCAGCATCCGGACTTCGGCTGCCCGTTCGTCAGCCTGCTTGCGCTGGACGTGGAAACGTTCGCCCCCGACGCCCTGCCGCCGGATCTCGCCGGCACGCCGGCCGTGAAGCCGGGCAGCAAATAGGCCGGGGCCGGTTCATGCGCGCGGAGGCTGCGCCGCCAGCCAGTCCGCAAACCGCACCGTGCCCTTCTCGCCCGTCGGGTTCGTGTTCGCGCCGGCTCGGAAGGCGGCCGCCGCCTGCCCGGGAAGGGGAATGCTCCAGATGGGCTTGCGTCGCCCGTGGGTGCGCAGCCAAAGCTCCGCCGCCGCGCGCAGATCGAAGATCTCCGGGCCACCGAAATCGGGCACCCGCCCGCGCGGGCCTTCGGTCAGACAACGCAGCAGGCGCGCGGCCACGTCGGTGGTCGCGACCGGCTGGACCTGGAATCCGCGCGGCAGCGGCAGGATGAGCGGGAAGCCCGCCAACGCCCGGAAGATCCGGTCCACGAAACTGTGGAATTGCGTCGCCCGCAGGATCGTGTGCGGCACGCCCGACCGGGCAAGCGCTTCCTCCGCCGCCAGCTTGGTCGCGTAGTAGGGCACGGGAATGCGGTCCACGCCCACGATCGAGACGAAGATCAGATGGTCCACGCCTGCGGCCTGGGAAGCCTCTGCCAGGCGCCGCAGCCCGTCGAGTTCCAGCGCCCGATGCGCGCGCGGATCGCCCGCCGCGAAGATGACCGCATTCATGCCCCGGACCGCCTCGCGCACGCCGTCGTCCGAAACGAGGTCCACGCGCACCCATTCGATCCCCGGCTGGGCCCGGGATTGTCGGCTGGCGGCGCGCACCTCGTAGCCGGCCGCCAGCGCCGCCCGCAGGCATTCGCGACCCAGCTCACCGGTGGCACCCAGGAGGAGCAGCTTCATGCCTCCCCATGCCCGCGATTTCCGCGGCTCGCCAGCCGATCTGTGCGCCTACGCCGGCACCGGCTGGGCCGCTGCCGCCGCGCGGGCGGCTTTGCGGGCCCGACGCCGCTGCTGCCAGCGCTCGAAGTAGAGGTAGACGACCGGCGTGGTGTAGAGGGTCAGGATCTGCGAAACGATCAGTCCGCCCACGATGGCGATGCCGAGTGGCTTGCGCAGCTCCGAGCCGACCCCTTCGCCGAGCGCGAGCGGAAGCGCGCCGAGGATGGCCGCCATGGTGGTCATCATGATGGGTCGGAAGCGCACGATGCAGGCCTCGAAGATCGCCTCCTCGGGCTTGCGGCCATGGTCGCGCTCGGCCTCCAGCGCGAAGTCCACCATCATGATGGCGTTCTTCTTCACGATGCCGATGAGCAGGATGATGCCGATGAACGAGATCAGCGACAGTTCGCTGCCCGACCACCAGATCGCCAGCAACGCGCCGAGGCCCGCCGAGGGCAGGGTCGAGATGATGGTGATCGGATGAATGTAGCTCTCGTAGAGCACACCGAGCGTGATGTAGACGGCGATCAGCGCCGTCAGGATCAGCAGCGGGAGCGTCGAGAGCGAGCGCTGGAAAACCTGCGCCGCGCCCTGGAAGCTGCCGCGCACGGTGGCCGGCATGCCGAGCTCGCGCTGCGCGCGTTCCACGAAGACCGCGGCGTCGCCGAGCGACACCCCGGGGGCCAGATTGAAGGAGAGCGAGACCGACGGGAAGCCGCTCTGGTGGTTGATGGAGAGCGGCGTGTTGGTGGTCTTGAACGAGGCGAAGGCGCTCAGCGGCACCGAGGCTCCGGCGCCCGATTTCACGTAGATCTTGTCCAGCGCCGTCGGGTCGGTCTGGAACTTCGGATCGACCTCCAGGATGACGCGATACTGGTTTTGCTGCGTGAAGATGATGCCCACCTGCCGCTGGCCGAAGGCGCTGTAGAGCGTGCTGTCGATGGCCGCCTGCTGGATGCCGAGCCGCGCCGCGGCGTCGCGATCCACGTCGATCGTGCTCTGCAGCCCGCCGACCGCCTGGTCGGTGTCGACGTCCCGCAGCTGCGGCAGCGTCTTCAGCTTCGCCGCCAGCTTCTGCGCCCATTCGTTCAGGTCGCTCACGCTCGGACTCTGCAGGGCGTAGATGAATTGCGAGCGCGAGCCGCGCCCGCCCACGTTCAGCTCCTGGGCCGGCGTCAGAAACGTGTTCACGCCATAGATGCGGGCCAGCTTCGGCCGCAGTCGCGCCGCCACCTGGTCGGCCGTCTCCTTGCGCTGATCGCGCGGCTTCAGCGCCACGAACATACCGCCGCCATTGCCGCCACCACCGCGCCCGCCGCCGCCGACGAAGGAGCCGAAGCCCTCCACCGCCGGATCGGCGGCCACGATCTTCCCGACCTCGATCTGCCGCTCGACCATGGCCGCGAACGAGATGTCCTGCGCCGCCGCCGTCCCGCCGAAAAGCATGCCCGTGTCCTGCTGCGGGAAGAATCCCTTCGGCACGAAGGCGTAGAGCCGGATGGTCAGGATCGTCACGCCGATGGTCAGCCAGATCATCAGCGCCTGATGCCGCAGCACCCAGCGCAGGCCGCGTTCGTAGCCCCGCAGCATGCCGTCGAAGAAGCGCTCGGTCCATGCGTAGATGCGGCCCTGCCGCTGCTGCTCGGGCTCGGCCCGCAGGAACTTCGCGCACATCATCGGAGTCAGCGTCAGCGAGACCACGCCGGAGACGAGAATCGCCACGCTCAGAGTGATGGCGAACTCGTGGAACAGCCGGCCGATGATGCCGCCCATGAAGAGCAGCGGAATGAAGACGGCCACCAGCGAGATGCTGATCGAGACGATGGTGAAGCCGATCTGCCGCGCGCCCTTCAGCGCGGCCTGGAGCGGCTTCTCGCCCTGCTCGAGGTAGCGCACGATGTTCTCGATCACCACGATGGCGTCGTCGACCACGAAGCCGACCGAAACCGTCAGCGCCATGAGCGAGAGGTTGTCCAGACTGAACCCGCACAGCCACATCACGCCGAACGTGCCGGCCAGCGAAAGCGGCATGGTCACGCTCGAAATCACGGTCGGCCAGAACCGGCGCAGGAAGATGAACATGACCATCACGACCAGCGCGATGGAGATGAGGAGCGTGAACTGCACCTCGCGAACCGAGGCGCGGATGGTCTGCGAGCGGTCGCTGACCAGCGAGAGCTTCACCCCGGGTGGAATCCAGCTGCGCACCTGGGGCAGCAACTCGCGGATGCCGTCGACGATCTCGATCACGTTCGCATCCGCCTGCTTGAAGACGAAGAGCAGCACGGCGCGGTCGTTGGTGAACCAGCCCGCCTGGCGCACGTTCTCGGTCGCATCGACCGCCTTCCCCACCGCGCTGAGCGGGATCGGCACGCCGTTGCGGGTGCCGACGATGATGTTCTGATACTGCGCGGCCTCGAAGAGCTGGTCGTTGCTGGCCAGCACGTAGGATTGCAGATCGCCATCCACGCTGCCCTTCGGCGAGGCCACGTTCACCTGCGTGAGGACACTGCGGATGTCCTCCATGCTGATGCCCATCGAGGCGATGGCCGATGGATTGATCTGGATGCGGACGGCCGACTTCGCGCCGCCGCTCACGCTCACCTGCGAGACGCCGTCCACCTGACTGAGCCGCGGCGAGACGATCTGGTCGGCGATGTCGTAGATCTTGGTCAGCGGCAGCGTGGCCGAGGTCATCGCCAGGATCATGACCGGGCGATCCGCCGGGTTGGCCTTGCGATAGACCGGCGGATTCGGCAGGCCGGCCGGGAGATCGCCGGCGGCCGCGTTGATGGCCGCCTGCACGTCGCGCGCCGCGCCTTCGATGTTGCGGCTGAGGTCGAACTGGATCGTGATCGAGGCGCTCCCGACGCTGCTGGTCGAGGTGATCTCGGTCACGCCACCGATCTGCCCGAACCGCTTCTCGAGCGGCGCCGCCAGCGTCGAGGCCGCGGTCTCGGGATCGACGCCCGGCTGCGAAACGCTGACGTTGATCGTCGGCAATTCCAGCTTCGGCAGCGGCGCCACCGGCAGCGCCTGGTAGGCGACCATCCCGGCCAGCATCAACCCCGCCGCGAGCAGCGAGGTGCCGACCGGTCGGCGGATGAACGGCTCGGAGATGCTCATGCGCGGGCCACCTCCGGCTCGGGTTCGGGCGCCAGCGGCGCGTCCACGGGCTCACCGCCCTCGGGATCGGACTTCGAGCGTCGCAGCCAGGCGGAGAGGCGCTCGAGATACAGATAGATGACCGGCGTGGTGTAGAGCGTGAGGAATTGGGAGAGCAGCAGGCCGCCCACGATGGCCACGCCGAGCGGCTTGCGCAGCTCCGAGCCAGTGCCGTTCTCCAACGCCAGCGGCAGCGCGCCGAGGAGCGCCGCCATGGTGGTCATCATGATGGGCCGAAAACGCAACAGACAGGCCTGGTAGATCGACTGCTCCGGCGTCATGCCGTGATCGCGCTCGGCCTCCAGGGCAAAGTCGATCATCATGATCGCATTCTTCTTCACGATGCCGATGAGCAGGATGATCCCGATCAGCGCGATGAGAGAGAAGTCGATGCCGAACAGCATCAGTGCCAGCAGCGCGCCCACGCCGGCGGACGGGAGCGTCGAGAGAATCGTGATCGGATGGATGTAGCTCTCGTAGAGCACGCCCAGCACGATGTAGATCACCACGATGGCCGCGAGGATGAGCCAGGGCTGGCTGGCCAGCGACGAGCGGAATTCGGCCGCGCTGCCGGTGAAGACGGTGTTGATCGACTCCGGCCAGTTCAGGTCGCGCTGGGCCTGCTGAATGGCCGGCACGGCGTGCGAGAGCGAGCTGCCCGGCGAGAGGTTGAACGAAAGCGTGACCGCCGGGAAGAGGCCCTGATGCGGGATCGAGAGCGGCGCGGTCGTGGTGCGCATCTTGGCGAAGGCGCTCAGCGGCACGTTCTGACCGGTGTTCGATTTCACGTAGAGCTTGTCGAGCGTCTCCGGCGAATTGCGGAACTCCGGCTGCACTTCCAGGATAACGCGGAACTGATTCGACTGCGTGAAGATGGTCGAGACCTGGCGCTGGCCGAAGGCGTCGTAGAGCGTGTCGTCGATCGCCTGGGTCAACACGCCCATGCGCGAGGCCTGCACGCGGTCGACGTCGATCATCAGCTGCAAGCCCTCGGCCTGCTGGTCGGACGCGACGTCCTGCAGATCGGGCAACTCGCGCAGCTTGGCCAACAGCTTCGGCGCCCACTCGGCCAGCTCGGCTGCATTGGGCGTCTGCAGGATGTACTGGAACTGCGTGCGGCTGACCCGCGTGTCGATCTGCAGGTCCTGCACCGCCTGGAGGAAGACCGACATGCCCTGCACGTGCACGAGCTTGGCGCGGAGCCGCTCGATGATCTCGGGTGCCAGCGCGCTGCGCTCCTTGCGCGGCTTGAGCTGGATGTAGAGCCGGCCGGTGTTCTGCGTGGCGTTGACCTTGCCCGCGCCGACGAAGGCCGAGACGCTTTCCACATCGGGATCCTGCTGGATGATCGACGACACCTCCCGCTGGCGTGCGATCATCGCCTTGAACGAGATGTTCTGCGCGGCGTCGCTCACGCCAAGGATTAGCCCGGTGTCCTGCTGCGGCAGCAGTCCCTTCGGGATGATGAGGTAGAGGATGATGGTCGCCACCAGCGTGGCCGCGGCCGACATGAGCGTGATGAACTGGTTGTTCAGCACCCACTTCAGCCCCCGCTCGTACCATTCGAGCGACGACTGGAAGAGCCGCTCGCTCCAGCCGAAGAGGCCGCCCTCGCGCTCCTTGTCGTCTTCCTTGAGATACTTGGCGCACATCATCGGCGTGAGCGTCAGCGAGACGATGGCCGAGACGATCACCGCCACGCTCAGGACGATGGCGAACTCGCGGAAGAGCCGGCCCACGATGCCGGTCATGAAGAGCAGCGGAATGAAGACGGCGATGAGAGAGACGCTCAGCGAGATGACCGTGAACCCGATCTGCTTGGCGCCCTTGAGCGCCGCTTCCATCGGCGAATCGCCCTCCTCGATGAAGCGCACGATGTTCTCGATCATGACGATGGCGTCATCGACCACGAACCCGGCCGAGATGGTCAGCGCCATGAGCGAGAGGTTGTCGAGACTGAACCCCGCCAGCGCCATCACGCCGAACGTGCCGATGAGCGAGAGCGGCAGCGACAGCCCCGCGATGACCGTGGCGCGGAGTTTGCGCAGGAAGAGGAAGATGACGAGCACGACCAGCCCGATGGTCAGCATGAGCGTGAACTGCACGTCGTAGACCGAGGCGCGGATCGTCTCGGTGCGGTCGGTCAGGATGGTGGTCTTGACCGTCGGCGGCAGCGCGGCCGTCAGCTGCGGCAGGAGCTGCTTCACGCGGTCGACCGTCTCGATGATGTTCGCGCCCGGCTGGCGCTGGATGTCGAGCAGCACGGCCGGCTTGTCCCCCACCCACGCGGCGATGCGTTCGTTCTCCACGCCGTCGACCACGTCGCCGATGTCGTCGAGCCGCACCGGCGCGCCGTTCTTGTAGGCCACGATGATCTGCCGGTAGGCGGCGGCCGAGGTCAGCTGGTCGTTCGAGGCAATGGTGTAGGATTGGCGCGCGCCGTCGAAGTTCCCCTTCGGCGCATTCACGTTGGCCAGCGTGAGCAGCGTGCGCACGTCCTCGAGACTGAGCCCCTGCGCGGCGATGGCGGCCGGATTGATCTGCACGCGCACGGCCGGCTTTTGGTTGCCCTGAATGCTGACGAGGCCCACGCCCGTGACCTGGCTCAGCTTCTGCGCCAGCAGCGTGTCGGCCAGGTCGTTGACCTTCTCCAGCGGCAGCGTATCGGAGGTCAGCGCCAGCGTCATGATCGGCGTGTCGGCCGGATTGACCTTGTTGTACGTCGGCGGACTGGGCAGCCCGCGCGGGAGCAGGCCGCCGGCCGCATTGATGGCCGCCTGCACGTCCTGCGCCGCCACGTCGATGTCGCGGTCGAGATTGAACTGCAGCGTGATGGACGAGTTCGCGAACGAGCTGACCGAGCTCATCTGCGCCAGGCCGCTGATCTGCCCGAACTGCCGCTCCAGCGGCGTGGTCACGGCCGACGTCACGACATCGGGACTGGCGCCCGGATACTGCGTGCTGACCTGAATCGTGGGGAAATCGACCGCCGGGAGCGCGGAAATCGGCAGTTGCTGGTAGCCCAGCGCGCCGAGCAGCACGATGCCCGCGGTCAGCAGCCACGTGGCGATCGGCCGGCGGATGAACGGCTCGGAGATGTTCACGGGGAATTCGGGAAACTGGGGGGGATCAGTTACCGGGTTTGGCCGGTGAGGCCTCCGGCTTGGCGCCCTCCGGCCGCGCGCCGTCGGGCCGACCGCCGCCTTCGCCGCGGTTGCCGCGGCCACCGCGCTCGCCGGGGGGACGATTGCCACGTTCGCCGCGCGGCTGGCCGGCGGCATCGGCGCCGCCGGGACCCGTCGCCCCCGGCGCGCCGGCCGAAGACGGCACCGCGCCGGGACTCACCACCTCGGTCTTGGAGCCGGGCTGGAGCTTGTATTGACCGTCCACCACCACGGTTTCGCCAGGGCGCAGGCCTTCCTCGATGAGCGCCTCGCCGCCCTCGATCTGCGCAACCTTGATCGGACGTTGCTCGGCGGATTTGTCGGCCTTCACCACGTAGGCGAACGCGCCCTGCGGCCCGCGCTGAACCACCGAGGCCGGCACCACGACCGCATTCGGCCGCACCTGCAGACGCAGCCGCGCATTGACGAACTGCCCGGGCCAGAGCGCATTGTTATCGTTCGGGAAGGTGGCCTTCAGCTTGATGGTGCCGGTGGCCTGGTCGATCTGGTTGTCGACCACCGTCAGCGTGCCCTCGGCCAGTTGCGTGGTGTTGTCGCTGTCGATGGCCAGGACCTGCAGCGGCCCGTTGGCGAACTGCGTGTTGATGGCGCGCAGGTTCTGCTGCGGCAGGGTGAAAACGACCGAGATGGGATGGATCTGCGTGATGACCACGATGCCGTTCTGGTCGCTGGCGCGGACCACATTGCCCTGATCCACCAGCCGCACCCCGGTGCGGCCGTCGATCGGCGCCACGATCTGCGTGTAGCTCAGCTGCGTCTGGGCCGCATCGACCGCCGCCTGATCGGCCTGCACGGTCGCGGTCAGCTGGTTCACCAGCGCCTGCGATGTCTCGAAGGTCTGCTGGTCCATGACCTTCTTGGTCATCAGTTCGGTGTTGCGGGCCAGCTGCGTCTTGGCGTTGGCCAGCTGCGCCTCATCCTGCGCTTTCTTCGCCACCGCCTGATCGTAGGCCGCCTTGTAGGTGCGCGGATCGATGACCGCGAGCAGATCGCCGGCCTTCACATCCTGGCCCTCCTTGAAGACCACTTTCTCGAGCTGGCCTTCGACCCGCGCGCGGACGGTGACCGAATTGAACGCCTGCACGGTGCCGATGCCGTCGAGGTAGATCGAGACGTCCTTCTGCTTCACCTCCCCCACCACGACTGGGACGGGGAAGCCCGCGCCGAAGCCGCCGCGTCCGCCCCGCCCGCCGGGCGGCCCTCCCGAGGGTGCGCCGCTGGCGCTCGAAGGCGTGGCGCCGCGCGCCTTCCAGACGGAGAAGCCATAGAGGGCGGCAGCCGTGAGCGCACCTCCCAGCAACAGACTGATCAGAAGGCGCGACGTTTTTTTCGGACTGGGCATTGTCGATGGAGATCCTGTTCCCTGCCGGCAGTTACCACAAACCATTCCGTGGGCCGTGCTTCACAACATCGGCATGAAGGGGGCTCCTATCTTACGCATGACCCAACCCTTGCGGAGGTTACAGCTCT
Source organism: Verrucomicrobiota bacterium (assembly GCA_018240025.1). Classification (GTDB taxonomy): domain Bacteria; phylum Verrucomicrobiota; class Verrucomicrobiia; order Chthoniobacterales; family SZAS-18; genus SZAS-18. The sequence continues at coordinate 51,147 of JAFEGM010000014.1, forward strand.
GCAATCTAGCCACATCGGCGTGTCCTCCCGCCCCGTCTTATTGCAAATGAATCTTGACCGCCGCAGGGATCTTGCACCCGTGGGCGGATGTTCCGGTCGAAGCGTCTTTCTCACCTCCTTTCCACTACCTTCCTTGCCGCCGCCGGCCTGGCTGCGGCGGCCGAAAGCGAGGTTCCCCGCGTGTTGGTCGAGGGGAGCGAGCCGGTCATCGGCAGCCCGGCGCTGCCGGAGGTCGAAGGCACCCGCATCAACTCGGGCAAGAAGACGTCCTCGGTCCGGCCCGAAGCGCTCCCGGCCATCTCGAACAACGACTACCGACAGGTCTTCACCACCACCCCGGGCCTGCTGATCAGCGAGGAGCCGACCTCCCCGATCATCAACATCGGCTACCGCGGGCTCGACTCCCAGCGCAGCGAGGCGATGCAGGTCCTGCGCGACGGCGTCTCGATCAAGAACGAGCAGTTCGGCTTCCCGGAGTCGCACTACACCCCGATCCTCGACTCGCTCGAGCGGGTGGAATTCATCCGCGCCGGCGCGGCGCTGCAGTTCGGCTCGCAGCCGGGCGGCGCGGTCAATTTCATCACCAAGATGCCGCGGCGCGATGTGCCGTTCTCGCTCTACACGAAGAACCTCTTCGGCTCTTACGGGCTCTACCAGAACTACACCTCGGTCGAGGGCACGGTCGGCCCGCTGGCTTTCTACGCCTACTACGACCACCGCCAGCGCGACGGCTTCCGCGCCACCAACGGCGACTACGATCTCAATGCCGGCAGCCTCAAGCTCGTCTACGATCTCAACCGCAGCAGCCGGCTCATCCTCACGCTCGACGCCTACGACGAGGAGCACGGCGAGCCCGGCGGCCTGCGTCGGCGCGATGTGGTCAATCCGCCGAACTCGGTCTTCTTCGACGTCGACCGCAACGCGAGCACCCGCTTCTTCGATCGCTTCCGCCTGAAGCGGAACTACGCCGTGCTGGAGTACCAAAAGGAGTTCTCCGCCCAGACCCGCCTGGAGATCAAGGCCTTCGGGGGCTACCTCTCCCGCTACAGCCAGCGTCAGCGCGGTGGCGATGTCGGCGTGCTGCCCTCCGGCAGCGCGGCGAACACGAATTCGATCCAGCTGCGCGAGGCCTGGTCGCAGGGCGCGGAGCTGCGCCTGCGGCACGACTACGCGCTGGCCGGGAATACCTCGACCTTCACCGGCGGGCTCTATTTCTACCACGCCACGCAGGATCGGGAGGACAGCCGCGGCGCCACGCCCAACGCCACCTCCGGCACGCTCCGCAACCTGAATGACGGGTTCACCTGGAATGGCGCCATCTTCGCCGAAAACCGATTCCATTTCGGCCGCCTCTCGCTGACGCCCGGCGTGCGTTTGGAATTCCTCCAGCAAGGCGTGACGGAGACGTTCAACATCACGCGTCCGAACGTGCTGAACTCCAGCTCGGACTTCTCCTTCGTCCCGCTTTTCAGCCTCGGCGTGGCTTACACGCTCGTCGAAGGCGAGTCCGCCGGCCGCCCGGTCACGTCGAAGGACGGTCGCGTCACCGCTCCGGCCACGCCCGCCGGCCCGCCGCGCCTCGAACTCTACGGCACCGTGGCCCAGGCCTATCGCCCGCGGACCTACGGCGAACTCGTGCCCACGAGTGCCACCGGCATCGTCAACGGCGACCTCAAGGAGGGGAATTCGCTCCAGTTCGAACTCGGCCTGCGCGGCAAGCCGCTGCCGTATCTGAACTTCGACCTCGGGTTCTTCTACTTCAATTTCAACGACCAGGTCGGCGACATCACGCTCCCCAACGGCGTCGTCTCGACCGGGAACGTCGGCAACGCCCGCCACTACGGCTTCGAGGCCGCCGCCGAGCTCGACGTCCTCGCCCTGGCTCACGGCAATGCCAGTCCCTGGAGTTCGCTCAGCCTGCACGCCAACGTGACGCTGCTCGACGCCAAGTACACTTCCGGCCCGAGCAAGGGCTTCCGCCCGGCCTATTCTCCGCGCCATCAGATCAAGACCGGCGCCGTCTACCGCTGGAAGTACAGCTTCAAGCTCGCCCTGCTCGGCAACGTCGTGGCCCAGCACTACGCCGACGCCAACAACACCTACCAGAAATTCATCCCCGCCTACGCCGTCTGGGACCTGACCGCCGAGTACAATTTCGCCAAAGGCCGCTTCGGCGTCTTCGGCGGGATCAACAACCTCTTCGACCGCAACTTCTACGCCGAGGTCCGCGACGAAGGCATCCTCCCCGCCGCCCGCCGCAACTACTTCGTCGGGCTCAAGGCGAGGTTCTGAGGGCATCGGCACGCCGTAGTCCGCATTCTCCGAATGCGGCCGTGCCGCATCGCACACGACGGTTCCTCACCGACGACACTGCACGCCCTACTCCGCATTCTCCGAATGCGGCCGCGTCGCAGCGCACAGAACGGGTCCTCACCGACGACGCCGAACGTAGTCCGCATTCTCCGAATGCGGCCGCGCCGCAGAGCACAGAACGGGTCCTCACCGACGACGCTCCACGCC
>JAFEGM010000014.1:53708-53921 GCA_018240025.1 Verrucomicrobiota bacterium
TTCTCCGAATGCGGCCGCGTCACAGCGCACACGACGGTTCCTCACCGACGACGCCGAACGTAGTCCGCATTCTCCGAATGCGGCCGCGTCGCAGAGCACCGGACGGTTCCTCACCGACGACACTGCACGCCGTCGTCCGCATTCTCCGAATGCGGCCGCGTCACAGCGCACACGACGGCTCCTCACCGACGACGCTGCACGCCGTAGTCCGCA
>JAFEGM010000014.1:53930-78564 GCA_018240025.1 Verrucomicrobiota bacterium
TTCTCCGAATGCGGCCGCGTCACAACGCACAGAACGGTTCCTCACCGACGACGCTACACGCCGTAGTCCGCATTCTCCGAATGCGGCCGCGTTGCCCTCGGCGCAGCGGCATCCCGCCCCGGCAAGCGGCGCGCTGGCGTCAGCGACGTCCTCGGTGTCGCAGTCGCGGTCGCCATTCGAGCGATAACCGCGTGCTCGCCCGCTGTGCGCTGGCGACGAGCCGCATTCGGAGAATGCGGACTACGATACCGAGATCGGCGCCGGCAAATACAAGACTTGGCGGCCGCTCTAGTTCTGGTTTGCTGGTGGGGTCACGGAGCCCGAAAGAATGCGTCGGCGCGCCGCTCCACCACCATGTGCCACGGAACCTGGGTTTGCTTCGACTGCCGCACCGCCGTGCGGCGCGCGACTTGGCGGAAGGTCACGCGCGTCTATCCGCAGCTGCTGGGTGACGCACTGTCCGGTCGCGTGCGCTGCCCGCATTGCCGGGCTGCCGGCCGATTCCTGGGGCCGTCCGTGGCCATTCCCCCCAAGCGTGCCACCTCCCGCTGGCGGCTGCTCGAAACGGCGATTGGCTCGCTCCGCCGGACTCACGCGGGCCAACGCCGCCACGCCGAAGTCCGCGCGCAGCACGCGCTCGAACGCCGCCTCCTCGCCCTGCAGAGCCGACCGTGGAATCGGGACCGGGCCCGGCTCATCGCTGGACTGGAGGGAGGTTCGCCCGCGCTCTTGCCGTTTGCCCCGTGAATCCGGGCCGTACGTTTAGACTGCCATGCGCTCCACGCCCTCCAATTCAGCGCCCATCCGTCGGGCCGATCGCACGCCCGCCAGCGTTCGATCGAGGCTCGTGGCTCTCCTTGCCTTGGTGCTCGCGCTGGCCTGCAGCGGCTGCGTGACCCAGTCGCTCGGCTTGGTCGTGCAAGCGGACAACGCCAGGCACGGTCGCGAGAAGGCAGCAGTCACCTCCGCCATTTCAACCTTCGCGCGGGCCCGCGGGTTCGAACCGAGCGGCTGGGCCAGCAGCCGAAATACGGACGAAACGGATTCCTACCGCTTCGAGTTTTTCTCCTCGAAGACGATCAAACTCGCTTCGGGACAGGAGATCAAAATCCGGCTCGCCGTGATCGACCTGAGAGACCTTCGCCAGATCGACGTGAACTTCTCCGCCCCCTTTTCAAACGCCGCCGAGCGCGTCATGGCACAAACCCGCCGCGACCTCCGCGCCGAGCTGAGCCGGCAGTTCGGCGAGGGCTCGGTCACTGAGTATTGAGAGCGCGCCTCTGCCAGTGCGCAATCCTCGTCACGATCTGCCATCTCTGGTCGCAAAGGTCCCGCCAACCGTTCTTCCCGTTCTCTCGCCTTCGGGCATCTTCGTGAACCCCGCTCAGACTCTTGCGTCGCCTCGGATTCGGCTGCGCCCATGCCTCCACCCCGCCGACGATCACCCCCGCCGCCATGTGCCGCTACGTCACCCACGACTACAAGTCGCACTTCGTATGCTTTGACTGTCGGAAGGCGTTCAAGAAGGCGCCCCTGCCCGATTGGGCTCGACAGCGGGGGCTGGATTCGGCCTGCCACCAACTGGCCAGCGCGCGTGGAGCCCGTGCGCGGCCACAAGTCGAGCAACGCGTCGGCACCACCTACGACCAGCTTCGCGCAACCTACCTCCACGAAGTCGGGACCTGCCCGCAGTGCCGTGCCCCGATGGCCGCCATGGGTCTCGACTTCCGCGCGCCGAAGCGCGCCGACCTCGAAGCCTGGGAGATCATCCGCCAGCTCCATGCGTTCGGCTTCGCCTTCGTCGGCTGCGGCTGCTCCGTCGGCTACCTGCCTCCCACGCGCCTGCGCGAAGTCCCGGACTTCCTCCGCCACCACCAACGCCCGACCGAAGCGGAGCAACTCCTCGCCCGCCTCGCCAGCACTTCGGCGCGACGCAACTCCTCCTCATGAGCGCACCTTCCAAATGCCCGTGCTGCCGCCACCGCACTCTGCACCGGCGCGCCCGTTTCGAGGTCTGCCCCGTGTGCCTCTGGGAAGACGACGGTCAGGACGACTCCGACGCCACCACCGTGCGCGGCGGCCCGAACGGCGCCCTCAGCCTCGCCGCGGCCCGCGCGAACTACCTCCGCGTCGGTGCCTGCCATCCAAGGCACCTGCAACACGTTCGCCCTCCGCAGCCAGGCGAGAGATAGCCTTTCACCTCTCACCTTTCACCTCTGACCTTTCACCTCTCACCTTTCACCTCTCACCTTTCACCTCTCACCTTTCACCTCTCACATTTCACCTCTCACCTTTCACCTCCCGCTGCTCGTGCTCCTGCAGTATATCTTCGCCTTCCATCTCGACGGCTTCCTCGCCCTGCGTTGGAGGGACTCACTGACTGGCAGAGCGGCGGCACCAACGCGTTCCAACGCGACCTCCTGGCGGAGGAAGGCGTGCTCGAGCAGGTGCAGTTCGGCTTCAGTCCGACGGACAATCTCGGCTTCTACCAACGGTATCTGGAGCCGCTTCGCTGAACGTTGGGGCTTCTGTCCTTCCCGCTGCACGGGGGCCAAATCTCTCGAAGCTCCTGCCTGCTGAGTTCGTTTTCCTCGGTGGCCTTCCGGCCCTTAGTAGTACTGCCACCCGATCCGCTCGCCGTGGACCCCACTGAACCCGAACCCAAAGACTGGAAACTCAAGCTTCGTTACGGATTGCTCGAGACCACCCTGAAGCACTTCACCGTGCTGGCCGAGGGCTGCATGGAGGATCCCGAGAACCCGTTTGAATGCCGGATCGGACCTGCCGTCATGTCCATGCACACGTGGGCGGCCGACGCCGAAGAATCCGCGGACATGCTCCTCGCCATCGGCCGCGAGATTGGTTTCTGCACTACCGGACCGAGCCGTGTGTACGACACGCCCCCGACCAAACCTCCCCCCAGCGACGACACACCCTACGGCTACGACATTCAGTTCGTTTCCTTCGATGGTCCCGACGTTGCCTAGAGGCTGATCCCGTCTGTCCGTCTTTTCCCCTCCCCTCCGTGCTCCACCTCGTCGACGCCAGCTCCGACGTCGCCGACGCCTTAAAGCCCATGAGCGCCCTTGACCAACAGATCAGGAATTTCGTCCCCGAGAACGGCGACTGGAGGCCCCTCGAACTGCTTTTCGAACAGGCATTCTCGTCCGCGGATCCGGCTCGCTACTACCGCGCGATCCTTGATCTTTTCGCGCGGTATCCCGAAGAAGACGGCGCGGGCGTGTTCTGGTCCGCGGTCCATGGTCTGGAGGCGGTCGGAGGCTACGAGGAGCTTCTCGTCGAGTCCTTCGCTGCGACCCGCTCACCCATGGCCAAGATCATGTTACGGCGGCTTCTGAATGCGGGCCAAAGCCACGTCGGGCTGATCGCCATTGCTCCGCTGCTTGATTAACTCGCCAGCACTCAAGCACGTCTACTCCCCTCGTCGCCGCCGCCTCGATCGATTCTCCTCGCACCTCCTTGCCCCAGCCCGTCGTTCCAGCGCGAATGCCCCCAGGCGTCGGCTTCAAATCATGCAGCGTCAGTTCTCGCTCCCGGCAGCAGCTTTTGTCTTCCTCGCGCTCAGCACGGGCGCCCTCTGCGCCTTCTTGCTGGCCGAGTCGCTCGTGGAGGCACTCCTCCGGACGGCGCTCGGGCCCATGCTCGTCAGCGTGTTCCTGCTCCCCTACCATCTCCTAACGCGGCATAGAGAGAGACAACGCTATCATCCGGCTGAAACCGTCGGACCCCGGCACTCGCCCGCCACATGTTCTAATGTTCATCTCGGCGTTGAACTGACCGGCACTCGCCTGCAAAATCCAAATCCACAACCTATGTCCACGCGGTCACTTCAAGCAGCGCTGCTGTTTTCCCTCTGTCTGCTGACCAGTTGCGCCGGAATCGCTTCAAAACCTTCCGCAGACTGCACCCGCACAAAGCTCGAAACGCCCGACCCTACTTCGGCCGTCGTCTCCTTTACTCGCCCGCGAGGTCCGACGCCATCTGCCATCCGTGTGCGATTCGTGTGGGCTCCCAATACCGACCCGGACCAGCTGTACTCCCCTCGCGGGACGATGAATGAGATTACCATCTCCGAGGATGGACGCCGTGTCAGCTTGGACTCCAGCGCCATCAGGAACGACGCGAAGCTAAGAATGATCGAGGATCTTTGGCCGGAGTTGACCAAACTCGTTTCGGCGCGGCCTGGAGACTATGACCTGACTTTGTCCTACGGGGTCCCGGCGGGGGCGGGTGGAGTTCAGCTCGAGATTCGTGACTACACCCTTCGTTCCGTTACCTCGTGGCTCAACCGCAGCATGCTCTAGCCGCTGCCCTGCTCCTCAGATGGCCCCTCTCCCTCGCTCCGACTGCGCGGGCCACCCACTCACCGCAGGCGACCCGGTCAGGATCGTCGGCGTTCCAGATCTCGCCGGGATGTCCTCCGAGGGCCGCTCGGAAACGGAGCCCGTCTTCCGGTACCTTGTGGGCAAATACAAGAAATTGAGGGGATTCGACGCAGGGGGTCGCGCGGAACTCATCTTCCGATTTCCAGGCCGGACTGGTCAGCTTCACATCGTCGCCATCGAACCGGCCTTGCTCAGGAAGCGCCGCCCGCGCCAAGCCCGAGCAGACGCCGCGTGCCGGGCCGTTGGGTAGCGTCCCCTGCCTCACCCCGTCACCTGGTCACCTGGTCACCTGGTCACCTGGTCACCTGGTCATGGATAAACCCGGGCAATCAAGTCTTGCGGCCCCGCCCAGTCGCGCGGAACCGTCCGGACGATGCTGACGTTGGCGCCCGCCCAACGGACCCGCGAGGGGCGACGACCAGGCATCGTCCACGTCCGTCCGCCCCTCCGCGTTTTTCCCCCGCCGCATGAATCGTCTGTCTTCTCCGCCAAAGCGGGTGCTGATCGTCGGGGCCGGCTTGTCCGGGCTCGCCTGCGCGGTCCGACTGCAGGAAGCCGGCGCGCAGCCCCTGATCGCCGAGGCCAGCGATGGCGTGGGCGGACGCGTGCGGACCGACCTGGTCGACGGTTTCCGCTTGGACCGCGGCTTTCAGGTCTTTCTCGACGCCTATCCCGAGGCCGGGAGATTGCTCGATCGGCCCCAGCTCGATCTGCGCCCGTTCAAGCCCGGCGCGCTGGTCTTTCGGGAAGGCCGCCTGCAACGGGTGATGGACGTCTTTCGCGAGCCGCGGCATCTTCTGGCCAGCGCGATGGCGCCTATCGGTTCGCTGGCCGACAAGCTGCGGGTAGCGGCGCTGAAGTGGCGCCTCGGCCGCTCGACGCTGGAGGAAATCGCCGCGCGCCCGGACCTCCCAACGGTCGACTACCTGCAGCGCGCCGGCTTCTCCGGCGCCATGATCGATGTCTTTTTCCGCGCTTTCTACGGCGGCATCTTTCTGGAACGAGACCTCCGCACCTCGAGCCGGATGTTTGAGTTCACGTTCAAGATGTTCTCGGAGGGCAGCGCGACCCTGCCCGCCTTGGGGATGCAGGAGATCCCCCGCCAACTGGCCAACCGTTTGCCGCCCGACGCGATCCGTCTGGGAGCCCCGGTCACCCAGGTTCAGCCGGGAAAGCTGGTCCTGGCAGACGGGGAATCTCTCGCCGGCGACACCGTCGTCGTCGCGACCGATGCGACCACCACGGCGCGTCTGCTCCCGGGGCTCGGGACCCGAGACCCGGCCTGGAGGGCCGTGACCGGAGTCTATTTCGCCGCGCCGAAATCCCCGTTGAACGAAGCCATCATCGCCCTGAACGGCTCCGGCTCCGGCCTCCTCAACAACGTCTGCGTGCTTTCCGATGTCGCACCCGCCTACGCCCCGCCCGGCCAGGCGCTGATCTCCCTCTCCGTCCTCGGCCTGCCCGCGCCCGAGGGCCTGGAGGAGCGCGTCCGGGCGGAACTCGAGTCTTGGTTCGGCGCCCAAGTGCGCAGCTGGCGCCACCTCCGCACCGACCGCATCGAGCGCGCCCTGCCCGAGCAACCGCCCGTGAGCGGACCGCCCGCGCCCGGCTTTCGGGAGGTGGGAGGAATCCTGGTCTGCGGAGACCACGTCTCGACTCCCTCGATCGAAGGCGCGATCGTTTCCGGACTGCGCACGGCGGAAGCGGTCTTAGCGAGACTAAGAATTTGATCTTGCCACTTGTGCTGGCAAGCCATTCCACCGCGGTAGTGCAGTATAGTGCCAAAGCTATCACATGCTAGAGCGCACGATGAACCTTAACCAATTCATCAAGAACGGCTGGTCGAACCAAGCGTCGCAAAAACTCTACGAGGATCGTTGGCCGAATGAGCCGCATCTTGCCCGGCAGTGCGAAGATGGGCGGCAGTGTGGAGGGTGCTCTTTCTTTGCACGGTTCGATAGCGATTGGGGTTTATGCTGCCACGGGATTTCGCGGCATCGCTTTGAAACCGTCTTCGAACACTTCTCTTGTCCATCCTTTGTCGACGAAGGTTGGGGACCCCACAGCTTCACCACAAACACCGAGTTTCACTGCCGCTGCGGAGGCGAGGCCACGCCGCCCGAGTAGTCACCTTTGATCGCTCCGTTCCATTCTCTCCCCGACCTCTCAATTCGCCCGCCGTGAGTGCTTCCTCTCGTTCACCAAATCGCTGACATTGCGTCCGGGGGAAGATCACCCATTCATGCCCCCCACACCTACCCGCTGATGAAACTTATCTACTTACCCACGGAGCCGGTAGACCACTTTATTCCTTTGCCTTGGGTGCTCCCGTTGATCTGCGTGCTGTTCGGAGGGACTGGGTGGTTTGTACTTCGGCTTTGGCGGCGTCGGCGGGCGAGAAAGCAGGTTCGATAGCTCCTCCTCCACTTCGAGGCCCGCCGACATTAACCTCCCCGAACGTGCACGAGATCTTGTTGGTGGCGGATTTTGCGACGATCTTTTGATCAGGCGCACGCGCTTGCGTTGCGCCGTGGAATGCCTTGAGGCTCAAATTCCAAGTTCTGCTCCCTCGCTGATCGTCATGACGTACCCGATCTTCTGGCTCACGCTGTTGTTGTTCGGCCTCGTCGCTGGCGCGACTCGAGATCTCTTCGTTGGCAGCACCATTCTGGCTCTCGCCTTTCCGCTCGTAGTGACGGGCCAGGGGTTGCTCCGTTGGGTGTGCCGGCAAACCGGTGTCTCCACCACGCCGCGTCGGATCGTCATGCTGATTCCGGCGCTCGTCGTCAGTGGGATCATCTTCCACGGCACGAACGATTTCGGCGGCAGGCAGATCGCGGCGCTGCGTTTTGCGCTTGCCGGCGCCACTCCGGAGGCTGTGCGCGACCTGCGAGTCGTGGAAGGGTGGCCAGGCTATCTTCTTTTGATTCACTTCCGCTGCGATCCCGGCAGCCTGCAGCGAATTCTGGAGAAGCCGCCGTTTCAGCGCGACAGCGCGCCCCTCGCGCTTGCCCCAACTCCCTTTGCCGACCTCCCGACCATTACAGCCTCATTGACCTTCGAGCGGACCGACATGGTTAGGGGCAAGGGGTTTTCCAGAGTTTACACGGACGCCGCGTTCAGCTTCGCCTACGTCGTGTACGTGGTCGACTAAGCTGCAGTGGAGCCTGACGGCCTTTGCCAACCGCGATCGACGGGAGCCGACGTGTCTTTTCCGGTGCTGAAGCGACAGCCGATGCGGGCTGGAGACTGGAGGTAAGGGGATTCGAACCCCTGGCCTTCTCATTGCGAACGAGACGCTCTACCAACTGAGCTATACCCCCGTACGTTTGGGGCCGCAAAGGTGGGCTGAGTCGCCCCGGTCGTCAACCGCGGGGTGCGAAAACTTGTCGAACGGCCGTGGGCGGCAGGAAGCCGGGAGCCACGCTTTGGGCATTGCGATCGGGCACGGCCGAGCGCGCGGGGGCCGTAGTGGGCGACTTTCGGATACGCGGGCACAATTCCCGACGGGTCGCTAGCTAAGGCGGAGTCGAGAGCGGTTCGCGGACGCGCGGGAGCGCATCCCTACCTGCTCCGGTCAGGCCCGCAGGGCGAGCTCGGGGACGCGCTCGGCCTCGGGCTCGTACATCCAGGTGCGCTCGGCTTCGCCGGTGGCAGGATGAATGTCGACGAAGAGGGGAAGCCAGGGCTCGACCGGCAGCTGGCTGAGCATGCCATCGATGGCGGCACCGACTTGGGCGCCGAGGGTCTGACGGGTGGCTTTCACCTGCAGCCTGGCATCGAGAAGACCCGCATCGCTCACATGCACGATATACGTTTCCATGCCCATCTCTTCGCCGCCTGTCGCCGCCGCGGTTGCCTCAAAATGCAGGACCGCGGCGGCAAAATGCAGGGCGTGGCCGGGTCGGGCGGAAATCAGGCGTGGGTGTAGGCCCACTCGGCCACCTCGCCCTGATTGCCCAGGGCCGCGGAGCGGATCTTGCGCAGGGCCAGCTCGAGGCGGGTCTTGATCGTCCCCAGCGGCACGCCGGTGCGGGAGGAAATCTGGCGCTGGCTCAGGCCTTTGTAGTAGGCGAGCTGCACGGCCTCCTGCTGGGCCGGCGGGAGCGAGGCGACGACGCGATTGAGGGCCTCGGCGCGCTCGGAGTCGATGGCGGCGCCGTCGGCGCTCTGGGGCGCGTAGACGTCGGTCTCGGAGGCAGTCGACTCGCCGAAACGGTCGCGGGCCCGAACGTAGGCCATGCGGCGGCGGAGGCGGTCGATGGCCCGGCGCCGCGCCAGCGTGGTCATCCAGGCCAGTGCGGTGCCCTTGCCCTCGCAGAAGCGCTCGGCCTGGTTCCAGATCTCCAGGAAGACGTCCTGGGTGATCTCGTCGGTTTCGACATCGTTGGCGACCACGCGCAGGGCGATGGTGCGGATGAGGCCGGTGTGGCGGCGGTAAAGTTCGCGCAAAGCGGATTCGTCGCCCGCAGCGCAGGCGTGCAACAGCTGCTCGTCCGTGGGGGCGGCGATCTCCGTCTCGGAGGCAGGCCGCAAACGGTCGGCATCGGTGCGAATCGGGGAAGATGGCGTGATCATGCCGCCCCTTTGAGCCAGTCCGATGCCGCCGGGGTCGGATCGCGCGCCAAGCCTGCATTCATGCGGGTTCCCGCGGATTTGGCCCGGCGGACCCCGGGTCAGATTCATTGCATCGTGCAAGAACCGCGGCGGGTCGGGTGGCGGAATGCATGCCTTTGCACCCATCCTGCGATTCGGCCGCCGCGCCGGCGGTTCCGTCTGGCGCGCCCCCGCGGTCTGCGGCAGGGGTTCCTCCATGCCGGACTTCACCTTCACCCGTCTCGCCTACGAGTCCGGCGATTGGGACGTGGTCGATCAAAGAATGCCTTCGAACCTGCTGGACTCGCTGGTCGCGTACACCACGCTCGACGTGGCGCCGCGCGAGCGGGTCACGGCCCTGGCCAGCGAGGAGCTGTTCGAGAGCCACTTCTGCTACCTCAGCGGGCATCGGCTGGTGCAGTTTTCCGAGCGCGAGCGGACCAATTTCGAGGCCTTCGTGCGCCGCGGCGGCTTCGTCTTCGTGGACGACTGCAACCACGACATCGACGGCCTCTTCGCCAAAAGCTTCGAGGAGCAGATGAAGGTCTGCTTCGGCCCCGAGGCGTTGCGCAAGCTGCCCAACACGCACCCGCTCTACAGCGCCTTTTTCCGCTTCGAGAAGGGCCCGCCGACCACCTCGTTCGAGCTGAACGGCTGGGGCGATGACCTCGTGCACGACTACCTCAAAGCGGTCGAAATCAATGGCCGCATCGGCGTCCTCTACAGCAACAAGGACTACGGCTGCGAATGGGACTACGACTTCCGCAACAAGCGTTTCCTGGCCGAGGACAACACGAAGTTCGGGGTGAACATCGTGCTCCACTCCCTCCTGCAGTAGGCGGCCCGATCCACCGCATTTCGTCTCTTGCCCGACGCTTCATTCCTTCCTCCTGATCCCTACTCCACCTCCTTCTCTCTCTAACCCGTCGCCCTTCCTCAACCCGGCCGCACTCGGAGAGTGCGGACTACCTCATGCCCTCCCCTTCCGAAGTCCAGGCCCTGCTGGCCAAGCTCCCGCGTCTGCGCAGCGAAATCGCCAAGGTCATCGTCGGCCAGACCGCGGTGGTGGAGGAGCTGCTGACCGCGTTCCTGGCGGGCGGGCATTGCCTGCTGGAAGGGCTGCCGGGGCTGGGCAAGACGCTGCTCATCCGCACGCTGGCGCAGGCGGTCGACCTGACCTTTCGCCGCATTCAGTTCACGCCCGACCTGATGCCGTCGGACATCATCGGGACCGAGGTGCTGGAGGAGGACCACGCGACGGGGAAGCGGTTCTTCCAGTTCAATCGCGGCCCGCTCTTCGCGCAGATCGTGCTGGCCGATGAAATCAACCGCACGCCGCCGAAGACGCAGGCCGCGCTGCTCGAGGCGATGCAGGAGAGCTCGGTCACCTACGGCGGCAAGACCTACGCGCTGGAGCGGCCGTTCTTCGTGCTGGCGACGCAGAATCCGATCGAGCAGTCGGGCACCTATCCGCTGCCGGAGGCGCAGCTCGACCGCTTTCTGCTCTATCTGACCATCGGATATCCGAGCGAGGCCGAGGAGCTGCAGATGCTCGGCGCCACCACCGGCACGCGCAGCGCGGAGGTCGAGCCCGTGCTCGATGCGAGCGAGGCGGTCGCGCTCCAGCGGCTGGCTCGCGAGGTGACGTTGAGCGACGAGATGCTGGCTTACGCCACCCGCGTGGTCCGGGCCACGCGCGATCGGGCCCTGCCGTTCGCCAGCTCGATCCGGTGGGGCGCGGGGCCGCGGGCCGGGCAGGCGCTCATCCTCTCGGCCAAGGCGCGGGCGCTCCTGAGCGGTCGATTCGCGGTCACGCTCGACGATCTGCGCGCGCTGGCCGCACCGGTGTTGCGCCATCGCATTCTGCTCGCCTTCGAAGCCGAGGCCGACGGCGTGCGGCCCGACGACGTCATTCGCGATCTCCTCCGCCACGTGCCTGAGCCGAAGAGCCCGTTGCCGCTGCCCGCGAAGTGAAATCGTCCGCTGCCGTGTCTGCGCCTGCCGCTGCGACCGCCTTCCGCCCTGCCGCGGAATTGCAGGCGGCTGCGCGCGGGCTGGCGCTGACGGCTCGGCAGCTGGTCGAGGGCGCGATGGCCGGATTGCATCCGAGCCGGCAGCCGGGCCTGGCGCGGGAGTTCAGCCAGTATCGCGCCTATCAGCCGGGCGACGAACCGCGGCACATCGACTGGAAGCTCTTCGCGCGTTCCGACCGCTACTTCGTGCGCGAGAGCGAGATCGAGACGGCCGTGGCGCTGCGCCTGGTGCTGGATGCGACGGAGTCGATGCGCCAGACCGACGTCGCAGGCGGCCTGACCAAGTTCGAGGCCGCGCGGCAGCTGGCGGCAGCCTTCGCGTGGATCGCGCAGGGCCAGGGCGATGCGGTCGGCCTGCATGCGATCAGCAGCACGCATCCCCTCACCCTGCCTGCTTCAGCGCATCGGCGGCCGTTCGAGCGCGTGGTGCACGCGCTGGCGGGGCTCGTGCCCGGCGGGCATTGGCCGGCGCGTCTGCCACTCATCACCCCGGCGCGCCGCGAACTGGTGGTCGTGCTGACCGACGGCCACGAGCGCAGCGGCGAGATCCGCGCGGCCCTGGCGCCGCTGCAGGCGCGCGAGCACGAGTTGCTCTTCGTGCACCTGCTGACCCGCGAAGAGCTGGAGTTCCCCGCACGCGGCGCGCTGCGCTTCGAGGAATGGGAGACCGGCGCGGCGCTCGAACTCGACAGCTCGGCGGTGCGCACGGCCTATCTCGCGGCCCACGAGCGGCATCTGCGCGCCTGGCGGCAGGCCTGGAGCAGCGATCGTTTTCACTACGCGGCGGTTTCGATCGACGAGCCGCTCGCCCCGTCCCTGCGCCGGCTGTTGCGCCGGCGCGCCCGCCAGCTGCCCGGCCGATGATCTGGCTCGCCGCTCCGCTCGGGCTGCTCGCGCTCCTGGCGCTGGCGGTGCCGCTCGTCGTGCACCTGTGGCGTCCCCCGCCGCGCACCGTGCGGATCGGCTCCCTCCGCCTCCTGCGCGAGGCCAGCCGCCCGCCCGTGCGCGACCTCCGCTGGCGGGAGCGGCTCCTGCTCGCGCTCCGCTGCGCGCTGCTGGCGGCGGCAGCGCTGCTGCTGGCCCAGCCGCTCTGGCCGCGAGCCGACCGGCCCGGCGCTCGCTGGGCCTTGCGCAGTCCCATGGCGCAGCCAACCGCCGCGCAGTCCGCCGCCTGGGCGGAACTGCTGCGCGAGGGCTACGAGGAACGCTGGCTGGCACCGGGTTTCCCGCGCGAGCGGCCGTCGGCCGGACCGCCGCCGGATGTGTGGTCGTTGCTGGCCGAGACTGATGCCCGCGTCGGCGCCGGCGGTCACCTGGCTGTGCTCGCGCCGACCGAGCTGCGCAGCCTCGCCGGTGCGCGGCCTGCGCTGGCCCGGCCGGTGCGCTGGATGGCGAGCGACGGCGCGGCGGAGTTCGTCTGGCTGGTGGGACGAACTGAGGAAGGACGCGTGCAGGTCGGCATCTCGACGCCGGCGCAGGTGCGGCACCTCACCGTCGAAGGCTCGCCCGAGATCCGCGTGCCCGGCACCTCGGCACGCCTGCGCACGCGGCAGACAGCCAGCGGCAGGGAAGCGGCGCTCAATGACGAGGCCTTCGCTCCGCTGCCGACGCTCGCGCCGCTGCGCGTGTCCGTGCAGGCCGCGCCCGACCGCACCGAGGACGAACGCCGCGTCCGCGCTGCGGTCAGTGCGCTGGGCTGGCGGAACGTGGGCGCAGACGAAACGCCGGATTGGGTCGTCCAGCTCGGCGACCTGCCGCTGTCGGCCGGTCGCGCGCCCCTGCTGCGCGATGCCGGCGCCGCCGAGGCGAATCCCGGCGGGGGGAAATTCGCGGGGCATCGCCTCCGCCAGCGGGCGGCGGCCACGCTCACGGCCGACGACCGCGTCCTGCTGCGCGATGCATTCGGCGAGCCGCTCCTGACCGAGCGGGCGGAGCGCGGACGGCGGGTGCTGCGGCTCTGGACGCGCTTTCAGCCCGACTGGATGGAGGCGGCGGAGCAGAGCGCGCTGCCGCTTTGGCTGGCCCAAACGCTCACGCCCGGCGCGCCGCCGCCAAACGACTTGCGCCGGGTCGATCCGGCCCAGGCGCAGCCGGCGTTGGCGTCCGCGCCCGCCGTCTCGCATCTGCCCGCGGCAGCGCCGACCGACCTCTCCGCCGCGCTCTGGTGGCTCCTCGCCGCGCTGCTCGTGGCCGAGCGGCTGCTCAGCCATCGCCCCTCGCCCGCCTCCGCATGAATCGCGCCGCGCTCCAGCAACTCGCCCTGGCCTGGCGGCGCCATCTTTGGCTGCGCACGCTGGTCCTCAGCGCCCTCGCAGCCGAATTGGGCTATCTCCTGGCCGGACCGCTCGGCACCTGGCCGCTCGGGCTGGTGGCGATGGCCGCCCTCGTGCTGCACGCGCGGCCCTGGCGCATCCAGGCTCCGGCGCTGGCGGCGCATCTCGACCGGAGCATCCCCGAACTGGAGGAAAGCAGCGCGCTCTGGCTGCGCGAGCCGACCGAACTCGGGACGCTCGAAGCGCTGCAACGCGCGCGGCTCGACGCCGCCTTCACGCCGGCCCGTCGGCGCGCGCAGGAGCCGCCAGGGCGGCAGTTGATTCCGCTGTTTCTGGCCGCGGTGGCGCTGCCGCTGGTCCTCGCCGGGCTGCATTATGTGCCGCCGCTGCAGCGTCCGTCCGCGCCCGCGGTGTCGACGCCGCGGGTGGCGTTGCCGAGCCCGCCCGCTCCGCGGCTGGAATTGCAGCTGGCGGAGTTGCTCGTCACACCGCCGGGCTACACGGGTCGGCCGGCGCGACGCCTCGAGGGCCTCGAAGGCGAGGTCGAGGTCGGCGCATTGGTCGAATGGCGCCTGCGCTTCGACCGCGCCGCGCCCGGGTTGCGGCTGCAATTTGCGGGCGGCCTGGCGGAGCTCCCGCTCGAGCCGCAGGCCGACGCCCGCGAGGTGCGGGCGCAGCTGACGGTCGAGACGCTGCTGGTGTACTCAATCGCCACCGCCCCCGGCACGCCGGCCCTGACCGGCACGCACGTGCTGCGCGTGCTGCCGGATCGTCCGCCAGCGCTGGTCCTCCTCGAACCGGCCCGCACCCGCACGGAGCTGGCTGCGCCGGCCCCGGTGCGCATTGCGCTGCGCGCGACCGACGACTACGGCCTGGCGAGCGTCTGGCTGGTCGCGACCGTGGCGAAGGGCAGCGGTGAGTCGGTCAAATTCCGCGAGCAGAAGTTCGAGCTGACGGCTGGCGAAGGCGGCGCCTTCGAGACGACGCTCGATCTCGCGGCGCTCGGACTGGGCGCGGGCGACGAGCTGTATTTCCACGCCGAGGCGCTCGACCGCCGCACGCCGACGCCCAATCTGGCGCGCTCGGAGACCCGCTTCGTCAGCATCCGCGGGGGTGGTCCGGCGACCAGCGCGACGGCCCGCGGCGTGGTCGCCGTGAACCTCGTGCCCGAGTACTTCCGCAGCCAGCGCCAGCTCATCATCGACACCGAGAAGCTCATCGCCGAGCGACCGCAGCTGGCGGAGAAGCCGTTCCGCGAGCGGGCGAACGATCTCGGCATCGATCAACAACTGCTGCGGTTGCGCTACGGCCGCTTCCTCGGCGAAGAGGCGGAAGGCGACCTCGTGCCAACGCCGGCGACCAGCGGGCAGACCAATGCGGCCGGCATTCCGGAGTCGATGATCCATCGGCACGACACGGCCAGCGACCACTATCATCCCGGCGCAGCCCCGCCCAAGGACGGCGAGAAGAAGGAGCCGCCGAAGGATGCGCGCGAGGTGGTGGCGGGCTTCGTCCACCAACACGACTCGCAGGAGCAGGCCACGTTCTTCGACCACCAGACCAAGGGCACGCTGCGCGACGTGTTGCGGGCGATGTGGGAATCCGAGGGCTTCCTGCGCCAGGCCAAGCCGGCGGAGTCGCTGCCGGCGCAATACCGCGCGCTCGCCATCCTCAAGTATCTGCAGCAGGGCGACCGCGCGTACGTGCAGCGCGTCGGCTTCGAGGCCGCGCCGCTCAAGGTCGAGGAACGCCGGCTTCAGGGCGACATCAGCACCGTGGCGCGCTTCGGCCGCCTCACTCCGCCGCCGCCGGCCCCGGCCGCGCTGGTCCGGGCGGTCGCGACGGCCCTGGCGGCGGTCGATTTCACGGCCCGGCGCGCCTTGCGTCCGACCGAGAGCGAAGCGCTGCGGGCGGTCGAGGGCGCACTCGCTCCGCTGGCGGCGGACGGCGGCGAGCCGGTTCTCGTCGCGCTGCAGGAAGTGCGCGCCGCGCTGCGGCCTTCTCCGGCTGGCGTGCCTGCGGCGCTCGAGCCGGCGCTGCGTGCGCTCTTGCCTCCGGCTCAGGCGCGACCCGCGCAGGCGATCGAACCCGCACCGGGCCTGGCCGAGCGATTTGCGCGCGAGCTGCAGACGGCTCCGAACCGATGATGCCCTGGTTCGCTCTCGCCCTCGGACTCGGCCTCGCGGCGCTGGAATGGCGTCGTCCGCGGCCCGGCGCACGGCTGGCGCGCTGCGCGGCGGTCCTGCTCGCGGCGGTCGCGCTGGCCTTGCTCGCGCGGCCGCGAGCGCTGCCCGAGAGCAAGGTCACCGCGGCCAGCCTATGGACCGCGGGTGCGGCTGAAGCGCGCGGGGGTCCGGGTCCGCATTTTGCCCTGCCCGACGCGACCGTGCGTCCGGCCGAGGCGCTCGTCGTGCCCGATATCGGCGCCCTGCGGCGCTTGCACCCGCGCTTGCGCACGCTGCACCTCCATGGCGCGGGATTCACGTCGGCCGAGGCGGGACGCCTGCGCGGGCTGCAGCTCGTGCATCACCCGCCGCCCGACACGCCCGCGCCGCCAGGGTTTCGTGCGTTGGAGGCGTCGCTGCCGGCCCTCGTCGGCCAGCCGTTCGAATTGCGCGGGCAGGCGCACGGCCCCGGCGCGGAATTGCGCGTCCAGCTCGAATTCCCCGGCGCTCCGGCGCAGAGCGTCGCGGTCGGACCCGCCGGCCGCTTCGAACTCCGCACGCCACCGCTGGCCGCCGCGGGACGGTTGCTGGCGTCCCTCGTCCTGCTCGACGGCACGCGCGAACTCGCCCGCGAGCCGCTCGGGATTCCGGTCGTGGCGCCGCTGCTGCCACGCGTGCTCGCGCTGACCCAAGCCCCGCAGCTCGACCTCGCGCGGCTGCAGGCCTGGTATGCGGAGCTCGGCGGCGAATTCGCCCTGCAGACGCTGCTTTCACGCCAGCGCACCCGGGCCAGCGCGGTGGGCGGCGCGGCGGCCGATTTCGCGGAGCTGAATGCCAGCGTGCTCGACGGCTTCGATGTCGTGCTGCTCGATCCCGCGCGCCTCGCGGCCCTGGCCGGGGCCGAGCGCGCGGCGCTCGACGCCGCCGTCCGCGAACGCGGGCTCGGCCTCCTCTTGCTCGGTCCCGCCAGCGCCGCCGAGGCGTTGGCGCCCTGGAAGACCGAGCCGCTGCCACCCGTCGAAACAGGCCCGGCCGAGCGTCTGGTGCGACCGCGTTGGGCCGACCGCGCACTGGCCGGGCAGACGCCCCTCCCCGCCTGGCCGCTCCAGCTCTCGCTCGCGCCGGCGCAGCGTCCCCTGCTGACCGATGTGCAGGACCGTCCGCTGGCCGCCATGCAGGCCCACGGCCGCGGCCGACTCGGCCTCACGCTCGTGCGCGAGACCTGGCGCTGGCCGCAGGCAAACGAGCCGGCGGCCTTTGCCGATTATTGGTCTGGAGTCCTCCAGCGCCTGGCCCGCCCGCGTCCGATGCCCCCGCATTGGGCGGTCGAGGGGCTGCCTGCGGTCGGGCAGCCGGTCGTGCTCACCTGGCACGGTGTTGACTCCACCCCGCCGCGCGCGCCGCGGGTGGAATCGCCGGTCGACGCCCCGGCGATCGAACTCGCCCCCGCGCAGGATCAGCAGGATCCCACCCGCTGGACCAGCGTGTACTGGCCGGCGGCCGAGGGCTGGCACCGTGTGACCGCCGGCGAGCATGCGGTGGCGCGTGACTTCCACGTGACCGCGCCAAGCTCCTGGTCTGGCGTCCGTGCGCTGCAGCGGCTCGACACCACGAGACAGCTCGCCGCCGCCTCCAGCGACTCCGCGGCCGCAATTCCGGCCGAACCCGCCTCTCGCGCTGTCCCGACCGGCTGGCTCATCGCGCTGCTCTTCAGCGCGCTTTCGTTTCTTTGGATCGAGGCGCGGCTCGCGCGGGAATGACGGCTCAGCGAGGCGGCTTCTCGGCCGGCTCGGGCAGAGCCGCGACCTCGGCTGGCGCGAGGGGCGCGCCCTCGGACGTCGTCTCGCTCAGGCGCCAGATCCGCGCGATTTGCTCCCGCCCGAGGCGTCCGTAGACGTGCGGGAAGAAGTCGCCGCCGCGCGAGCGCTCCCAGCGCAGATCGGCCGCCACCGACTCGCAGGTCACTCCAACGAGAACAAGGCCAAACTGCCCTCGGAAGTACTTGGCGAGCGTCTCGGCCAACTGCCGCGAGGTCGAGAGATGGACGAAACCATCGGCCACATCGACCGGGGCTTCCATCGGTCCGCCCGCTTCGACCCGGGCGAATTGAGCAGCGGTCAGAATTTTGAAGATCATGCCCAAACCTGGGCAGCAAAAAACGCTCCGCCAAGTGCGCGCTTTGCGGCATTCTTCACTCTCCCTTAAGCCGAAATAGGTCAAACGACCTACCGCCGCTGGGACATTCGCCCTGTCGCTGATTTCACGATTGAACCGTCGCGCCCTTCGAGCCAAGCCAGACTCCTCACCTGCCATGAAAGTCGCCTTCGCCTCCCTCACCCTGGTCCTGCTGGCCGCCGGCCCGCTCGCGGCCCAGAACCTCGTCCTCAACGACAGCTTCGAACTCATCGTCCCTGGCGGTGGCGAGCGGGGGGGGCCGCTCAGTTATCGGCCGAATGGCGGCGTTCCGTCGCCCTTCGAATTCTGGTTCGCCACCGGTGATCAGACCGGCGTCGGCACGAGCATGGATCCCGTGCCGCCGCGGACCGGCACCGCCTCGGCCATCTTTGGCCAGGTCGGCGCGCCCGGCAGCATCTACCAGCTGATCCCAACCGTCGCCGGGGGTGAGTACGTGGTCTCCTTCTACGTGGCGGTCGACAATTCCGAGAGCGGCCCCGGCACGCAGACCTTCGCCGCGGCCTGGGACGGCGCGAACATTCTTTTCCGCAATGATACCGGCTTCACCGGTACATCGCCGTATCAGTTCTATACGTTTACCGTCACCGCGAGCAGCACGCTGACCCGCCTCGAGTTCTTCGGGCAGAACGATCCGGCGTTTTACTATCTCGATGACGTCTCGGTCATCAGCACCGTGCCCGAGCCCGGTACCTGGGCCGCCGCGGCCCTCGCGAGCGGGGCCATGGGCGGATACATCGTGCGCCGTCGCAAGCGCGTGAGCTGAGGCCGAACGGCACGACTGGCGCAACCGCTTCGCGGTAGGCCGGAACATTGCGGGGGACCCAGGGTAGGCCTCGTTCCTCGGCCAACCCTGGGCTGACGGTTGGAACGCCTTCGGCGTAACAAGTCACGGCGGTGGTGCCTCGTGCCTGATCGGTGCCTGTGAGCGGCGATCCGCATCGATCCCGCAATCGTCATCGCATCCGACCCCGCGTTCGGTCGCCGCATCCGATCACCGCATCCGGCCGTCGCATTCGATACCGATCACCTTCCGCCGGATCACCGCCCTCCCACTCACGTCTCGTCCGCGTGCTCGCTTTCCTTCTCCGGTGTGACGGGCACCGGCAGCGCGCCGAAGCGGCGTAACTCCGGCCAGATCCAGGCGGCGCCCAGCGCGACGAGCAGGGTGCCAATGCCACCGCCGACCACGGAGGCGACGGTCCCGAACCAGGTCGCGGTGATGCCGCTCTCGAACCCGCCGAGTTCGTTGGAGGCGCCGATGAAGACGCTGTTCACCGCCGAGACGCGGCCGCGCATGGCATCGGGCGTGAGCAACTGGATGAGCGTCTGACGCACCACCACGCTGATCATGTCGGCCGCGCCCATGGCGAAGAGGAAGAAGAGCGAGAGCGCGAAATTGCGCGACAGCCCGAAGCCGACCGTGGCCAGCCCGAAGCCGATCACGCCGAGCAGCAGCGCGCGGCCGGCGCGCTGAAACGGCGGCAGCGCGGCGATGGCCAGCGCGCCGCACACGCCGCCGATCGACGGCGCCGCGCGCAGCCAGCCGAGCCCGGTCGGACCGACCTCGAGGATGTCCTTGGCGAAGACCGGCAGGAGCGTGGTGCAGCCACCGAGGATGACGGCAAACATGTCGAGCGTGATGGGCGCCAGAATCATGGGCGTGCGCCGGACGTAGGTCAGTCCCGCCGAAAGCGCCTCCCAGCCTCTCACCCCCGAGGTGTCCCGCGGCGTGGGCGGCCGCTCCAGCGACCAGACGGCGAGCAGGAAAATGGCGTAAGCGCCGACCGTGAAGGCATAGACCCAGAACACACCGCCGGTCCACGCGATGACGAATCCGCCCAGCGCCGGTCCGAGCGCTGCGGCGAGATAGAACGAATTCGCGCTCCACGTGACCGCATTCGGAAAGAGCGCCGGCGGCACGATCTGCGGCACCATGGCGGAATGGGCCGGATACTGAAAAGCACGCGCAATGCCCGTCAGCAGCAGCACGACGTAGGTCCAGAAGACCTCCGCGCCGTGCCAGGTGAAGATGGTCAGCGCAAGGGCGGCCAGGACGTGCAGCGAACTGGCGGCGAGGATGACGGAGCGGCGATTGACCCGATCGATGACCTGTCCGGCGGGGAGCGAGAGCAGGAGCACCGGCAGCATCAGCACGAGCCCCACCAGCCCGAGCGCGGTGGTCGAATGCGTCCGCTCGTAGATGTCCCAGCCGACTGCCACCATCAGCATCTGGCCGCCGAGGCTCATGACCGCCCGGCCGAGCACGTAGCGCCGAAAGGGCGCGTGGCGCAGGGCGGAAAAGGGATCGCGAGGGAACGGCACGGGGAACCGAAGCTATCGGCGCGGCCGACCCCGGTGCGCCAGCGGAACCTTGCCCAGCAGGCGTTCAGAATTGCGCATTCGCCTCCCGCCGGGTCGCTTCGGCGTTGCCACGATGCGCCGGTTGCGGCTTGCTGCCGGCTTCTGCAGCTTTCGCTCCGCATGTCCTCATCTGCGCCACCTGCCGCCAGCCCCCACCACGAGGTGCTGGACGAGCGCGGTGCGGTCAGACCGGCCTACGAGACGCTCCTGGCGCAGATCGAGTCGCTCCCGCGCGAGGAGCGGCGTCGGCTGGAGCACCGCATGGACACCACGCGTCGCGAGCTGGGTGTCCCCGACTGGACGTGCGACCTGCTCCCGCAAGTCTTCTCGGCCGACGAATGGGACCTGCTGGCGCGCGGGCTCGATCAGCGGGCGCGGGCCTTCGACCTCTTCCTGCGCGACATCCATGGCCGTCGCGAAATCCTGCACGCCGGCGCCGTGCCGCTGGCGGCCGTGCTCGGCAGCCCGTATTTCCAGCGCGGCGCGGCCGGGGTGGCGCCGACGCAGGGGCACTATCTGCACCTCGCCTCGCTGGCCGTTCGGCGGACCGCGCAGGGCGAGTGGCAGGTGACCTCGCAGCATTTCGGCCGCGCCCCGGGCCTGGCGCGGATGGTGCAAAATCGCCGCCTGCTGGCGCGGGTGGCCCCGGAGCTCTTCCACGGCCGCGCGGTCGCACCGATCGCCGATGCGCCCATCAGCGTGCTCGATACGCTCCGCGCAGCCCGACCCGACGAACCGGGCGAACATCGGATCGTCCTCCTCGGCCCCGGCCCGGCCAGCCCGCACCACGCGGACGACAGCTTTCTGGCGCGTCGCATGGGCATTCCGCTGGTCCGCGGCGGCGACATGGTGGTGCTCGACGATCGGCTCCACCTGCGCACGATCTCGGGGCTGGAGCGCGTGCACGTCGTGCTCTCCACGGTGGCCGAGCGCTATCTCGATCCTCTCGCGCTCGATCCGCGCTCGACCATCGGAGTCGCCGGCCTCGTGCATTGCCTCCGGCGCGGCACGGTCGCGCTGGTCAATGCGCTCGGGGCGCAGCTCGCCGACGACCGCTCGCTCCTGCCGCACGCTGCACGCATCGTCCGCTTCTATCTCAACGAGCCGCCGCTTCTGGCCTCCGCGCCGACGCATTGGCTCGGCGATGTCGACCAGCGCGAGATGGTTCTGGCCGAGCCTTCGCGCTATCAGCTGCGGCCGCTCTACGGCGAGGCCCAGCGCGAGGCTCTGCGCGACGACGTCCGCCGCCAGCCGCATCTGCTCGTCGCCCAACCCGCACACGGCTGGGCCGAGACGCTGACAGTGGCGGGCGGCCGCCGCGGCACCGTCTTTGGTGAGCAGGTCCTCTTCGGCCTGCGGAGACAAGGTCGCTTCGAAGTCTTCCCCGGCGCGCTCACGCGCCTCGGCGCCGGCCGCTGCAAGGACACGTGGGTGCCGCCCACCGCCGAACGCGCGCCGGCCTCGCGTCCGGTGCGGGCCAGCGGCCGCGCCTCGCAGCTGCTGACCTCGCCCGCGGCGGAATCGCTCTACTGGCTCGGCCGCTACCTCGAACGCACGCGCAATCTCGCCGGGCTGCTGCAGACGGTCGAAGTGCTGGAGTTGGAGGAGCTCAACGCCTACGAGCGCCGCGTCTGCCGTCCCGTGTGGAATGGCCTGCTGCCGCCGCTGGAGTCGGGCCCGCGCCGCGGTCTCGGCTCCATCCGCGAGCGGCACCGGCTGGCGCTCGCGCCCGACGAATTCGGCTCGCTCCGAGGCGTCTTCGCCCGGGCCTGGCGCAACGCGGACGACACGCGCGACGTCCTCAGCGCCGAGGTCTTCGCCACGCTGGCCGAGCTGCAGGAGACGTTTCAACGGACCGAATTCGATGCGCAGTGCGACGAGGAATCGGCCGCGCGCCAGACTCGACGCATCGCCGAACTCGCCACCCGGCACATCGCGGCATTCGTCGGCCTGGCCGAGGCGACCATGCCCTTTGACGGCGCCTTCCGCTTCTGCCAGGTCGGCCGTCTGCTGGAGCGCGCGGTCCTCACGGCCAACGCCACGCTGGCCTGTCCGCGGGCCTTCGTGAACGCGCCGACCCGCGAGACGGAGATCGAGCTCTCGGCCTTCCTCCGCCTGCTCGGCACGCGCGACACCTACCGCCGCATCTACCAGACCCGGGCCGAGCCGCGCCTCGTGCTCGAGCTGCTCTGGCAGGATGCCGAGGCGCCGCGCTCGGTGCGGCGCGCGCTGGGCGAATGCGCCACGCTGCTGACGGGCCTCTACGGCGAGCGCGGCCCCGCCGACGCGGTGCGCGCCTTCGCCGAGCGGCTGCGCACGCTGGATTGGAGCCGGCATTTCCACGCCGTCAGCGCCGAGCCGACGCCCGCGCCCGACGACGAACCCATGCCCGACCCGCCGGACACCGCCTCGCTATTGGCGGAGCTGCGCGACCTCGATCGCCAGGTCCACGCCCTGCACGAGGCGATCGCCGGCGAACTGGCCACACCCGGCGAGACGCGGACGATCACTTAAACCGATCGGCTCGGATGGGAGCCAAAAGGCCAAAAATCCAGAGAACTAGAAATACAATGAACTTCTAGTTCTCTGGCCTTCTAGCCTTCTTGTAACCACCTTTGAGCCTCCGCCCCCGCCCAAAGCCGCGCCACTAGAAAGACGAATCGGCCGTGATGCCGGCCACCACAACCGGCACCACGGCCCCACTCACCGTCAGAGCCGGGGGCGACGCACGACCAACACCGGGCATTCCGCCAAGCGCACCACACGCTCCGCGGTGCTGCCCAGCAGCGTGCGGTCCCACCCCGTCTGGCCCTGGGTGGCAATCACGATCAGGTCGGCCCTTGTCAGCTCGGCCTGCTCGCAGATCGCCTGTGCAGCCACGCCATGAGCCGTGGCCGAATCGGTCGGTGCGCCGCGCTCACGCGCCGCCTTGGCGAAGGCCGCCAACTGCTCGCGCGTGTGCTCGCGCGCACCTTCGAAAACCTGCTCCACCGCCTCGGTCATGAGCCCCCGGCCGGGCGTCTCGAGATGGCTCTTGGCGGGGAAGACGTGCAGGAGGGTCAACGTGCCGTGCGCCTCGCGTACGAGCTCTTCCGCCCAAGGCTGCGCCTCGCCCGCGGCGACGGAGAAATCGGTCGGAAACAGCACCCGCCGCAGCTGCAGGGGCGGTGCCGCCAAGCCCTGCCCCACCGGCAACACGTGAGCCGATTCATGCCGCGCGTGCACGGTCAGGACCGGACAATGCGCATGGCGGACCACCGCTTCGGCCACGCTGCCCATGAGGAAGCGACGCCAACCCGTGCGGCCGTGGGTCGACAGCACGATCAGGCCGGCTTCGCATTCCTCCGCGGCCTGCGTGATCTGCCGGGCCGGCCGGCCGCGTCCCGTGCGCACCTCCACGCGGAAGCCGCGAGCCTGCGAGGCCTTGGCGATCGCGTGCAGCGTGGCTTCGTCTTCTTCGAGAATGCGGGCCTGGTACTCGCTCAGCGGCCCCATCACTCCGGCCACGTACTCGTCAGCATCGAAGGCGTGCAGCAGGACGATCTTTGCCTGGCAGTAGCTCGCCAGCTGCTCGGCATAGTGCAGCGCCCGCTCGGCCGGGGCGGAAAAATCCGTCGGCACGAGAATGGTGCGGATCGAGCCGAGTCGCGAAGCGACTGCGCCGGCGGCGGCAGTGGCGGGGGTTTGCATAACGTAGTCTGCGCCCTGGTGTCCAAGGCCGCCCGGCCACGGTTGCCCAAGACCGACCGTCGGTTGCCGGAGCGGAATTTCGGCAGTGAGAGCAGGCATGGATGACTTGGGGGAAGAGTTGGAAATCGCGCCGCGTCGTCCGCGGAGTTGGGGCGGCAGCGCCTACGTCGCGCTGCCGCCCTCTGCCCTGGAGCCGGGCCGCGGAGAGCAGAACTCCCCGCGCCGGCCGCGCGACTAGTTCACGGCAATGTCGCGTGGTGCCGGCTTGGCTTCGACCACCTTGGGCAGCCGCACCGTCAGGAGGCCGTCCTTGAACTCGGCGGTGACTCCGGCCGCGTTCGCGTTGGGCGGCAGGACGAACACCCGCTCGAACCCGCCGTAGCGGCGTTCCATCCGGTGGTAGGTCTTGCCTTGCTCCTCCTTCTCGGCGTTGCGCTCTCCGCAGATCCTGAGCGCGTCGCCTTCGACCGTCACGCGGACCTCCTCCTTCTTCACTTCGGGCAGTTCGGCCTTCACCACGTATTCCTTGTCATCTTCCGTGATGTCGGTTGCAGGTGCCCAGAGGCGTTTTTCGTCGCCGGTCAGCGGCCTGACCGTGCGGCCGAAGAAGCGATCCAGTCCCCGGTCGAATTCGACGAAGAACGGATCCCAGAGGAAGGGCCGGTCGTGGTTGTATCGAGTCAGCGCTTTCATGGTTTTCTGCTTGGGGTTTCTTGTCCCGTCCGTCGCCCGCAGGCGCTGAGGGGACGAGTGAACATCGGCCGATGGCGCCAGCGCGCTCTCCGGCGATTGGCGAAGGCTGCGCGGGGGTTGGTGCGCGCGGCCGGAAGCGTGCCGATGGGCCGTGACTCGCAGTTCTCCTCCCAATTCCACTCCCAATCCCAATCCCAATCCCACTCCCAATCCCACTCCCA
>JAFEGM010000015.1:0-5773 GCA_018240025.1 Verrucomicrobiota bacterium
CAAAAACAACCGAATAGCCCAGCAAGGCGATCACGACCGAAGGCCAGGTCATCGACGTCTTCACCGCCGCCGGCTTGCAGAAGCCCGACCTGTCGATCCTGAGCGACGCATTCCTGTCCGAAGTCCGCGGCCTGAAGCACAAGAACGTCGCCGCCGAATTGCTGGAGAAGCTCCTGAAGGACGAGCTGAAGGTGCGCTCGAAGCGCAACCTCGTGCAGAGCCAGCTGTTTTCCGAGAAGCTGAAGAAGACCCTCAACGGCTACCACAATCGGGCCATCTCCACGCTGGAAGTGATCGAGGAGCTGATCCAGCTGGCCAAGGAAATGGACGCCGCCACCAAGCGCGGCGCCGACCTCGGCCTGAGCGACGACGAAGTCGCCTTCTACGACGCGCTGGCCGCCAACGGCAGCGCCCGCCAGATCATGGGCGACACCCAGCTGAAGGTGATCGCGACCGAGCTGATCACCATGGTCCGCAAGAGCACCACCATCGACTGGACCCTCCGCGAAGGCGCCCGCGCCCGCATCCGCGTGCTGGTGAAGCGCATCCTGAACAAACACGGCTACCCGCCCGACCTACAGGAGGCCGCCGTCAAGACGGTCCTGCAGCAGGCGGAACTGTTGTGCGCGGAGTGGGCGGGGTAGTGGGAAGGAGGAAGGAAGAAGGAGAAAGGATGAAGATGGCGGTGCGGAGTTGATGGTTGGCGATTGGCTCGCAAGAATGCCAGCGGTCCAAGCATCGAGGATGAAGTTCTACGTCGGAGTCACCAACAACGACTGGTTCGCCTATCTGGCGGCGCGGCGGCCGGACGAGGTGAATTTCTGGCGGCCGCGCAGTCAGAACCAATTTCGGGCCATCGAGATTGGCGCGCCGTTCCTTTTCAAACTGCACAGCCCGCTAAACTTCATCGTGGGGGGCGGGCTCCTCGTGGCCCACAAATTTCTGCCGCTGAGCCTGATGTGGCAGGCTTTCGGTGAGCGCAATGGGGTGCCCGACTACCAGACGCTGCGGGATCGCATCCTGGAACATCGCCGGCAGGATGAATTAGGGCTACAGATCGGCTGCACCATCCTGGGGGAACCCTTCTTCTTCGAGCGGGACGAATGGATTCCAGTGCCGGAGAGTTGGCGCTCGAACATCGTGTCGGGGCGCTGCTACTCCACCGCCGAACCCGACGGACTCCGCCTGTGGGAGCAGGTGCTCGAACGACTGGGAGCGGTCCGCCTGCAGAGCAACTTCGGTGCGCCGGAGAACCCGGGATCGCGCTACGGCGCCCCGCAACTCGTACTGCCGAGACTCGGGCAAGGCGGTTTCCGGGTCCTGGTGACGGAGGCTTACGGGCGGCGCTGCGCGTTCACCGGCGAGCGCACGATGCCGGCCTTGGAGGCGGCCCACATCCGACCCTATGCGCTGCAGGGGCCGCATGCCGTTTCGAACGGGCTGCTTCTGCGCTCAGACTGGCACCACCTTTTCGACGAAGGTTACGCCACGCTCGACGAAGACAACCGCATCGTCGTGAGCTCCCGCATCCGAAAGGAGTTCGAGAATGGGAAGGAGTACTATCGCCTGCACGGTCAACCGGTGACCTTGCCGCAGGAGCATCGGGATCGCCCGAACGAGGATCATCTCGCATGGCACCGGAGCCGATTCGTGGCTTGAATCTTGAGAGCGGGGCGCCTGGCTCGAAACGCCAGGGTCCACCATCTGCCGTCCATCGTTCCTCCCCCGTCCTCATTCTGGTTCTTTCGCCCTCTAGCCTTTTTGTATTCCCTCGCTCCAGCCCCGCTGCCGGCTACGATCCGCGCTGACGCTCAAACGTCCTTTCCCAGCAATGTCCTCCCCCGACGCTTCGCCCCGCAAGCTCCCGACGTACGAGCAGATGATGCTGCCTTTGCTGCGCGTGCTCGCGGAGCGGGGCGAACTGCACCAGGACGATTATGCCGCGGCGGTGGCAGACGTGTTTCAGCTGACGGACGCGGAGCGGGCCATCGTGCATCAGAGCAACGGGGAAGCCAGCTACCGCAATCGCGCCGGGTGGGCGGGGTGGTATATGCAGCAGGCCGGATTGGTCGAGAAGCCGCGGCGGGGGATTCTGCGGATCACGGACGCAGGGCGGGCGCTGTTGGCGGCGGGGCCGGAGCGGCTCGACAACCGGTATCTGGCGGCGCATTACCCGAGCTTCGTGGCACGGGTGATCGAACGTCGGAAGCAGCGGGCGGCGGAGCGGGGCGGGGCGGGCGGGGATGACGGAACGGTCCTGGCACCGACCGCGGGTGGCGCCACCGGCGGAGCGCCGGCGGCGTTGGCGCCGGACGAGGCGATCGAGCGGGCGTACGAGCAGTTGAACGACGCGCTCGTGGCGGACCTGCTCGACAAGGTGCGGTCGATGAACCCGTATCACTTCGAGAAGCTGGTCCTCGATGTCCTCGTCGCCATGGGCTACGGCGGGTCGATCCGCGAGGCGGCGGAGGTGACGAAGAAGTCGGGCGACGAAGGGATCGACGGACTCATCAAGCAGGACCGGCTCGGGCTCGACGTTATCTACGTGCAGGCCAAGCGCTACGCGGAGGATCAGGTCATTGGCCGGGAGAAGATCCAGAGCTTCGTGGGCGCGCTGGCCGGGCAGCAAGCGCAGAAGGGCGTCTTCATCGCCTCCTGCCGCTTCAGCCAAGGCGCTCGCGACTACGCCCGAAACATCCCGCAGAAGGTCATCCTGATCGACGGCGACCGGCTGGCCGAATTGATGATCGAGCACGGCGTGGGCGTGACCACCGTTCGCCGGCTCGAATTGAAGCGGCTGGACAGCGACTACTTCGAAGATCCGTAAGACGGAGGCTGCCTGCCAGCTCGACGTTTCATGGACTCGTCGCGACCGACTCCCAACTCGAAGAAGACTTAGCGGCGCGGCCCCCCTCAAACCTCTGGGGACGGGAGCCAGCCAGAATGAGGAATGGGGAGTCAACCTTTGCATTTGCCCGAATTCTCCGGAGGTTGACCTCGCAGCCATTCTCGCCCCTGAAACTCCTCGAACGATCCTTCGAACTGCGCGGTCCGCGCGGCCTCGGCGCCAAGCCGAAGCCGGAATTGATCGGACCGATTCTGACCCATCTGCACGACACCCTGCAGGACACGGTGCGGATGGGATTTCTGCATTCGAGCCGTGCCACCGGACGCATTTCGGCCCCTTTGAAAGCGGCAGCGGAGGTCCGCTATCTTGGACACACGGCGCCGGGAGAGGACTCGACGGTGCTGCATTTCGAGGTGCCGCCCTTTGGCGCCGCCGCGGAGGAGCTTTTCCGCCAGCAATTGCTCTGGGAGGACGGGCCTGGAGCGGATGAGACCGCCTTCGAACTTCTCGGAGCGGCTCTCCGGGATGTCGGCGCGCGGAAATCGGAAAGCAATCGCTTCGATCCGCCGCTGCTGCGCCGGATTGCCGGCTATCGGCGGATGCTGGAGCGCGGCATCGAGCGCATCTCGCTCCCGGACACCGCTCTCGCGCAGGCAGGGGCCTTCGACGCCGAGGCGATCGAAGCGGCCCAGCAACTTTCGGCCCTGACGCCTCCAGCGCGTCGGGTGCGCATCGCGGGCCGGCTCGACCTCATGGGCGCGAGCCAGGGAGTGTTGAAGCTCCAGGTGCAGCCGGGGCAGGTCGTCACGGCCATCTGGCAGGGCGAGGCGGCCATCGAGACGTTGCGGGAGCATTTCAATCAGGAAGTGGTACTCGAGGGTACGGGTGTCTTTCGCCCCTCGGGGTCTCTCTTGCGCGTAGATGCCGAAGCGATCGCCAGGGCGGGGCAACAGGATGAGTTCTTCCGCCGCCTGCCGGAAGGGAGGACGGTCGCCGGGATCCAGAATAGGGTGCGCTTGCGCGCGGGCGAGCCGTCGGCCTATGCGCGTATTCTCGGGAGCATCCCAGCTGAGGAATCAGATGAAGAGTTTGCCGCTGCCGTCGAGGCCATGAGCTGAGCCAGGAAGGGATATCCGCGTGTACCTCCTGGACACCAACCTCGTGCTGCACGCGACGCGGCAGAATAGCCCGGTGGCCGCAGCCGTGGAAGCGCAGTTCCAGCTGAGTCAGAGTGGGTTCCGCCGGCCATCTGCGAGGTGACGGTGGCCGAACTGCTGGCCTTTGCTCAGAATTGGGAGACGCGGCGGCGCGAGCTCTTGGAACAGGTCATCGATCGACTGCTGGTCGTTCACATCGGGCACGAGCGGATCCATGCACGCTGGGCCGAGCTCTATTCGCATGCGAAAGCGCACGGTCTCGCCATTCAGCACGATCACAACGACGTCTGGATCGCCGCCACCGCCCAGGTAGCGGGATTGCGCCTCCTCTCCACGGATGGGAAGGCGTTCCTGCCCCTGCGAGGCACGCCATGGTTGGATGTCGTCGTGCTCGATCCTCGATCCGCACACCGGGTTGATCGTGCCATAGGCACTCCCGCAGCAGGCATCCTTGGGAGCCAGAGGCCGCCTGGCGGAATGGAGGATCGAGCACGGCCCGGGTGTCCACCACCGGCGCCCCCAGTCAGAAAATGAAGCGGCCTCCTTAGATTTCTGGTCTTTTCGCCTTCTCGCCTTTTGGTTTTCCTCCGCCAAAGCACCGGGCCCGGGGGACGGCGGATTCCTCGCGACACAAAAAAGCCCGGGTGCTTGCGCACCCGGGCTGAGGGGAGTCGCTCCGTCTGCGACCGCGCTACGCGGCGGCGGCGAGCGGGAGGGCGGGCAGCGTGGGCCGGGCCTTGCGGCGGGGGCGCTTGCGCTCGCTCAGGCGGGTGCCGCCGATCTGCTCGACCTCGGTGCTGTCACGGCCGAACTTGGCGGCCGCGCCGGAGAGAACGGCGGCGGACATCTCGCGCAGCCGGGCGCGCTCGCGCTCGATGGCGGTGCTGAGGGCGTCGGCTTGGTCGAGGGTCTGATTGTAGGCGGAATTGGTGTCCTCCAGCAGCTGGATCTGCGCCTCCAGCTCCGCCTTGGTCAGAGGCTTTTCCTCCTCGCCGTAGTTGACGGTCTTGCCGCGGCTTTTGTCGATTTCCTTGAGGGCTGAGAGACGGGTCTTGGCCTGCTCGACGTCGGGGAACGATTTCTTGGTCTTGAATGCCATAGAAGGGGTGATCGTTGGGGGTTGGGGTACCTGTGGGTTGTTGTCGGTGTTTTCTGTTTGTGAGACTTTTAGTCGGCGCATGGAACGCTGACTGAGTGATTGCAGTTATACTTATATAGGTGCAGAAAATCGAGGGAAAAAGATGGATACTTTTTACATACGGCGTCGCTATTTCTGAGCGCTGACCCCATCTCTTCGAGTTCCAGAAGGAGAAGCGCGACGGCCCGGCGGCGCGGCCGGTGGGGTCGACGGACGAGGTTCATGGTCGACTACGCTGGCGAGGGGCGGAACGAGCACCGACGGTGCGGCGAAAGTCGTTTGGATCTGGCGTCGATTCGACGCGGGCAGGCGTCGTGTCGGGAAGAAGTGCAACGACTGGCGGCCTGGACCAGGCAGCGTCCGGGGTTTTTCGCGGACGCGCGCGGAGCGCGGCTTTGTTGCGTCGTGGGCGCACGATTCGTCCTACGCGGCTCGCGGACGCGCGGAGCTCGTCCCTACCAGGACTTGGGCGAAGTCGACATCCGTTGGTGAGTTCGGGACATCCGTTGGTGAGTTCGGGACATCCGTTGGTGAGTTCAGGACATCCGTTGGTGAGTTCAGGATGTCCGTTGGTGAGTTCAGGATGTCCGTTGGTGAGTTCAGGACGTCCGTTGGTGAGTTCGGGATGTC
>JAFEGM010000015.1:5948-8097 GCA_018240025.1 Verrucomicrobiota bacterium
TCCGTTGGTGAGTTCAGGATGTCCTTGGTTGAGGCCGACCTTTCCGAAGGGAGCGATGCGGGCCGCGGCAGCAGGCTGCCTGGAGAAGGCTCCAGCGGGCTGGAGCAGTCCAGGGGCTGTCGCTCGCGGCGGGTCCTTTCTTTGCGGTCTTTGAGATCTTTGAGGCAGAAGCTGATCGGCTCGGCTCCGGGAGCGGACCCGGGCAGCGGCAGCAGGCTGCGTGGGGAAGGGCTCCAGCAGGCTGGAGCACTCCAGGGTGCGACTCGGCTGTCAGCACGCGCGTCCTGGGGAGTCGCGGCTCGCGGCGGGTCTGTTTCTTTGCGCTTTTTGAGATCTTTGCGGCAAAAGCTGACCGGCTCAGCCTCCGGGAGCGCACCGATGGGCGGCGCTCCGCGCAACGCTCTTGAACCGAAGGCGCGTCGCGGCTAGCGAAGGCGGATGTCGCGCGAACAGCAGATCCTCTCCCTCTTCGAAGAGCGCGGGCTCATTTCCCGCTCGCAGGAGGAGGACCTGCGCGCGGAGGCGACGAACAACGGCAAGAGCCTCATGCAGGCGATGGTCGACTTCGGCATCGTGACGGAGCCGCAGTACTACCAGACCATCGCGGAGGCGGTCGGGGCCGACTACATGGAGCTCGGGGAATACGAGGTGCCGCCGGAGGTGCAGCGGCTCATCCCGGGCGGCATGGCGCGGCTCCACGGGGCGCTGCCGATCTCCGAGGAGGACGGCCGGGTCACGCTCGCGCTCATCGACCCGCTCGACCAGCAGGCGCTCGACGACCTGCGCTTCGCGCTCGACCGCGAGCTCTATCTCGTGGTCGTGCCGTCCTGGCAGGTGGAGGACCGCATTCGCCGCTACTACGGGGCGGACACGGCCAGTCTCGACGAAGTGCTGAAGCAGCTCGGACAGTCCGGTGAGGTCAGCTTCGGCGCGGATGCGGCGGCCAGCGCGGAGGCGGAGGCGAATTCGGCGCCGATCATCCGGTTCGTGGATCTGATCCTCTTCCAGGCGATCCAGGATCGCGCGAGCGACATCCACTTCGAGCCGTTCGAGAACGAGTTCAAGATTCGCTACCGGGTGGACGGCGCGCTCTACGAAATCGCGCCCCCGCCCCGGCATCTGGCCCCCGCGGTCACCAGCCGCGTGAAGGTCATGTCGAACCTGAACATCGCCGAGCGCCGGCTGCCGCAGGACGGCCGCATTCAGCGCAAGATCGGCGACCGCCAGGTGGACCTGCGCGTCTCCACGCTGCCGACGCAATTCGGCGAAAGCGTGGTGCTGCGCGTGCTCGACCGCAGCGTGGTCAATCTGGACCTCGAGACGCTCGGGATGCCGGACTACGTCTACCAGTACATCCTCGACACGATCGAGAAGCCGAACGGCATCTTCATCGTGACCGGCCCGACCGGCAGCGGCAAGACGACGACGCTTTATTCCTGCCTGCGGAAGATCAACACGATCGACACCAAGCTGCTGACCGCCGAGGACCCGGTGGAATACGACCTCGAGGGCATCGTGCAGGTGCCGATCAACGACACCATCGGCCTGACCTTCGGCCGCGTGCTGCGCGCGTTTCTGCGGCAGGATCCCGACCGCATCATGATCGGCGAGACGCGCGACATCGAAACGGCGCAGATCGCGATCCAGGCGTCGCTGACGGGGCATCTCGTCTTCACCACCCTGCACACGAACGACTCGGCCGGCGCGGTCACGCGGCTCATCGACATGGGCGTGGAGCCGTTCCTGATCAGCGCCACGCTCGAAGGCGTGCTGGCCCAGCGCCTCATCCGGCGCATCTGCCCGGGCTGCCGGGTGGAATACAAGCCCGGCGAGACCGTGCTGCGGTCGATCGGCCTGACGACCGAGCAGATCGGTGACAAGCGCTTCTACTACGGCAAAGGCTGCGAAGCGTGCAATCAGACCGGCTACCGCGGCCGCAAGGGCATCTACGAGCTGCTCCAGCTGAGCGATCCGCTGCGCGAGTTGATCAACGAGCGCGCGCCCAGCGTGGTCTTGAAGCAGAAGGCGGTGGAGCTCGGCATGCAGACCCTGCGCGAGGATGGTTTGCGTTCGATCTACGAAGGCGAGACGACCATCGAGGAAGTGTTGAAGTACACGTAGGGGCGGTGACGGGGTGACGGGGTGACGG
>JAFEGM010000016.1 GCA_018240025.1 Verrucomicrobiota bacterium
GCGGCTATGGGATGACTGTGAAAACGAAACGAGTTTCAAAAAATGGTTCACGGGCGCAGGTCGCGGTCTTGATGGACCCTGTTGCGGGGAAGGTCAGTGGAACCCTGATATCTACCGGCCCCATGGGCGCGCTCCGGGTGGCCCGAACACCCGAACACCCTTTTCCCGCGGAGTCTGGCCGTGACGGCGTGACACCATATTTCGTCAGAGTCCAGCATGCGCAGCACGCCAGATCCCCCTCTCTTTTCCTTCCTCTCGCGCAAAGGGGTAAAATATGGTGTCACGGCGTCACACCGGGTGTTTTTACTCTGTTGGAAGCGTGACACCATGGGTGAAAAGTAGGGTGTCACGGCGTCACGGTTTGATGCTCCAGATGCGCTCCGAGTTCGTGCGCTTCTGCTCGAAGCGTTTCGGGTGGGACCTTCGGAGCCGTCCGAGATAGGTCCCGCACGCGTTGTCCCAGCTGAGCAGCTTGCGCGCTTCGGGGCCGATGCTGGCGACTGGACTGCCGGTGAGCAGGCGTTCGAGTTCGAGCGCGGTTCCCTCCCATTCGTCCGCTGCAGGTCCGGCGAATAGTGCGGCATCGATCAGGGCGAGCAGCCGGCGTTCCGGGGCAATGTCGGCTAGGGCCTCGGCCAGCTCGGGGTGGTGGAAATGGCGCACGCCAAACCGAGGCGAGGCAAGGGCGGCGGGGATCTCGCTCGCGGCGAGGTAGTGCAGGAACGCCGGCATCTCCTCCCGCAGGGCGCGGCCGAATGCTGCCCGACGCTCCGGGGTGTCGGTGGGCATCGGCATTTCGGCCCGCTGGGCGCGCAGCAGGATCAACTTGTCGTGTATGTCCTCGTTCAGCGGAGGCAGCACGCCTAGGGCCTCGGGTTCGTCATTGAGCGTGACCACGACTCGCCACAGCGGACGGAGCGATAGCGCGGTCTGGTACTTCGCCTCGCAGCGCACGCTCTCCGAAACGGTGAACTGTTTCAGCGTCGCGGCGAACTGGGCGCGGACCCGCCCGTCGCGCGAGGCAGCTTCGTCGTCGATCAACTGGGCCTCAGCCTGAAACAGCTCGGCGTTGAAAGAACATTCCCCGCTCATGTAGCGATAGGGGCGCGCGGAGCGTCCGCCCAGGGCCCAAGTGATGAGCGTTGCGAGCAGGGTTTTCCCCGAGTTCACGGGGCCGGCTACGGCCAGGGCCTGCCCGGGCTGGCGGATGCCTGATCGCACGCACTCGGCGCCGATCTTGAGCCAGGCGCAGAACGTGTCCCGCTGCATGGTCCCGATGTCATCCTCCCGCGGAAACAGCCCGGCGAGAACCTGATAGATCAGCGGGAACTTGCCGGGCTGCGGGTCGATGATGTGCGGCGAGTCTGTCACCAGCACCCGCTGGCCGTCGTCGGCGTGCGTCAGGCCGGCCCGGTGCCCGGCGAGCGGGCCCGCGTAGGCGACATGGCGCGAACGGACAAGCCACGAGACGCACAGGTCTAGATCGCTCACCGACTGCTCGCCGTGAGCTTTCGCGGCCACTCCTGCAATCTTGAGCTCTCGCTTGATCCCAGCTTCGGTGAAGCGCAGCCAGGTCCCATCCTCTGCCTGCCGCAGGAACTCCTTGCGGCTCGCGTCGTAGTAGATGGGAGGGAGACCGTCCCAGGGGTTTGCCGGCGGCGGTTCGGCGAGGTCGTAGGTAGCAAGGGAGGTCATGTGGTGAGGAAGAGAAGGCGAGCGGCCCGGCCGGTTTTCTCGTGAATGCACCCGGGCAGGCGCAGGGGTGACCACGCGCAGCGGTCGAGTAGGCCGGCATCGATGCGCAGGGCCTCGGCCCGGGCGCGCAGGCCGGAGAGCACCTCCTCGGCGGGCCGGTCGAACCAGCCGTGCAGAGACTTGCCGCCGGTGTCGATGACGGCGCGCAGGCGCAGGCCGACACGCTCGAGGAAATGGAAGAGCGCGGCGCTGGCGCATTTGTTCGCCTCGCGGTCGGCGTCTGTCTGCGGCTTGTGTCCGATCAGTTCGTCGGACTCCACGACCACGAACGGCGAGCGTGCGACCGAGGCGCGGCCCCGCGAGATGGATCCGGCGAGGAAGCTGCCCGCGGCTAGGCGATTGCCCGGGCGCGTCCAGCAGGCGCGCCATGCGTCCCGCGGGCGGAAGCGAGCGGCGTGTTCCTCGCGGCCGGAGTCGGTGGGATCTCCGATCCAGAGCACATCCTCCGGCCCGAACAGCGCGCCCAGCAGGAGGTGCCAATCGTGCGCCGCGGCCTCGGGGCGCGGGTTGGATCGCTCCCATAGTTCGCACTCGATGTCTCCGAGGCTGGCGCCCTGCGCGTGGTCCGCCAGCAGGCGCGCGAGGTCTACGCGGCGGGCGGCCGGTGGCGCAGGCTTGCGCGGGCCGGTGGGGGCGGCTAGGCGCGGCCGCGGGGCCGATGTGGGCCCCAGCTCGCGGGCGAGCTCTCGCACGGCGTCGGCGTTGGAGATGCCGCGACCGTGGGCAAGGAGCGCGATGGAATCGAGCCGCAGGCCGGTGGCCCGATCCACGAACAACTCCTCTCCGCTCGATCCGCGCCAAAGCTCGCACGACGGGTGTTCGTCGGGCCGAAACGGAGAGGAGAATTTCACGCCCGGGCGGTCGGGCAGATCGATGCGCAGGAGCCGCGCGACGGAGCGCAAATCGAACCGACTCTTGATGTCGGAAATGAGGTTCACGACAGGACGCCCTCCACGGTTCGGGAGCCGAGGTGGCGGCCGGTGTCGGCGTCGCGCAGGATTACTTCAAGGGGCCCGTGAGCAGCGGCGAGGCCGATGGCGACCCGCTCGGCCCACAGGGCGAACGCCAGCCCCTCGGCGGCGGTGGTTCTCGCCGGGTCGGCGCGCAGCGAGATTTCGACTTCGAGCCCGGCGCGACTCCGGCGCGGGCGAGCGACGGCGGACAGGTTCGCCGTTCGGTGTTTGATTGGAGCCATGGCGGAGTTGCCCGGCCCGCGCGGTGTGCTACTCTCCCTTCGTCGTCGGGAAACGATTTTGGGAGCCGGCCTCACGTCGCGAGCGTGCGGGCCGGTTTTCAGTTTTCCTGCGAGCGGATGTAGGCCAGCAGGCTTTCAAGGTGGATCAGGCGCACGCCCTTGGCGCAGCCAGGCGAGCGGAGGCAGTGAGACTTTACCGGCGGCCGGTGGTCATTGTGCGGCCCCGGCAGAATCAGCTGATTGAGCTTCGCCCGGGAAAGCCCGGTCCAGCGGCAGTACTGGGCCGGTGGTCCGCCCTTCCTTGTGGGCGGCGGGAGGCGGATGAACTCGGGGCGGGACTGGCCGGCAGGCGCGGCGGGAACTGTGGTCGTTGGGTCGGAACTCGCGTTCATCGACCCCCTGAGATATATGGGCTTCGCGTGTCAAAGAAATTTCTGACTATTTCTTTGTGTCGATTCCGGGCAGCTTCGCGACGGCCTGACGTAGGGTTTCCGCTTCCAGATGCGTGTACCGGTCGTTCATGGCGTCCGACTGGTGGCCAGTGAGCTTGCGCCGCACTTCCTGCGAGACTCCCGCGTTTGCCAAACGGGAGTTGAAGGTGTGGCGGAGCGAGTGAAACCCGAGCGCGCGCACCGTGCGGCCTTTGTCGCCCGCGGCCTCGCGCAGGATCGGGTTGGCGATCTTCGCGGCGTCCATGAGCCCGCCGAAGGTCTTGGATAGGCCATGCTCTCCGCCGGCGCCCTTGGCGGCGAGCTTCGGCATCAGCGGCGCGGCGTCGGAATCTGCGGAGGGGAGGGATTGCAGATGCTCTGCCAGCTCTGCGGCAATCGGCACGTCGAGCGCGGCTTGGCCCTTCACTGCCGGCAGCTTGAGCGTGCCGGCGGCGAGGTCGATCTGGCCCCAGCGCAGGCGGGCGAGGCTCGATAGGCGGCCTCCGACGAAGTAGCCGAGACGAACGAGTGTCCCCCATTCGCCGTTGCGGTAGGAGTCTGCCACGCGCAGCAGCGCGGAAAGCTGCTCGGGGGTGAAGGTATGCTTGGCCACCCGCTGCTCGGGGATCGCTTCGAGCGCGGCCACGTTGCCATTCACCAACCCTTGGCGGCGAGCGGCGTTGAGTGCCGCACCGATGGCCTTGATCGCGACGCGGACCGTTCCCACGGATTTCCCCTGCCGCAGTTCGGCCGTGCGGAATGACTCGACGTCATCGACGCGCAGCGCGGCCAGGTTGATGTTCGCCCGCGGCCCTAGGTGGGCGAGGAAGTCGCGGCAGACTTGCCGATACCGGGCGGCGGTCGCGCCCGCCTTGGCCTTCTCCTT
The DNA here is from genome assembly GCA_018240025.1 of Verrucomicrobiota bacterium. GTDB lineage: Bacteria > Verrucomicrobiota > Verrucomicrobiia > Chthoniobacterales > SZAS-18 > SZAS-18. The sequence goes on from JAFEGM010000016.1 coordinate 4,268, forward strand.
GCCTTCGAGCCACACCTTGAACCAGCTGGTGACCGTCTCGAATTCGAGCGGCCGGCCCGTGGCGTACTCGACCATTTCGGAAATGACGCTGCGCGCGCTTTCCTCGATCAGGCGGCCGGCGCGGGCCTTCTCCGCCGCGCGCTCCCAGTCGGTCGCCATGCGCAAGGCCTTCGCCCGATTGCCTCCCGTCGCCGGGATCTTCGTTGAGCGTTTCTCTCGGCTCCCATCGGCCCCTCGGAAGGCAGCGAACCAAAACGGAGAGCGGGGTTGAGAGAAGATGCTGGCCATGTAGGAACAAAAGTAGGAACAGCCAGCGGTGTCAAATGTGTTCCTAGGTATCCATTTTACAGAGGCAACCGCTCGATCCTTCTGGGGCGGAAAGTGTCGGGGGTTCGATTCCCTCCCTAGCCATTTTCTCTCAGGGTCGGAGAATAAGGCAAAGAGCGGGCGAATCGCCGTTTCCGACTGATCGTCCGTCAAAACCGCCCACGAAAAAGCCCGCCGCAGATCGCTCCGGGGCGGGCCTTAAGAAACTGTGCAACTCACCGCAAATTCTGCCGCAGCCACTGTTGCAGGGCGAACTTGACCGTCGGCATGGCGCCGAGGAACTCGGGGCGCTCGCCGGCTTCGCCGGAACGCTGGACGAGCCGCTCGCGACCGCGGGTGACCTGGCCACGGGCATCGCGCAGCTCCCAGTTGAACTCGACCCGGGCGGGATAGGCCTGCGACACGACTCGGAGTTCGCGCCGCGGGTTGAAGGAGATGTGGCCGGCGTCGTCGATCTCCGTGATGAAGATCTTCAGGCTGGTGCCGGGCGGAAGGAAGCGCTGAGCCTCCTGCTGCACGAAGCGGCGGAGGTCGGGCAACAGCACGTCGCGGCTCATCTCGCGGGAGGTGCCGCTTTGCTGCACGTCGACGAATCGGTCGGGTCGGACGAACTCGACCGTGATGGGGTTGGAGGCCGGCGCGGGTCCGGCGGAGAGGCTGGTCGCAAGGCCGAGGGCGGCGACCACGAAGGCGGGCACGGACTTCATGATTCTGTACAGACCATCCGCGGGTGACGGCGCTCAATCCTGGGGTCAGCGCGTGTTTGCAGCAGCATCCGCCGCGCGTCTGCCATCGCCCTGAAGCGGCCAGATCGCGATTCTTTCACTTCCGCTGACGGTCCTGGCATGGCGGAAGAGGGGAATTCCGTGTTAGCGTCAGCCCTCCTCATGGAAGCCATGTCCTCGACGCCCCCGGCCGCCACGCCCGATTTCACGCACCACGATTTCTACCTGAATCGGGAGCTGAGCTGGCTGGAGTTCAATGCGCGTGTCCTGGGCGAGGCGGCAGATCCTTCGCAGCCGCTGCTCGAACGAGTGCGCTTTCTGAGCATTTTCGGCTCCAATCTGGACGAGTTCTTCGAGATTCGGATCGCGGGGGTGAAGCAGCAGATCGAAAGCAAGTCGGGCCACGTGGGGCCCGACCACCTCACGGCCGGCGAGATCTTCGAAGCGGCCCAGCGGCGTGCGCACGAACTGGTCAATGAGGCCTACCGCGTCTGGAACCAGGACCTGGTCCCGGCCCTGGCGAAGGAAGGCGTGCGCTTCCACAAGGTGGCCGATCTGCCGCCGGAGGTCATCGCCTGGACCGAGCGTTACTTCCGCGACGAGATCTTTCCCACGCTCACGCCGCTGGCGATCGACCCGAGCCATCCGTTTCCGCAGCTGGCCAACAAAAGCCACAACCTGATCGTCTCGCTGCAGCGGCCGGAGGACGGCCCGGCCTACGCGATCGTGCAGATCCCGAAGCTCTTCCCACGGCTGCAGCGCCTGCCGGCCGAACTCGAGCCGCTGGTGGGCAGCGGCCGGCATTACATCTTCCTGCAGGGGATCATCCGTCAGCACCTCAGCCTGCTCTTCGCCGGACTCGTGGTGAAGGAATCGCACGCCTTCCGCATGACCCGGAACAGCGACCTCTACATCGATGAGGAGGAGGCGGAGAACCTGCTGGAGACGATCGAGGACGAGCTGCGGCAGCGGAGCAAGGGCAACGCGGTGCGCCTGGAGGTGGCGGACACGGCGCCCGATGACATCGTCAAGTTCCTGCTCGACAACTTCGGCCTCACGGCGGCGGATTTCTATCGGCTGCCGGGGCCGATCAATTTTCTGCACCTCGAGCCGCTCTATGGCTCGAGCGACTTCCCGCGGCTGAAGGATAAGCCGTTCCAGGCTGCGGTGGCCCGGGCACTGGCGGGCGGAGCGGACATCTTCGAAGTGCTGCGCCGACAGGATGTGCTCCTGCATCATCCGTACGAGGGCTTCAGCAGCGTGGTCGATTTCGTCGAGCGCGCCTCGAACGATCCGAACGTCCTCGCGCTCAAGCTCACGCTCTATCGGACCAATGTCGGCTCACCCATCGTCCGTGCGCTCATCCGCGCGGCCGAGGAGCATCACAAGCAAGTGACGGTGCTGGTGGAGCTGAAGGCGCGCTTCGACGAGGAGAACAACATCCGCTGGGCCCGCGCGCTGGCCGATGCCGGCGTGCACGTGGTTTACGGCCTGGTGGGGCTGAAAACCCACTGCAAGATGATGATGGTGGTGCGGCGCGATGACGATCGCGTGCGCATCTACGCCCACCTTGGCACGGGCAACTACAACAACTCGACGGCGCGTTTTTACACCGACCTCGGGCTGCTCACGACCAATCCCGAGATCACCAACGAGGTCGCGGCGGTGTTCAACAACCTCACGGGCCTCTCGGAGTTCCACGGCGGGAAGAAGCTCATCCTGGCGCCTTTCGAGATGCGCGAGCGTTTCCTCGCTCTCATCAAGCGCGAGCAGGAACTCGGGTCGAAGGGACGCATCATCGTGAAGCTGAATTCGCTGGTCGAGGAGACGATCATCGCGGCGCTCTACGAAGCGGCCGCGGCGGGTGTGCAGATCGATCTGATCATCCGCGGGATCTGCTGCCTGCGCCCCGGCATTCCCGGGGTGAGCGAGAACATCCGCGTGCGCAGCATCGTGGGCCGCTTCCTCGAGCACAGCCGCATTTACTGGTTCGGCAACGACGGCGCGCCGCTGGTCTATCTCGGCAGCGCCGACTGGATGGGGCGCAGCTTCGACCGCCGGGTGGAGGTCGTCTTCCCGGTGGAGGATGCGGCGTTGCGGAGCCGGATTACGGACGAGATTCTGACCACGTTCCTGCGCGACAACGTGAAGGCGCATCTGCTGCGCTGGGACGGTCGCTACGAGAAGGTCCAGCGCGCCGAGGGCGAGGAACTGCAGCAGGCTCAATACACCTTCCGCAAGATCGCCCGCGAGCAGACTTCCCGCATCGCCGGGGCCACGCCGCCGGCGTAGTCGGTAGAGGGGGAGAAGCGGAGGCTCCCGCGAAGCAGCGAAGGGGGCGAAGGGGCGAAGAAGAAGAATGAAACTGGTCCTTCGGATCCGATGAGTCGTCCTCACGGGTGGAAGAATGAGTCGATGGTGCGGAAATAGCCGCGGTAGAAGTCGAGGATGCGGTAGCCGAGATAGACCGCGAGGCCGAGGTAGAGGAGTCGCGGCAGCCAGGCGGTGAAGGAGCGCAGCTTGCGCACGCCTTCTTCCTGATAGTGCACGGCGATGCGGCGGAGGGAGTCCTGCAGGGTGCCGGTGGTCTCGCCGCTGGCGTAGAGTTGGGCGAAATAGCCGGCAAAAAGCGGCTCGGAGCGGAGCCACTGCGCCGGCGATTCCCCGGCTTCGAAGCGGCTCGCGCCGCGCTGACCGGCGGCCTCTAGCTTCGGCGAATGACTGGCGCGAGCCGCCAGCGGCCACGCCTCGGGAAAGCCGACGCCCGCGGACACCAGCGCCTCGAGGGCGAAGGCCAGGCGGGACAAGGCCAGCGCCCGACGACCGGCACCGAGCCACGGCACGGGCGCGAGCGCAGTCTCGATCAGGCCGCGCCAGCTGCGGCCGCGCTGACCCTGCAGGACGAAGACCAGGATTCCGAGCAGGGAGCCCACGAGGAGGAGGCGGGAGAGCAAGCGCAGCGCCAGCGCCGACAGGCTGGCCTGTCCCTGGGAGGCAGCCCACGGGAGCAACAGGCCGAAGACGATCAACCCCAGGAAAAGGACGAAGGCCGGGTAGGCCAGCTGTGACGCGAAGTCGGCCGCCAGACTGGCCCGTTCGCGGTAGTAGGCCGCGAGGAGGTGAAAGCAGGCCCCGAGCCTCCCCGACCGCTCGCCGGCCTCGATCAGGGAGACATCGAGCGGACTGAACTCCGCCTCCTGCCGCCGGAAGGCGTCTCCCACGGAGCGGCCCGTGGTGAGATCGGCCAGCAGCGCGTCGCAGCGGGCGCGGAAGACGGGACTCGGCGGCGACGCCCGCAGCGTCTCCAGCGCCTCGACCACGCTCAGGCCGGCTCCGACGAACTGTCCGAGGCGATGATGGAACTCCGCCCGCGCCCGGAAGTGACTGGGGAGCAGCAGCAGCATGGCGAGGCGAAAGCGCCGGCTCCGCACGCGGTCAGACGGGGAACCGACTGAGCATTCGCTCCAGCACGGCCGGATCCATCTTCACGAGATCGGGCCAGGTGCGGTGATAGCCCTCGCCCGGCAGCTTGCGGGTGGCATCGAAGCCCATGTGCGTACCGATGTTCGGGAAGGTCGGCGCGTGGTCGAGAGAATCGCACGGACTCTTCACGAAGGTGCTGTCGCGCTGCGGGTCGGTGTTCGAGCAAAGGCGGAAGAGCACCTCGCTGGTGTTGTGGACGTCACAGTCATCGTCGACCACCACGATGTATTTGGTGAACATCATCTGGCCCATCCCCCAAAGCCCGTGCATGATCTTGTAGGCCTGCCACGGATACTGCTTCTTGATGCTGACGAAGACCAGATTGTGGAAGACGCCCTCGGCCGGCAGCGCGATGTCGCGGATCTCCGGGAAGTTCATCCGGAAGACCGGGAGAAAGACCCGCACGCTGGCGGTGCCCATGTAGAAGTCCTCCATGGGCGGTATGCCCACGATGGTGGCCGGATAGACGGCCGACTTGCGGTGGGTGATCGCGGTCAGATGGAAGACTGGGTACTTGTCGACCGGCGTGTAGAAGCCGGTGTGGTCGCCGAACGGCCCCTCGTCGCGCAGTTCGCCGGGCTGCACGTAACCCTCCAGGACGATGTCGACATCGGCCGGAACCTCGAGGTCCACTGTCTCGCATTTGACCAGCTCGACCGACTTTTTGCGGATGAACCCGGCGAAGAGGATCTCGTCGAGTCCGTCCGGCAGCGGCGCGGTGGCTGCGAACGTGTAGGCCGGGTCGCCGCCGAGCGTGACGGCCACCGGCATGCGCTCGCCGCGCTCGTAGTAGCGCTTGCCGTGCCGCGCGCCGACTTTGTGGACCTGCCAGTGCATGCCGGTCGTGCGGTCGTCGTACACCTGCATGCGATACATGCCCAGGTTCCGTTCGCCGGTGTCCGGATCCTTGGTGTGGACGTTGGGGAAGGTGATGAAGCGCCCCCCGTCGTGCGGCCAACATTGGAGAATCGGCAGGTCGAGCAGAGTGGGGAAGTCATGGCCGCGGCCCGGCTCGCCCTCGAAGCGATGGATAACCTCCTTACAGGGGCCGTCCTGCACGTGCGCCGGCTTGGCGTGGAGCAGGTTGAGCCCCTGCTTCAGCAGCTCCCAGCCCTGCTTCAGCGTGGTGGGAGGCTTGGCCTTGAGGATCAGCTCCATTTCGCGGGCCAGCTGCTCGATGTCGTCGAGCTGGAGCGACATGGCCATGCGCCGGCGTGAGCCCATGGTATTGATGGCGAGCGGAAAGCGCGAAGGACGGCCGGCCACGGTCGGCTGCTCGAAGAGCAGCGCCTTGCCCCCGTTCGGGGCCTTCATTTCACGGTCGGCCAGGACGGTGATCTCCAGTTCCGTGGCCACCGGTTCCTTGATCCGCCGAAGCTCGCCGGCATTTTCCAGCGCAGTCACGAAAGCAGCGAAAGACGAGTAAGCCATCCTCCTCCTTCGCCAGCCGCGACGCGAATGCAAGCCGGGGTCACCGACGGTGACAGAACGCATTTCAGGCTGGACACAGAAAATGCGCCCGTTATTGCGGAGCGGTGGACACGCCCAACACCTCCGTTGCCCCCGGTGCCGCGCCCGAACTAACCACGCTGTATCAGACCGTACAGGCCGGGGCGCGCTGGTTCTATTGGATTGCCGGCCTGTCGATCGTCAATGCGGTGCTGGCGCATTCCGAGTCGAAGGTCCAGTTCGTCCTGGGCCTGGCGATCACCCAGGTGGTCGACTACCTGATGGCGCAGATCGCCCCAGGCGCGAAGTGGTTCTCGCTGGTGTTCGACGTGCTGCTGGCGGGATCGATGGCGTACTTCGGCTACAAGGGTGGCCAGGCCGTACTCTGGGCTCTCTTCTGTGGGCTGGGCGTGTTTCTGGTCGATTGCGCCCTGTTCGGCTGGCTGTGCTTCATGGGCGGAGCCGTGAACACCGGGGTCGTGCTCGGTGGAGTTTTCCGCGCGCTGGCGCTGGTCGCCGTCTTCGGCAGTATCGCAGCCACCCGGCGGCTCCATGCGTTGAAGGCCCAGCTGCCGGCCGAGGCGACCTGAGCCCCGTCAATCTGGGGACTCGCCGAGGTCGGAGGTAAGGGTCCGCCATTGGGGAGCATGCGACCTGTTCCAAGGGCGTTTGCGCCGGAGGAAAACGTGCGCATCTTTGGCGGCTCCCGGCAGCGGGGGTATAGCTCAGTTGGCTAGAGCGTCTGATTTGCATTCAGAAGGCCAGGGGTTCGAGTCCCCTTACCTCCACGCTCTCGATGTCTTGCACAGCCCGCCCGGGTCTGCGTCAGTAGGGACGTGAAGCGTCCGCTGTCCTGCCTCCTCGCCCTCACCGCCACCGCCGCTGTCTCCGCCACGGCGCAGGATCTGCGACCGCAGATCGAAGCGGCCCGCAAGGCCGAGGACAAGGCCTCGCTGGTCGAACTCCAGCGACGAGCGCTGGCGGCGGGCAGTGCGGATGCGAATCTGCTGCGCGAGCTGATCGCGGGCATGATCGAGGCGGGCGACGCGAAGCGCGCCCAGACTCTGCTCGACGGCTCCGCCAGCAAGCTGGCGCCGGCCGCAGTGGACGAGTTGCGCGGCGATCTAGCCGCCGCCCAGGGCAAGGACGGCGAGGCTCTGGCCGCGTGGGAGCGCGCCCTGGGCGCCCGGCCGGGCAATCGCACCGCGCCGCTCGCCGACAAGCTGGCGGAGCAGGCCAAGCGCAGCGGACAGCCGGAGATCGCGATCCGCAACCTGCGCAAAGTCCTTGGCGCGGTCAGCGGGACCGACGCGGCCCGACTGCGGATGCAACTCGCCATGGCGCTGCTGCGGCATGGGGATTTCGACGAGGCCGTGAAGGAAGGTCAGGCCGCGAGCAAGGCCGCCGCCGCGGAGACGGTGGTGAAGGCAAACTTCCCGGCCATCGAAGCTCTCCAACGCGCGCTGCCGACGCTCAATCCCGGTCTGGCGAGGGCACGCAGCAATCCGGACAAGTTCGTCGGCCAGATGGAGATCGGCATGCTCTGCGCCGCGGTGGGTGCGCTCCCCGCCGCGCGGCAGGCGGCTGAAGCGGCCCTCAAAGCCCAGCCCGAGGCGCTCGCCCCCGTACTTCTGCAAGGATACGCCCTGCGGGCATTCGGGAAGCCGGATGACGCCGCCAAACTGCGGGTGGCACCCATCCCCGACGGCCCGCGCTTTGTCGCCAAACTGCTCCCGGCGCTGACCTCGGCGGATGTGGCGCTGCGCTCCGGCCCCGAGGCCGCGGCGCTGGCGCGCCGGGCGGCGAATCTACTGGCCGCAGGTCAGCCCGTGCTCGCGCTGGAGGCCGGCGAAGCCGCGCTCAAGGCCGATCCGAAGAACGGCATCGGCGCACTGATCGCGGGCCAGGCTTCCTCCCAACTCGGCCGGCGGGCCGAGGCCGTGCGCTACGCCAAGCTGGCCACCGAACTGGCACCGAAGGATGCCGAGGCCTGGAACTTCAGCGCGCAGCTGCAGCGGCGTCGGACCGACTACCGCGGCGCGGTCGAGGCCTTCACTCAGGCGCTGGCGCTGGCGCCGCGGGACGTCGATTCCCTCCGGGGCCGCGAGGCCTGCCTGCGTACGCTCGGTCGAGATGGCGAAGCGGATCGGGACCGCGAGGCGTGGATGGCGCTGACGGCACCGAAGCCGCCCACTCCCACGCCGACGAAGCGGAGCTGAGATCTGGAAGACCGCGCCTCCCTCGGCGACGAAAAATGCGGTGAGGAGAGGATTCGAACCTCCGGAGAGCTTTTGGCCCTCAACGCTTTAGCAAAGCGCCGCTTTCGACCACTCAGCCACCTCACCTATGCTGCGAGCAGCCCGTCGAGATACTCGCGTCCGCGCCGCTCGTCAAATTTCCATCGCACTGCTGCTCGCTTTGTTTGGCGCCGGCTGCGTTTCGCGCCGCGTGGAAGAGGAGGACCCTGTCCTCGCCGGCGCGGCCAAAGTGCCTGGCGGTCGGGTGGAGCTTGCGGTCGGCCGCGTTTCCATGGTCGATGCCGCCGGCCGCTTCGTACTCGTGGAGGCCCCTTATGGCGTCGCTCCCGGCACGGAACTGCAGCTGCGCCGCGGCACGGCACCGGCGGGTCGCCTCAAGGCCGGCAGCGAGCGCCGGGCCGGGCTGTTTGCCGCCGGCATCGAAAGCGGCACGCCCGAGGTGGGGGACGGAGTGGTGATGGTGCGCTAACGGACGGCCGCGAACTGCGGCCGGGCGCTCACCGGTCGCCCTTCAGGTCGAAGTCGCCCTTCAGGAAGCTGCCCTGCATCCATTTCAGGCTTTGATCGCGCTGCTGCACGCGCGGCGCTTCCATCTTGTCCCACTGCGCGCGATCCACGACCACGATTTGGCCGCCCTTGCCGTTGAGCGCGTGCTTGTAGAGCAGGTAGGCCTTCTTGCCCTTCCACTCCCGCGTTTCCACGATCGTGTTGGCCTCGGCCACATTTTGCGACTCGACCGAGGTGGGCGGCCCGTACTGCGCCAGCAGCGCCGCCAGCACGCCGCGGGTGGCTTTCTTGCCGGAGACCTCGATGTGGATGGAATAGAGCTTCCGCCAGAGGAAATTGTACTTCACTTCGTCGAGGTTGAAGTTGGCATAGCGGAGGCCCGCACGCGTGTCCTTGAGCGTCAGCCATCGGCCCACCTCTTCGCTGGTCTCGACCTTGGTGAACGATTCCGGCGTGGTCAGCAGGCGCACGCCGAGGAAACCGTACTCGGCATCGACGTTGGCCAGTCCCTGCGCGAAGGCGGAACCGGCGAGCAGAACGGAAGCGACAACAGCCAGAAGACGCATGGGTGACGCTCCCTCTCCGGCCCGCCGAGTCAATGCCCATCCGCGGGCCGTCGATTCGGATTTGCCCTTTCCGGCGGATTGCGCTTTGAACGTCGTCCCCCGGCGGCGCGTGCGCCGTGATTCCCATTTTCCATGGCCTACATCGACTCGTTCTTCCAGGCGCTCATCGATTCCGGGGCGTCCGATCTGCACCTCGGGGAAGGCCAGCCGCCCAAGATCCGCCGCCATGGCGACATTGTACCGATCCGGGACGAGGTGCTCACGCGGGAGGAGGCCGAGTACATGCTTTCGGAAATCGCCGGGGCCGAAGCGTGGGCGAAGTTCGTCGAGCGCGGCGATCTCGACTTCGCCTACGAGATGAACGAGGAGGCGCGCTTCCGCTGCAATTACCTCAAGCAGGCGCACGGCTACGGTGCGGTGTTTCGCCTCATCCCGACGAAGATCGCCACCATTGAGCAACTCGGCGTCCCGGCCGTGATCAAGGAATTCGGCGAGCTGCGCGGAGGGCTCGTGCTGGTCACCGGGCCGACCGGCTCGGGCAAGTCGACCACGCTGGCGGCGCTGATCGACTACATCAACGTCAACTTCTCGCGCCACATCGTGACGATCGAGGAACCGATCGAATTCGTGCATCGGAACAAGCGCAGCATCATCACCCAGCGCGAGGTGCCGGAGCACGCGAGTTCGTTTCCGAGCGGCCTTAAGGCGGCGCTGCGCGAGGACGCGGACATCGTGCTGGTGGGTGAAATGCGCGATCTCGAGACCATCTCGCTGGCGCTGACCGCGGCCGAAACGGGACTGCTGGTCTTCGGCACGCTGCACACGAACAACGCGCGCAAGACGGTCGACCGACTGATCGACGTCTTTCCGTCCGATCAGCAGGCCCAGGTCCGGACCATGCTAGCCGCTTCCCTGCGCGGCGTAGTGGCGCAGCTGCTGATGAAGAAAGCCGACGGCTCCGGGCGTGTGGCGGTGAATGAGATCCTCGTCAGCACGCCAGCGGTGGGCGCTATCATTCGCGAGGGGGCGACGCAGAAGCTGGAAGACGTCATCATCGGCGGCAAACAGTTCGGCATGCAGTTCATGGACGACGCCATTTGGGACCAGCTGCGCCATGGCGTGGTCAGCCCGCGCGAGGCTTACATGAAGGCCATCGACAAGGCGCGCTTCCGCAAGTTCCTCCCGCCGGAAGAAGAAGGGCTCTGAAGGAGGATTGACCTGCGGTTTTGGTCGCTTCGAGGACGAGGACGAGGACGAGGACGACAGGACTGCGAGGACGACAGGACTGCGAGGACGACAGAACTGCGAGGACGACGGGGATGACGAGGACGACGAGGGACGGGGGCCGACGGGGAGGGGAGACGTGCAAGGGCCGCCCTTTTCGGGGGTAGGTGATCTGCGGTCAGAACGCGCGCTCGGAAAGGCTTTGCTGATTGGTCGACGGTTCCATCGGCGCAGCGGGCTTGGCGCGATCGGCGAGGTAGAGCCGATCGCGACCGCAGTCGACGATGGCGGCGCTCGCAATGAGGGCCTCGTTGCCGAGCAGGCCGAAGAACTGGCCCCATTCCGGCGGCAGTTCGGCGCCGAGGCCGTCGATGTAATCGACCATGCGGGCCTTGTGGGGTGGGGCGGGGTAGTTGCCGATCAGGAAGCTGCTCAGCTCGCCTTCGTACACCGCGTGTTCCTTGCCGTAGTAGTCGACCTTCTTGAGCTTCGGGTTCAGCTCCATGGGCACGCCGACTTTCCGGCAGGCCGAATAAGAAAGCGTGGTGCGCGGGTCGCCGGTGTCGAGAAGCATCACGCCGCGCACGCCGTTGACGGTGACGGGGACAACGGGGCGCTCGCGCAGGGCGCTGGCCCGGCGCATTCGCACCTGGACGTAGCCGCTCGCCCAGGCGTCGGCCTCCAGCGCTTCGCCGTGGCGGCTGTTCGGATCGCGCGAGAGCCACATCCGCGCGCGGGCCATGTCGAGCAGGGCGCCGTGCCGACGCAGGACGCTCATGCCGAGCAGCCCCGGCCGCCATTTGCCGGGCGGGATGGGGGAGTCGATCAGGACGATGTTGGTCGGCTCGAGGTCCACCCCGCCGAGCGCGAGGGGGGCCGAGCCCGCCCAGGCGCGCAGCTCGCGGCCGCCGAAGTCACGCATGGCCTCGTCGCCCTTCAGCTGCCGCAGCGGGACGCCGAGCACCCGGCGCAGGTTGGCCTCGAGCGAAACTGTGTGCGCGCCGGTGTCGATGCCCATCACCACGCGGGCCTGGCCGATCTGAGCGAGCGTGAAGTACTGGCCTTGAGAACGCCGCACTTCCACCAGCGTACAGCCGGCGGCCTGCAGAATCTGGTCGAAGCGGAACGAGAGTTTCTCGTCGTGGGGCGCCGGCGGGGCGTTGGGAAAGCGGTCCCACAGCTCGACGAGCACTGCCGGATCGGTGATCGGCGTGGCGCCACCATTCGTGCCGGCCGCGGGCGCGCGCGCCGGCCCACGGCCGGGCTGCGCGAGCAGGGGGGGGCCGACCGCGAGCAGACAAAGGACAGACAACAGCCGCAGGAGCACGACGGACTGTAGCGGCCTCCGAGGAGCGTGAACAGCAGTGAGTGCGCTCCCGACCGGGGTGGCACATCCGCAGCCGGAGCCGCGTGACAAATTGCCTGCGTCCTTTCCCGCCAGTCGGCGTCTTCACCGAAGCCATGAAACTCCACGAACTCAAACGCGCCCTGCGCGCGCACCCTGAACGTCTGGTCCGCATTCAGCTGCCGGACGGGGACTCCATCCCGGCGGCCTATCACCTGACCGAGGTCGGCCAGGTCTCGAAGGTCTTCATCGACTGCGGCGGCAAGGTCCACTCCGAGCTGCGCTGCGTACTGCAGACCTGGGTCGGCCGCGATACCGAGCATCGCCTGCGCGCCGGCCGCTTCGCCGACATCCTCGACCTCGGTCGCGCCGTGGTGGCGAGCGAGGAAATGGAGGTCGAGATCGAGCACGGGCAATTGCAGGCGGCGCAGTATCCGCTGCGGCGCTGGCGGTTGGACGGAGCAGGTCAGGTGGTGCTCGAATTGACCCACAAGGCCACCGATTGCCTCGCCAAGGCGCGCTGCGGCGAGGATGGTTGCGGCGATGCCGAAGAATCGAGTTGTTGCCGGAGTGACGAACCCGAATCCGCCGAAGCTGCTGCCGATGCACGCGCCGCTGCGAGCTGTTGCGCCTGAGCTGTCTCCCGCTGCGGGGGTGGAGTCGCTCTGGCGGGAGTTTGCCCGTCCGCTGCGCGCCTTCCTCCGCTCGCGGGTCCGCAACGACGCCGATGCCGACGATCTGCTGCAGAACGTCTTCCTGCGCATCCAGCGCGGCGCCCAGCAGCTGCGCGATCCCGCGCGGCTGCAGGGCTGGGTCTTCCGCATCGCGCGCAATGCCCTTGCCGATCACCACCGGCGCGGCCCGCGCGAGCAGCCGACGGCCGACCTCCCTGAGCTCATCGAATCGCTCGACGGCGAAGAGCTGGTCGACCTGCGGCCTGCGCTCCGCCGCATGATCCGCGAACTGCCGGAGGATTTCCGCGCGGCCATTCTCCTGACCGAGTTCGAGGGATTGAGCCAGGTCGAGCTCGCCCGTCGGCTCGGGCTGAGCGTGTCCGGCGCGAAGTCACGCGTGCAGCGCGCCCGGGCGGAGCTGCGTCGCATGCTCGACGACTGCTGCCGCTTCGAATTCGACCGGCGCGGCCGGGTCATCGCCGCCGAGCGACGTTCCCCGCGGCGGGACGAGACTGGTTGCGGCTGCTGAATCCATCCTCTCCGCGAATGATGGCAACTCATCCGTCGATCCGACCCGCCGACCCCCGCGACCATGGTGCCGTCCGCGCCTTGCTGCGCTCCGCCGGACTGGTCGAATCCGATCTGACCGCCGCGCATTGGGACCACCTGCTGGTGCTCGAGGAGGGAAACGAAATCGCGGGCTGCATTGCCGGTGAGATCCTCGCCGACGGCAGCTGGCTGCTGCGCTCGCTGGCCGTGGCTGAAGCAGTCCGCGGACGGGGGCACGGAGAGCGACTGGTTCAGGCTTTGGAGGCACGCGCCGTCGGACGCGGAGTCGCGGTCATCTACCTTCTGACCGAGACTGCGGCCGACTTCTTCCAGGCGCGCGGTTATGCTCCGCTGGCACGGGCGGACGCGCCGGGGGCAGTTCGTGAGTGTGGACAATTCAGCAGCCTCTGCCCGGGTTCGGCGGTTCTGCTGCGTAAATCCCTGCGGGCCGCCTGAAAAAGACCGCAGACGGACGGCAGCTCAGGGGAATTCGGAGCGGGAAGATCTCCCCCGCATCTGGCCGACGAGGCTTCCGACCCACGTCTCCCGCCCCCGTTGGCGAGCTGCCGCCGTCCGCGGAAATCTGGCGAACCGGCTGGCTAGGACGGTCGCAACGGCGGGGGCCGTTCCAAGGCGCGCAGGGAAACGGCTTCGGCCAACTCGCGGAGGAAAAGGTCCATACCTTCCTACTCGCAAGATTTCGGCAGGCGTGACCGATGAAGGTAAAATATCTGCGGGAGTGTGTCGTTTTTCTCCCTTGGCCCGCGCTGCCGCGTGGGGTGCAGCGCCGCGGGCCCAGGCTACGACTGCCCGCCTCCGTCGCCCAGCCAGGCCCTCACCCGCGCCTCGATTTCGTCGCGGATCTCGCAGGTCCGCTGAAGCTTCTCCTCCGAGGTTCCAGCCAGGGCGGAGGGATCCGCAAAACTCCAATGCAGCCGTTCAGTGCGGGCCGGGAAGACCGGACAACGTTCGGCGCTGGTTTCGTCGCAGACGGTGATGACGTAACGAAATGCCGTGCCTGCCTCGAGATAGCGGCTGAGCGGCTTGGCCTCCGCGCGGGAAAGGTCGAAGCCCCGCAGCCGCATGGCTTCGACCACCACCGGATTCATGCGCCCGGCCTCGATCCCGGCGCTGTGCACCTCGAAGCGGTCTCCGGCGTAGTGGCGGAGAAAAGCCTCGGCCATCTGGGAGCGGGCGGAATTGTGGATGCAGACGAAGAGCACGCGTTCGGGGTCCATGTGGCGCAAGACGCCGCATTTCCCCGGCGGACGCAACTTTTCGGCGATTTTCTGCGTCTTTTCGGCGGAGAGTGCGTCCGCGTGAGGATGAGATCGCCCCTTCTTCCCGCCTGGTTCGCCGGTGAACTGCTCGGCACCTTCCTGCTCGTGCTCTTCGGCTGCGGCAGCGTGGCGACGGCGGTGCTGCTCGGCGCGCAGGTCGGCGTCTTCCAGGTGGCGATCGTCTGGGGCCTCGGGGTCTGCCTCGCCATCCAGGTCAGCGGTGGCTGGAGCGGAGCGCACCTGAATCCCGCCGTGACCCTGGCCATGGCGCAGTGGAGCGACTTCCCCTGGCGGCGCGTGCCCGGCTACGTCGCGGCGCAGATGCTGGGTGCCTTTCTGGCCGCGGCCGTGCTTTTCTGGCTGTTTCAGGGCGCGCTCTCCGCCCACGAGGCCAAGCTCGGGCTGCTGCGCGGAGGACCTGGCAGCGAGGCCAGCGCCATGATCTTCGCCGAGTTCTTCCCCAATCCCGGGGGACGTCCGCTGACGCCGGCTGCCCTTGCGCTGATCGCCGCCCCGCAGGCTTTTGTGGCCGAAGTTCTGGGCACGGCGGTGCTGCTGCTCGTGATCTGTGCCGTGACCGATCCGGCCAACTCCAGCCGGGCCTCCGGGCACGTGGCGCTCAGCATCGGTCTGACCGTCACCGCGCTGATCTCCATCCTCGGCCCGCTCACCATGGCCTGTTTGAATCCGGCCCGTGACCTGGCGCCGCGCCTGTTCACGGCGCTGGCGGGCTGGGGTTGGCAGCCGTTTCTGGTGAATGGCTGGGGTTGGCTGACCGTGTACGTGCTCGCCCCGCTGTTGGGGGCCCAACTGGGCGCGGGAATCTACCGAGCGCTCCGGCCTGTGCCGGCAAAATGACCAAGCGCGTCGACGCTGGCGCCGAGAGGAATTCGAGCGAACGGAGCGGCATGCGTCAGTCCCTGCTCCTTCTTGCGCTGCTCGTGCGCGACTACGATGAGGCGATCACGTTCTTCACCGGCCGGCTGAAGTTCCGCCTGCTGGAGGACACGCCCCAGCCCCAGCAGAACAAACGCTGGGTGGTCGTCGCTCCCCCGGGTTCGGAGGGGGCGGGTCTGCTGCTCGCCCGCGCGGCCACGCCGGAGCAGGCGGCGCAGGTCGGCCGGCAGGCTGCGGGGCGGGTCTTTCTTTTTCTCCAGACCGACGATTTCTGGCGCGACTACCAGGCGATGCAGGAGGAGGGCATACGCTTCGTGCGCGAGCCTCGCGAGGAGCCCTACGGCTGGGTGGCGGTGTTCGAAGATCTTTACGGCAATCGCTGGGATCTGCTGCAAACGCCGAATTCCTGAACCCGTCGCTGACCGCTGGTCGCGCCGGCAGGACCGCTGGTCGCATCAGTCTGGTGGGCGCTACGGAAGTTCGACATAGCCGGTCCGACCGCTGCGGCGGCCTCGATCCAACCAAGCATCATGAAACTCCGCTCCTATCTCTTCCTCGCCCTGACCGCCTGCACGCTGGCGGCGCAGGAGAACGGCTCCCAACCCGCCCCGAACAACCTCCGAGGGTTCGAAAGCCAGGTCGGGCAATCCTTCAGTTTCCTGGTGACCGGCAACAGCCGCGCCGGGTCGGTCTGGGGGACGGACCAGTACACCACCGACTCCGCCCTGGCCGCGGCTGCGGTGCATGCCGGCGCGGTGACGGATGGAGCCTCGGCGGTGGTGCGGGTGACGCTCACTCCCGGCCTGGCCAGCTATCAGGGCTCCGCGCGTCATGGCGTGACCTCTGCGGCCTGGGGAGCCTACGCGGCGAGTTATCGGGTCGAAGCCTTAGGCGGTCAGGCGCAGGCCGATCCGGGCTCGCTCACTTCGCTGGCAGCGCGCAAGACCGGCTCGTTTCTCTTCGAAGTGACCGGTGCGGCCACCGGCTCGGTCTGGGGGACCGATCTCTACACCGCCGATTCACGCCTCGCGGCTGCCGCCGTCCACGCCGGTGTGCTGAAGCCGGGCGAGCGGGGCGTGGTCAAGGTCACGCTGGAACCGGGGCAGGCGAGTTACGCTGGCACCGCGCGCAACGGCGTGACCTCCAGCGCGTGGGGCGCCTATGCCGTCAGCTACCGCGTCGAGCTGAGTGAGTCGGTGGCCGGGTCCGTGCCGCTGGCGCCCCCGAATCTGGAGTCCTTCAAGGATCGGGTGGGGCAATCCCTGGTCTTCCGCGTGACCGGTACGACGAGCGGCTCGGTCTGGGGAACGGACAAATACACCTGCGATTCGGCGCTCGGCGCTGCGGCGGTGCATGCCGGGCTGTTGCGTCCCGGCGAGACGGCGAATCTGCGCGTCACTTTCAGTCCCGGAGAGTCGAGCTATTCCGGTACTGCGCGCAATGGGGTGAATTCCAACGGCTGGGGCTCGTATCCGGCCTCGTTCACGCTGGCGCGCGAGTAAACCCTATCTAGCGGCCGCTCACGAGGCGCCGACGGAGGCCGTCGGCGCCTTTTGCGTACAGAGCGGTTCAGTTCGGGTTGGGCGTCGGCTCGCCCGGCCGCGGCTGCCGGCGCTGCTGCTGCTGCTGCTGTTGTTGTTGCTGAATTTGCCGGGCGGCGGCCTCGCGCTGCGCCTGGGCGCGGGCGGCGGCTTCCGCTTGCTGCTGTTGGGCCCGCTGTTGCGCCTGCTGCTGCTGCATCTGTTGCTGGCGCTGAGCCTGCGCCTGGGCGGCGGCTTCACGCTGGGCCTGGGCCCGGGCCGCAGCCTCAGCCTGCTGCTGACGCCGGGCTGCTTCCGCCTGGGCGGCGGCTTCGCGTTGCTGCTGCATCTGCTGCTGCCGCGCGGCGTTCTCGGCCTGCTGGCGGCGGGCAACCTCGGCCTGAGCGGCCGCGGCTTCGCGTTGCTGCTGCTGGCGGGCGGCATTTTCGGCTTGCTGCCGGCGGGCAGCTTCGGCCTGGGCGGCCGCAGCCTCGCGTTGCTGCTGCTGCCGGGCGGCATTTTCGGCCTGCTGGCGGCGGGCAACCTCGGCCTGAGCGGCCGCGGCGTCGCGTTGCTGCTGCTGTTGGCGGGAGGCATTCTCCGCCTGCTGGCGACGCGCGGCCTCGGCCTGGGCGGCGGCAGCTTCGCGTTGCTGCTGCTGGCGGGAAGCGTTTTCAGCCTGCTGACGGCGGGCGGCTTCGGCCTGGACGGCCGCGGCTTCGCGTTGCTGCTGCTGGCGGGAGGCATTCTCAGCCTGCTGCTGGCGGCGGGCGGCTTCGGCTTGGGCGGCCACAGCGTCGCGTTGCTGCTGCTGGCGGGAAGCGTTTTCAGCCTGCTGACGGCGGGCGGCTTCAGCCTGAGCGGCCGCGGCTTCGCGTTGCTGCTGCTCCTGCAGACGTTGACCATCCGGCGAGCGACGCAGGACCTCGGCGGCGATGCGCTCGCGCTGGGCCTGGGAAGGATCGACCTGCCGCGGGCTCTGGGCCGGGGCTGCTCCGGGAACGGCCGTCGGAGCGCCCGGGGGTGGGAACTGCCCGGCCGAACGAGGTTGCTCTCCGGCGCGGCGACGGTCCTCCGCCTGGCGGCGGATCTGTTCGCGCACGGCCTCGGAGGCCTGGCCGCGGTCAGGCCGGTTGGGGTCGACCGTCGGATCGCCCACGCGACGCGTGCGGTCCGTCTGTGTGCCAGCTGGCACGCGCCCGTCCGGACTCACGGTCGCCGCGCGACCGGGATCGCCGGGGCGCACGGGCGGCGCGGACTGTGGCGGGGCCTGGCGCGGGGGTGCCGCGAACCGCGGGGCGGCGGCAGCATCGCGCCGGATCTGCGCGCGGGCCGCGTTGGCGGCGGCGGACTGGGCGTCGACATTCTCCCAGCCGCGTTGGCGCTCGGTCTGGCGGATGACGCCGCGCACATTGCCGGGGCGGACCCCGGGCGCTGCATTGGTCGGCAGGCCAACCGCGCCGGCGCGCACGCCGGGCGGGCGCACGATCCGGGGTGCGACCACCTGCAGCGTGTTGCCGCGGACTTGGTTCATGATCGCCGGCGCCCCCTGCACGCGCGGTGGGCGCGGCGGGGTGCGCTGGATATTCAGCACGCGAATGGGCCGGTCGACCCGGCGCTCGATCGCCCGGAAGCGCGGGCCGCCGCAGTAGATGAATCCGGCGCGGCTGCCGCGATTCGAGTAGCCGAGGTTCGTGCAATTCACCGTACGCGGAATGATGAAGACGTTGCGCGCGGCCGGCAGGATGACCGCCGCCAGCACGGGCGCCGCAAAGGACGCGGTGGGCACGAAGCAGTAGTTGGCCGGGCCGATGTCGTAGGCTTCATCGACCGAACTGGTGAAGCCGACCGAGCTGTCGAAGACCGCCTCGGGCGGGAGCGGCGCCCAGCCGATGAGGTCGTCTTCCGAGGCCGCCACTGGGGCGTCGGCGTCCTCCTCCAGGGCACCGGGAGGCGGAGGGGCCTCCGAAACGACGTCCGCCGTGCGTGCATTCGTTCGCCAGGACACCCAGGCGGGCGCCCACTCGTAGCCAGGCACCCAAACCCAGCCGTAGTCGGCCAGGCGGGCCCAGCGGCCGTAGTGATAGGTGGCCCAGCCGAATTCCTCGTAGGAAATCCAGGTCCAGCCTTGATCCGTGTAGCTCCAGTAGCCATCCGAGTAGGGCCGCCAGTTTTCGTTGCTGGCCACCTTCGGCTGGAAGACGAAGCCGTACTGCTCGGTCTCGAACCAATCGCCGTGCGGCTGCAGTTGCTCGAAGAAATAGTCGAAGTTCACCTCGGCATCGGCGTCCTGCGCCGCGACCGGGGCGGGTCGCAGGGCCAGGCCGAGCACAAGAAGGAGGAGGAGCGGAAGGAGACGTTTCATCGGGAGGGTGTCGGACCGGAAAAGGTCCGCGGGTTGGACCGCCCGCGGCCGGGATTATTCATTCGCCGGACGTGTCATGCGCTGGACCAAGGCCGTGGTGGAACGGCCGGGCACGAGCGGGACCAGGTGAATTTCCGCGCCGCAGCCGGCCAGCGCGGCCCGTTCGCCGGGGTCGAGCGAGTCGAGGGTGTAGTCGCCGCCCTTGGCGTAGATCATGGGACGGACCTCGGCGATCAGATCGGTCGCCCGCACGTCGGGGAAAACGACGACGTAGTCCACGCAGCCGAGCGCCGCCAGGACCTCGGCGCGATCGTCCTCGCGATTCAGCGGGCGATCAGGCCCCTTGAGCGCTCGGACGGAGGCGTCGCCATTGACCCCCACGGCCAGCGCGTCGCCGAGGGCTCGTGCGCCCTGCAGGTAGCGCACGTGCCCGACATGGAGAAGATCGAAACAACCGTTGGTAAAGACCAGCTTCCGGCCCTGGGAAGCGAGGCGATCACGTTCGACGGCGAGTTCGGCGGAGGAGAGGATGCGGGCAGCCACCCGCATCACTAAGCAAGAGCAGCGACACCCGCAATGGCATCGCTGGGAGCCGCGAGGAGAATCAATCCTTCGGCAGATACTGCCGGGCGAGGGGCGCGAGGACCGGCATGTCGAAGGCCTGGCCGGACCACGACTTGATGATGCCGAAGATGCCGATGGCAAGGAATCCGAGGCCGATCACGATCCCGAGCAGGCCGACAACCAGGCCCAGCCCGATCATGGCGAGAATCTGGGCCAGGATGTTCCAGGCGATCGCGATGACGAAGAGCACGATCGACTGTTTGGCCCACCAACGCGAAGGCTGGTGGTTCTTCTCGATGAAGAAGAAGATGATGCCGAACAGCCAGGAAAGCAGGCAGCTCACGTTGGGCGCGAGGCCGGTGCTGGGAGCGGGAGAGTTGGAGTCGTTGTCCATCGGGTGAGGATGCGAAACAGCAGGCGCGGTGCCAAGCAGAGAATGCGACCGGGGGTCGGCGACTTGCGCAGATGCCCTTGCCACCGCGCCGGGCCCACCTAGCCTCCCGCTCGTGTCGTCCCGCTCCACCCCTGTGCCGCTCTCGCGCACTTTGATCGTCGCTCTGCTCTGCGAAGGGCTGCTCGTCGGCCCGCTCATCGCGCAAAATCCGCCCGCCTTTCAGCCCCCGCCGCCCCCGGCCACCGCGACCGCGGTGCCTCCGGCCCCGGCGACGGGCAATCCGCCGGTCCTGCCCGGCGCGCCGGGAACGCCCGGTGCGATCGGCACCGACGGCGAGGAAATGGTCCAGTTGCAGCTGCCGAACTTCGACGTGCGCGACGTGCTGCAATTTTATGAGCGACTGACCGGCAAGCGGCTGGTGCTGGATTCCACCATTCAGGGCCAGCTCAACGTGGTGGTGCAGGGCAAGATTTCGAAGTCCGAGGCCATCAAGATCCTCGAGACGGCGCTGCTGCTGAATGGCTTCTCCATCGTGCCCGGCGACGGCATCACGAAGGTGCTCGGACTTTCGAAGAACGCGCGCGGCGCGGGCGTCTCGATCTACTCCGAGCTCGGTTCGCTGCCGGATGGCGAACTGGTGGTGTCGTACCTCTTCCGCCTGCGCTACCTCGACCCCACCGAACTGCAGCAGATTCTGCAACAGTACGTGACGGCGAATCTCTACACGTCGTTCGTGGCCCTGCCCAAGTCGGGCGCGCTGCTCGTGACCGAAAGCACGAGCGTGATCCGCAAGCTCGTGCAGTTGGTCCGCGAAGTGGATCTGCCGCCGGCCGATGTCATCCAGGAGTTCGTACAGCTGCAGCGGGCCGACGCCACCAAGGCGGTCGAGTTCCTTAATGCGGTCTTCGAGAAGAAGGAAGCCGCCGCGGCGGCTGGGGGAGCCGGTCGCGCGGGCGCCCCGCGACGTCCGACGGCTGGAACCGCCGCGAATCCAGCGGTGCCCGTGCCGCCGGTCGCCGTGCCCGCCGTGCTCGACACGCAGGCCGCCGCCGCGGCCGTCGCGGCCCTGACCGAGGACTCCATCATCGTGGGCAAGATCGCCCTCAATGCCGACATCCGCACGAACCGCGTCCACGTCGTCACGCGTCCGGTGAACATGCCGTTCGTGCGCCGGCTCATCGCCGACTACGACTCCAGCACGGTCTTCGCCACGCCGGTGAAGCGACGGCTGAACCACATCAATGCACGCGACGTGCTGCCGATTCTCATCGCTTCGTTGACCGAGCCGGGCACCGACGCCGCGGGCGGAGCGCAGGGTGGGGCTCGCCCGGCCGCCACGACCACGAATCCCGGGGGCAACACCTCGCTGTTTGCCAATCAGGGCAATCGCGGTGGCACGACCGGCTCGACCGGTTCGAGTGGCGGCGGGTTGAATCTCACGCAGGGGCTGGAAACGGCTCCGGTCGACACCACGCCGACCACGGCGACAGTCGGCAACACCAAGCTGATCGCCGATCCGCGCGAGAACTCGATCATCGTGCAGGGCAGCTCGGAGGCGCGCGACCGCTGCTTCAAGATTCTCGAGGAACTCGACGTCGAAGCGCCCCAGGTGGCTATCTACGCTGTCATCGGGGAATTCTCGCTCGGCGACGGCATCAGCAGCGGTATCGACTACATCCTGAACCGCGCGGGTCCGATCACGACGGGCTCCAACTTTACCGGACTGGTGCAGGGGACCTCGACGACCACCAACGGCAACACCACGACGTCGGCCTCCGGTTTTGACCGGGGCAATCCGCCCGTCGGGACGCCCGTCTCGAGCGTGACGAACCTCGCGAATACGCTGCTTTCCGGCTTCAATGGGGCCGGCGCCATCATTCGGGCTACGGACCGCTTCGACATCATCCTGCGGGCGCTGGAATCCTCCAACCGGTTCAAGACGATCTCGCGGCCGATGATCTTCACCTCCAACAACAAGAAGGCGGTCATCGCGAGCGGTCAGGAAATCGCCATTCCGGCCAACTTCACCAGCGGCTTCACCGGCTCGGCGAACAACAGCCTCTCGACCACGGCTTCGGTGCAGTTTAAAAGCGTGACACTGCAGCTCGAGGTCGTGCCGCTGATCAACAGCAAGAACCGGGTCAATCTCGACATCCTGCAGAAGATCGACTCGGTCGTCGCCGGCGGCGGCACCACTGTGGCCGGGACGACGATTCCGACCATCGCGACCCGCTTCGTCCGCTCGAACGTTTCGGTGCCGAATCTGGGCACGGTCGTGCTGGGTGGGCTGATCCAGGCCGACGAGAGCAAGACCAACAACGGCCTGCCCTTGCTGAGCCGCATTCCCGTGCTCGGCAATCTGTTCAAGAGCCAGACGTCCTCCAACAACCGGCGCGAGCTCATCATCCTGCTGCGTCCGGTGGTGACCAACACGGACCTCCAGATCGCCCGCAATCGCAAGGTGGTGGAGGACGAGATGTACATGGGCGACAACCTCGAAGGCCAGCTGCAGCCCTACTTCAAGAAGAAGGACACGATCCCGCTGCGTCCCGGTCAGGAGGTGCGCAAAGCCGTCCCGGTTGCGACCGAACCCCGGACCACCGTCAAGGTCGAGGTTCAGAAGAAGAAGGTGGTGAAACCTACGCCGAAGCCCGGCGGCAAGTCAGGCAAGACCACCCCGCCGAACGAAGATTGATGCGGCCAAACCGCCGACGCGGGGTCTTCGTCGGCCTGACGACGGTCGATGTCGTGCTGCGCGTCGACCGGCATCCGCAGGCCAACGAAAAGACCGTCGCCGGTGAGCGCCTGCTCCTTGCCGGCGGGCCGGCGGCCAACGCTGCCATCGCTTTTGTCCGACGGGGCGGAGTGGCCACGCTCGTGACGGAACTCGGCCGCTCGGCGCTGGCGGAACTCGCCCGGGCGGATTTGGTGGCCGAAGGCGTCGAGGTGGTCGATCTGGCACCGCCGGACGCCGGGCCGCCGCTCGCGGTGGTCCTGAGCGCTGCGTTTGACGGCAGCCGGGCGGTGGTGCTTTCGCGGCCCACTGCGACAAATGCGAACCGACCAGCGGGCTCGGGCTCGGACGTGGATCTGAGCGGCGCGGCGGTGCTCCTGACCGACGGTCATCATCCGCATCTTGCGCTGCCGTTGGTCGAGCGAGCGCGACGGACCGCGGTGCCGACGGTGCTGGATGCGGGGAGCTGGAAGCCGGTGCTGGGCCAGTTGTGCCCGGCGATCGACTACGCGATCGCCTCGGCCGACTTCGCACCCGACGGCTGCGCGCTGGACCGCCTGCAGGAACTGGGTGTCGCGCAGGTCGCGGTCAGTGCCGGGGCGGAGCCGATCCGCTGGCGCGATTTCCCCGGACGTTCGGGACACATACCGGTGCCGCAGGTGGACGTGGTCGATACGCTGGGAGCCGGCGATGTTCTGCACGGGGCATTCTGCTGGTTCCTGGCTCAGGGTCTGGATTTCCCGTCGGCGCTGCAGGCTGCGGCCGGGGTGGCCTCGGAAAGCTGCCGAACCTTCGGTCGGAGTCTTCGAGCCTGAGGACAGCCTTAACCCGTCATCAGCGCGCGCTCTGGCCCGGCGCAGGTCCCACCGCCGGTTTCGGGGAAGGCTGCACCGGTGGACGAGCGACCGGCGCTGCAGGCACCGCGCCTGTGCGCGGCGGAGGCGGCGTCGGGGGCATCACCAGCGGTCTCGGACGACCTCCTGGCGGAACGAACGGCGGCGGAGTGGCCCCCGCGCGGGGTGGGAGGGTGACCATCGGCTGCCCGCCCGGAGCGGCCGGTCCCGGACGGGGCGGCATGGCGACGGTCGGCGCGCCCGCGGAGTTCTGGTCGAAGGTTACAACGCCGACCTCGGCGCCCTTCTTCACCGTAACACGGGTCTGCCGGTGGCCGTCCGATCCGAACTGGATGCTGACCACGCTGAGCCCCTGGGCATTTTCCTCTCCGGTGGCGACGAGGAAGCGCTGGCTGTCGCTGCGCTGCACCAGCATGACGTGGTTCTTGCCGCTGATCGTCATGATGCCGCTGACGTAAAGATTTTCCCAAAATCCAGGATCCTTCGGCGCGTCCGGCGGCTTGGGCGTCGGCTCGGTGGGCTTCCGAAACGGCGAGTCCTCGATGATCTTCTGATAGCGGGAAATGGGAAATGCGGCCGGGACCGGCTCCGCGGCTGGGAGGCCTAGCGGGCTGAAGAGCAGCCAGGCGCCCACCAGGAGAGTCGGAGAGAGGCGAAAAATAGGGCGGGCGCGCACGGCTGGGAGGAATGTGCCACAGCGCGCCGTGGCGGCAAGCCCCCCGGGCTGCGCGGTGTTTTCGTTTGCGCAAAGGCCTGGCAGATGGCATCGCTCCGCCCCCTTTTTATGCCCGCCGCCAACGATCTCCGCAAAGGCCAAGCCATCCGCTACAATGGCGACATCGCCATCGTTCTCGAAGTCCAGCACCGCACGCCGGGCAACCTGCGCGCCTTCGTGCAGGCCATCATTCGCAGCATCAAGACCGGCAAGTCGGCCGACGTGCGCTTCTCCTCCACGGAGAAGGTCGAGTTGGTCGAAGTCGAGCGGAAGGAGCTCGAGTACTCGTATAAGGACCGCGACGCCTACTTCTTCATGGATCCGGAGACCTACGAGACCATCCAGCTGGACGCCTCGCTGGTGGGCGATTCGAAGGACTACCTGGTCGAGAATCTGAAGGTCATGGTCCTCTACACCGAGGGCAAGGCGGTCGAGATCGAACTCCCGCCGACCGTCACGCTGAAGGTGGCCGAGAGCGCTGAAGGCGTGCGCGGCGACAGCGCCAACAACGTGCAGAAGCCGGCCACCCTCGAGACCGGGAAGATCATCCAGGTGCCTCTCTTCATCAAAGAGGGTGAACTGGTCAAGGTCGACAGCCGGACCGGCGCCTACATGGGGCGCGCTTGAGGCTCGCTCAGGCTCGCCGAGGCTCGCCATAGGCAATAGGCCGATAGGCGATAGGCGATAAACTGCGAGGCGCGGGAACCGAGAGCATCGGTGACCGCGCCTTCGTTTTTGTCCGGAGGCTGAGGGGTCAGCTGGCGTGGGCAAGGCAGGCACCGATGAAGCCGCGGAAGAGGGGATGCGGGGCGTTGGGCTTGCTCAGGAACTCGGGGTGGAACTGGCAGGCCACGAACCACGGGTGATGGCGCAGTTCGATCGTTTCCACGAGCGTGCCGTCGGGTGAGGTGCCGCTGATGACGAAGCCCTTCGCTTCCATCGCCTCGCGATACTTCATGTTGAATTCGTAGCGATGGCGGTGGCGCTCCTGCACTTCGGGGCGACCGTAGACCTGGGCGGTGAGCGAGCCCTCCTTGAGCACGGCCGTGCTCAAGCCGAGGCGCATGGAGGCGCCTTTGCCCTTCACGTTCTTCTGCCCCTCGAGCAGGCAGATGACGGGATGCGGCGTCTTGGGATCGAACTCGGTGCTGTTGGCCCGTTCGAAGCCGCAGACGTGGCGCGCGAAGTCGATCGTGGCGATCTGCATGCCGAGACAAAGGCCGAGATACGGCAGCTGATTCTCGCGGGCGTAGCGGGCGGCGACCACCTTGCCCTCGATGCCGCGTTCGCCGAAGCCGCCCGGAACCAGGACTCCGGTGAAATCGCCCAGCAGTTCCTCGGCGGCGGACGGGTCGACCTCCAGCTTCTCGGCGTCGATGCGATGCACCTCCGCTCGACAGTCGTGGCTGGCACCGGCGTGGGCCAGCGACTCGTAGACGGACTTGTAGGCGTCCTGCAGGTCGGTGTATTTGCCCACGAAGGCGATCTTGGCCGCCTTCTTGGGATGCTTGACCCGCTTCACAAAGCGCTCCCATTCCGTCATCTCGGCCGGCGGGGCGTCGTCGAGCCGCAGAATCTCGCAGACCACGTCGTCGAGGCACTCCTTGCGCAGCATGAGCGGGGCTTCGTAGATCGTGCTCTCGACGTCGCGCAGTTCGATGACCGCCTTCTGCGGGACATTGCAGTAGGTCGAGAGCTTGGCGCGAACGTCCCGATTGAGCGGCTCCTCGGTGCGGCAGATGAGCACCTGCGGCTGCAGGCCGATCTCGCGCAGTTTGGCCACGCTTTGCTGGCTCGGCTTCGTCTTCAGCTCCCCGGCCGCCTTGAGATAGGGCACCAGGGTCACGTGCATGACCATCGCGTTGGATGGGCCGCGCTCGAGGATGAACTGCCGGATGGCCTCGAGGAACGGCAGGCCCTCGATGTCGCCGGTCGTGCCGCCGATCTCCGTAATGAGCACGTGCGAGTCCGGCTGCTCCTGCTCGACCAGGGCAATGCGCGCCTTGATCTCGTCGGTCACGTGCGGGACCACCTGCACCGTCTTGCCGAGGTAGTCGCCTTTGCGCTCTTTCTCGATCACCCGGAGATACACCTGCCCGCTGGTCAGATTGTTGTGCCGGGTCAGCTGCCCGCTGGTGAAGCGCTCATAGTGGCCGAGGTCGAGATCGGTTTCGGTGCCGTCATTGAGCACGTACACTTCGCCGTGCTGGAACGGGCTCATGGTCCCGGGGTCGACGTTCAGGTAGGGGTCGAACTTCTGCATCACGACCTTGAGGCCGCGATTTTCCAGCAGGCGGCCCAGAGCCGCCGCGGCCAGGCCTTTGCCCAGACTGCTGACGACGCCGCCGGTGACGAAGATGTGCTTCATGCAAAAAGAAGGGAGGGTGGGAAAAAGGGTTGGTGGCGAAATGGTAGTGCAGATTCAGCAATCTGCATTCCGGCCGGTCAGCTGGGCCTCGAGCCGGGCCGCGTCCTCGGGCGTGTCGATGCCGGCCGAATCGTAATCCGTCACGATCACGCGCAGTTTGGCGCCGTTCTCCAGCGCGCGGAGCTGCTCCAGTCGCTCGATCTGTTCGAGCGGACTGGGCGGCCAGCTGACGAAGCGCAGCAGAAACTCGCGGGTGTAGCCATAAAGTCCCTGATGCCGGAGGACCGGCAGCGCCGCGCCAGCTGCGGCAAGCCCGGGGAATGGAATGGCTGAGCGCGAGAAGTAGAGCGCATGGCCGGTGCGATCGAGCACGACCTTCACGCAGTTCGGATTCGACCACTCGGCCGGGTCCGGGAGTGGCGTGGCGCTGGTGGCCATGGGCAGCGCGGGATCGGCTTCCATGGCCGCCACGAGGAGATCGACCAACTCGGGGGCGATGCGCGGCTCGTCCCCCTGAATGTTGACGAAGTGCGTGGCGGTGGGGTGACGCTCCGCGACTTCCGCGAGCCGGTCGGTGCCGGTCGGGTGGGCGCTGGAGGTCATCTCGACCTCCGCCCCGAAGTCGCGCGCGGCACGAGCGATGCGATCGTCATCGGTCGCGATCAGCACCCGGGCCAGACGCTGACAGCGCCGGGCACATTCCCAGGCGTGCTGGATGAGGGGCTTTCCGGCGATGCGATGCAGCGGCTTGCCCGGGAAGCGGGTCGAGCCCCAGCGCGCGGGGAGAATGCCGTAGACGAGAGCCACGGGTGGGGAATAAAGCCGGAATTTCGCTTTTCGAAAGAGCGCGCACTGACCCGAGCACGCGCCGACCCATTATTCGAAGAGCGAACTCACCGACTCGTCGTTGTGGATGCGTTTGATGGCTTCGCCGAGGAGCGAGGCGACGCAGAGGACCTCGACCTTGCTGCCGGGCGGAGGCGCGACCGGCGTGGAGTTGGTCGTGATCAGTTCGGTGATTTCGCTCTCCGCCAGCCGGCTGTAACCCAGCTCGCCCAGGACCGCGTGCGAGACTCCGGCGAAAACTTCCTTGGCGCCGTGGGCCTTGCAGATGCGGGCCGCACTGGTCAGTGTGCCGGCGGTCGAGGTGAGGTCATCGACGAGGAAGACGTTTTTGCCCTCCACCTCGCCGATGAGGTAGAGCGGGTCGACTTCCGTGTCCGACTTGCGGCGCTTGGCCACCGTTGCCAGTCCGCAGCCGAGCGCCTGCGAAAAGGCTTCGGCCATCTTCAGTCCGCCGACGTCGGGCGAGACCACAGCCAGCGGATGAATGTTGGCCTTGGCGCGGAGGTGCCGCAGCATGACCGGGCGGGCGTAGAGGTGATCGACCTGGATGTCGAAGAAGCCCTGAATCTGCTGAGCGTGCAGATCCATCGTCAGCACCCGGTTCACTCCGGCGGCGGTCAGGAGATTTGCCACCAGTTTCGCCGTGATCGGCACCCGCGGGCGGTCTTTGCGATCCTGTCGGGCATAGCCGAAGTAGGGGATGACGGCCGTGATGCGCGCCGCGCTGGCCCGCCGGATGGCGTCGACCAGGATGCACAGCTCCATGATGTGGTGATTCGCCGGCGAGGTGGTCGGCTGCACGATGAAGATGTCGCGGCCGCGAATGTCCTCGTTGATCCGGACCTTGCTCTCGCCGTCGGCGAACTGCATGACCGTGGCGTTGCCGAGGGGCTGGTAGATCGATTCGCAGATCCGTTTGGCCAGTTCCGGGTGCGCCGACCCGGAGAAGATCTTCATCTCGTAATGAGCGAACATGGGCTCCGAATCTTGGCCAAGCCCGGCCGGGGCGCGAGGGGAATTCGAGCGTTCCGATGAATTCCGTCCACGCCCACGGGACGGGAGCGATTTGTGTCATGACGTTGCAGTCGGTGAGCGGCCGGTCCTGATTTCTCCATGCTCCTGGTGCTCGTACGCGGCCTCGTTCTCGGCAGTTTCCTGCTCCTCACCGCTGCCCGGGCGGGTCTGGTGGAGGAATACAAGCGTGATGCCTCGGTGTTGGTCGCCACGCTCGACGTGAAAAGCGGCGAACTCGAATGTTCCGATGACGGTCGCTGTGCGCGGCTGCTGCCGCCTTGCTCGACGTTCAAGATCCCCAACGCGGTCATCGGCCTCGAGACCGGGGTGGTCACCGGATTGGACTGGACCTTGAAGTACGATCCCAACCGCAATCCGGCGCAGCCCGACTGGCCCGCCGGCTGGGCGCAGGATCACGACCTGCGCAGCGCCATGAAGCGCTCTGCAGTCTGGTATTTCCAGGAGATCGCCCGGCAAGTCGGGGAGGAACGCTACAAGTCGTTCCTGGCGCGATTCGACTACGGCAATCGCGACCTCAGCGGTGGAGTGGACAAGTTCTGGCTCAGCAGCTCGCTCCGGCTGAGCGCGGCCCAACAGCTGACGTTCCTGCGCAAGTTCTGGCGGCAGGAACTGCCGGGAGCGTCGCCGCGCAGCATCGACCTGACCAAGGAGGCGATCCTCCTGGAGCAGGGGGAGGGCTGGGCCTGGCGCGGCAAAACCGGGAGCGGACCGATCCCGGGCACGCAGCGCTGGGTCGGCTGGCACGTGGGTGGCGTTGAGACCCCGAGAGGCACCCGCCTCTACGCGCTGTGGGTCGAGGGCGATTCCTTCCGCCAGATTTTCGATCGGCGCGCGGAGATCGTGAAACGACTGGTCGCGGAGCTGCGCCAGGGTTGAAGCGCAGTTGCTTAGGGCAGCTCGTAGGCCTCGATCAGCGCAATGCCCGGCGTGCCATCGTGGCTGCGCACGAGGGCCGTGTAGTTGCCGGCGGGCAGTTCGAGCAGGATGGCGCTTTCGCTGGCTTGGGAGGGACTGAGTCCGGTGGCGGCGATCGCTGCCGCCTGGGTCGTGGCCCAGTTGTCATTGGCCGCGATGGTCCGCCCGGCTTCGTCCACGACCGTCAACTCCGGATCGCGGAGGGGCTCCGTCACCCCGAATGCTGCCAGGCTCGGGCCAAGGGCGCGCAGGAGCACCCGCCGTGGCAGAGTCCCGCGAACGGCCAAACCGCCGATGGCGACATTCTCACCGCTTTCCACCCGCGCCCGAGTGCTGAGGTTGGCGAGATGCGCTGCCGAGGCGCCGCCCCCGGCCGGATAGTCGAGATCGTAGATTTCGACGATCGCCACCCCGGTCTCTGCGCCGGCCCCGCGGACCACCGCCGTATACGCTCCGGACGGAAGACTGACGAGCAAGGCACATTCGCGCTGATCGCCCGGGGCGAGCCCGGTGGCGGAGATTTCCGCCGCCTGACTCTGCTGCCAGGAGTCGTTGCTCGCCAGGGCCCGCCCAGCCGCATCGAAGAGTGTCAGTGATGGATCGGCCAGGGGCCGAGTGACGCCGAAGGCCCCCAACGAAGGCCCGAGCACCCGGAGTAGCACCCGTCGTGCGCCCGCTCCCTGCACGACAAAGCCTCCGATCAGTACGCGGTCGCCGGTTCCGACTGTCGCGCGAGTGGACAGGTTGATCAGAAGTGAAGGGATGGACGCAAGATGGAAGACCCGGGCCAGGGCACCGCGCGGCGTTCCGTTGTAGGACGCGAAGTTGCCGGCCAACATCAATCGTCCGTCGGTGCCCGGAGCCAAGGCGTAGGCCGCGCGCCCCGCGAGTCCGGACCCGGGCGTAAAACTCTGGTCGAGCGAGCCGTCTGGCGTCAGTCTGGCGAGGCCATTCCGAGACGTTCCGCCCACCGTGGTGAACTGACCCGCAATGACGCATGCTCCATCGGCCTGACAGAAGGCCGCATTGACGAAGGCGCCGGCCGAGACCCTCGCATCGAACGTTGGGTCGAGCGAGCCGTCGGGCAGCAGTCGCGCCACGCTTTGACGCAGGACGCCGTCGAATCGGGCGAAGTCGCCCACAAGCAGGAGTTTCCCCGTCGGCAGGGGAACGATGGCGTTCACCATTCCGTCGGCCCCCGGCCCGAGGGCAAAGGAGGCATCGAGGCTACCGTCGGGGAGCAGCCGTGCCAAATGCCCTCGGGGAGCGCCGCCGAACGAAGAGAAGGCGCCGACGACGAGCAATTTGCCGTCTCCCTGCAAGGTCAGGCCGAAGACTGCAAAGGGCTGCTCGCTGGCGCCCGAGCCGGGATTGAAGGTTGTGTCGACCGTCCCATCCGGCAGCAGCCGGGCCACATTGCGGCGCACCAGACCATTCACCGTGCTGAAGTCGCCCGCGAGGTAGATGCGTCCTGCCGGATCGAGTACGACCCGATAGGCGGCTCCGCCCGCGGTGTCGGCGCGAAAGCTTGGATCGATGGAGCCGTCGGCCAGCAGACGGACGAGCCCGGTGGTACCGCTCCCGAACTGCAGGCCGGTGCCGGTGGCGAGGATCTTTCCGTCGACCTGACGCGCGATGGAGGTGACGAAGTCATTGCCGACGGTGCCTGGGTCGAACGAGGCATCGAGCGAGCCGTCCGGGTGTAGTCGTGCCAAGCCGCGACGCGGGACTCCATTGATCGAAGTGAAGGTGCCGCCGGTCAGGATGCGCCCGTCGGGCTGCTGCAGCAGCGCGAGGACCAACGTCCCGGGCGGAGCAGCGGCATTGAACGAAGTGTCCAGAGAACCATCGGTTTGGGCCGAGAGGGGGAAGACGGCGGTGAGGCAGAGCGCGACCAGCGCGCAGGCTTGGAGCAGTTGCATGCCGGAGCCTCGACCAGCCTGCCGAACCGACTTCCGCTTTGGGACGATGTCTGCCTCAGCCGGGAAATTCTGCCGGCCGGGCGGGACGAAAACGACGATCAGAAGGCGAGGCGGCCCACGAAGCTGTCTCGGTAGGGTCGGCCCAGAGGGATCTCCCGCCCGCTTCGGAGCACGATGGAGAGATTGCCGTGAAAGGCGGGCCGAAGTTCGCGAACGCGGTCCAGATTGACCAGGTAGGACCGATGGCAGCGGGCGAAGCGCGCGGGGTCGAGGCGTTCCTCCAGCAGGCCGAGTTTCTCGCGCTGCAGATGCGAGTCTGCCCCGAAGTGGAGGCGGAGGTAGTTGCCCTCCGATTCGACAAAGTCCAGTTCGGAGACCGCCCGAATGAAGACTCGGCCGCTCTCCCGCAGGAGCAAGCGCTGCAAATAGGAGCTTGCCCCGGGGGCGTGCAAAGCCAGCGCACGGGAGCGGGTCCACAGGTCGCACCGCAGAGGTGCATCTGCCAGGACCGCCCGCGCGCGTTCGAGGGCGCGCAGAAAACGATCCGGGCCGAACGGCTTGAGCAGGTAGTCGAGCGCGTGCACCTCGAAGGCTCGCACCGCGTGCCGATCGAATGCAGTCACGAACACCACGAGGGGCGGAGAACATTCGTCCAGAGCCGCGACGACCTCGAAGCCGTCGAGTTCGGGCATCTGCACGTCCAGAAAGAGAAGGTCCGGGCTGGTCTCCTCGACGCGGTCGAGTGCGCTGCGGCCATCGCCGCAGGTACCGACGAGCGCGAAATCCGGGTGTTCCGCCAGCAGAGCGGCCAGCAGGTCGCGTGCGTGCGGTTCATCGTCGACAACCACCACGCGCCAGGGACGGCCTGCGGAGTTCATGGCGTTGACCAGACCGGTTGTGGTGGCTGCCCCTGCTTGGTTCGAGCTGTCGTGGCGTCCGCCCCAGCGTCGCGATCGGGCAGAGGCAGGCGCAGAGTGACCTGGGTGCCCCCACCTGAAACCGGGGCGAGGAGGAGCTGGGCGGCGGATTCACCGGCGGCGGCGAGGCGGCCGCGCGTGTTCTGCAATCCAATCCCCTCCTTGGCATGCGGCGCCAGGCCCCGTCCGTTGTCCTCGATCTCGATCACCCAATCACTGGCTCCTCGGCGCGAGCGCACCTGCAGCAAACCGGGACGGGCGATCGGCGCCAGGCCATGGCGGAGGGCGTTCTCAACCAGGGGCTGCAGGAGTTGTGACGGAATCGGCAGGTCCCGCGTGGCTGGGTCGATGTCGAATCGTACCCGCAGCCGCTCGCCGAACCGCACCTGTTCGATGGCAAGATACAGTTCCAAGCTGCGCAATTCCTCCTGCAGCGGATGCAGAGGGGTCGGGGTGCGGTCGAGCGAATGGCGCAGGAATGCTCCGATGCGGTCCAACATTTCGAGCGCGGCCTTTGGCTGCGTGAGGACCAAGCCGCTGACCGCGTGAAGAGAGTTGAACAAAAAGTGCGGTTCCAATTGCGCCTGCAGGGCACGCAGCTCCGCCTCAGCGGCCGTGGTGCGCAGCAGAGCGGCACGCTGTTCCTCGGCGCGGAGCGCTCGCTGCATGTGGCGGCCGGCGAAGAAGATCACCAACGCGGCGTAGGTGAGAAATGAATAGACCGGCAGCACCCCCAAACCGAAGCGAAGATTCTGGGCAAAGGTGTCGCCGTCGGGATTCACGAGCGGCAGGCTCAGGAAAAGCGCCGCGATCGCGTCGTGCACGAGGATGAAAACCGGGGCGAGCCCGAGGTAAACAAGACTCGCACGCAGGCTCGCCGCTGCATCGGGACCGGGAGGCACACGTTCCACCAAGGCGGCGACCAGCGGAGCGAGCAGTCCCCACGCCCAGTAGCGCAGGACGTACCAAACCAGGAACAGCCAGACGGGATATTTCGTCTGGATCGGCTCGCTCTGAATCAGCACATAGCCAAAGCGCACCTGCAGCCCGTGCACCGCACCGAAGAGCGTCCAGAGCGCGATCTGGGCGAGCAGAGCGCGGGCGGCTGGCCGTGACATCGGAGCGGGGGATTCAGCCAGCGCACCCGCTCGACTTTCAATCCTGCACTTCGGCGCGCCCCGGCAGCACGCGCTGCGCAGGTGGCGGCGTAGGCTGGGCGTTCGGGTCGGCCTTGATCAGCGGGCGGGGACGGCCGCGCGGGGGCTCGGCGGCGCCATTCGACGTTCCGCCGGGAACCGGCAGACCCGGAATGCCCTGCTGCTGCTGCATCTGCTGCTGGAGCAGTTGCTGTTGTTGCAGCTGTTGCTGCTGCTGCACGATTGACGGTGGGGGCGTCGGCCCAGGCCCCGGGCGATTTCCGCTCGGGGGCGTGAAGCCGTTGTTCGGTCGGACGCCCGGCGGAAGCGCATTGGGAGTCGGCGCGGCACCGGGTCCGGGCAGGCGCACGGGAGCGGCAGGGCGGGACGCGACTGCATTCTGATCGAACATCAGCACGCCGAACTCGTTGCCCTTCTTCACCGTGACGCGGGTCTGCTGAAAACCGTCGCCATACTGAATGTTCACCAGCGTCAGCCCCTGCGGATTGTCCTCGCCGGTGGCGATGGCGAAGCGCTGGCTGTCGCTCCGCTGCACGATCTGCACTACGTTCTTGTCGCCGAGCGTCATCACTCCGCCGACGAAGAGATCCTCGGCGAAGCCCGGCTGTTTGGGCGGCGGCGTGGCGACCGGAGCCGCTTCGGTCGGTTTCCGGAAGGGCGAGTCGTCGATGATCTTCTGATACCGGGAAATCGGCTGAGTCACCGGCACGGCGTCACCCGGGGCCGCCGCCGGCAGCAGCGACCAGCCCAGCCCAGCCACCGTGGCGAGCGCCAGCGGAGCGGCGAGGCGGGCGAGAACGGGATGGGGCGGGAAAGACGGCATGGCCTACGGCTGATACCATTTCGCCACGCGGAACTTGCCGCGCAAGAGGGCAGCGTCGGTCGGGTCGCTTTGAATGGTGGCGCTTTCGAAAACGACGAAATTTTCCGGCTGCTGCACGGTATGGAGAAACCGGACCAGCGCGTTCCAGGTGCCCTTGGTATCGATGCTCACGGAAACCGACTTATAGGGCGCACCGGAGGGGGCGTTCTCGGGCGGGTTGATGACCGGAGGATTCTCCAGCAGCAAACCGTTGTCGCGCGTGGCTTTTTCGAGGTCGTTGAGCAGATCGACGTTGGCCAGATCCCGGCTCTTCGTCATGGCTGGCTGCTTTTGCTTCAGCCAGGCATCGCGCGCTTTCCACATCTCAGCCTCCTCCAGCAAGGTGCGCTGGGTGTTCAGCAGGACGGTCTTCGCCTGCTTCTGCATGTTGAGGTTCTTCAAGGTCACCAGCAGACCCCGGATCAGGGCGAAGTTCACGACCAGGAAGATCGCGCCGCCGACCAGGAGCAGCAGACGACGCTCGCGCGGCGTGAGCCGCTCGAAGAAGGCCGGCATCCGCCAGCGCGAGGGATCGAGGAGGAGCGCGGCGTTCATAGGAGAGAGACGCTGATCCGGAAGCGCGCCCGGCCATTGGCCAACAGCTGGGGCGGTTCGGGTTGGAACTTCAGCCCGGCGAGTTCGGGGCGGGCCTTGAGGCGTTCGTTGAGATCGGCCGCAATCAGCGGCGACGGGGCTTCGCCCTGGATCAGGATCTCACGGCTCGATTGATCGAAGGCGGTGATGTACAAGTCGCGCGAAGGCCGGCTCTCGCAAACCTGCATCAGCATCTCGAGGAGGTACAGCCGCTGGTCGATCGCCGGAGCCAGCGTGGTCCATTTCTGGCGGATGCCGGTGACTTCGGCGACCTTCGGCGTCCGCAGGTTCGTCTTCCCGTCGAGTACGGCAATCTGGTAGCGCAGC
This sequence comes from Verrucomicrobiota bacterium, assembly GCA_018240025.1. Classification (GTDB taxonomy): domain Bacteria; phylum Verrucomicrobiota; class Verrucomicrobiia; order Chthoniobacterales; family SZAS-18; genus SZAS-18. The sequence continues at coordinate 39,641 of JAFEGM010000016.1, forward strand.
ACCCCCGCGTAGACCCAGCCGATGGCCAGCAAGGCGAGGTAGCAGGCCGCCGCGATGAGCAGGGCGCGCTGGACCTTCTGCCGGTTGGCCGTGGAAGCGACCGCCTCCTTCCAGCTGGCCGGCTGCAGGTCACCGCCGAGTTCTCCCGCGGGCTGTTGCTCGAAATTGACCAGTTCCACCGGAGCGTCAGTGATCGTCCCGAGCTGGGCCTGCAAGGAAGACCACCGTTCATCGAGCAGTACAGTCGTCGCCGGCAGGCGCACACCCGCCAGCTCGGCGGAGAGCAGCACGCCGGGGATCTCGGCCGCGACGGATTCCCCGTCGCGCCCGAGGAGCGGCTGGGTGAAGGTGGCGATGCCGTTTTCGATCAGCACCAGGCACGGTTCGCCGTGCTCCTCGAAGAAAAGCAGCGCAGTTCCCTGTTTCGGCGCCCGCCCGGCCAGACGCTGGGCATTGCCGAGCACGCGGACCGGCCAGCAGCGCCGCTCCGTCAGGGGGGCGGCCACCGCCTCGAGTTGCTCGTGCGATGCGGCAAGGGCGGCCACTTCCGACGATTCCGCGTCGGTCCAGACGGGTGAGATGGCGACCTCACCGGCCTCGAGTCCGAACGGGAGCAGCTTTTCCACCTGCAGCAGCGCCATTTCGCGCACCTCGGCGGCATCTCCGGACGGCAGGGCGACCCGCTGCACGACGCAGATGGCCGAGGGGAGACAGAGAGTGACTTCGGCGCCGAGGGCGGACACCTGCGCAGCGGCTTCCGACAGACTGCCGAAACGCTCGCTCGTGCCGCCTTCGCTTGGAATCACGACCCAGGCGCCCGCCTCGGCGGCAGGAGCGAGGGTCACCGCTTTGGGGGCGGGAGGAACGGTGTTCAATACTCTTTCCACTGCAGGATCTGCGGGTTGTTGCCTTGTTTCACCACCACCGCCTCGATCCGGCGGGTGACGGCGGCAGACCGCCCTTCGCTAATAACGCGAATGGTGGGGTCGTTCAACGAGAGAAGGCTGCCGAGCGCTTCGAAGTCGCGCTGGGAAAGACCGAGGAGCCGCTGGGCCTCAGCCTTGTCCTTGATCTTCCGGTCATCGGACGTGCCCTCTTCCCCGTCCGGTCCGGCCCGGAATTGGATCAGAGCCCGCGCCCGCGCTTCGCCGACCCCGGGAATGGCGGCCAGGACTTCCAGACTGGCCCACTGCAGGTCGATGGGCCCCTGACTGAGCACCGAAAAGTCCTTGTCCCAGTCGGCCTGCGAGGTGAGCGGATCGCAGGCGGGGATGAGCTTGAGTTCGGACAGATCCTGCAGCGGTTGGTTGGAGATGGGTCCCCGGACGGGCAACTCGTTGCCGTTCAGACGCCGCTCGTTGTCGGGGTCGACCCAGTCCATCAGACAATCCACGAAAGCCTCGCGTTGGGAAAACGTCAGACCACGATTGGCCAGATAGGTCTTCAGGATCTCGATCTTTTTCTGGTCCTCGCCCGCCACGATCCAATTCAGGTTCAGTCGTCCGCCCTCGCCTTTGAGGGCGGCCTTGAAGCCGCGCTGGCCTTCGAATTCCTGCATCAGGGCCGGCGTCTTCTCGGTCACCGACGGGTGCAAGGCGATCTGGGCGCCGCTGTAGGCGAGGGCCCGCGCTTCGAGGGAGTTGTTGTCCTCGGCCTGAATCTCCAAGTCTCGCGACACCTGTCGTGCCAACCCGAGGATGACAAACGTGAGCAGCATGAGCGCCCAAAGGACGATCAGCAGGGCGGAGCCGCGCTCGCGCGCCAAGGGCAGGACGCGTTTCATCGCTGAGTCTTGTAGGGCAGCCGGGCAATGACTTCGTGATCGCCCGCGGCCGAGCCGACGCGAAAGCGTACCAGATCCGGCAGGGCGGCGGCGTCGCGCCACTCATCGACCCAGTTGTTGATGCGCGCGTCGTAGAAAGCGATTTCGAAATGGCTGGTGTTGTCGAGCAGCAGGACGCGCGACGAGGGGGCGCTGACCGGCCGATCCGGTTCGAAGACAGAGCGCGAGAGATAGATCGCGTACCTCGTCTTGTCGTTGACCGAAGGCAGCATCTCGAGCGTGGCCACGAAGACACCCTCGGCCCGCCGGGCCAGGATGCCGCTGCCGGGCAGGGCGATCCAGGAGACCGCATCGGCCCGGCCCGCGCTGCCGCTGCGGCCGGTCTTGCCGGCCACGACCTGCGCGGAGCCCGGCAGCTTAAGCGGCAGGCTGCTGAACTGGCTCTGCACGAAACGGTTGAAGCCGATCACCTCCGCCCGTCGCTCCGACGTGTCTTCCGTGGCCCGGGCGGCGTTCAGCGTGCCTTCCACAAACCCGTAGATGCTGACAGTGATGAGCGAGACGATGGCCACGGCCACCACCACCTCGAGCAGGGTGAAGGCGCTCAGGCGCTCTGCTGCGGTCGACCGGGTTTTCATGATCCGCGGGTCAGATAGAAGGAGATGGTCCGCGTCAGCAGTCGGTCGCCGCCGTCGCTCCATTCCACCGTCAGATCGATCTGATTCAGTCCGCCGAGGACCGCGCCGTCCTCATTCTTCAACTGCAGGGCGGTGCGACGCTCGATGATGCTCAGTCCCTCGAAGGCGCCCGTGAGTTTGCGCTTCTTGTAGTCGTCCGGCATGGCCGGATTGGCCTGGATCTCCAGCATCCGATTCTCCAGCGCGAGCCGGGCGCGTTCGCTGTCGGCCCGAAGCTTCTGCGCGCTGACGCAGTCCATCATCGCTTTCCCCAGGGCAAGCACGCCGAGCGAGAATATTCCGACCGCCACCATGATCTCGAGCAGCAGAAAGCCTCCGCGTTTTGCTCGGGAGTTCGCACGATGCCGGAGAGAGCGCGTCTTCATTTTGCCAGGAACGAGAGAATGCGTCGGCGTCCAGCGAGCGCGGAGTAGGAAACCGTCCACGTCCCCGAATCCCCGGCATAACTGACCTCCGCGGGCTCGCAGGTGCCGTTCGCCCAGAACGTCCACTCCGCGGCGGGGTTCTTCTCCAGCGAGGCCTTGGGGAAGAAGTTGTAAGTCTGCGCGTCGCCGGGCGTGAACGTCTTCAGCGGCTCGGCGTCGGGATCGTTCACCAAGCCATCGGGCAGGACGACCATTTCCTTCTTCTTCCACACGATGATCAACGTGCGCTGCTCACTCACAGCCTGCTCGCGCACCCCGGTGACGAACTCGTCGAAGGTGTCGAGCGTCTTCTGGAGCTTGCCGCTGGCAAAGATGCCGTCGACTGCCGGCACCGCCAGCGCCAGCAGGAGCATGATGAGGGCGATGACCACGACCAACTCGAGGAGCGTGAAACCGCGCTGACGCTGGGGAAAAACGGAACTCAAGGTCGGACGCCGGATGCGCGTGAAGAGGACGATGCGACGCTTTCTGTATTTTTCAAACGCGGTCGCGGGCGGCTGCGTCACACCGGTTGTCAGCCGCAGTCGGTGCGGGAGATTGCGCGCGATGAGCGACAAGTCCCTGCCCACGCCCGACGAGCTGCAGCGCAAGCTTTCCGAATTCATGCGGCAGCAGTTCGGCGACAAGGTGAATCTTCACGCCGCGCCCGTCTCGGCGCCGCAGGATGCCGGGGACGAAGTTTCGTCGTCGGGCGGTCCGGAGAATTCGCCCTTCGCCTTCCACTACCGGCCCCGCGACATTAAGGCCCATCTCGATCGTTTCGTTATCCGCCAGGACGAGGCCAAGAAGGTCCTCTCGGTGGCGATTTGCGATCACTACAACCACATCCGGGCGTTGCGCGCGGCTGAGGAAAAGGGCGGCGACGCGCCCAAGCTCGAATACGCCAAGCAGAACGTGATCCTGCTGGGGCCGACGGGCGTGGGAAAGACGTACCTGGTGAAGCATGTCGCCGAGCTCATCGGCGTGCCCTTCGTGAAGGCCGATGCCACCAAGTTCAGCGAAACCGGCTATGTCGGCGGTGACGTCGACGACTTGGTGCGCGATCTCGTGCGCAGGGCGGACGGCGATGTCGAACTGGCGCAATACGGCATCATCTACCTGGACGAGATCGACAAAATCGCGGGCGCTTCGAACCTCGCCGGCGGACGAGACGTGAGCGGTCGCGGCGTGCAGACCACGCTGCTCAAGCTCATGGAGGAGACGGAGGTGGCCGTGCGCAGTCCCATGGACATGCAGGGCCAGATCCAGGCTGTCATGGAAATGCAGCGCGGCGGCAAGCCCAAGCGCGAGAGCATCAACACCCGCAACATCCTCTTCATCGTGAGCGGCGCGTTCAGCGGATTGAAGGAGCGGGTCGCCCGGCGATTGAAACAAAGCGCGCTGGGATTCGGCGCGGCGCGCACTCGGCGGCCAGAGGATTTTACCGAGGCGGAGATCTTCGCCGAGGTCACGACGCGCGATTTCGTCGACTACGGCTTCGAGCCCGAGTTTATCGGCCGTCTGCCCGTGCGGGTCTTTTGCCAGCAGCTGCACGCCGACGATCTCTACGAGATCCTGCAACGCTCCGAAGGCAGCTTGCTGCGCCAGTACGAGCGCTCTTTTGCGGCCTATGGCATTCGCACCCGCTTCACCGAGGATGCAATGCGCGAGATCGCCCGGCGGGCCGAAGGCGAGGGCACCGGTGCGCGGGGACTCTCGACAGTTTGCGAGCGCCTCCTGCGCGATTTCCAGTTCGAGCTGCCGGGCTCGGGCACGGAAGAGTTCGTCATCGATGCCGCGCTGCTGGCCGATCCGCGCTCCGCGCTGCAGCGCCTGCTGGCGGAAGGCCAGCAACGGCTGGATGCGCTGCTGGCCGTCGAGGCCGACGAGTTCGCGCAGGAGTTCAGCCAGCGCTTCGGCGTAGAGTTGAAATTCGAGCAGGCTGCCCGGGCCGCGCTGGTGGCTCGCTCGCGGCGCGAAAATTTGAGCCTGCGTGTGGTCTGCGAGAAGCTGTTCAAGGACTATCAGTTTGGACTTACGCTGATCCAGAAGAACACCGGCCGCAGCCAGTTCGAGCTGCCAGCCGCCGCCATCGACGATCCGGACAAGTATCTCAGCGAATTGGTGGTCGAATCTTACCGGAAGTGAGCCCTCGGGTCGCGCGAGGCGCGGCCGACGAGCTCCAAATTCCGGCTCGAATTCCCGGGCGGGGCGTCGAAGCTGGCGGCCCCTCGGCGCGCCCCCCGCGTGTCGACGGTCTCCCGCCCCCGGCATGAACTACCAGCAGCTGCTCGACGAGATCGCTTCCGAAGTCCGTCCCTTCCTCGGTCAGGGCAAGGTGGCCGACTACATCCCAGCCCTTGCCCGCGTGCCTGGCGGCCAATTCGGCATGGCCCTGGCCACGGTGGAAGGCGAAGTCTTCGGGACCGGCGACTGGCAGACGCCCTTCTCGGTGCAGAGCGTGACGAAGGTCTTCACCCTCGCGCTGGTGTTGGCGGCCGAGGGCGACGCGCTCTGGCGGCGCGTCGGGCGCGAGCCCTCGGGTAACCCGTTCAACTCCCTCGTGCAGCTCGAGTACGAGAAGGGCATTCCGCGGAATCCCTTCATCAATGCAGGCGCGTTGGTCGTGACCGACCGCCTGTTGACCCAGACCGGCGATGCCTTCGGCGCGCTGCGCGACTTCCTCCGCGCGGAAGCCGGCAGCGCGGGAATCGACGCCGATCCGGAGGTCGCCCGCTCCGAGCGCGAACATGGGCACCGGAATGCGGCGCTGGCGCATTTCCTGGCCAGTTGCCGCAATCTCGAAAACGACGTCGACGTCGTCTTGGACCACTATTTCCGGCAATGTGCCCTGCGCATGCACTGCGGTGAACTGGCCCGCGCCACGCTCTTTCTCGCGCGGCACGGCCTGCGCGCCGACGGGCGTCGCTTCTTCAGCCGGAGCGAGGCCAAGCGGATGAATGCGGTCATGCTCACCTGCGGCACGTATGATGCCGCCGGCGATTTCGCCTACCGCGTCGGCCTGCCCGGCAAGAGCGGGGTCGGCGGCGGCATCGTTGCGGTCATTCCCGGCCGCTGCGCGCTCTGCGTCTGGGGCCCGGAGCTCGACCGCAGCGGCAACTCCGTCGCGGGCGTCGAGGCGCTGGATCGCTTCACGACGCGCACGGGGTGGTCGGTGTTCTAGGCAAAGCGATAGCGCGTACTACTCGCCGTCCTTGTCGTCCTTCTTCCGAAATACGTCCTTGAAGAGCTGGCCGGCGCCGCTGGCGGCGTCGCGCACGCGTTTGCCGATCTCCTCGAAGGACTCTTTCACGGCTTCACGCGAGGCGTCCCACTGGGCTTTGTAGGATTCGCCGGCATCCTTCACGTCGTCGGTCAGGTCCGGTTCCTCGGGTCGGCCGGTGGGGAAATCGCCCGCGAGGATCTTCTGATAGTCTCCGCCCTCGGCCCACTTCCGGAGTTCCTCGAGGCGGAGGACGGCGAACGGGTGCGTTTGATTGAGCAGATTGAGCACCTTGAAGGCGCGGTCGAGCAGATGATCGGCCCCGGCGTACTCGGCGGCCTGGAGGCGGAATTCGTCCAGGTTCATCTGCTCGAGATCGGTCCCGCCGGCGAGGCGCATGAGCGTGCGCTGCGAGACCTCGAGCGATTGCGTGGCGAGCAGTCCGGCGCGGTCGGCTGAGAGCTCGCTCTTGCGGTCCCACTCCCGCAGCGCCAGCACGAGCGCGGTGAGCGCCAGGCCCGACAACGGCACGGAGAGCGCGAAGACCGAGAAGCGCAGGAGCAGCGCGAGCAGGGTCTTGTAGAGCACGTGGCCGGAGAGGATGTGGCCGAGTTCGTGCGCGTAGATGCCGGCGAGTTCGTCATCGTCGCGGATCGATTCGACCAGCGAGCTGTGCAGGACGACGAACGGTTTCTTCCAGCCGACCGCGCCGGCGTTCAGGAATGGCGACTGCGCGACAAAGATCTCCGGGTCCTGCTCGGCCGGCACGCCGAAGATGCCGTTGACCTGCTGGGCGATGCCGTAAACGCGCGGAAACTGCCGCGGGCCGACCCGCACCGCGGAGGCCAGGTGCATCAGGCGGATCGACCGCTCCATCGTCTCGCCGAGGAGCACGCGGATGGCGACATCGAGGCCGGGAACGCGGCGCAGCGCGTTGAGCGCGGCCCGATCAGCCGGATGCTCCCAGGCGCGCGGGGAAATGAGAGGGAAGGTCTTCTTGGCGGGTGTGAGTTCCATGGCGGGAGAGGAGCGGATGGGCAAGCGGGCTCGCGCGAAGTCGCGAAGAGAGGGAGGAGCAGGGGAAAAGAGTGGGTCTGGCGTCGGGACGAAGCTGAAGTGTGAGACGCTGCTGGAGGTCACTCCTTCGGCCGGATGGACTCGAAGTAGCGCTTCACCGTTCGGCGCGCTCCGATGGGAATGCGTTCCTGCTCGATCGCCTCTTGCGCGGCCGGGGCCATGGCATCGTAGAGCTCACGATACTTCCGCGTCGCCTCGCCGGCGCCGCCGGGCGCGGCCAGAAACTCCTGCAGCGAAGCTCCGTCGCCAAGGGCCCCCTCGATCTTGGTCGCGGCGCCGGGTGTCTCCAGCGCAGCAGGCTTGTCGTCGAACAAACGTTTGCTCGTGCCGGCGTCCTTCTCCCCGCCGGGATTTCCGCTTGCGAGGGAGTCGGCGTTCTCCTGACCCTGCCCGCCGGATTTCTGCTGGCCATTGCCGGGCTGCGGAATCTGCAGCCGCATCATGCCCTGCTGCGCCTTCCCGGTTGCATCCTGCGGGGAGCCGCCTTTCTTCATCTGCTCGAGTGCCTTGATGAGCTGCTCCAGCGATTGCTCCGTCAGGGGCTGCGGCTTGCCCTGACCCGAGGCGCCGGCTTGCGACTGCGGTTGGCCTTCGCCCTTCCGCTTGGGCTGCTGCTTCAACAGCTCAGCCAGGCGTTGCAGCAGTTGCTGCATGCGCTCGCTGCGGCCGGCCTGGGCGGCCTGGGCGGCCTGCTGCATCTGCTGGGCGATTTCGCTCTTCTGCTTCTCCGTTAAGCGCCCGGCCGGCTCCTGCATCGAGCGCGCGATGTCCTGCATTTGACGGGCCGCATCGCCGCGCTCCTTCATCCGGCGCAGCAATTCCTCCAGCTGTTTGCCGGCTTCGGCAGCATTGCCGGAGCGGATTGCCTCGGCCGCGGAGCGCGTGCTTTCCTGGCGCGAGAGAGCGTCGGCGAGCGCGGCCAGCTCATCGGCCGAGGCCTGTGGACGACCCGCCTGTTCGCGCAGTTCGCGCAGCATCTCGGCCAGGTTCGCCATTTCCCGGCGGGTCAGTTCGGCCGCGTCGCGCTCTCGGCCTGCGCGTTCCTGCAGTCGCGCGGCGCGCTGCTGGAGCAAGTCCGCGGCCTGGGCCAGGGCCTCGTCACGCTGTTCGTCCGCGGCCTCGGCGGCGAGGTCCGCCAGCTGTTGCAGCGCGCGGGCGGAATCCTGCGCCGCCTGCGTCTCGGCTGCAGTAGGCCGGCGGTCGCGCTCGGTCGATTCGTGCAGCAACTGAAGCAGGCCCAGAAAGAGCAAAGGCGCCAGGGCCCAGAGTGCGAACCAAGGTGCGCGCAGCGGCAGGAAGCGGGCGGGTTCGACCGCGCGTGCGAACTCGGCGCATTCTTCCAGGGCATAACGCTTCCAGCGATCCGAGTTCGCGTCGGCCTCGAAGGCGAGCGCGGTGCTGAAGCGGTCGCGTGCGCCCGCGGCGGCGTCGAGCACCGCAGCGGCGCGCTGCGCGGAGGGAAAGCTGCGGATCAGCCCATAGAGCGCGACCCCGACGAAGGCCGCGAACCCGGCGGCCAGCAGGAGGCGATCGAGCGGGGCGTGCCCGGCGAACCAGCGGATGGCTCCCGCAGCCAGCATCGCGCTCGCCCCGACCAGCAGTCCGCGTCCGAGCCATTCGGCTGCCAGGGCCAGCACGAGGCGGCGACGGGCCTCGGCCACGCGCGCATGCACGGGCTCGCCGAGAGAGAGGGTCGTCGGGTGGGCCGGGGACATCGTGCTGGGCGTTAGTCTCGACGTGCGGGCTCCGCGTTCAACCCGCCTTGCGACATTCCCGTCGGCCGTGAGCCTACTTTTCGTTTGCCGCTCGGGGGCGCGGCGGTAGCCTCCGGCACTCGGCGCGCCCCCCGTGCGCATGAGCCTTTCGCTTCGAGCGCCGCGCGAACCGCGGCTTTGCCCGAAGCCTTCCGATTTTTTCGCCGATGGAGCAGCCGCTATTGATCGAACGCCATGATGCCGCCCGCACCGTGACCCTGGTGCTGAACCGGCCCGAGAAGCGCAATGCGCTCGATCTGCCGCTGCTGCAGGCCCTCCGGGAGGCCATCGAGAAGGAAGGAACGACAGGGAGTGCGCGCGCCGTGATCCTGCGCGGCAATGGACCGGCCTTTTGTTCCGGCATGGATTTGGCGGCCACGGCCGGGGTGCCCCACGAGACCGCGGAGGCCGTGCGCGCCGTGTTGCTGGCTCTGTCCAACTGCCCGCTCGTGACGATCGCCGCCGTCGAGGGCCACGCGGTGGCGGGCGGGGCCGGTCTCGTCGCGGCCTGCGACTTTGCGGTCATGGCCGCACCGGCCAGGATAGGCTATCCGGAGGTGCGCCGTGGGCTGGTCGCCGCGCTGGTCTCGGTCTTCCTGCGCCGGCAGATTTCCGAGCGCGATGTGCGGGAGTTGCTGCTCGGGGCCGATCTCGTCAGCGCCGAGCGCGCGGGGCAGATGGGCTTGGTCAATCGCGTCGTTCCGACCCAAGCCGAGGTGCTGCCCGCCGTGGCGCAGATCGCTGCGCAAGCCGCACAGGGCGGTCCGGAGGCAATCAAGGCCACCAAACACCTGCTCCACGCTCTTCATCCTCGCTCGCTGGAAGAGGAGACGCAGATCGCACTCGATCTGCATCGCACCGCCCGCGATTCCGCTGAAGCCCGCGAGGGTGCTGCCGCCTTTCTCGAGAAACGTCCGCCCGCCTGGACCCTATGACTGTCACTTCGTCCGCCGTCGCCGAACCCACCGCTCTCCCGGAGGAATCCCTCCTCACGCCGGAGCAGCAGCGCCACATCCTCACGCTCATGCTGGAGAGCCGCCACGGCGACCTCCGCCAGGAGAGCCTGAACCGCCAGGGGAAGGGGCATTTCCATGTCTCGGGCATGGGCCACGAGTGCATGGCTGTGCTCGGCGCCATGATGGGGCCGGACGACATGGCCAGCATGTACTATCGCGACCGCTCGTTCCTCATTGGGCGCGGCGTGACCACCCGGGAACTGGCGCTCGACTATTTCGCCAAGCGGGAATCGAGCACCGGCGGTCGCCAGATGCCGGCGCACGGGACGTACAAGAAGTTCGGTCTGTGGAGCGTCTCGACGCCGACGGGCGCGCAGCTTCTACCGGCCTGCGGAATGGCCTGGGGCATGCAGATGGACGGCAAGGATTCGTTCTGTGTGACCAGCATCGGCGATGCAGCCACGCGTCAGGGTGACTTCTACGAGGCGGTTTGCTTCGCCCGTGAGCGTCTCTTGCCGGTGCTGTTCGTGGTCGAGGATAACGGCTTTGGCATCTCCAGCCGCACGCGAAAGATCAACCCGCTGGTCATCGGCGCGCTCTCGCCCGACGACTGGCGGCAGGTCGACGGCTCGGACGTGAACGACATGCTTTCGGCCTGCGCCGATGCGATCGAGCACCTGCGCGCGCGCCGCGGTCCGGCCTTCCTCTGGATCCGCATGGAGCGTCTCTCCAGCCACACCAGTTCGGATGACCAGAAGCTCTATCGCTCGGCCGAGGAAATGGCCACGCTCGAGAAGGGCGACCCAATTGCCCGCCTGCGGGACGAGATGATCGCGGCCGGCCATTTCACCCAAGGTGAGTACGAAGCGCTCGACCAGGAAGTGAAGGAACGCGTGCGGAAGGCCTACGCCGAGGCCGAGCGCGCGGCCGACCCGCTGGCGGAGGACCTGCAGAACGAGGTGTTCGGTGATGCTCCGGTGCCGAGCAATGAATCGGTCCTACCCCCGGGCAAGTACCGCATGGGCGACACGGTCAACCTGACCCTGCGCACGGCACTCGAACGGGAGCCGCAGGCCGTGCTCTTCGGCCAGGACATCGAGGATCCGAAGGGCGGCGTCTTCCGTCTCACGAAGGGACTGAGCAAGGATTTCCCGGCCCGCGTGCACAATTCGCCCCTGGCCGAATCGACCATTCTTGGCGTCGCCGCGGGTCTGGCCAGCTACGGCAAGCGGCCGCTCTTCGAGCTGCAGTTCATCGACTTCATCTCTCCGGGTTGGAATCAGCTCGTGACCAACTGGTCCACGCTGCGCTGGCGCTCGGCCGGCGAGTGGAAATGTCCGGCCGTGCTCTACGCGCCGTGCGGCGCCTATCTCCCGGGCGGTTCGCTTTGGCACAGTCAGACGAACGAGGCGCAGCTGGCGCATCATCCTGGTATTCGCGTGGTCATGCCGAGCACCGCCGAAGATGCCGCTGGCTACCTCTGGAGCGGTCTGCGCGCTGAAGACCCGACCATCATCCTGCTGCCGAAACACCTGCTTTGGGTCGAGCAGCAATGCGAGCTGCCGGTGCGCGGCGTCCCGTTCGGCAAAGCCCGCCACATCGCGGCAGGCGCAGACGTCACGCTGGTCGGCTGGGGCAACACCGTGGAGGTCTGCACGATGGCGATGCGTGACGTGACCTGCGAGGCGAGCGCCGATTTCTTCGACCTGCGCAGCATCGTGCCGTGGGACCGCGAGGCGCTCGCCGACTCCGTCCGCCGCACCGGCCGCCTGGTCGTGGTGCAGGAGGACACCGAAAATTGCAGCGTCGGGCAGATGATCATCTCGACGCTGATGAGCGACCCGAGCGTCTTCGCGCGGATGAAGGCGCCCCCGGCCCTGGTCAGCAAGGGGAACGTCATGATTGGCTACAATCCGATCATCGAGTTCGCAGCGCTGCCTGATGCCGAGCGGGTAGCGGCGGCCATCCGCGCCTGCATCGCCTCCGACGCCGGCGTCTTGAAAGACGAGAGCGGCCGCAAGAAGGAAGAGGGCGAACCGGCCCACATCGCCGAGGCCAAGCGCAAGGTGCTCGGCGACCTGCTTCTGCCTCCGCCGGCGGCAGCGGCGACGTCGCTGCAGGGCCAGATGGAGAAGGCCCGCGAGTCTGCGCCCGCTCCGGCTCCGACGGTTGCGGCCCCCGCGCCTGCAGCCGCTCCTGCGACCCCGGTCGAGGCCTCGGCGGGCGGCGCGGTCACGCTCAAGGTTCCGATTCTGGGCGAGGGCATTCGCGCCGCGCGCATCGTCGCGCTGCTCAAGAAACCGGGCGAGAAGATCAAGGCCGACGAGCCGCTCTGCGAACTCGAGACCGACAAGGCGGTCTACCCGGTCGAGGCGAGCGGCGCGGGCGAACTCCAAAATTGGCTCGTGGCCATCGGCGACAGCGTCGAGATCGGCAGTCCGCTGGGTACGATCCTGGCCGCCGATCCCGGCGCCTGGGGCCACAATGCCGCTGCAGGCGGTGGCGAAGGCGCGCCGGAGGTGCACAAGCCGAAGACGCCCACCGGACCGCAGCCGGCCCTTTCGCCGGCCATCACGCGCCGGTTGGTGGGAGTCGTCCCGGTCTCCTGCTCGGTCCAGGCCCGCTTCGAGAATGTGCGCCAGGCCCGTCGCCAGTCGAAGGCGCGGGGTTCCAATGTGACGCCGTCCCTCATCGCGGCGTGGTGCATCGTGCGGGCGGTGGCCGGGCACGAGAGCTTCCGGCGCGAGCTGTTGGCCGACGACACGATTCGCCAGAACGAGGCGTTCGATCTCGGCCTGGCCGTCGCGCTCGATGGCGACCGACTCGTCACTGCGGTCATCCCGGAGGTCGCGCAGCTCAGCTGGGACGACTTCTCCAAGGCCTACGCGTTCGCCATCGACGAGGCCCGCAATGGCCGCATCCACGCGGAGATCAAGGCTCCGGTCATCCTGACCAGCCTGGGCGGGTTCGGCGTCCGGCACGGCACGCCGATTCTCGTGCCGCCGGCCGTTGGCACGCTTTTCATTGGCGAGGCGCACTGGGAAATGCAGCCCGAAGGCGATGGCTCCTGGCCGGTGCCGCAGGAAGTGGTCACGCTCAGCCTGACCTTCGATCACCGCATCGTGAACGGAGCCGGTGCCGCCGCTTTCATCCAGGATGTGAAAAAGCGCCTGGAAACATTTGTCTTGCCGGGCTGAGGCGCGAGTTCGAACGGCCGCGCTTCGGCGAAATGAGGGAGGACCGGCCCAGCGAGACAGCACTGCTGATTGCCTTGGCGACGGTGATGCTGGCGCACGACGCGTCGCGCCGGCACCTCGTGGCGCCCGGGGCAGGGGAGCTTTCGCAGCGCTTTCTCGAGACGACGCGGCGCGGCCGGCGCCTGTCGCGCTGGTTCTCGACCGCCATAGGACGCCGGTCCTGGAGACTCGCTGAGACGCTGGTTTGGCCCGGCATGGCCGAGCACTTCTGGCATCGCAAGCGCTGGATCGAGGCCCGCGTCCGTCGCGCCCTGGAAGCCGGGACGCGCCGGGTCGTGGTGGCCGGCGCGGGCTTCGACACGCTCGCGCTACGCCTCGCGCCCGAGTTCGGAGGGGTCGACTGGATCGAATTCGATCATCCCGCGAGCCAACGCTTCAAGCTGCGTGCGATGGAGCGGGCCGGGATCGCGCAGCCGCCCAATCTCCACCTCCGGCCGGGGCATTTCGAAGCCGACACGCTACCGGCCGAAGTAGGCGACTCCGCGCCGATCGTCGTGGTGGCCGAGGGTCTCCTCATGTATCTGCCGTCCGAGGCGGTGCGCGAATTCCTGCGCGGTCTGGGGCGGATTCCCGGTGCCGGAGTGGAACTGATCTTCTCGTTCATGCGCGCCGATGTCCGGTTGGGGCGCTGGGTGGAGGCAGCGCTGCGCCGCCGCGGCGAACCGCTGCTCTGGTCGATCGAGCCCGCCGCGCTCGCCGCTTGGCTCGCTGAATGCGGTCTCAACCTGCGCGAACAGATCTCCGGCGAAGACTTGGCCCGCGCCGAAGGCGTGCAGTTCCGCGGGGAGGACCTGGCGGTGGCAACGTCCGCGCGCTGATCAGGGCTCCAGCCAGACGGCCTGGCGAGCGAAGGCGAAACTGCGGTGCCTCGCCTGTGTCCAGCCCGCGCGCTGGGCCAGCGCCCGCAGCTCTGGCGCCGAGAATGCCCGCCGCGCGGACATCCGCGCGTCGTGCTTGGTCATCGGATCGCGATAAAGCAGGGCGGTCAGGAGCCACGCGCCCACAGTGCAAACGTATCCGCGCTCGAGATCCGTCACCAAAGCGCCGCGCGTGCCCAGTCGTCCGACGCGCTCGAGGATTTGCACGGCGTCTTTCTCGCTGAAGTGGTGCAGCGCCAGGGAGCAGAGCGCGAGATCGAAACTCTCCGACGCTTCTGGCTCGAACCGAAGGATATCGCCTTCGCGCCATTCGATCTCCGGAAAATCCGCACTGCGCGCGGCCGCGTAGGCGAGGGTGGGGCCTTGGAAATCCACCGCCACGACACGCACCTCCGCCTGCACTTTGCGGGCGTACTGGACGAAGAATCGAGGGCCGTCGCCGCCGCCGGTGGCGAGATCGAGCAGGCGCAGGCGCGCGCCGGGTCGGATCCAGCGGGCCGCGAAATGTGCCCAGACGGCTTGGCCGCCAAAATGGCGATTGATGCCGGCGAGCGCGTCGAGATCGCGCGCGAGCTCCGGAGTCAGCGTGCCAACCTCGTCCATCTGCTCGCGCACGGACGGGTCGAACTCGCGCTGCCTCACGCTTCGTCCTCCCCCGGACCGGACAGCTCGTGCGGGGCGAGCCGGCTGGCGCGCTCGATCCGCGCCATGCGGCTCTTGAACTGGCTGAGCGCGAAGCCGATGAACTCGTCCTGATCGAGCGGGAACGGCATGCGGTCGCCGTAGGGATCGAACAGGCTGCGCACTACGCCCAGCGCCGGCTCCAGGAGGTCGCCCATGCGCGACTCCAACTCAGGCCAGAGCGCGTGGTCCGCGGCCACGAGGCGTTCGAGCAGATACACGCCGTACGCGATGTGGCGTGATTCGTCGCGCTTGAGCAGCCCGATGCCGGCCCGCAACCCGGGGAGGAGATCGGCCGATTCGAGCATGGCGTAGTAGCCGCGGTAGCCGGTCTCCGCGAGCGTGCCCTCGACCACCAGATTGTACGTGGCGGAGGCCCGCAATTGCGCGGCGGGCGACGGGTCGTGCAGCAGCGCGCGCATCGCGCCGGGGAGCTCTTCGCAGATGATGCGCCGATAGGGCGCGCTCTCGAAACGGCTGAGGTCACCCAGATTCTCCGCGCCGACCACCTCATCGAGAAAGCGGCGGAAGAACTCCATGTGCTTGGCTTCTTCGAAAAGGAAGGTCGTCAGATACATTTCCTCCTCCAACCGGCCTTCGCGCGAGATCGCCAGCAACAACGGCAGGATGTCCTCGGTGACCGATTCCTCTCCGCCCTGGAAGAGCGAGGTGAGACGGAGGACGAGATCCTGCTGGCGCGGCTCGAGCCGCTGCCAGTCTGCCCGGTCGCGCGTGAAATCGATGTCGCTCGGATTCCACACGCCATCGCGTTTCGCGCGCTGAAACAGTCGATACGGGAACGAGCTCCGGTCGAAGCCACGCGCCTCCAGGCTGCGGAAACTCGTGCGGGTTGTGTTGACCGCCACCGGCCCCGGCGTGCTCGCCACCGGGAGCGGAGCGCTGACGGCAGGGACGGTTTCGTCCGGAAAGTGCGTCGGCACGCGCCGCGCGGACAGGACCAGCTGCTTGGCCGCGCCTGCGCTGCGGGCGAGGGCGAACATGCCGCCCTTCTGCAGCTTCACGCGGCCTTGCATCAGCGCGAGGATGGGGTCGGACGTACCGAGGAAGATCTGTCGCCAGTGGTCGAGCGAGGCGCTCAGCACGTAGTCCGCCGTGGCGGCCGTGGCGGCATCGACCACCCGCGCGGAGCGGCATTCGCCGTGCCAGAGATCGAGCAGAAGCCGGCGTCCGTCGGGGATGCCGGCCACGGGCTCGAGCACGAGCGAGACCGGATGCTCCCAGCCGGCGGCGGCGCGTCGATGTTCGTCGTTGCGATTGATCTGCTCGCGGAAAACCTCCGCCCAGGCGGGGGAAAAGACTTCGTGACTCATACGGCGTTGGACAGCCTCGTGTGCTGCACGGATTCTACAAGCACCGACGATGACGGCGTTGTACAAGAAACGGCTGGATGCGGTGCAGGGGTATCTCGAGCTCGGGATGTTCGACGATGCGCTGGCGGAGCTTGCGGCGATCGAAGGTGAATTCGGGCCGCGCTACGAAGTGCTGATGCTGCGCATGATGACCCTGCGCGGCCAGCAGCGCTGGGGGGAGATGCGCGAGGTCTGCTCGATCCTGCGCGAGACGCAGCCCGAGCGCGCAGAATCGTGGATCTGGCTGGCCGATGCCACGCGCCACTGCCGGTCGCTGGGTGAGGCGCGCGAGATCCTGCGCGAGGCGGAGACCATGTTCCCGGCCAATCCGCACGTAAAGTTCCAGCTCGGCTGCTACTCATGCCAGTTGGGCGAGCTCGAACCGGCCATGCGCTATGTGCAGGAGGCCGTGGCGCTCGACCGCCGCTGGTTGCGGGTCGCCCTCTCGGACCGGGATGTGGAGCCGCTCTGGGAGATTCTGGGCTTCGACAATCGCTAAGCCGCGATTTGAAATTTTCCCGTCTGCTGGCATGGCGGCTGCGCCCGTGTTAGTTCCCGGCGCTCCTGTTTCGCCACGCCTCTCCATGCCCAAGCCCAACATCGCGGTCGGACTCGACATCGGAACGACGAAGATCTGCGTGGGCGTCGCGGAGATCTTCCCCGATCCCTACGAGGAACCGCGCCTGCTCTGTATCGGTCAGGCCGAGTCTCACGGTCTGCGCAAGGGCGAGATCGTGGACTTCGAAGCGGCTCGCGAAGCCGTGCGCGAAGCGGTGGCCGATGCGGAGTCGAAGAGCGATCTCGAAATCCGCAGCGCGTTCGTCGGGATCAGCGGCGGACATCTCGGCTGCATCAACAACCGGGCCGGGATCGACATCCCGCGCGGCCGCGAGACGGTCACGCCCGACGACATCGAAACGGTCAAGCTGCGCGGCCTGGAAGTGAGCATCCCGCAGACCAACTGCATCATGCACCCGCTGGTCCGCGGCTATCGGCTCGACGGCCGCGACGTGGTCGACCCGGTGGAAATGCCCGGTCGTCGGCTGGAGGCCGAATACCATCTCATCCACGGCGTGACGACCCGCGTGCAAAACGTGGTTCGGCTGGTCAAGGACGTGCCGCTTGATACCGACGAAGCGGTGGCCGCACCGCTGGCCTCAGCGATGGGCTCGCTGGACGAATCGCAGCGTGAGCGGGGCGTTCTGCTCATCGATCTTGGCGGCGGCACCACCGACTACATCGTGTACCGCGACGGCACCGTCTGCCACAGCGGCTGCCTGGCCGTGGGCGGCGACCACGTCACGCACGACGTCTCGCTCGGCCTGCACATTCCGCTGGCCCGGGCGGAGCGCCTGAAGGTGGACGAGGGCAATGCGGTGCTCGGGGTCTGCCGGCCGGATGAGCGGATTCTGCTGCGCGCGGAGCCTGGTTTCGCCGCCCGCGAGATCGAGCGCGAGATGCTGCACCAGATCGTGCACTGCCGATTGCGGGAAGTGTTCGAACTGTTGCGGGAAGCCATCGGCGCCGAACGTCATCTCGCGCACCTGGGCGCCGGCGTGGTACTGACGGGCGGCGCCAGCCAGACACCGGGGCTGGCTCATCTGGCGGAGGAGGTTTTCGGCCTGCCGGTGTCGCAGGCCAGTCCGCCGCCGTTCTCCGGCCTGACCCATGCGACGGATCACCCGCAACTCTCCACAGTGCTGGGGTTGATCGAATACGCCCGCGTGACGGCCGGAGCTCGGCCGCCGTCCGGGTTCTTCGCGCGGATGAAGGGAGCCTTGCGAGGCATCTTTTCGCGATAGAAAAGAAATATATATTTACAAGGATTTCACTGGCGTGGAGGATCGGTCGTTCATCATGAAGACCGACCCCGAGAGTTTGAGTGCAGCCCTCCAGAGGCATTTCGGCCATTCCTCATTCCGACCGGGGCAGGAGGCGGTCGTACGGGCGTTACTCGACGGGCGTTCCGCGCTGGCGCTCTTCCCGACCGGCGCCGGCAAATCGATCTGCTACCAGTTGCCTGCCGTGCTCAGCCTGGGAACGGCGCTGGTTGTCTCGCCGCTCATCGCGCTGATGAAGGATCAGGTCGACGCTCTCCGGCGGCGAGGTGTGGCGGCGGCGCGGCTCGACTCGTCGCTGACGGCCGCGGAAGCCAGCCAGGTTCTGGCCGACTTCAAGGCGGGCAGCCTCAAGCTGCTGTACGTCGCGCCGGAGCGGCTGAGCAGCGAGTCGTTCATCGGCCGCATTCGCCGCGCTCGGATCTCGCTCTTCGCGGTCGACGAGGCGCATTGCATCTCCGAGTGGGGGCACAACTTCCGGCCCGAATATCTGCGCCTTTCGCGCGTGGCGCAGGAACTCGGGCTGTCGCCCGTGCTCGCGCTGACCGCCACGGCCACGCCGGAGGTCGCGCGCGACATTTGCCGATCTTTCGGCATCGGGGCCGCCCAGCAGGTGCAGACGCCCTTTCACCGACCGAACCTGCATTTGCGCGTCTCGCCCGTGGCGAGTGCCGAGCGGCTGTCGCTCCTGACCTCCCGGTTGCGGAACGAGCGGGTGCGACCGGCGGTGGTCTACGTCACATTGCAGAAGACGGCCGAGGAGGTGGCGGCGCACCTGATCGCCGCTGGCTTTGCGGCGCGCGCCTACCACGCCGGGCTCGACGAGACCGAGCGAACGGCGGCGCAGGAAGGGTTCATGCGCGGATCGCCCGAGATCATCGTCGCCACAATCGCGTTCGGCATGGGCATCGACAAAGCGGACATCCGCGCGGTCTTCCACTACAACCTGCCCAAGACGCTGGAGAATTATCAGCAGGAGATCGGCCGGGCCGGGCGCGACGGGGCACTCGCGCTTTGCGAACTCTTTGCCTGCGGCGCCGATCTCATTCCCCTCGACAACTTCACGCTGGGCGACACGCCGACGCTGGGCAGTGTGCGCGCCTTGACCGCCCGCTTGCTTGGGGCGGGGGAGGAGTTCGATGTCAGTCGATACGACTTGAGTCAGGAGACGGATATTCGGCCGCTGGTGGTGGATACCGTCATCACCTACCTCGAGCTAGAAGGCCATCTGCGGCCGGTGCGGGCCTTCTATCAGAGCGTGCAGATCGAGTTGCTGCGGAAGGAAGCCGAGATCCTGCGTGGACATACTCCGGAACGCGTGGCGCTCCTGCGTGCAATCCTCGGAGCCGCCGAACGGGGAAGGAAGTACCTCACGCTGCGACCGGAGGAAGCCGCCGAGCGGCTGCAGCAGCCGCGCGAGCGGATCGTGAAGGCGTTGGACTGGCTGGAGGAGACCGGCGCCCTGAGGCAGAAGCCTGCGGGCCTGCGCCACGCCTTTGTCCGCACCGGCGGGCCAGCTGCGCCCAGCGTCGATGAGGTGGCTGAGCGACTGCACGCGCTGTTTCTGCGGCGGGAGCAGCGTGAGGCTGAACGACTGGGGCAGGTGGTCGGCCTGGCTCTGGAATCAGGCTGTCTGACGCGCCGTCTGCTCGCGCATTTTGGCGAGAGTCTCGACGCAGCCTGCGGGCATTGCCGAAACTGCACGCACGGGGCCTCTCCGCCGGCGGAACTCCCGGAATCGGGAGGTCGCCCCTGGTCGAAATCGGCCGACCGGGCGCTGCGCGAGGCCATGGCACCGCGCCACGCTGCGTTGCGCGAGCCTCGCCAGCTGGCGCGCTACCTGTGCGGTCTGACGAGTCCGGCCACCACGCGGGCTCGACTGACGCGCGGAGGCCAGTTCGGAGCGCTGGCAGAGGTTCCTTTCCGGGTGGTGCTCGGCGAGGCGGAGCGCGCGCTCGGCGCCTGAGATCAGCGGCTCCCGCGCGGGCGGAACACCGTGGTGGTGCCGTAAGGGTTCGCCGGCGGTGCGGACTGCGGCGCCAACAACACCTGGACCGCGAAGACGCGTCCGAGCGGCGCGACGTCGGGATGCCGAGGCGAGGCGAAGGCGATCGCGCAGGCCATGTGGGTGGCCTCCGGAGCCAGGAGATTGCGCCGATGCCCCCGCGAATTCAGCCACTGCGAAACGACCGCCGCGGCGAACGACTCGGGCGTATGTGGCGCGAGCGGTGGACCGTTGGGCGTGTAGCTGGCAATCAGCCGACCCCGGCCGTCGTTGCGCGGGTAGAAGGGGCGTCCCGGTTCGTAGTTGAGCACGAAGTTCGAGGCAACGTTCTCCCCCGCAAAACGCGCGTTGGCGCCGGCGGCGGCGAGGCGGGCCCCGACATCGCGCAGGCGCGCTCCCGGTTGACTGTGGCTAAGTCGATTGATCCGGGAAAGGTAATCGACTTGCCAGCGGGCGGCCGTGCGAGCTTCCTCGGAGATCTCCAGCGGCGGCAGGCCCGCGCGCTGCCGCACCCGATTCGTCTCGCGTTCCAGCGCGCGTGTCGCGGCCGCGGGGTCGAGTGCGGGCAGGGGCGTTACAGCGACCCAGGAAATCGCCAGCGCGGCGAGCTGGAGCCAGCGTTTCACGGCACTTCGGCGAGGTAGAGCGTGACGACGCCTAAGGTCAACGTTTGCGCCGTCGCCTGGCGGAATCCGGCCTCCTCGAGCAGACGGCACATGGCGTTCCCGCTGGGGAACTTCTCGATCGATTCCGCGAGATACTCGTAGGAAGCCCGCGAGCCCGTCGCGAGCGCGGCGAGTTTCGGGAGAACCCAGTGCAAATACAGGCGGTAGGGAGCGCGCAGCCAGCCGCCCGGAAGGGAGAAATCGAGCACGGCGAGGTGTCCGCCCGGGCGCAGCACGCGCCGCATCTCGGCCAGTGCGGTCGGCCAGGACGACATGTTGCGGAGCCCGAAGGCGACCGTGAGCGCATCGAACGAGCTGTCCCGAAAAGGCAGGCGGGTGCCGTCGGCGAGCACCAGGCGGGGCAGTTGGCGAACGTCCCGCGCTTGGCGCAACATGGGCAGCGAAAAGTCCGCGCTCACGATCTCGGTCTCCGGTAGGGCGCGCCCGAGTTGCTCGGCCAGCACTCCGCTGCCGGTCGCGAGGTCGAGCAGCCGCGCGGGTTGCCACGCCACCACGGCGCGGGTGAGCGCGCGGCGCCAGCGGGCGTCGATCCCTCCGGAGATGAGGGAGTTGGCGCGGTCGTACCGCTGCGCGATCTCGGCAAAGACGCCCCGCACGAACGCCGGATCCTGCTGACGAAGTTGCGGGGCGGAGGGAGGCTCGACGGGCATGTGCCAATCAGGACCGCCTTGCGCGCGGTGTCACGTCCGCCGGCGTGTGCACAGGAAAACAGGCATTTTTCGCGCGCCGGATGCAGTTACGAAATTGACACTCCGTGGCTTTGGTGTCCTAAGAGCGCCGCAACAACAAAATGCTGGCGCGGCCCTGAATCGCGCTGATAGAAACTTCCAAGCGGTTGCTCCTCACGTCTCGTCGCTTCCCCCTTGCGGCTGGCGTGACGGCGGCCCCACCTTCAGACAACCTCTAGCCTTCACCGATATGCTGCTGCTGCTCGCCATGACGACCGCGAAACACCCGAATCCGGTCATCGATTTCTTCATCAAAGGCGGCCCGATCATGTATCCGATCCTTGTCGTCACGCTCGTGGGCGTGATGGTGGTCATCGAGCGCATGATTTGGTGGCTGCGCGAGAAGAGCAAGCGGGAGCCGGAGAAGATCGAAAAGGTCTTCGCTTCCATCGAGACCGGCGACCTCAAGCAGGCCTCGCAGCTGGCCCGCAGCTCGCAGGACCCGGTGCTGCGCATGATCTGGCACGGCCTCAACCACTACCACGCGTCGATGGAGGGCGCGCTCGCCGTCGCCTCGGGCATCGAAGTGCAGCGTGCTTC
Source organism: Verrucomicrobiota bacterium (assembly GCA_018240025.1). Lineage (GTDB taxonomy): Bacteria > Verrucomicrobiota > Verrucomicrobiia > Chthoniobacterales > SZAS-18 > SZAS-18. The sequence goes on from JAFEGM010000016.1 coordinate 61,519, forward strand.
GCGCTTCCTGCCGGTCATGGATACGATCATCACGCTCGGCCCGCTGCTCGGTCTGCTCGGCACGGTGACGGGCATCATGGGCGCCTTCAACGCGGTGTCCGACAAGGGTCTCGACCCGAGCGCAGTGTCGGCGGGTATCGGTGAGGCGCTCATCGCGACCGCTGTGGGTCTCGGCATCGCCATGCTCGTGCTGATTCCCTACAACTTCCTCCAGTCCCGCGTCGAGAAGCTGAAGTTTGAACTCGACACCGCCGCGACCAACATCGCGGTCATGACCGAGGCCCTCGGTCGCGACAAGGTGGATGCCGCCGTTCGCGGAGCCTAAGGACTCTCCGACTCCCACGTCATCCTTGTAAGAAAGGATTCAAACTATGGCTGGAGGCGGAGGCGGCGGAAAAGGTCCCGGCGGGATGAAAAAAGCCCGTATCGAGATCATTCCCCTCATCGACATCATGTTCTTCCTGCTGGCGAGCTTCATGCTCGTGAGCTTGAGCATGCTGAAGCTTGAGGGACTCAAGGGCGTTCAACTCCCCGGCGCCAAAACGGCGCAGGACGAGAAGAAGCCGGATTTTCACACGGTCAGCGTGACCGAGAAAGGCGATGTCGGCATCGATAAGGATGTCGTGCGCATGGAGGACCTCCTCCCGAAGCTCAGTGTGCTGGTGGACGCCGACAAGCGCGCCGGCAAGGAGCCGCGCGTCTTCCTCAGCGCCGACCGGGCTGCCACCCACGGTTTGGTGGCCGACGTGCTGGATAAAGTGCGCTCTGCGGGCATCACCCGCATTTCGTTCGCCATCCAGGCCGGCGCCGCCACTGGAGGCACCCAACCGAAGAAATAATGAAGAAGATTCGCATCGTCAAACCGCCCGTCTCGGGCAAGAAGGCGCGGATCGAGATCATTCCGCTCATCGATATCATGTTCTTTCTGCTCGCGAGCTTCATGCTCGTGAGCCTGAGCATGATTCGACTGCAGGGCATGCAGATGACCCTGCCGTCGCGGAATACCCCGCCGCCCCCGCCGAGCGCGGAGCGGCCGGAGATCATCACGGTCCAGATTCTTTCCGACGGGCAACTGGTGTACGTGAGTGGCCAAAACAAGGCCGTCATGACCCAGGAGCAGATCCTCGGTGAGCTCACCAAGCGCTTCGAGCAGGACAAGAAGGAAAAGAAAGATACCCGCGTCTTCATCAACGCCGACAAGCTGGCTCAGCACGGCATGGTGATCGAAATGCTCGACAAGGTGAAGGGCACGGGCATCACGAAAGTCACCTTTTCCTTGAAGCCGCAAACGCTGACGGCCCCCGCGCCGGGAGCAGCTCCGGCGCCAGGTGCCCCGGCGCCCGCGCCCGCACCGGCTTCCCCGCCGCCGACCACCACCCCCAACCAATAACTTCTAGCGACCATGAAAGCATATCTCATGCGCCAGAACCCTTGGTGGTACATGGTGCTCATGTTCATCCTCTCGGCCGCCTTCCACGCCAGCATTCCGGGACTCGCCCAGATCTGGCCGAACAAGGTGGTGGAGAGCGAGGAAGGGGAGGAGATTCGCGAATTGATCGCGGATTTCGACGCCCCGGAACTCGCTCCCGACCAGACGCCCGAGCCTACTCCGGAACCGACGCCGGAGGAGACTCCCGAACCGACTCCGGAGCCCACGCCTGACGTGACCCCGGAGTTCTCCGAGGAGACTCCTTCCGCCACGCCGACGCCCGCCGCGACTCCGAAGCCGAGTGCTCCGAAGCCGAAGCTGACCCCGGTGCCGCCGGGCACGAAGCGCGGACCGGTCCCCCAGACCGGCATCGTGGGTGGCAGTACCAATCCCAACGCGAAACCGCCGGACGGCACGAAGGGTGGCTCGTGGAGCACTCCGAAGCCAGGCTATCCCTTCCAGGCGCGGAAGATGCGCATCACGGGAAGCGGAGTCTGCCGTGTGACGACGGACGCCAGCGGCCGGGTGATTTCGGCGACCATGTCGCCGGGCATCCATCCGCTGATCGACTCGACGGTGGAGAGTTTTGCCCGCAGCAACTGGAAAGGGCCGCCGAGCACGACCAAGGGTGTGCCGGTCACCTACCAGCTGAGCGACTAATCGGCTGGATTCCGTTCGAACTTCCTTCCGAAACGCCCGCGGCTTCCGCGGGCGTTTTCGTTGGGGGGGGGTAGAAGCGCGAGCGTGAACTCTCACTGCGTTCAGGGCGCAGAAGGTCCTCCAATGGTTTTCCGGTCTCCAGTGTCCGATCTCCAGCCTCCGGTCTCCAGTCTCCAGTCTCCGCTCGCCAGCCTCCCGTCTCCCGCGGAGGTCAGCCGCGCGGAGGGGTCTTGGTGTAAGCAACAAACATCAGGCTGGCGAAGACGAGATCGATGATGCCAGCCGCCAGCGGCAGCCACGCGGCTCGGCCCAGGCAGAAGAGGATGACGCCACTCAGGCCAAAGCCGACCTTCTCGAGCAGGCCAGGGATCATCATCGGCCGATAGCGGATCGGATCGCGCGCGATGAGGACAAAGGCGAACTGCCAAGCCAACGCCACGCCGAGAAACGAGTAGTAGAACTCCGGATGGGTAATGGCCGGAGGGAAGTCACGGCCGGTCTTGGCCTCCAGGAAAAACTGGGGCGGGATGAGCACGAGGCCGTAAATGGCCGCGGTCCAGAAAACGCGGGAAACAAAGGGAGGCATGGCGAGAGATGCGCCGATTCTGCCAGCGACGGATCGGGATTCAAGAAGGCGCCTTCGCCAGCCCGCAGGACGGCGCAAAAAATGGAGGCGCGCACGGGCCGATGGGGTACTTTCCGCTTCCGCAAGGCTCCCGAGCGGAGCGCAATCCGCACCTGTCCTCCTAGAACCGTGACTCTTCGTTCCTTGTTCCAAACACTGGCTCTCGCGGGAGCCGCCCTGCTGCTCGCAGCCTGTGAGACCACCGGCGGTGGTTACAATCGCGGCGACGAAGCCGCCCGTCTGGCGATGCGCAACTCGATCGCCCAGGAGGCTCCGGGCGATTATTGGGTAGGCCGTCGCTACTATAATGCCAATTACAAGTTCTGGGGCTACCTCCGCCGCCCCGGCCAGCTTTGGGGCACCGCCCAGTTGGTGGTCATCAACGAGCAGACGACGCTCGCGCCGGATCGCGCCTTGGGGAACCTCGGCATCGATAACAACAGCGAGTACCGAATCCGCGGCGGCTTCACTGGCATCCAGGTCTACGAGCCGGCCAGCAACCGGTTCTATCCCGAATTCAAGGTGACAAAGTTCGAACTGGTGAACTCCAACCCGCCCTCGATTTTCCCGCCCGGCTTCCGCGCTTCCCCGACGGAAATCGCGACTCCGGAGCGCTGAGTCCTCTCTGCGTCACCTTCTGGCAGGCATCCTTGATCCCCGCTAGCTTCGAACCCTTCCCATTCAGCCCAAACCTATGTCCCACGAACTCGCCCCGCTGCCCTACGCTGCCAATGCGCTCGAGCCCCATGTCGATGCCCGCACGATGGAGATCCATCACGGCAAGCACCACGCCACCTACGTCACGAACCTCAACAACGCGCTCAAGGATCACGCGGATCTCGCCGGCAAGTCGGCGGACGAGCTGATCCGCAACCTCGACGCCGTGCCCGAGGGCATCCGCAACGCGGTGCGCAACAACGCCGGCGGCCACGTCAATCATACGTTGTTCTGGACGCTGATGGCGCCCAACGGCGGCGGCGCCCCTTCCGGCAAGCTGGCTGAGGCGATCGACGCGGCCTTCGGATCGTTCGACGCCTTCAAGGAGAAATTCGCCGCCGCCGGTCTGGCCCGCTTCGGCTCGGGTTGGGCTTGGCTGGTCGTCAATGCGGACGGCAAGCTCGAGATCTGCTCGACCGCGAATCAGGACAATCCGACCATGGGCAAGGCCTACGCCGGCTGCACGGGTCGCCCGATTCTCGGCTGCGATGTCTGGGAGCACGCCTACTACCTCAACTACCAGAACCGCCGCGCCGACTATCTGAAGGCTTGGTGGAATGTGGTCAACTGGGCGGAGGTCTCGCGCTTGCTGGGCTGAACGTTTCGCCCATCGATTTGCTCGCCGCCTGGGGAACCGGGCGGCGCTTTTTTTGGCGGGGGCGGCATTCAATCCCGCAGCTGAAAGCTCAGCGGCACCCACCGGACGCTGAGAGGCGGGCCCGCCCACTCCCGGCGGATGAAGGCCAGGACGTGTTCATCCAACATCGGGTCCAAGCCGGAATGGACGACCGCCCGCTCCACGCGACCTTGGGCATCGGTGCGGATGACCACCTCGATGGTGCCACCAACGCGCGACTTCCGAGCTTGGAACGGATAGCCGGGCGACGGTGTCTTCCAAACTCCGACTGCCTCGGACCGGCCAGCTTTGCCCAGCCGGAGTTCGGGGGGGAAGGCTGACCAGTCGAGCTGTAGCGACCCGCCAGGATGGCGTATCCGCACGCCGGCCGGGTCGATCTGCTCAATCGTCCCATCGGGGAACAGCCGCGTGAGCAGGCCGCGGAGTTCAGCCGCCTTGGCCCCCGCCATGCCCACCTGAAGTTCGGGCGCACCCGGTTGCGGAGCCGACCCCGCCGTCGGGGCCGAAGCCATGGGCGGCTCGGCCGACAGCTTCGCGACGAGCAGCAGCGTCGCGACCATCCTGGTGATCGATGAGCTTCCGCGAGAACCCATGCAGAACTGACGATCGAGCCGGTCTCGGCTTAGTCCATGGCAATCGAGTCACGAGGATAAGGGCCCCACTTCTCGTTACTCCAGATCCACCACGATCAGGCTGAAATCGTCCGGCAATCCAGGCCCGATTCTCCTGCGCAGGTACTCGACCACTTGCTCGAGCGGGAAATCACCCGCCGCGCACAGCGCCTCAAAGCCGCAGTATTTCCAGACGCCGTCCGACACCACCATCAACCTGCCACCGGTGGCAGCGCACTTGAAAGGCTGCGCATTCGCACAGCCGCTGCCGATGGGCGGATTCTTCGTCTGCAGGAACGTCAGCTCCGTCAGTTCGTCAGCTGGCCGAACCTGGAGATACGCCTTCGAGTCCCCGCACGAGGCTCCGGCGGCGAGGCCGGAGTCACCACCGAGAGCCAGAGCCACCAGCGTCGTAAATCCGCCCGTCGACGCCGCGGCGCGGTCCGCCGCCTGAAAAATCCGCACCCAAGCGCTCTCCTTGGAGAGTTCCTCTGCTCGCAGTTTTCACGCGGTTTCCCAAACCGCCTCACAGGCCGAGCGCGCCGCTGCCGCCCCATGAGCGCGCCCACCCTGTCCGTCGGCCAGCGCCATGAGCACGATCTTCGTATCCTCTGGATGTCGCCCAACCAAAAGGAAGTCTTCATTCTCGCGCTTACCACCGGGTTCGGAATGGGTGCGGATGTTCATGAATTCGTTGCCTGGCACCCCAGGTGGTCTTCACCGCCGCAGATGCGCGATTCGGGCCTCAATCTGAAGACCGGGCTGACGAGGGCCGGGTGTCGCCTAATCCGCGGCACGGGATCGATCAACCCAGGAGCTCTCTCCGAAACGACAGTAGCCGGGCGCGCTCCTGAGGTAGGATTCGAACCTACGACCAATCGGTTAACAGCCGACCGCTCTACCACTGAGCTACTCAGGATTTGCGACTCCGCTCGAACGCCGTCGAGCGGGCTGGTAAAATGCTTGGCGGAGGCAGGAAGGCAAGCACAATTCGCGGTCGGAATGCAGAATTGCCGACCCGGCGGTCAGTACTTCACACGGCCCTTTTCGGTGAACCACTTGAGGAACTCGGGCTTGAGGCGGCCCGCCTTCACCGCCGGATCCGAATTGGTCCATTCGCGTGCCTGCTCGATCGAGTCGGTCTTCATCAGGAACATCCCACGCACGTTGCGACCGGAGTGATCTTCGAAGGGGCCGGCGAGGACGATTTTTCCTTCGTCCGCCAGGCGCTTGATGTTCGCCAGATGATCGGCCTGAATCTGCTTTAGCTTCGCCTCGTCGTACGTCGGCGCATCGGCTGGGCGGACCAGAAGCACGAGGACGAACGTCTCCATGTTCGGCGGCAGCGCGGCTTGCGTGGGCGCGGATGGAGTAGGGGAGGCGGAGGCCTTTGCGTCTTGAGCGGCGACCCGAAGTTCGCCGAGCGCGAGCCACGTGCAGGCGAGGATCAGCCCACTGCGGCCAAATTGGCCCCGCAGGCGGGACACGCGAAGCTTTTGACCAAATTGCATGGGGAGATCAGGCGGCCGCCTGCGCGCTGAGAGCGGCCGCAGCGGCGGCGACCTTCTGCTGGTCGGCCTCCGGCAGCAGTTCCATCTGGCGGCGGGCGAGTTGGGTGAGCGCCTTCACGGACAACTCCGCATAGGAGAACGGCTTGGCCAGGAAGTCCGTGCCACCGCTGATGCGAGATTTGGCGAGAGCGTCGAACGAGTTGAGCGAGGTCACGAAGATGACCGGAGTCTTGTCGTAGTTCGGCAGCGTGCGCAGATGCTTGCAGAGATCGAAGCCGTTCATGCCGGGCATTTCGACGTCGAGGAAGATGATGTCGAAGCGGTGCTCCTGCAGGAGTTTGAGCGCTTCGACCGCATTGGCGGCCGACTGGTAGGCGATCTCCGCCTTGGTGAGCGAATGCGCCACGTAGCGGCGGCCGATCATCTCGTCGTCCACGACCAGCGCGAGGGCCTCCTGCTTGGCGAAGTCGCGCAGCGCGCTGGCGCGGCTGAAGAGGAGGCCGATGTAGTCGACCGCCTGCACGAGCGTGCGCATGCACGAGGCATTCAGGCGTTCCGGCTTCTCCTGGATCTTGAGCAGCAGCGCCTCGATGGCCGAGGCCAGGCGCGAGACCTGACTGAACCCCGCCAGGCCCGCGGTACCGGCGAGCTTGTGGGTGTTCTTGAAGAGCGCCGTGATGTACATGTCGCGCTCGGGCGCGCCCGCGGCGGTCTTCATGAGCGCCTTGGCGTCGGCTCCGATCGTGGCCACGCTCATCGGGGCTTCCTGCAGGAAGGCTTCCTTGATCTCCGCTTCGAAGGCGGCGTCGTCCGGCGGGAGGAAGTCGGGCAGGTCGTTGCCCGGAGGCGGCGGCGCCGGGATGCGGGTCGTGATTTTGCGGATGGTCGAGGCCGTCGCGTCGGCCGGGACCGGCGTCTCGGCGACCTTCTGCTCGTTGAAGAGCGACTGCACGGCCTCGACCACCTGGAGGGGCGTAATGGCCGTCTTGTCGAGGACGCGCACGGCTCCCGCCAGCATGGCCTCTTCCTGCATCCGCTGGTTCATGGCCGCCGTGCAGAGGATGACCGGCAGATGGCGGAGCTGCGGCTCGGAGCGGATCATCTGGAGCACCTGCAGGCCATCCATCCGCGGCAGGTGAGCGTCGAGCAGGACGGCATCCGGCGGCGATTCCCGCAGGCGCTGCAGGCCGGTTTCGCCGTCGAGGGCGAGTTCGACGACGTAGCCCGCGCGGGTCAGTCGGGCCCGATAGATCGTGGCCACCATTTCCTCATCCTCGATGAGCAAAACGCGCTTGGCGCTCGTCCCGGCCAGCGGCACCGGGCCGGTGGGTGGGATGATGCCCGCGGAGACCGGCTGCGGCAGGGGCAGCCCGGGCGCGGCGATGGGCGCGGGCGCGACGGGCGCCGGGGGAGGCGGGGCCGGCTGCTGGAACTGCAGCGGCGAACTTCCCGGAGCAGCCGTGGCCGGCAGGAGCGGCCCGCTCGGCGCAAAGGGCTGGGGCGGCGGCATGACCACCCGATTCGTCTGCGGGACCCCGGGCGGCGTGATCACCGGCGCTGGCGGGGCGACCGGGGCAGGCTGGGGCGCGGAGATCGGACGGCCGAAATCCTCGGGCATCGAGACGATGCTGCTGCCGAGCTTGATCGGTCCGGTCTGCCCCTGCTGGAAGAGGCTCTTCTTCGGCGTGAAGACGCGCTTCCGGAGCGCCGTGCGGAGGGCGAGGAAAAGGTCCTCCTCGGTTGCGAGACCGCGGTCGAAGACCCGCGTCGCTCCGGCTGCCAGCGCCTCGGCTTCGCCGAGGTTGGCCCCCTGCTCGGCCAGCGCGATGACTGGCAGGCGCTTGTAGGGCTCGAGAGTACGCAGCCGGCGCACGAGTTCCACGCCGTTGAGCCGCGGCAGGACGAGGCGCATGATGACCGCATCGGGATTCGACTCGAAGATCTTCTGCACGCCCTCCTCGCCGTCGAAGGCCGTCTCGACCACGAAGCCTTCGTTTTCGAGCATCGCCTTGCAGTCCGCGACCGCGACGGCGTCGCTGTCGATGACCAGCACCTTCTTGCGCGTCTCCTCCTGCTTGGCCAGCTGCTGCAAATCCTGACTGGCAGGGATCCAGAGCGGATCCTGCCACGCGTTCTGCGGCGCCTTCTGGCCCAGCATCTTGGTGAAGATGCCCGGTTTGCGGGTGCCCCGCGGGTCGTTCAGGATCGGCTCCGGCTCGACCGACGGCTGTGCGCCGATGCGACGGGTCGTCGGCACCTGCGGCGTGGCTGGTGCCGGCGGCGGCGCGACGGGTGTGGAGGAAACCTGGGCGGGGGGCGGCGCCGCTGGCCGTTCTTCTGCCCGGAAGAAGGAAATCAGCTTGGAGAACAAAGAGGCCATTGCGAAGAAATTAGCTCAACACAGCCAGGGCGCGCTAGGCAACAGTCAATCCGGCCGATTTGATCGAATTCACCGCAGTTTGGGCGCCTTGGCCATCCGCAGTCCTGTCCGTTTTTGATGCTACAGAGGCTGAGGGCGAAATCTGACGCCTCCGCCTTCGCCAGCGCGGGAGCCCTCGGACCCGGCTCAGGCGCCGATGGGGTGCCAGACGGTCTTGAACTCCACGAAGTCGCGGATGCACTCGGCGCTCTCGTGCCGGGCATCGAGCCAATCGGACGCGGAGACGGAAGGCGGACGGATCTTGCAGCGCTTCACGCTGTCCGCGCAGCCCGTGGCGAGCGTCTTCGCGTCGGCGGCGCTGACCACGGCATCGACCCCGCGCAGATGGGCGTGGGTGGCGAAGGTCGGCACCAGTTCGGCGCGCTGGCCCGTGAGCAGATTGATCACCCCGCCGGGCAGGTCGCTGACCGCGAGCATCTCGCCCAGCAGAATCGACGGGTAGGGCACGGTCTCGGAAGCCAGCGCCACCACCGTGCTGCCTCCGACCAGGATGGGCGCAATCTGGCTGACCAGCCCGAGGAGCGGGCAGCGGTCATCCGCGATGACGCCGATGACACCCATGGGCTCGCAGATGGTGAAGTTGAAGAAGGGCCCGCTCACCGGATTCGCCGCGCCGAGCACCTGGGAGAATTTGTCGCACCAGCCGGCGAAGTAGATGAGCCGGTCGATCGCGGCGTTCGTTTCCGCCGTGGCCTCAGCGCTGCTGCAGCCCGTGCCCTGCGCAATCCGCTCGGCCATTTCGCCGGCGCGGCTCTCGATCATTTCGCCGAGCCGGTAGAGGATCTGTCCGCGGTTGTAGGGCGTGCGACCGGCCCAACCCGGACCCGCTTTCGCCGCGGCCTCGACCGCATTGCGCAGATCTTTCCGCGTGCAGCGGGGGACGTGGGCGAAGAACTCACCCCCATGGTGGATCGGCGAGACGCGGCCACTCTCGGAGCGAATGAAGGCGCCTCCGACATAGCATTTGGGGGTCTTGGAAATGGGCAGACGCACGCTCATGATGAGGGCAGCAAAGCGCAGATGCCCCGGGCAACTCAAGCGCCAATTCACCCGGCCATTCCTGTCATGCCGGCCGCGCGTTCCAGCCGAGGCTTTCGCTGCGGAGGAATCCCGTCCATTATTCCGCTCCATCACCGCCTCCATGTTCTCCGGCTCCTACACCGCCCTCGTTTCCCCCTTTCAACGCGATGCGCTCGATGACGCTTCCTACGTCCGGTTGATCGAGCACCAGATCCGCGGCGGCATCACGGGTATCGTGCCGGTCGGCACTACGGGCGAGTCGCCGACGGTCACCCACGAGGAACACCTCACGCTCGTGCGCCGGGCGGTGGAAATTGCCCGTGGTCGATGTCAGGTCGTGGCGGGGGCGGGGTCGAACTCGACGCGCAAGTCGATCGAACTGGCCCAGGCCTGCGAGAAGCTGGGGGCGGATGCGCTACTGCTGGTCGCGCCGTATTACAACAAGCCCACGCAGGAAGGGCTGTATCGGCACTTCCGGGCCGTGGCGGAAAGCACCTGTCTGCCGATCATGCTGTATTCGGTGCCCAGCCGCACGGTCGTGGAGATCGGGGTGGAGACGGTGCGTCGCCTGGCCGCGGACTGTCCGAATGTGCGCTCGATCAAGGAAGCGGGTGGCACGCCGGAGCGCGTGAGCGCACTGCGCCAGCAACTGCCGCCGGACTTCGCCATCCTGAGTGGCGACGACTCCCTGACGCTGCCTTTCCTGGCCGTGGGTGCGGTTGGAGTGGTGAGTGTGGCCTCCAATCTCCTGCCGGCGGAAGTCACCGCGCTGGTGAAGCATTTCCTGGCCGGACGCCCGGCGGACTCGCTCGCGCTGCACGAACGTTACTATCAGTTCTTCAAGGACATCTTCGCCGAGCCAAATCCGGTGCCGATCAAGCAGGCGTTGGTTTGGTGCGGCATCATCGAGTCGCCCGAGGTGCGCGGCCCGCTCTGTCCGCTCGCCGAAGGCACCTCGGCGCAGTTGCGCGCGTTGCTGCAGCGGCTGGCCCTCCTGCCGGCCGAGGCAGCCTGATCTTCGAATCGCTTCCCTGCCATGAAACACCTGCTCGCCATCCTCAGCCTGCTTTTCGTCTGCCTGCCTGCTGCGTCCGGGCAAGACGTGACCAAGTATTCGCCCGAGACGATTTTACAGCTGATCAAGATCCACGAGCGGGATCCGATCAGCGAGCGCGGCGTCGCCGCACGGGCGGTCATTCTGGAGTTTGCCGACAAGAGCGACACCGTCCTGATCAACATTTCCGAGCGGGCCATGCCGTGGGAAGCCGACCAACGCACCCCGGAGGCCGCACGACGTGTCCTGACCGGCGCGTATGTGGCCGGCAACGTGCGCTCACAACTCGAGCGCAAGGTGAACGCCAACGACTCCCTGGCTGGCTGGGCCTCGGTCTTCCGCGCCTACGAGGCTTTGCGCAAACACTCGCGTGGTATCCGCATCGCCAGCGTGGAGGCGCTTCTCGAGGAGGAGAAGAACGGCCAGCTGAAGGCGCGCGCCATGGAAGTCGACGGACAGGACCGGGAAAGCGCCTGAACCGACGGAGGGAAAGCGCATTCTCTTTGGAGGATGGCGAGCGAGGCTTCGCGGATCCTCGAAGGACGCCCGCCGGGCGCCCTCAGGGCGCGTGAATGCAGGGCTGCCGAAGTTCTCAGCTAGCCGCATATCTTCTGCGCAGAATGCAGACTTTATTTGACACCGTGCGGAGCGAATGACAAAACGCCGCGTCCTCGCTAACCACTCTCCCCGGAAGGCGAAGTCTCCAAGTCACCGACTCTCCAATTAATGAATAAAGCCAACCTCATCGAATCCGTGCAGAAGGCCCTCGGCGCCGACACGAGCAAGTCCCACGCCGCCGCCGCGGTGGAAGCTGTCGTCGACGGCATCAAGGCCGGCCTCAAAAAGGACAAGTCCGTCCAACTCATCGGCTTCGGCACGTTCAAGGTCGCCCAGCGCAAGGCTCGCACGGGCGTGAATCCGAAGACGCGCCAGAAGATCAAGATCAAGGCCTCGAAGACCGTCAAGTTCGTCGCCGGCAAGGATCTCAAGGCCAAGCTGTAAGCGGCCTCCCGACCGGGAAAATCGCTTTCCCCCTCGAATCGAAGACCCGTCCCGCCGTCCGGCCGGACGGGTTTTCCTTTTTCGCCGCGGACACGCGCAGCGGTTTCGGCGGGGGCGAAGCGGGGTTGGGCGTTCAAAACTATTGGCAAATAAGTTGCTCCCGCTTGCGTCCAACCCTGCTAAGTAAACTGCTTCCAGACATGAAATCCCTGCTCACCCTTGCACTTACGGCCGCTCTGGCCGTTTCATCTCTCAGCCTCACTTCCTGCGACACCGTGGGCGACCGCGTGCTCGGCGGGGCCGCGGTCGGCGCGATCGCCGGCGGCCTGACCGGCAGCGGGCGGAACGCCGCGGCGGGCGCCGCCATCGGCGCAGCGGCGGGCGGACTGATCGGGGTCATCGAGGCCGAGAACGAGCGTTCCTACTATGCGCGCGGCTACGCCGAGCCCTACCGGAGCTATCCGGTGGCCAAGCGCACGGGCCGCTACAACTACGTCATCAGCCCGTACTCGCCGTATTACGAGATCAACGTCCGTGGCGTTCCGCCCGGGGCGCTGGTGCGCGACCCGAGCTGCAACCGTCTCTTCATCCGTCCCTGATCGCGGCGGCTCTGCATTCTCTCCACGAGGCGACGCCCCCGGGCGTCGCCTTTTTCGTTGGCGGTCGGCACGCAGCCGCCATCTTGCAGGCCACCGAAACTCCCCCCTGTCCGTGCTGCTGCGTGCCCGCCATTTGCTGCCCATCTCCACGCCACCGATCGAGAACGGAGCGCTGCGGATCCGGGCGGGCCAGATCGCGGAGGTAGGTCGCTGGGAAGACCTTCGCGCCGTGGCAGAACCGGGCGAGGAGGTGGTCGATCTGGGCGAGCAGACGGTCTTGCCGGGGTTGATCAATGCGCACTGCCACCTCGACTACACCGGCATGCGCGGGGCGATCCTGCCGCCCGAGAGCTTCAGCGCCTGGATCGGCCGGATCAATGCGCTGAAGCGGGAGCTGACGGACGACGACTACCTGCGCGCGATCGAGTCAGGCTTCGCGCAGTGCCTGCAGACCGGCACCACCGCGCTGGTCAACATCGAGGCGTTCCCCGAGCTCATGCCGCGGCTGGCCACGCCGCCTCTGCGCACGTGGTGGTGCTACGAGTTGATCGACATCCGTCAGCGCATCGCGACCGATGACGTCATCCGGGGGGCGCTGAGCTTTTTTCAGCACCGCACCGGCTGGCTGGGCGGATTTGGCCTCAGTCCGCACGCCCCTTACACGGCCAGCGCAGAGCTTTATCGGCTCGCGCGCGCAGCCGGCCGTGTCCACGGCATGCCGGTCACCACGCACCTGGCGGAATCGCAGGAGGAGCAGGACATGTTTCTGCACGCCTGCGGTCCGCTGCACGATTTCCTGCGCGGCCTCGGCCGGCCCATGGAAGACTGCGGGCAAGGCGAAAGCGCGCTGACGCAGTTGCAGGCCAAGGGCGCCCTCGACGCGGATTGTCTTGTCGCTCACCTCAATTTGCTGACCTCGCGCGACGAGTCACTGCTGGCCCCTGGGGCACCGCTCCACGGGTTGAGCGTGGTGCATTGCCCCAGCAGTCACGCGTACTTTCGACACCCCGAGTTTCCCGCGGAGCGATTGCGAGCGCTCGGCGCGAACCTCTGCCTCGGCACCGACAGCCTGGCGAGCGCGGCCTCGCTCGATCTGCGCGCCGAACTGCGTCTGTTTGCCGCGCGGCATCCGGGCCAGGCGCCGATCGAGCTCCTCGAATTGGTCACGACGCATCCCGCCACCGCGCTGCGGGCAGGTGGACGACTGGGCTGCCTCGCGCCGGGTGCGGCGGCCGATCTGCTGGTGCTCCCGTTGCCGTCTGGCGGCGATCCGCTGGAGGCTGCCGTCCATGCGGTCGTGCCGCCGAGCAGCGTCTGGGTCGCTGGCCGTAAGACCTGGTCGGCCGAATGATAAGGGCCGCGGATGACTCCGCGGCCCAGGCATGGCTCAGCTGAGTTGTGGGCGGGCTCAACCCATCTTGCGGCGCAGGTAGGCCAGCAGATCGGTCCGCGTGATGAGGCCGAGGAACTGCCCACCATCGCAGACGATGGCCACGAAGCCACGGTCGAAGATCTCCATCAGATCCTGCAGACTCGCATTGGGAGTGACCGTCTGAATCTTGTCAGTCATGGCCGTGCGCACCGCGTCCCGGTAGCGCTCGGGGGCATTGTGCACCCGCAACAGGACGTCGGATTCGTCGAGGATGCCCTGCACTTCGCCCTGCGGGCCGAGGACTGGCACCTGCGAGATGTCCGCCAGGCGCATGCGCTTGAAGGCCGTGAGGAGGGTGTCCTCCGGGCCGACCGTGACGACCTCGCCGGCATCATGCCGGCGCGAGATGACGTCGCGCAGATCGTCGTGCCGCGGGCGGTCGAGGAACCCCTGCTCGACCATCCAGAAGTCGTTGTACATCTTCGAGAGGTACTTGTTGCCACTGTCGCACAGGAACGTGACCACCCGCTTGGGCGTCGTCTGAGCGCGGCAGTAGCGCAACGCGGCTGCCATGAGCGTGCCGGAGGACGAGCCGCCGAGCAGGCCCTCCTTGAGCAGCAGTTCACGACCGACCTGGAAGCTCTCGCGATCGGAGATGGCGTAGGCGCGCCGGGCCAGCGACAGGTCGCAGATATCGGGGACGAAGTCCTCGCCGATGCCTTCGACCGCCCAGCTCCCGGCCTCTCCCATCTTGCCGGTGTTGATGTAGGGCGCGAGGATCGACCCCTCGGGATCCGCCAGCACCATCTCGCAATCGGGCGCGGCCTTGGCGAAGTAGCGGCCCAGCCCGCTGAGCGTGCCGCCCGAGCCGACGCCACAGACCACTGCATCGACTTCACCGCCCATCTGCTCGAAGATCTCCGGACCGGTCGAGCGCTCGTGCGCCGTCGGATTGTCCGGATTGCAGAACTGGTTGACGTAGAAGCTGCCCGGAATCTCGGTGGCGAGCCGCGCGGCGATGTCCTGGTAATACTCGGGGTGGCCCTTGCCCACGTCGCTGCGCGTGATGCGGCAGTCGGCGCCCAGCGCCTTGAGATGGAAAACTTTCTCCTGCGCCATCTTGTCGGGGATGACGAGGATGATCTTGTACCCCTTGGCCCGCGCCACGAGCGCCAGCCCGAGCCCGGTGTTGCCGGCGGTGGCTTCAATGATCGTGCCGCCGGGCTGCAGGCGGCCGTCGCGCTCCGCCGCCTCGATCATGGCGAGCGCGATGCGGTCCTTGATGGAGCCGGTGGGATTCTGGCTCTCCAGCTTGACGAACAGCCGGCAGACGCCGGTGTCGATGCGGGTAATCTCCACGAGCGGGGTGGAGCCGATGAGCCCGAGCACGCCGGGGGGAGCGAGTTCGGTGGTGGCAGGGGAAGAGGACATTGCGTCATAAACCACGGAATCGGTCGGCTTTCATCCGAATTCGGGCGCGGCGTACCCCCCGAGGCCGGGACCGCGTGTCATCGGCCGTCCCGGCTTTGACCCCCGGCGGCTTTGCGGCTTCCCTCCGGCTCGCTTCCACTCCCCGCGCCGTGCTCTTCGTCCTCGATAACTACGACTCCTTCACGTACAACCTCGTGCAGTACTTCGGCGAACTGCAGCAGACCATGGTCATTCGGCGGAATGACGAGATCACGGTCGAGGAAGTGGCCGCGCTGCAGCCGACGCGCATCTGCATTTCGCCCGGCCCCGGCGAACCTTCGGCCGCCGGCATCAGCCCGCGGCTGGTGCGCGAACTCGGACCGCGCATTCCGCTGCTCGGGGTGTGCCTGGGGCATCAGTGCATCGGCGAGGTCTTCGGCGGACGCGTGGTTCGCGCTCCGCGGCTGATGCACGGCAAGACTTCGCCGATCGAACACGACTCCACCGGGGTCTTCGCGGGGCTGCCGTCGCCGTTCGAGGCCACCCGCTACCATTCGCTGGTGGTGGCGCCCGACTCCGTGCCCGACTGTCTGGAGGTCAATGCGCGCACGGCCGAAGGCGAGATCATGGGCCTGCGGCATCGGGAGTATCCGATCCACGGGGTGCAGTTCCACCCGGAATCGATTCTCACCGCCGAGGGGAAGCGTCTGCTGCAGAATTTCCTCGAACTCTAAGGCGAGACCCCGGACCGATTTCGGAGTCGCCCGCGAGACCGACTTGCAGACCGAGCCGGGCTGCGTGCAATCTGCGCGCGTGTCCGAATCCTCCCTCTCTCCCCGCCAGCGCATCGAGGCGCTGACGGCCGAAATCGAAGCGCACAACCGCCGCTATTATCAGGACGCGGCGCCGAGCATTTCCGACCAGGAGTTCGACCGGCTCCTGCGCGAACTGAAGGAGCTGGAAGAGGCGCATCCCGAGTTCGCCGCGCCGGACTCGCCCACGCGGAAGGTCGGCGGTAAGCCGCTCGAGGCCTTCCGACAGGTGCGGCACCGCCTGCCGATGCAGAGTCTGGAGAATACCTACTCCGAGGCCGAGGTGGGCGAATTCTACGCCCGTTTGCAAAAGCTCCTGCCAGGTCAGTCCATTCCGGTGGTGATCGAGCCGAAGGTCGATGGTGTGGCGGTGGCGCTGACCTACGAGGACGGCGTGTTCACCCTCGGCCTCACCCGCGGCGATGGCGCGACCGGCGACGACATCACTTCCAACCTGCGCACGCTGCGGAACCTGCCGCATCGGCTCAAAGGGGCCGCCAAGGGCCTGCTGGAGATCCGCGGAGAGGTCTTCTTTCCGCGCGCCAGTTTCGAGCGGGTCAATCGTGAGCGCGAGGCGGCCGGCGAACCCGCTTTCGTCAACCCGCGCAATGCCGCCGCCGGGACACTCAAGCAGCTCGATCCGGCCACGGTGGCGCGACGCCCACTCGCCTTCATCGCGCATTCCTTCGGTCTGGCTGAGGGGGAGGAGGTTTCCTCGCATCGCGAAATGTTCCGGCTGCTGGAGCGCCTGGGCTTGCCAATCTCCGAGAAGCACTGGGTGGCCGATTCCGCCGAAGGCATCCTGACTGCCATTCGCGAACTCGACGAATTTCGCCGCCAGCTGGCCTACGAGACCGATGGGGCGGTGGTCAAGGTCGACAGCTTCGCGCAGCGCCTGCGCCTGGGCGCAAACTCGAAGGCGCCGCGCTGGGCCATGGCGTACAAATACGCGCCGGAGCAGGCGGAGACACGCCTGCGGGCCATCACGCTGCAGGTCGGCCGCACGGGTGTGGTCACGCCGGTGGCGGAGCTCGATCCCGTTTTCGTCAGCAGCACTACCGTGTCGCGCGCCACGCTGCACAACGCCGACGAGATCGCGCGGAAGGACATTCGGGTGGGCGATCTCGTGGTGGTGGAGAAGGCCGGCGAGATCATCCCCGCGGTTGTGGCCGTGCGCACGGCGGCGCGCACGGGTGGGGAGGTGCCGTTCGTCTTTCCTGAGGACTGCCCGGTCTGCGCGACGAAGCTGGTCCGTGACGAAGGCGGAGTCTTCTGGCGCTGTCCAAATGCGAATTGTCCGGCGGTGCTCAAGCGCCGCCTGGAGCATTTCGCCTCGCGCGGCGCGATGGATATCGAAGGTCTGGGCGAATCGATGGTCGAGCAGCTGGTCAACGCAGGCCTCGTGAAAACGCTCCCGGATCTGTTCGATCTGCAGCCCGCGCTGATCGCGGGACTAGAGCGGCAGGGCACGAAGAGCGCGCAGAACCTGGTCGGCGCGCTCGCCGGCGCGAAGGACCGGCCGCTCTGGCGCCTGCTCTTCGGGCTGGGCATCCCGCAGATCGGCGTGAGTGCTGCCCGCGCACTGGCGCAGCGTTTCGGCACGCTCGACGCCGTGGCGGCCGCCTCGCTGGAGGAACTCACCCTGGTCACCGACTTCGGGGAGATCGCCTCGCGCTGCGTGCGGGATTACTTCGATCGGGTCGACGTTCGTGAACTGGTCGAAGCCCTGCGCATTCGCGGGTTGAACTTTGGCGAACGCGACCCCGCGCCGGTCGCAGCCAGCGGCGGCTTGCCGCTGGCCGGCACGAAGTGGGTCATCACCGGCACGCTCAGCATCGGTCGGGAGGAGGCCGCCGAGTTGATCCGCGCCGCGGGTGGCGCAGTCTCTGGAAGTATCTCGAAGAAGACCACGTATTTGCTGGCCGGGGAAGAGGCCGGGAGCAAGCTGGAGAAGGCGCGCGAACTCGGGGTCAAGGTGCTCAATGAAACGGAATGGCGCGCCTTACTGCCGGGGGGCGCGGCCGGGGTACCGTCCGCGGTCGAGGCTGACCCTGCGCCCGTTACGCCCGCGCCCCAGGCCGCGGCAAAGGATGACGGAGAACCCGCCCTGCCAGGATTCTAACCACCATGGAGACCTTTGTCTGGCGCAAGCTGGCCTCGGCCAAGTGGGCCGATGCCTGGGAGGAGCGGCTGCGTTCGCTGGATCCGGCGCGGCTGGCGACAGTGCAGCGCGTTGGTAGCACGGGCCTGCGTTTCGAGTACTACTGTCGCGACGAGACCGAGGCGCGCACGCTCGTGGCGCACTTCGGCGGAGAGGTGAAGAAGTTGTCGCAGGCGCGCTGGCAGAGTGGGGGAGTTACGGTCCCCTCGAAGCCCTTGGTCTTCGGACGCCGACTGCTCCTGACCGGCCACGAGACCGAACTGGCGACGCTTCGTGCCGCCCATCCCCAGCGGCGTGTGCTTTGCATTCCGGCCGCGCTGGCTTTCGGGTCGGGCGAGCATTCCACCACCGCCATGTGCCTGCGGCTG
Organism: Verrucomicrobiota bacterium; assembly: GCA_018240025.1. GTDB lineage: Bacteria > Verrucomicrobiota > Verrucomicrobiia > Chthoniobacterales > SZAS-18 > SZAS-18. The sequence continues at coordinate 79,947 of JAFEGM010000016.1, forward strand.
GTCGGCGAGATCGCTCGTCGCCGGCAGGGCGAGTCATGGGAAATGCTCGATCTCGGCACCGGCAGCGGGGTGCTCGCGCTCGCGGCCCGGCTTTTGGGCGCGGCCCGCGCGACGGGGACCGACTACGATCCGCCCTGTGTGCGAACCGCACGGGAGAATGCCCGCCTGAACGGTCTCGACCGCGTGGGCTTCCGGGTCGAGGACGTGCAGCGTTGGGAGCCCGAGCGGACCTGGGAAGTGGTCGCGGCCAATCTGTTCTCCAATCTGCTGGTGACCCAGCTCCCGAAGATCGCTCGCGCGGTGGTACCTGACGGCGACGTCATCCTTTCCGGGCTGCTCGAAACTCAGTTGGCGGAGGTTCTGCAGGCCGCGCGCCGGGCCGGACTGCGCGAGGAAGGCGTGCGTCGCCGAGGGCACTGGCGGGCGCTTTGGCTGCGGCCGGCGGGTCGACGCCGTGGCATCCGACCCCGCTCCGGCGCACCGCCTGCGACATAAGGGTTGCGCCGGTGGCGAAACGCTTCACACTCCGCGCTCCCATAATCTGCACGCATGTCCCGTTCCTACATTTTTTCTTCCGAGTCCGTTGGCGAAGGTCACCCCGACAAAGTTTGCGATACCATCTCGGATGCGGTCCTCGATGCGTGCCTGAAGCAGGACAAATACAGCCGGGTGGCGTGCGAGACCTACGCCAAGTCGAACATCGTAGTGGTCGGCGGTGAGATCACCACCAACGCCTGGCTCGACATCACCAAGATCGCGCGGGAGGCCATCCGTGAGATTGGCTATGTGCATGACGACGACGTCTTCCATGCCGACAAAGTGTTTGTGATGAACATCATCACGGCTCAGTCCCCCGATATCGCGCAGGGCGTGGACGCCCGTCGGGTCAAGGGCAAAAAGACCGCCGAACAGGGCGCGGGCGACCAGGGNNGAGACGCCCGAGCTGATGCCGGCGCCGATCATGTTCGCCCACCGTCTCGGCCGTGAACTGACCCGCATCCGCAAGTCCGGCAAGGCCAAGTGGCTGCGCCCCGACGCAAAGTCGCAGGTTTCGGTGGTCTATCAGGACGGCAAGCCGGTCTCCATTTCCAATGTGGTCATCTCCACCCAGCATGCCGCCGGTGTGCCGCACGCGGAGATCGAGAAGTTCTGCATCGAGAAGATCATCAAGAAGGTCCTCCCGAAGAACATGCTCACGCCCAAGACGGAGTATCTCATCAATCCGACCGGCAACTTCGTTGTCGGCGGCCCGCAGGGCGACACCGGCCTCACGGGGCGCAAGATCATCGTCGACACTTACGGCGGGATGGGCCGTCACGGCGGTGGCGCTTTCTCGGGCAAGGACCCGAGCAAGGTTGACCGCAGCGCCGCCTACATGGGCCGCTACGTGGCGAAGAACGTCGTCGCGGCCGGGCTGGCGCAGCGTTGCGAAGTCCAGTTCGCCTACGCCATCGGCCACCCGCATCCCGTCAGCGTGCACATCGACACCTTCGGCACCGGCTCGATCGCCGACGATTCGATCCTCGCCGCGGTCGAGAAGACGTTCAGCTTCAAGCCGGCTGACATCATCGACCAACTCGACCTGCTGCGTCCGATCTACTCGAAGAGCACGAATTACGGCCACTTCGGCAAGGACGACGCAGACCTGACCTGGGAACGGACGGACAAGGTCAAGGAGCTGAAGAAGCACGCCAAGTAGGCCTGCAGCGCAGCCACCATTTCGACCCCGGAAGGCAACTTCCGGGGTTCTTCTTTGGCTGCGGCCGTCGCTCGGCCCCCCGGCCGGCCCGCTTCGGTCAATACACCGCCCGCGCCTTGGCCTCCGAGGGCTTCTCCATGCGGCCGAGGAACTCGGCGTCCTCGGACATCCAGAACATGAACTTCCGATACCAGCCTGCCGGCGCCGGGCGCATGGGGTGCAGCCATTGGCTGGCGTGCCAGTAGACGCAGCTGGCGGCAAAGACGCGGGCCAGCAGGTAGATCGCGCCGATGCCCGCCAGCCAGCCGATGACCGATTCCCGGTCGAGCGCGGCGCGCGCGGGAAACCACCCAGCCAGCAGCCAGGCGGACAGGGCGGCAGGCACGAGCAGCACGCATTGCCGGAGCAGCCGCGCGCGGCGCAGGCTCCAGTAGAAGGCCTCGGGCGGGCACGGAGCCCGGAAATCGCGGCGGACTCGTGGAGGGAGATCGTAGCGTCGCGAGAGCCGCCCGAATTCCAGCCAGGCGGTCAGCGGCACGGCGAAGAGGCCGACGACGATCGTCCCCATCGCCGGCTGGGCGGCGATCCACTCCCACGCGGTCACGGTGAGAATGCCCAGCAGCCCGACGACGAACAACAGCTCGAACATGGCGGCAGAATCGTGCTCAGCCCGGGGGCCATTCCAGAGGGCGCCCGGCCAGCAGATGGATGTGCAAATGCGGGACCGATTCGCCGGCATCGCGGCCGTGATTGATGGCCACGCGAAACCCCGTATCTTTCACGCCCAGCTTCGCCGCCACGGTGCCGACGGCCAGCATGAGGCGACCCAGAATGTCAGCGTCGCTCGCGACCGCTTCGCCAATGCGCGGAATGCAGCGCTTCGGCACGATGAGGACGTGCACCGGTGCCTGCGGATTCACGTCGCGGAAGGCGAGCAAGTCGTCCTCTTCATGGACGATCTCCGCAGGGATCTGACGGGCGGCGATTTTCTCGAAGATGGTCATGCGGAAGGCGGCGTATCTTGGAACTCTCCGTCCCGGATCGCCCCGCGGTCAATCAAATCGGAAACAGTTCCTGCTGGGCGCCGTTGCTCTTCGGCGGCTTGCGGCTGAGTTGCTTGATCTCGTCGATGAACTCTCCGACCTCCTCGAAGCGGCGGTAGACCGAGGCATAGCGCACGTAGGCCACGGGATCCAGCTCATGCAGCTTCTCCATGGCCTTCACCCCGATGACCCGCGACGGGACTTCGCGATCGTGGGTGGCTTCCACCTCTGCCAGGATTTCGTCAGCCAGACGCTCGAGATCCGCCAGCTTGACCGGACGCTTCTTGCAGGCGCCCACCATGCCGGAGAGCAGTTTGTTGCGGTCGAAAGGTTCATGCCGACCGTCCCGCTTGATCACCCGGGTGTCGATGCGCTCGATCTCCTCATACGTCGTGAAGCGGAAACCGCATTTCAAACAGACCCGGCGGCGGCGAATGCCGGCCGCGTGATTGACCGGGCGCGAGTCAATCACCTTGTCTTCGCTGCTGTTGCACTTGGGACAACGCATTCGGGTGGGGTCAGTCTCCTAGACAACACCACATGTTGTGTCTGTCAAAGGTTGTCCACAGGCTGGAATCGCACTGTAAATTCGTGACTTCCGCATTGGACAGGTTCCGGGGTTGGTCCGACATCCCGGCATGGACGTCTCCACCAAATATCGCGTCTCGTTCCTCGGGCTGGGTGTCATGGGCTATCCGATGGCCGGTCACCTCGCGCGCCGGGGAGGTCATCAGGTCACCGTCTTCAACCGCACCGCCGCCAAGGCTGCCCAGTGGGTCGCCGAGTACGGCGGTGCCTCAGCCGCCACCCCGGCCGAAGCTGTCCGAGAGGCGGACTTCGTCTTCATGTGCGTGGGCAACGACGAGGACGTCTGGAACGTCGCCATGGGCGCGGACGGCGCCGTGCCCGCCATGAAGAGTGGCGCCATCCTGGTGGACAACACGACCGCCTCCGCCGATGTGGCCCGCCGGGTGCACGCGGCCGCCAAGGCCCGCGGGCTCGGGTTTCTGGATGCGCCGGTCTCGGGCGGACAGGCGGGTGCCGTCAACGGTCAGCTGACGGTCATGGTGGGCGGCGACCCGGACGATTTCGCGCGAGCCCAGCCCGTCGTTGCCTCCTACGCGAAGGCTGTCACCCACATGGGGCCGGCGGGGGCGGGGCAGCTGACCAAGATGGTGAACCAGATCTGCATCGCCGGGCTGGTGCAGGGGCTTTCCGAAGGTCTGGCCTTCGCCGAGAAGGCCGGGCTCGATGGAAACCTCGTGCTGCAGGCGATTTGCAAGGGGGCGGCGGGCTCGTGGCAGATGGAGAATCGCGGCGGAACCATGCTGCAGCGGAAGTTCGACTTCGGCTTCGCGGTCGATTGGATGCGCAAGGACCTCGGCATCACCATGGCCGAGGCGCAGCGAAACGGCGCCCAGCTGCCGGTGGCCTCGTTGGTCGATTCATTCTATGCCGAAGTGCAGAAAAACGGCGGAGGCCGCTGGGACACTTCGAGCCTGATCACACGATTGTGACGGAGACGGCGGGCGCGATCGGCAGGGGATCTGCTCAGCTTGGGATGACCTGTCACCGCCGTGTTTCCGCGTAACCTGCGCGCCGTGCGGCGGATCCACCTGATGTTGATCGCTTTTTCGCCATGAAGTACACGCTGACCGCCGCCCTCTGCGCGGCCCTCCTGCTGCCCGCGCTCGGGCAGGCCCAAAGCGGCTCCAACTCCTTCCACGGGCTCTACGAAGCCACGGTGGTCGCCAACACTGCCGAGATCGTCATTTATAGCGGGCTGAACGGCAAGAATACCTGCATTTATCTGGACTACTCGGCCCGGACGTCGCGCACGGCGGTCTTCGCCGTCAACGCGGCGGGGCAGTTCAGCTTCACCTTCAATCCAGGTGGGCAGACCGCCTCCGGCACGCTCACCGAAACCGGCTTCTCGGGCACGGTGGCCGGTCGGTCGTTCAGCGGCACGCGCTATTTCATGGACGGACGGAGCAACGCCCTCCAGGGGGCCTATTCCGGCTGGGCTTGGAAGAACGACACGGGCGCGCTTGGCATCATTACCTGGATCTCCTCGCCCACGGGCAAGGCGTACCTCCACATGGACTTCAACACCACCATCGATGGCGGCAGCGGCACGATGGGGACCGGCGGCACTTTCAGCATCAAGTCGGTGCTCGATGGATTCTTGTACAACAACAGCGCACCCTCCGGCGACGGGCATTTCCTGCTGGTCGATGGCCAGGCGGAGGGGTCGTTCTACGTCGGGAACAACGCCTACATCTACTTTCAGGTGAACCGGAAGAACTCGACGTATCGACTGCTGAACGTCTCGACCCGCGGGACCGTCGGCACCGGCACCGGCGTGATGATCGCAGGTTTCGTGGTCGGGGGCGGCGGCAAGCGGGTGGTGGTGCGGGCGCTCGGACCGACCCTCACGGGATTTGGGGTGGCTGGAGCGCTGGCGGATCCACAGCTCGAGATCTACAACAGCGGAGGCACCCTCTTGGCGAGCAACGACAACTGGCAGGCGGGCCCCACGGTCAATCAGGTCACCGGCGCGGGACTGGCCCCCGCCAACGCGTCAGAGAGCGCGCTGGGCATCACGCTGGAACCAGGATCGTACACTGCCGTGGTGAAGGGCGTCGGCAACACCACCGGGGTGGCCTTGGTCGAGGTGTACGAGATCGACTGAGCGGCGGGCGATTCTTCGGCCTACCTCCTACTCGGGCCGGGGTGCGCCGAGGTTGATCCGCGCGAGAACCTTCTGCGCGAGTCGGAGCGCGCCCCACATGTCGAGCGGATCGCCGGCATCGCTGCCCTGCGACACGACCACCTTGGCCACGATGTTGCGCTCGCGGAAAAGGCAGATGAAGCCGCGGACCGTCTCCGTCTCCGGCTTGCCGGGCTGGCGGAGTCGGGTGCCGAAGATGCGGCTGTTCTCGCCCACGGAAGGCGCGCCGTCGATTTCGTCGACCCCTTCGCGGAGGTAGTCGAGTGCGGATCCGATGTAGCGCTCGGCATCGGCTTCCGTCGGGAAGACGAAGCGGATGTCGAGCAGGCGGGCGATCGTCGAACTTTGGCTCTCGCCGTGCCATTCGCGCGCTCCGAGGCGCAGACCGTTGCACTTTGCGAACTCCGTGTCGGTCGGGTCCGGTTCCGCGGAGAAGACCTGTTTGCGGAGATGAATGCTGGGTTCGAGGTCGGAAGTCTCCAGGAAGATCTTGCGCAGGGAGCGCTCGGTCGTCCCCGGGATGGGCAGGGGCGTGGGCGTCGGGGTGGGGGGCGGCTGATACTCCTGCCCGGCGAGGGTTCCAGCGAGGGTCAGCAGGGCCAGGAGGAGGACGAAACGCATCTCCGAGCGTCGGCTGCAGCCCTGACTGGTGCAATCGTGTCACACAAATTCCTTGTCGAGCGCGTCGGCTGCCCCCTTAGTTTCAACGGCGCCCATCGCGCCTTGTCAGACACCCCCGCGACCCATGAGCATCCTCAACTTCCTCAAAGGCCAGTTCATCGACGTCATCGATTTCCTCGATGATTCGCGAGACACGCTTTCGTATCGCTTCCCGGACGACGACCATGAAATCAAGAACGGGGCCCAGCTCATCGTGCGTGAGTCGCAGGTGGCCCAGTTCGTGTATCTCGGCGAGTTCGGCGACTGCTTCCCTCCCGGCAAGCATTCCCTCACGACGGACAACATCCCGCTCCTGACCTCGCTCAAGAGCTGGAAATACGCCTTCAACTCGCCCTTCAAGGCCGACGTCTACTTCGTCACCACCCGCGTCTTCACCGGCAACAAGTGGGGCACGGCCAATCCGATCATGCTGCGCGACGCCGACTTCGGCATCGTGCGCGCCCGCGCCTACGGCCAGTACGACTTCAAGATCGTCAACCCGCCCAAGTTCCTGAAGGACGTGGCCGGCACGGACGAGCATTTCCGCCTCGACGAATTCGCCGACGTCATGCGTTCGCGCATGGTCAGCACGTTCTCGGAGGCCTTGGCCAAGGCCAAGGTGCCGGTCCTCGACGTGGCCTCGCGCTACTCCGATCTGGGCGAGGCGCTCCTGCCCATCCTGAACCCGATCTTCACGGAGAAATACGGCCTCGAGATGACGAGCTTCGTCATCGAGAACGTGTCCGTCCCGCCAGAGGTCGAGGCCGCGATCGACAAGCGCTCCAGCATGGGCGCAATCGGCAATCTGAACGACTACGTGAAGTTCCAGATGGCCGAAGGCATCGCCAAGGGCGGTGGCGGCGTGGGCACCATGGGTGCCGAACTCGCCGTCGGCATGCAGGTGGCCCAGAGCATGATGAACCAGACCGGCTTTCCGCCGCAGCCTCAGGGCGGCGGTGCGGCGCCCGCGCCCGCGCCCGCTCCGGCACCGGCCGGCGGCGGCATTCCGGACCTCATGACCCCGGAGCAGGCTGCCCAGGCTCTCGGCGTCAGCGTCGAGGACGTGATGGCTTCGCTCAATGAAGGCGCGCTCAAGGGCAAGAAGATCGGCGCTTCGTGGCGCATCTCCAAGAAGGCGCTGGACGAGTTCCTCGCCTCCTAAAGCACGCAAGATTCAGCCCGCGGCGGTGCAAACCGCCGCGGGCTTTTTGCATTCGGCCCCCGGCCGAGTCCCTCCAGTCTCTTCGTTCGTCTTTCCCCATCGTGGCCAAAAACCCTCCGAACCTGCCTCCACCGCCCGGCTCGGGCGACGCCAGCGAACCGCTCTCCGCCAAGAGCAAGTTTTCCTGCCCGGTCTGTGGCGGCGAAGCCCAGTGGAATCCGGCCAAGCAGGCGCTGATCTGCGTGTACTGCGGCACCGAGTCTCCGGCCAAGCTCGATCAGGAGAGCGGTGAGATCCACGAGCACGACCTGGCCCAGGCGTTGCGCAAGATCCCCGACTCCGACCGCGGCTGGGGAGCGCAAAAGAAGACGGTCCGCTGCCAGCATTGTAAGGCGATCTCCGTCTTTCCGCCCGAGCGGGTCTCCCAGCGCTGTGATTTCTGCGGCTCGACCGCGCTGGTCCCGTACGATCAGGAGAAGCCGCCGATCAGCCCCGAGAGCCTCCTGCCCTTCAAGATTTCCGAGACCAATGCTCGCGACCTGGTGCGCAAATGGTACGGCGAAGTCTGGTTCGCGCCCGATCGGCTGAAGAAGGCGGCGCTGACCGACACGGTCAAAGGTTACTACCTGCCCTACTGGACCTTCGATTCGCAGACGCACTGCCCGTGGGAGGCCGAGGCCGGCTACTACTACTACGAGACCGAGTACTACACGGACAACAACGGCAACCAAGCCTCGCGCCAGGTGCAGAAGGTCCGCTGGCAGTACGCCTCCGGCGTGGTGGAGCATTTCTTCGACGACGAACTCGTCTGCGCGTCCAAGGGTGTGCAGGCTGGCATGCTCCGGGAGATCGAGCCCTTCCCGACCACGACCAACCTTGTCAAATACGATCCCGGATTTCTCTCTGGCTGGGTCGTCGAGCAGTATCAGATCGACCTCGTCGGCGCGGCGCAGAAGGCCCGCCAGCAGATGACCGAACAGCTCGAGAGAATGTGCTCGCAGCAGGTCCCCGGTGATACGCAGCGCAATCTGCGTATCGACCCGCATTTCAGTGCCGACACCTTCAAGCACCTGCTCCTGCCGATTTGGCTGCTCTCCTACAATTACGGCGGCACCGCCTATCAGGTCGTGATCAACGGCTACACCGGCAGCATCGCCGGCAAGTATCCGAAGAGCTGGGTGAAGATCACCTTCCTCATCCTCACAATCCTGATCATCGTGCTGATCATCGCGAAGTTGGGCAGCAAGTAGCGGAGTCCGCCATGTCTGCGCCGAGCCTCCCACCTCAACCCGTGGGTGGAAGACTCGGTGGCCGGACGATGGTCGCTCTGGGCGCAGTCGTGTCGGTCTCTTTCACCGCGAGTCACCTCGCGCCGAATGTCTGGGTCGCCTTGGTCTGCGGAGTGGTTGGTTGGATTGCCATGCATTACCTGCTCAAGCGCTCTCCGCCTTCGTCATGGGTGGTGACCGAGCATGTGCTGGTGGAAGAAGGTGCTCTCCTCGTGCGACACTGGTCGGACTCGTGGGGTGGAGTCGCGGGCGAAGCCCGGCCGTTGCAGGATCTTCAGGCGCTGATCGAGTGGGTGGGGGCCGAGGACGAGTTCCACGAGATCGTCTGGCGAGACGGCGCGACTTGGCGCATCTCGCCTTGGTTCGGCCGCCCCCTGGAGGAGCACCTCGGGGCCATCATGGCGAAGCACGGACTTCGCTTGCGCGCGGAGCGTCGAGGCTTGGTCCTGCGAAGCCCGGAATCGTTAGTCCAGCCGGTGGCGGGGAACTCGCTCGCAGCTGGTGGGCCGGCCGCACGCGCGTAGACTGCCGCATGCGTCCGAAGGTGAAATGGCCGTTCGTGCTGGCGGGCATGGCGGCGATGGTCTACGCCGCGCTCTGGCTGGCGTTGCCGCACGAGCGTCGCCTGGTTCAGCGAAGTGCGCTGTCGAACGCCGTCATTTTCGGCGCCGTGTATTGGTTTTTGACCTCGCCCCGCTTTGCCCGCTTCCGCCGCGAACCCGCGCCTGGCCGCGTGCTGGGGCAGCTCCGGCAGAAGGGCGTCGATCTGCTTTATCGGGTCGACGCCCGGGACGCCGAAGAGCGCCGCAGCGCCGAGGAATTGGTCCGCTTGGTCGAATGGGTGGGCCCAGAGGAACATTTCTGCGAGTTGATCTGGCAGGACGGAAAAGGCTGGCCCGTCGACGGAGATCTCGGGGAGTCTGTTCGCGCGGTGCGGGAGGCGCGCGCAGCGGCCGGCCTGCCGGCGCTCGAAGCTGAGCGCCTCGGACTGGCCCTGCGTCCCTCCGCTCCCGCGGCTTCGCCTGATTGAGTAATGGCGACGGCGGGGGTGCTGTGGCTGGTGATTGGCAAAGGCGGGCTTTGGCGTGGGTGACTATTCCATTTTGACGGACGCCTGCCGCAATGGAGAGTTCGACCTAGTGATGGAGAATCGCTCTTCCAGTTCGAACCACAACGGTCGGCTGGTGTTCGGCTTGAAGCTGGCCTTTCTGGGGCTGGTGCTCGCCGCGGTGGGGATCGTCTTGGTGGGTTCGCTGCCAACTGGTTGGAGTACGGTTGCGTCAGGCCCATTGGGAGGCTTCATCGCTGCTTTCCTGATGCTGGCGTTGAATCGGCGTTATCCGCCTCCAGTTCTGCCACCTGTAGCTAGTGACCGCTCGCTGATGGTCGAGGGGAACCGTCTGGTGAGAAAATGGCGAGACGATGGGGGCGGCCCAGGCGACGAGGCGCATCCGCTCACGGATTTGGTGGTCTTGATCGAGTGGGTCGGGTTCGAAGGTGGTTTCATGGAAATTGTCTGGCGGGACGGCACGCGCTGGCGGATCGACCAGTGGGTCGGGCAGCCCCTGCCGAGCTACTTGGGCGAGATCATGTGCCAGCATCATTTGAAGCTGAAGGTCGAGCGACGCGGGCTGGTGCTGCGGGAAGCGGAACTGGCGGTATCGCGCCGGTGAGCTAGGTTGCGAAGTTGTTTTGCAGCCATGGATTACGCCTCTGCCGACCGACTGCCGGAGCACCCCTCGGATGTCGACGCGAGGATGCACCGGCGACTGACTGCGGCGGTGGCCGCACTCGGGTTGAGTCTTTGTGCGCTCTTACCCGAAGTCAGTGGAAAGATGATCGGAATTGCACTCTGCGGCTTCGGGCTCTGGCATTACCGAAGGGGTCGTTGGTATCCGATCGATCTGCGCCGGGAAGGCGGCCTCCTCGTGCTGCGAACTGAGGCGGGATGCTGCGAAAGGCCGGTGGGTGAACTCGCGTCCGTGATCGAGTGGAGAGGTGCCGAGGGCAACGTGATCGACTTCGTGTTTCATGATGGTTCCAGCTGGACCGTGCCGGAGCGCCTTGAAATGAGGCCGTCGCTTCGGGGTTGGGTCGAACGCTCGCTCGCGGCGGTGGGCCGCTCCGAATTGAAGATCGAAGAACGCCCGCTGGTACTCTGCGCCGCCTGGCTGCAGGGCCCGGTGGAAGCGATACCATCGGCCGGTGTGTCTTCACAGCGCGCGGAAGCCTGATGGCTCGGGCCCGGACGAACCGCTCCATAGTCTCCGCACCATGTTACCCCGTGTGCTCCATCCCTCCGACGCTGCCATTTATCAGGCGCTGCGCCTGCGCGGCCTGCGCGAGGAACCGCGGGCCTTCAGTCCGACGTTCGAGGAGGAGGCCGGTCTGACCATGGAAGAGGTCTCAGCGGCGCTCACCCCGACGGGCGAACGCCTGGTGCTTGGCCTTTTCGACGGCGACCAGCTCGTGGGCCTGGCGGGCGTAGCTCGGGAACGACCGAGCAAACTGGCGCATCGGGCGACCGTCTGGGGCGTGTATGTCGCGCCCGAGGCGCGCGGCCGCGGCGCGGGGAAGGTGCTGATGCAGGCAGCGGTGGAACACGCCTATGCCCTGCCTGGCATTCGGCAGCTCTACCTCAGCGTCCAGGAGGCGAACTCGCCAGCGCGGCGGCTCTACGAGTCGCTCGGCTTCGAG
>JAFEGM010000017.1 GCA_018240025.1 Verrucomicrobiota bacterium
TACAAAAACAACCGAAGAACCTCTCCGCAATCCGTGAAAGCACTCCCACTCGTTCTCGTATCTTCCGATGAATTCTGGGCTTTAGAGGGCCAATTTCATGCCTCGCATGACTTGAGAGAAGGTCATCTGCCTCTCGACGACCAAGCCAAGAACTACGACCGCTTTTATGATATCTTAGTGCGGCACCTCGAAGCGATCGGCACCCATTCTGAGGGATTCCTAGAAGGGGACTTCTCTACGGATCGCTACGTGGACCCAACAGATGTCACGGTTGTCGTAAGCGACACTGAAAGCGTTTTTCGTTGCCGGGCCATCGATGCTGCCTTCAACGCCATCAAGGAATCAGGCGCCGCACACATGGTCATCTTCGACACTGGCAGCTACATCGCCGTATTGCCCGACGGCAGAGTTATTGGGTACTCGGAGGGCGAAGACCTACGGGGCTACGACCGGGCTCGAGTTGCCTGAATCTGGTCCCCGCGGAGAGTCAAGCGTCCGCGTCCACAAGAGCCGGACCAGACGGTGCGGCGAGTTCCGAACCGATCCTACGGCGCTGTCTGCCGGTTGTTGCGCGATCCGATGCGGCGCAATGCGGACATCCGAGGGAGCCGACAGAGGGACAGATCTGGGGCAGACCGCTGAGGTCGCTGAGCTTCCCGGAGCCATGGCTTACGGAACAACGGAACAACTCGTGAGGAAGCCGTCGCGCGAGTGGAAGCGCTCGTCCTCCGGACCTTGGCGGATCGTCTGAAGCATGGCGAAGGCGCGTCTGAACTGAGGGATGTCTTCACGGTCGCGGCATGAGCCGCTGGGGCTCGCGAAAGGCCAGAGTGGTATTGGCGGCTTTGCTGCGCATCGGCTGGCAGATCAAGCGGCAGAGCGGCTCTCACCGAGCTTTGGAACGTCCGGGATGGTCGACTACATTTTTGCGTTTCATGACGGCGAGGAGATTGGTCCGCGCATGCTGGCTCGCCTATCCAGGCATGCGGCTTGCGCCCCGATGACCTCTGACCACCTCACGGCCCCCTCCGTTGGTCACCGTTGCGCGCAAAGGCAAATTGCTGGTCTTGAGGTGTTGCCAACTTCGAGCGTCCCCGGGGGAGCCGAGAGAGCGATAGACCTTTTATAGTCGTCCGTACACGACAAGTCGTCTTGTAAGGCGACGTGTCGTCGAACAACTGTTAGGCGACTTGCCACGCGCTCTCCGCCGATTATGCCCGATTGGACGATTCCAGACAATTTGCAGGAACTCGTGGAGGCCGACGACGGCGGTATCTGGGAGGACACGCGATGGGAGCCTGTCCTTCTTTCCGTCATGGGCGGCACGTCCTATGGCGGACGCGATATTCCCTTGGCCTGGCAGATAGAGTTTCAGCCCGAGGGAGAGTTATTCGCCGCGCCGAACGCAAGGATTGTAGCGCTCGGACTCGAACCTCACGGCTACGGCTGGGCTACCCTGATTCGGAGCGTGTTCACCAAGTATCACCCGGAGGTCGCCGACGAGTTACAGTTCGGCGATACCGAAGAGGCGACTTGCGTTGTTTGGGTCGAGTCCGAGTCCAGTTGCAGACTCCTTATGCAGGTTGTTTGGTCCCTCATTCACGGTTCATGACACGTCAACCAGCGGTGCGTAACCATGCGCTGAATCGAACAGGCTGCGCGTTCACGGCACCTGCGGCACACCACCACCGCCCTTCCGTTCACCGGCAGGTGCCGCGCCCGCTCCGCCTGTCGCTGAGCTTGGATCGTTAGGCCGCTTCACACGTGAGGACCCCCGAAGAACAAAGGATCAGCATCCGAAAGGACGCGGAGCAATTCGAGGAGCCGGCTCGGTCGACATTGATTGCACTCGGACAGTTTCAGATTGGAGTTCCGGTGGATCAGTTCTGCGTCTTCTGCCGCTCGGCCATCCGCGTGTCGTTCCGAATCCAAGCAACACGCGGGCTTGGCAGACGGCGTGCGATTGCGGAAAATGCAACAGCACGTGCAAAGGATTATGAGCACACAACGGCCTAACCATGGCTGCAGGGAACCCGGCCATCGCGTCACTGTTGCGATCGTCGCGTCCCGCGAGCCGGGTCGCTGAACTTGGCTCGTTGGGCCAGATAGTCATCGCGATGATCGCCGCCATCAAAAGACTGCTCGACCGTTTCCGGCGGTATCGAATCACGCCCACTTCGCTATGGCTGCGCCAGCGACGTGGATGGGTGGAGTTACGTCGAGATGAGATCGCCGCGTTGAAGTTCGAGACGATCAGCCGCGTTATTGTGCGCTACTATGACGGCCAGCGGTTCATAGTAAGCCTTTACGGCTTTCCGAACCGATCCTACGGCGCTGTCTGCCGGTTGTTGCGTGATACGATGCGGAGCCGACAGAGGGACAGAACTTTTATAGCCCTCCTCTGCCAGATTGTTGGTATCAGCGAGGCAGAGACAGCTTTTGCACGCGCACATGGCGGACCTGCGCTGCTCGACCTGTTGGTCGGGTTGCCGGGTCGCTGAGCTTGGGTCGTTCGGCTTCCGGCACGCGAAGACGGTCTCCGACCACACGTCTACGAAGAACCATGAAGCGAGCTCTCGTCCTATCCGCTGCCGCCTTGGCTGCGTTCACTTCCATTTGGGCACGACACGATCCATCTGTGCCGTTCCCGCCCAAGCTAAGTATGCCAAAAGCCTACGAGATTGCAGTAGGCGCATTGGGCAGCGAAGCATCGCAGTTTCACTGCTTGAACGTCTCGGCAATGACAGCAAGTTGCCCAGACGGGGAGTGGCGCTTTCGATTCTACGCCACCAATGGTCAGGAGCGGGAAGCCATTGTCTGCTTCGACGGTACCGTCAGAGTCACGAATGAGATTCAACGCGCCTTCTCCAAACGCTGAGCCGAACATTTAGGGGGCCGACAAAGGGAGCGGTTCCGCGTTCGGCCCACCGGGCATACCCTCTCACACAATGGCAGAATTCACTGAAATCGATCGGCAAATCTTCGCCGGCAGCGACACTCCCTTTAATTCGAAGGATGAGGTTTATGCGTGGCTTTCCGAACAGATCGAGGATTTCGACTACTTCGACCGTGCCTATCTCCCAGCATTGGAAGCCAAGGTCGCAATGCTTTGGCATCTATCTTCCTATTTTTGCAACGTCGTGACTACGAGGCGCCGCGTCTTGAGGTGGCGCGCTTCAGCACTTGTCTTCTTTGATCGCGAGACCGAGGAGCGCGGGGACGCAGCCGAGGTCTTGGGCTGGAGACTTAATATTGAACGCAACTTCGACCGCCTCATTCAGGTGTTGCCGGAAGACCAATGAGCCCACGCTACCTGGGCTCCGAACGCCCGTACTCCGACCGCATACGTCTAGGACCGAACTCAGGCCTACGCGCTCCTCAGTCAGTGTCTCGAGTCACACCGGGATCTTGGCTGGTCCGAGCTGCACCGCAGACTTGGTTCGACCGAAACACACGAGGTTCGCGGGTCTGCTTGCGAGCTCTATTCGATCGAAATCAAGTTTCAGCTGGTGAGAAGGGCCGCGGCATCACCATTAGCGGCAAGATTCACGCCAATAACTCCTTCGCGTGGTCGGTGCTCGAAGAACGCATTCACTTGCCGCAACCCGCAGCGCTTCCTGAGCTGAACAACTAACAACTTGCGGAGCCGACAGAGGGGCAGGCCTTGATAGCCGTGCCATTGCTCTCGCTTCGCTCGGAGTCGCGCTCTCTGGCTCCAGCGCTGACCCGGAGTTCGCCGATAATTCCGCCGGTGGCAGTGAATGGCGCGACCAGGGGAGCCGAACTCAAAGAAGCCGCCCGCACGCGGCTGATGCTGCCTGGATCCCGTCGTTCAACGCTTCCCGGTCTGGCTTTGCCGCAGCAATTCGTGCGTCTTCGCCTGGGACATGAGTTCGTAGGCGGCCAGCAGGCGGGCGAAGTACCAGCCTTCGCGGCCGTCGAGGAAGCCGCGTTGCCAGAGGTAGACGTGGAGGAAGCGCAGGAGCGGGCGCAGGGGGAGGCGGGCGGCCAGGGCCTTGAGGCGGCGGCGGCCGCTGATCTGGCCGTGCTGGAGGCGGCCGGCGCTGCCTTGCAGGTGCCGCTCGAGGGCGACGCGGGCCTCCCAGTTCGAGTAGCGATTGTGCTTCTCGATGAAGACCTCCACGCTCGGGAAGGCGAAGTGATCCATCTCGTAGCGGAGGCGGCCGGTCGGGCCTTCCACCACCACGTGTTCGTGCACCTCGTTGTCGCCGCTGCCGGTGGCCGCGTCGGTCAGCTTTTCGTAGCGGCCGAGCCGATGCTTGAAGAGGCGCAGGTTCCAGCTGGGGTAGTAGGCGTGCTTCAGCCAGCGGCCCATGAACATGAAGCGCCGATTGATCCAGTAGCCGACCTCCGGGCCATCGCCGGTGACGATGCGGCGGAATTCCTCCTCCGACTCGGGCGGCATGACCTCGTCCGCATCGACGATGAAGACCCACTCGTGGCGGAAAGCCAGATTCTCCAGCGCCCAGTTCTTCTTCTTCGGCCACGTGCCGTTGAAATGGAACTGCACCAGCTCGGCCCCGGCCGCGCGCACGACCTCCTCGGTGCCGTCGGTGCTCTGCGAATCGACCACGATGACCTGCTCGGCCCAGGCCAGCGCGGCGAGGCAGCGCGGCAGATTGCCGGCCTCGTTCTTGGCCGGGATGAAGACGGAAACGGGGACTTTGCTCATGACCGGGCGGACCGCTGCAGCTCCTTCATCTTCAGGCGAATGAGGTATTCGTAAATGCCCATGTTGACGCAGTATTCGAAGCCGGCGCGGCCCTCGAGGAAGCCGAGGCGGGCGAAATACATGTAGGCGAAACGCAGCAGCGGCCAGCCGGGGAGCTGGCTGACCAGCGGCTTGAGCGCGCGATTGCGGCGGGAGGGATCGCGCGAGAACACGTCGCCCGGTGGCGCGGCCGAGGCGAGGCGCTCGCGGGCTTCCTGGCTGGAGTAGCGATTGTGCCTCTCGAACCAATGCGTCCAGCCCTTGCTGAAGGCGTGGTGGTCGTAGGGCTCGGCGAGATAGTCGAGCCGGCCGTCGATCTCGCCTTCCTTTTGCCCGTGGCCGGCGTCGATGAAACGCGCCCGGCCGCGCCGGAGCAGACGGAATTGCCACTTCGGGAAGGAATCGCAGCGCTTCAGCCAGCGCCCGTGCAGCAGCATCCGCCAGCAGAGATAGAAGCCGGCCACTTCGGATGGCGCGGCCGCGATGGCCGCATCGACCGCGGCGCGGAAGGCGGGGGTGGCATGCTCGTCGGCGTCGAGGAAGAGCACCCAGGGCGTGGTGACGCCGGCTTCGTCCAGAGCCCAGTTCCGCTGCGCGCCGAAGCCGCTGAAGGCGTGCTCGAGCACCCGGGCGCCGGCCGACCGGGCCACGTCGCGGGTGGCGTCGGTGCTGTGGGAATCGACCACCACGATTTCCGCCGGCCAGTCGCGCAGGTGTCCGAGGCAGGCCGGCAGATCGGCCGCTTCGTCGCGCGTGAGAATGATGACCGTCAGCGCCGCATTCATGGGGCGGAGGCGCGCAGGCGCAGCACCTTGGCCGGCTGTCCGGCAGCCACCGCGTTGGCCGGGATGTCCTTGGTCACGACCGAGCAGGCCCCGATGACCGCACGATCGCCGATGACCACGCCGGGCAGCACGAAGGCCCGCGCACCGATGAAGACGTCGCGGCCGATGGTGATCTTGGCCGTCTGCAGCGGCCACTTGGGGTCGTCGAGGTCGTGCGTGCCGGTGCAGAGATACGCCTCCTGCGCGACCGTGCTGCCTTCGCCGATCTCGATCTCCCCGAGCGTGTAGGCGTTGGCGTATTCGCCGAGGCAGGCGCGGTGCTGCATCGTCAGGTGCCAGGGAATGCGGATGCGCGCCTTCGGATGGACGAAAGGCCGCCCATGCAGCCGCGCGCCGAAGGCCCGCAGCACCGCCAGGCGCACGAAATTGAGCTGCTTGGGCGTCCAGGCGCAGAGCAGCGCCCAGCAGGTGAACCAGAGCGCCATCTTCACGCGCTGACCGAGCGTCCACGGCGAGGTGCCGAAGTCGTCCTGCGTGTGGGTGTGGAGCGGGTTCATCCGCCGCGAACCGAGCGCAGCGGGCGCTGTCAGCAAGCCGAATTCACGGGGGCCGGCCACGCGGCGTCAGCCCCGCACTATCCCCCAGCCGTCGTATTCCCCTGCGCCGCGGAGTTTGGTATCACCTCGGGACTTTGACCCGTTTTTGTCCGGGTCCGGCACGCTTCCAGTTCGTCTCATGAATCCTCTCCCTCGCTCCGCAGTTCACGGATGGTCGGGTCGACCCGCCGCTTGGGTCGCCGCCTGGCTCCTGCTGCTCCTGATAGTGCCGCTGCCGAGTGGCCTGGCCGCCACCTTCACCGTCACGAACACGAACGACTCCGGCCCGGGCAGCCTGCGCCAGGCGCTGATCGATTCCGACGGCTCGGGCGACACCATCGTTTTCAACATCCCGGGCACCGGCGTGAAGAAGATTGCGCCCCTGACCAATCTGCCCCAGATCCAGGTCATCAGCGGAGCTTTTGTCATCGACGGCAGCTCGCAGCCGGGCTGGACCTCGGGCAATCCGGTCATCGAGCTCAGCGGCGAGAACATCGCGGGCAGCGGCGCCATCGGCCTGGCCTTCAACAACTGCCGGGGCGGGTTCTGCACCGTGCGCGGCCTGATCATCAATCGCTTCGAGGGTTCCGGTATCCGTATCCTCGACAGCGCTGGCCTCCTCATCGAGGGCTGCTTCATCGGGACCGATGCCAGCGGCTCGTTCGCCCAGCCCAACGGCACCGGCGTCGAAGTGCGGCAGTTCGTGAATGACCCGTTCGCCCCCACGCGCGACGTGACCGTGGGCGGCAACACCGCCGGTCGACGCAACGTCATCTCAGGCAATCGCAGCCGCGGGCTCTACTTCTTCCTGTCCACGGCCTGCACGATCAGCGGCAACTACATCGGCACCGACAAGACCGGCCGCTACGCCGTCCCCAATGGCACGGGCATCAACCTATTTGCTGTCGAGAGCACCGTCGGCGGGGCCACGGCGGCGGACGGCAATGTCATCGCGGGCAATAGCGGGACCGGGGTGCAGCTCGATCTTTCGGGCCACACCGTGGAAAACAACTTCATCGGCTTGGGGGCGGATGGCGCCACTCCGCTGCCGAACAACCGCGGCATCGAGTGCAACAACGGCTTCGTTCTGAACGCCCAGGGCAACCATCGCCTGGCCAACAACCAGATCGCCCACCACCCGACGGATGGCATCCGCCTCTTCGCCGCGACCGTGCCGCTGCAGGGGATCTCCATCTCCAGCAACGCCATCCACTCGAATGCGGGCCGCGGCATCAACCTGACCGGCACCAACGCGATTCCGGACAATGACCCGGGCGACGGCGACAGCGGCGGCAACCGGCTGCAGAACTTCCCGGTGCTCACCTCGGCGGTCGTGGGCGCCAGCACCACGACCGTGCTGGGCACCTTGCAAAGCGAGCCCGCCAGTTCCTATCGGGTGGAGTTCTTCGCCAATCCCGGCTCGGCGCGGGAAGGCCGGCGTTTCCTGGGCGCGCTGAATGTGCTGACGGACGGCACCGGTCAGGCGGGCATCAACGTCGCGCTGCCGGCCTTGGCCTACTCCGGCGAATTCGTGACGGCCACGGCCACTCGCAACGTGGCGCCGCTCGACACCTCCGAATTCTCGGTGGGCGTGCCTGTCGTCGTGACGGTCTTCAAGGTCACCAACACCAACGACAGCGGGGCCGGCTCGCTCCGTCAGGCGATTCTCGATGCCAACGCGAGCCCCGATCCGAACGAGATCGTCTTCGAGATCCCGCCGGTGAATTCGACCGTCCGCACCATCAGCCCGGTCAGCGCGCTCCCGATCGTCACCCAGCCGGTCGCGATCCGCGGCCTGACCCAGGGCACGCCGGGCGCGACCACTCCGCGCATCGTCCTCTCCGGCGTCAGCGCAGGCGGTGGCGCGCACGGACTCAACGTGACGGCCGACCGCTGTCGCATCGAGGGCCTGGTGATCAATGGGTTCGGCGGCAACGGCCTGCTGCTCAACACCAGCAACTTCTCCGCGGTGGTGGGCAATCGCATCGGCACGAGCTCCGCGGGCAACGCCGCGGTGCCCAACGGCGGCGACGGACTGGCGCTCACTTCCTCGAGCCAGGTGCTGGTCAGCGGGAATCTCCTCTCCGGCAATACCGGGGCCGGACTGCGCGTCAACGGGGGCGCGAACGCGACCGTGCAGAGCAACCTGATCGGCGTCGACATCCGGCAGAACGGGCCTCTGGCCAACGCGGGCGGCGGCGCGCTCTTCCTCAACTCGGGCGCGAATCTCATCGGCGGCTCGGCCGCCACGCGCAACGTTCTCGGCGGCAACGGCGTGGTCGGTCTCGGGCTCAGCGGCGCGAGTTGCTCGGGCAATCGGATCGCCGCAAACGTCATCGGCACCAACGACGCCGGCACGGCCACCAATCTCGGCAATGCCGTCGGCGTCCTGCTGGGCGCAGCGGTGAGCGCCAATTTCCTCGGCGGGACGGCGACCGGGGAGGGGAACACGATCGCCTTCAATACCGGCCAGGGCGTGTTCGTGGCCGGCACGGCGGGCCTGGGGAATCGGGTGCTCGGCAATGCGATCTACAGCAACGGAGCGCTGGGGATCGACCTGGTGGGCGATGGCATCACCGCCAACGACGCGAACGACGCCGACACCGGCGCGAACGGCTTGCAGAACTTCCCGATCCTGAGCGCGGCCGAGGCCTACTTCGCGGGCCTGACCCTCCGCGGCAGCCTGAACAGCGTGGCCAGTCAGGTGTATCGGCTGGAGTTCTTCGCCTCGCCGACTTGCGACAGCTCCGGCCAGGGCGAGGGCGCGTCGTTCGTCGGGAGCCTCGACGTCACGACCGACGCCACGGGCAATGTCAGCTTCAATCAAACGTTTCCGGTCGCGCTCGCGGTGGGGCAGGTCGTCACGGCCACGGCCACGCGGCTGGCCACGGGCGACACTTCGGAATTCTCGGCCTGCCGGACCGTCACCGCGCTGACCCTGCCGGTGCTGACCGTCACGAACACCGCCGACAGCGGCCCGGGCTCGCTGCGGCAGGCGCTGCTCGATACCAACGCGGCGGGAGCGCCGCGGCAGATCGTCTTCAACATTCCCGGCGCCGGCGTGAAGACCATCGTGCCGGCCACTGCCCTGCCCAGCGCGACCAGCGGAGTCGTGCTCGATGCGCTCACGCAGCCGGGCGCGACCGCCGCCGCACCGCTCATCGAACTCGACGGCAATTTCGCCACGCCGGCGGGAACCCACGGCCTGCATTTTCAGGCGGGGGCCATCGTGCGCGGACTCTCGGTCGGCCGCTTCCGGGGCGATGGCATGCGCTTCGACACGCTCGGCAACAATGCGGTCTACAGCTGCCGCATTGGGACCGATGCCACGGGGCTGCTCGACCGCGGCAACGGGCGGAACGGGCTCTATTTCGAGAGCGTGGGCGACAACACGATCGGCGGACCGGGGGAGGCCGGGAATATCGTCACCGGCAACACTCGGCTCTCGATCAGCGGGGGCGGGCAGTTCGGCGATGCCAACATCCAGGTCGCTTTCAGCCCCGGCGGCAATCGCATCCAAAACAACCGCGTCGGCACGACGCTCGCGGGCGCCGCCCTGCCGGCCAGCCGCAACGGCATCGTCATCATCGGCGGCGTCGGCAACGTCATCGGCGGCGACGCGACGGAGCGCAATGTGGTCAATAACGCGGGCTACGGGATCGTGCTGCGCAACACCTCGGGCGGAGTGGTGCAGGGAAACTACGTCGGCCTCGGCGCGGACGGGAACGCGCAGATCCCGCAGCAGATCGACGACAACGGGATCCGCATCGAGAACGCCGAGGACAGCCAGGTGCTCGACAATGCGGTCGGCCGCGTGCGCTCGACGGCGAACGGCGGAGCGGGGATCTGCGTGACCGGCTCGCTGGCCACCGGCGCGGTGGTGTCCGGCAACCGCATCGGGACGAACGCGGCGGGGACAGCCGCGGCCGGCAATCTGATCGGCGTGCTGCTTCAATTCGGGGCCGAGGCCACGGTCGGCGGGCTCACGCCGGCCGCGCGCAATGTGATCGCGGGCAACGACAATCAGGGCATTCTCGTGACCAACGGCCTCTCGACCGGCACGCCGCCCACGGGCTTCATCTTCGGCAACTACGTCGGCCTCGGCGCGGACGGTTCCACCATCCTGGCCAACGGGACCGGGATCGAGATTCAGGCGGGTATCACCGGCGTACAGATCGGCGGCGCCTCGGCCGGCAGCGGAAACGTCATCGCGGGCAATGCGGTCGGCGTGTCGCTGGCCTCCGCCGGACATCTGCTCACGCGCAATTTCTTCGGCACCGACGCCACCGGCACGCTCGGCCGCCCCGGCGGCACCGGGCTGCTCCTACGCAGTGGCGCGGCCGGCTGCACGATCGGCGGGGCCTCCGCGGCGAATGCCAACGTCTTCGCCGCGCACACGGTCGCGGCCATCGCCACCGAGACTGGCGCAACGAACGCCGGCGGGCACACGCTCCGGTTCAACCGGATCGGCACGGCGGCCGATGGCGTCAGCCCGCTGCCGAACGCCGCGGGCATCCGCCTGGAGTCCAGCGGCAATGCGCTGCTCGACAACCTCGTTGCCCACTCGAATCCGGGCGCGGGCGTGGTCATCCTGCCGGCCGGCACGGGCAACACGCTGTCGCGCAATTCGATCCATTCCAACGCCGGCCTGGGGATCGACCTCGGGGGCGACGGCGTGACCGCCAACGATGCCGACGACGCCGACACGGGCGCCAATCTGCGGCAGAATTTCCCCGTGCTCACCCGCGCCGGCTACGACCTGCGCGGAACCTATCAGGGTGCGGCCAACGTGACGTTGAAGCTGCAGTTCTTCCTCGGCCCGGCCGGCAGCAATCAGGGCCGCACCTTCCTCGGCGAGACCACGATCACGACGTCGGGCACGGGCGCGGCCAGCTTCACGTACGTGCCGGGCGGCGTGACGCTGCCGCTGGCATTGAACCAGGTGGTGACGGCCACGGCGACCGATGCCGCCGGCAACACGTCGGAGTTCTCGGCGCCCCGCGCGGTGCATCCGACCTTCGAAACCTGGGCCGAGCTCAACGGTCTGCCCAGTGCGCTGCGGGGCGACGATCCCGAAGCGGACGGCCTCGCCCATCTGATCGAGTATGCGCTCGGCCTGACGCCGCTCTCCGCCAACGTGCCGCCGCCGCTGACCGTGCTCGGCAACGGCAGTCGGGAGCTGCGCCTGCCGAAGGGCTCGTTGGCCGCGCAGGATCCCACGCTCGCGTATCGCTTCCAGACCTCGACCGATCTGCTCAATTGGAGCGCCCCGCTGCCCCCGACGAGCGAGACCGCCGCCGAGGCGGTCTTCGTGCTCCCGGTCGGCCCGCCGCGGACCTTCGTCCGTTTCGCGCCCACCAATCCATGAGCGAACTTGCTGCGCCGACGCAGGTGGCTCGGTCGTGGGGGCGGCGGCTCAGGCGATCTCCGGATCGACCTCCTCGGGGCGCCAGAGCCAGCGGCCCTCCATGCCGCCGGCGATGGTGATGGTCTGGCCCGTGATGTGGCGGGCGAGGTGGTCGGAAGCGAGCAGCACCGTGGCGTGCGCCATGTCGTCGGCCCGGGCGATCTGCGGCAGTGCCATGGTGGCGGTGACCCGCCGGACACTCTCGTGATTCTGCAGTTTGGCCGCGTTGCGCGGCACGATGGTCCAGCCCGGACAGACGCAATTGATCCGGCCGCCGCAGTAGTCGCGCGTGTGCGGCGCGAGGCGGGCGAGTTCGTTCTTCAGCGTCCGCGTGAGGCCGTAGGCGAGGGCCGATTTGGCCGCGGCGTAGTCGGCGTGGCCAGCCTCGCCGAAGATCCCGGCGGTGCTGGCGATGATGACTGCATTGCCCCGGCGCTGTTTGGCCACCAGCTGGAAGAACTCGCGCAGGCAAAGGAACGCGGTGGTCAGGACGCCGTCCTGCGTGGCGCGCCATTGGGCCAGCGACATCTCGTGGAAGGGCACGTCGCGCGTCTCCCAGGAGCCGGCGTTGGCCACGAGGGTGTCGACCCGTCCGAAGCGGCGCACCGCTTTGGCAAAGAGCCCGCGCACGGCGGCCTCGCGGGTGAGGTCGGCCTTCACCACGAGGCATTCTGTCAGCGTCTCCAACTCGCGGGCGAGCGCCTCGACGCGTTCAGGCTGACTGCGGTAGTGCAGTACGAGACGCGCGCCCTCCTCGGCGAAGCGCCGCGCGATGGCCGAGCCGATGCCGCCGGACGCGCCGGTGACGAGAATGACGTTGCCTTTGAGCCGGGAATCCATGGGAGGCGGCGAAGCAAGCGGAGCGGGGCGGGGGCTCAAGCGGATTCAGCCGCGGTGGGGGCAATCGGGCCTGACACGCCCGCGGCCCACGATGGATTGACGGGCTGCGGGCAAATCCCTAGGTCTAGGCGCGAACTCTCCCCCAGCTATGAACCTTCTCGGCATCGACATCGGCGGAACCGGCATCAAAGGCGCACCTGTGGATCTCGCGGCCGGGCGGCTGCGGCACGAGCGCCATCGCATCGACACCCCGCAGCCGAGCACGCCCGAGGCGGTGGCGGCGGTGGTGGCCGAGATCGTGCAGCATTTCGGCGGCGCCCAGCGGGTGGGGATCACCTTCCCGGGCGTGGTGAAGCATGGCGTGGTCTCGACGGCCGCGAACGTCGACAAGGGCTGGGTCAATTGCGACGCCGACGGCCTTTTCACGGCCAAGACTGGCCTGCCGGTGCACGTGATGAACGATGCGGACGCGGCCGGCGTGGCCGAAGTCCGCTACGGCGCGGGTCGGGGCGCGAAGGGCGTGGTCCTCATGGTCACGCTCGGCACCGGCATCGGCACGGCGCTCTTCCTCGATGGCAAGCTGGTCCCGAACTCGGAGCTCGGGCACATCGAGGTCCGGGGCAAGGACGCCGAGAAGCGCGCCTCCGAGCGCGTCCGCGAGACCAAGGAGCTGAGCTGGAAGCGCTGGGGCAATGCGGTCGGCGAGTATCTCGGCCGGCTCGACGCGCTGCTCTCGCCCGATCTCTTCATCATCGGCGGGGGCGTGAGCAAGAAGGCGGACAAATTCTTCCCCTTCATCGCCAAGCACACCAAGGTGAAGGTCGTCCCGGCCGAGCTGCAGAACGACGCCGGTATCGTCGGCGCCGCGCTCATCGCGGCGGAGGCGGTCTGAGGCGGTCTGAGGCGGCGGACACCTGGGAGGCTCGCGCGAAGATGCGAAGGGGGCGAAGGCGCGAAAGGGTGTTGGTGTTCGCGTCGGCGTGACGGCAGGGCTTCTCCGCGACGAAAACCGAGGAGCCGTGATCCGGCCCAGAGTCCGTTAACGCCCGGGGATGCTCCCTTCGTCCTCGGGACTTCTTCGCCCTCCGGCGGCTCTTGGGAATCACTCGGTAGGCGCTGCGTCGGAAGGATGTCGCAGCTTACTGGACGGCTTGGGCTTTCTGCAGCAGTTCGGGCGCGCGGGGGCTGGACTTTTCGAAGTCGCGCCACGCGGACAGTTTGGCGATGCGCTGCCAGTTCAGGAACTGCTCCTCGTCCATTTCCGCCACCTGGGCGTTGTTGGCGAGGAACGACTCGGCCAGCTTCTGGTCGTCGGCCCGGGCCCAGGCGAGGGCCTGAGGCTCGAGGGCTTCGCCGATTTCCTCCAGCGCTTTGCGCTGCTCGGGCGTGAGTGTGTCGAAGACCGACTTCGCGAAGACGATGGGGATAGGGAAATAAAACAACGCGCGCTGACGGGGGGTGGTGACGCCCTTGCAGACGTCCTGCAGCTTGAATTCGGCCAGCGACGTGGAGGAGGTCAGCACGACTTCCAGCCGTCGCTCCCGGAAGGCCTTTGGCACGTCGGCCGCCGGCATCGGCGGGGTGGCGGCGCCGGCCATGTTCATGAGGGAATCGATGCTGGGCCCCATGGAACGGACGCGGATGTCCTTCACGTCGTTGGGGCCGAGGACCGGGCGTTGAATCGAAAGGAGGCCGGCCGGCTGCCAGAGCCAGGTCAGCACCACCAGTCCCTCGGCTTCGAGCATCGATTTGAGCTCCTTGCCGATGGGGGCAGTTTTCCAGCGCAGGGCATGCTCGTAGTTCTTGATGATGCAGGGCAGCTGGGTGACGCGCAGATCCGGGATCCGCGGGAAGAGCATGTTCAGCGGCAGGATGGAAGCCGCCATCTGCCCCTTGCTGAGCGCATCGAACTGCTGATCGGCCCGTGTCAGCGTGTTGTTCGGATGCACCTCGAACTTGATCGAGCCGGCGGTGCGTTTCTCGACCTCCGTCGCGAAGGCGCGGGCGAGACGATCGCGGAAATCGCCGGTGTCGCCCGTGCTGGCCGGGAACATGTGTCCGAGCTTGAGCACGCGAGGAGCGGGCTTGGCGCCCTGGGCGAAGGCCAGGGTGGAAAGCAGACAACTGAAGATGAGGCTGCGCAGAATCATGGTGGTCAGGTGGGTGGAAGGCCGGCCCCAAATACCGCGTTCACGGCCCCTTTTCGCCAGCCTTCATAATCTCTGTAACACCGACTCGCCGAACGGGGGAGCGGTTTTTGGGCAAAACTTGCGGACTGCACGGCTCGGCCGGCTCAATCGTCTTCGTCGGGGCCCTCTCGCTGCCGCAGGACGAAAAAGAGGACCAGCGCATTCGCGAGGACGATCCCCAGCCCGATGAGCACCAGCGTTTTTGGGGGAGTCGTGGCGAGGTCGAGGAACGCGAGCATACGCCACCGTCGCGGCTGACTATTGCGCAAGCGGCCCAAGAGCCGGGCCGTCGAGCGTCGCGGTCGGCGAGCGCCAGGCCTCCTCCAGCCGCCGGCGCACGGCCTGGGCTTGCGTGGCCCGATCCTCCAAACTCTCGGTGTAGCGACGCAAGGCGGTGCGCGGATCGGGCGGCGGCGCGGGGAGGGTAACCGGCTCGGGCGGCACCATCACGGCGGCGAGCGCCTGCAGGCTCTGGGCGGTTTCGTGGAGCGCGGCCGCCGCCCGGCGGATGGTCGTCACGGAAGCTTCGTCGAGCGTGCGATCCCGCGCGGCGTCGCCGAGGCGGCCGAGTTCGTCGCGTACGCTCTTGGCCAGGCCCTCGATCAATTCCATCACCTCCTCTTCCTCGGCCGTCAGGGCGCCATCGGCAAGGAACGTGCTCTCGAGGCCGCGCTTGTCGGCCAGGAGCGACTGCAGCAGGCGAATGCCCTGCGCCGCCGAGCCCGCCCCCAGTGCGCTCAGAATGGGTCGATCCAGTCCCGCTGCGGCCTCGGTCAGGCGGGCTTCGAGGTCGGCGTCCTCCTCGGCCACCCAGCGCTGGATGGCGGCGAAACGGGCCCGGTCGCGCAGGAGCGGCCAGCGCCGGCCCCACCAGGCGCCGAGTCCGACGGTGGCGAGCGCGCCGAGACCGGCCGGCAGCCACCACGGGGCGGTCAAGAAGGCGGCGCCGAGGGCGGGCAGATACGAGCCCCAGGTGAGCGGATGCAGGACGATCCGCCAGGCCGCGCTCGGAGGCTCGGGCTTGGGCACGACGGTGTCCGCTCAGGGCTGCTTCAGCCGGATACGATAGAAATACCGCGTCCCGCTGCCGACCGTGTTGTCGGTGTAGTTGATGGTGCCGCCCGTGCCGGTCACGTTGCCCGCCAGGGTGACCCAGGTGACGAAATCGGCCGTCCGCTCGATGATGTACGCCTTCCCGGTGACACTCGGGAAGCCGAGGCTGTAGCGGCCGCTCGCGAAACTCTGCGAGGTGATGCGCAGACGGCTGTTCGGATCGTTCGCGGCGGTGCCGGCGAGGTATTCCGCCAAGTTCGTTTGCCCGTCGCCGTCGAGATCGCCGTTGGCGTCGCCGGCGTTGTTCGGGTTCAGGCCGTTGGCCGTTTCGTAGGAGTCGGGAATGCCGTCGCCGTCGCTGTCGATGGCCGTGCTGACCTGCACCACCAGCGAGGACTGGTTGTTGCCCGCGGCGGCGTCCGTCTGGATCGCGGTGACGGTGGCGTTGTTCGTCAGGATCCCCGGGATGCCCGGCGCGATCACCGTGACGACCAGCGTGGCGGAGCTGCCGCTGGGGATGGCCCCGAGGGCGGCGGTGAGCGAATTGCCCACCCGCGTGACCGTGCCCTGGCTGGGCGTGGCCGAGACGAAGGTGATGCCGGACGGGAGCGCATCGCTCAGGACCACGCCGCTGGCGATCTGCGGTCCGGCATTGGTCACCGTCAGCGAGTAGCTGAAGGTGGCGCCGGCGCCGACGAGCGGGGCGGAGGCGGTCTGCGTGAGATTGAGGTCGACCAGAGCCGAACTGCAGACCGAGCCGTCCTGCAGGCTGAGACTGTCGAGATACCAGCCGTTGCTGGCCACGCTGCTGTCCGAGCCGAAGCGCCAGCGGAACTGCACGTTCTGGCCCGCGGCATTGGCTGGCAGCTGGGCCACCGTGGTGACGAAGCCGCTGCTGCTCAGACCCCAGCCGCGCTGGCCGCCGAGCGGGTTGCCGGTGCCGCTCCACAGCGTGCCGGTATAGCCGCCGGAGAGGAACGTCCCGCCCGCGGCGAGGATCTCCGTGAAGGCGCCGCTGCCGATCTTGATCTCGAGCACACCGCCATCGTAGAGGCGCGTGCCGGAGACATTGCGGTCGAAATCGTAGCTGTGGCGGAAGGTGAGCGTGGCGCTGGCGCTGGCGATCGCGATGCTGGGTGAGGTCAGTGCGCTCGTGCCCGCGGCCGTCGCCCCGGCCGCGAAGGCCGCATTCGGCAGGCTGTCGCGCTGGGCCGTGCTGGTCACCCAGTTGACCATGGCCCCGGTGCTGGCGCTGCTCCAGCCGGAGGGCAGCGTGGGCGGCGTCACGCCGTCGAAGTTCTGCGTGAAGGCGATGGTGGGCGAGGAAGTCGCGAACGTGACGCTGACCGTGCCGAGCGAGGTCGAGCCGTCGAAGAGATCCCACGTCGCGGTGATGGGGGTGCAGGTCGAAGTGTTGGCCGCGGTGAAGGTGAAGTTCCGCGCGAAAGCCGCGCCGCCCACGACCAGCGGGCCGTAGGCCTGCGAGGCGGAGGGCTCGAGCACGCCGCCGGTGGCACGGAGGGAGGCGATGACGTTGGTCGCATCGGCCCCGCCGCTGTTGCGCAGGAAGAGCGAGACCGTCACCAGCTCGCCGGGGCTGATGACCGCATTGGCGGGCTCGATGCTCTCGGCCGCCAGCGCGGTCGAGGTCACCTGGATGTCGGCGGCCGGCGCGGCCACGTCGGCATTATACACCACCAGCGCGAAGTCCTGGTCGGTCGCCTGCGTGTTGCCGGGGAGGCCGTCGGACAGCAGATTGGTCGCGGTCACCGTGACGGTGATGACCCCGCTGGTGCCGGCCGGGAGGAAGACGCTTTCGACGTTGTTCCGCACGTCCGCCGCGCCGCCGGTGGTGGAGGCGGCGCCGGAGAAGACATTGCCCTTGTAAACCGTGCCGCCGGCCGTCGTGACCGTGAGGTCGAGGTTGTTGACGTAGGCATTGCCGATGGTCGACCCCGGCGGCTCGGTCCAGGCGAGCGTGACGCGGACCGGCTTGGCGGTGCTGGCGATCTGCGCCCGGTAGCTGCGCTGCTGGCCGGTGGCGGTGAGCACGTCGCTGCTGAGCTGGTCGCGGACGATGCGCGGGGTCCCGTCGAAGGCGAGGCCCAGATTCATCATGCCCATGCCCTGGCTGTTGGAAGGCAGCGTGTCGTTGGCAAAGGCTCCCGTCATATACCGAGCGGAGTTCATCAGCCAGGCCTTGGTCATGGCCGGGCTCGGCGCAGTCAGGCCCCGGGTGAGGAACCACTGCCGGAGCAGGGCAGCGCCGCCGGCCACGGCCGGGCAGGAATGACTGGTACCGCTCGAGGAAGTGTAGAACTGCTGCGTGTTGGGGAAGAAGGCATCGACCCCGATCAGCTCGCCGGTCATGGGATCGAAGGTGGCCAGCCCGCCGCAGACTCCGCTGGCGTCGAAGAGCGGCGAGGCCGTGCCCGTTGCGGCCGGATTGGCCACCTGCCAGACGCCGCCCAGGATGTGCGTGCCGGGCGCCTGGAGGTCCGGCTTGGTGCGGCCGTCGGTGCAGGGGCCGCGGGAGGAGAAATCGATCACGTCGTTGGCGCTGTTCGCCCCGGAGTCGTCGGTCCCGCAGCCGTCCGCGCCGCCGAAGGTTCCGCCGAACGGCTGCACGTTCTCGGCCGCGCCGATCGTGAAGACGTTCTTGGCCGTGCCGGGCGAGCCGATGGTCGAGGCGCCGGGGCCGTCATTGCCGGCGGAGAAGAGGATGACCATCTCCTGGTTGCCGGCGGTGGTGATGGCGGAGCTCGTCTGCTGCGCGTCGCGCACGAGCGTGTCGTACTGCTGGGCGTCGATGTCGTATTCCCCCGCCACCGCGGCGCCCCAGGAGTTCGAGCTGATGCGCGCGCCGTCCCGGTAGGCCCGGGCGAGCATGTCGCGGTAGGTCGGGAAGGTGAAGTTCGGATCGAAGATCACCGAGGCGCCCACCCGCACGAAGGGCGCCACGCCGAGGCCGAAGCGGTAGCCCGCGCCATCGGCGAATGCGGCGCCGGCGCGGTCCGAGTAGCCGGCGATGATGTGGGTATTGAGCGTGCCGTGGCCGTCCACGCCCCGGCCGAGGCTGGACCCGGGCGAACCCTCGGTGCGCGAATACACCACGCGGCTCTCGCCCGGGATCACGCCGCCGACGTAGAGCCCGAAGTGGTTGGGCGAGGTCGTGCCGTTGTCGAGGCCGGAGTCGGCCACGTCCACCACGATGTTGGAGGCGTCGAAGCCGCCCTGCGTGAAGCCCTTGCTGGCCAGCCAGGCGAGATAGCCCGGGCCGGTGGGCTGACCCGAGGCGTTGACCGCGCCGGTCAGGATGATGTTCTGCCGCTCGTCCTTGCGCTTGGGGATGCGGTAAAGCGCGACCGAAACGACGTCGGGCCGCGCCGCCAGCTGCGCCACATCTTCGGCGCGCAGGCGGACGACGATGTTGCGGTAATGCAGCACCGTGTCGTCCCGGAAAATGCGGTCGCGCTTGAGCGAGTCGATCAGCTGCAGGGTCTTTTCGTTGACGCCGCTGTCCTGCACCAGCTGGACGGCGAAGTAGTCCCCGGCGAGGACCCGCTCCTGGCCGCGTTCGTCGGTCGTCTTCGCCGAGCGCGCGATCTTCCAATCGTCCTGCAACGCGCCATCCCATTGCAGCACGCCCTCCAGCGCCTTGGCGTTTTGCAGCGAGCGCAGGACCTTGGCGTCGGCGTAGAGCAGGAACGCATTGCTCGGGATGGCCGCCACGATCTGCGCGCCCGACTCCCACAGCGTCCGCACCCACTCGCGCCGCACGGGGCCGGCGAACTGCACGAGGTGGAGTCGGCGGCCCTCGAATTCAGCCACCGGCTGGCGGGCCGCCTGCACCTCCGCGCGGCGAGTCTGCAGCTTGACCGCATTGAGGTGAATCGTGTCGTCCTCGAGCGCGAGATCCGCCCGGTCCGTGCGCAGGATGTTCGTGATCTGCCCGACCGCATTCTCCGGCAGCACGTAGAGCCGGAAGCCGCCGTAGTCGCCGGCCAGCTGCCCGCCCGAGGCGCGCACGAGCTGCTCGGACACCGGGTCGCTCACGCGGACCTTCCGGTGGTCCGGCGAACGCAGGAGCGCCGCGAGCTCGGGGGCCGGAGCGCTGGAAAGAAGGGCGGGCGCGGCGGCGACGGCAGCGAGCAGAACGGCGAATCGGGTCATGTGGGGGCAGGAAAAGCGCGGGGAATCGTAGCAGGCAGCCTGCCCCCGGCGAGAAGGCATTTGCGCGATTTTCGACCGGCCCGTGCACGCATTTCTCCCGTTTCCTTTCCCACTCCCACTCCCACTCTCCTCCGCTCCCACTCCCACTCTCCTCCGCTCCCACTCCCACTCTCCTCCGCTCCCACTCCCACTCTCCTCCGCTCCTCCGCTCCCACTCCCACTCTCCTCCGCTCCTCCGCTCCTCCGCTCCTCCGCTCCTCCGCTCCTCCGCTCCTCCGCTCCTCCGCTCCTCCGCTCCTCCTCGGCCCAGCCGCACTCGGAGAGTGCGGACCACGGCTCCTCCGCGCATTTGAATCGCCCCCGGCTCCGCGGCTATGCTGGCCGATGCGCCATTTGCTCGTCGCCACCCGCAACGCCCACAAGACGGGCGAGATCCGCGCCCTGCTGGGGCCTGCCTGGCGGGTGGACGACCTCGGGGCGCATCCCGATCTGCCCGAGGTCGACGAAACTGAGCCCACTTTCTCGGGAAACGCTGCGCTGAAGGCGCTCTCGGCCTCCCGACGTCTGGCGGGCGTCTGGGTCCTGGCCGACGACTCCGGCCTCGAGGTCGACGCCCTCGACGGCGCCCCGGGCGTCATCTCCGCCCGCTACAGTGGCCCCGGCGCGACGGACGCGTCGAACCGCGCCAAGCTCCTCGCCGCGCTGCGCGAAGTCCCCGCCGACCGTCGCGCGGCCCGCTTCCGCTGCGCCATGGCCCTGGCGCGCGACGGACGGGTCGAGGGTGAATTCGACGGCCGCGTCGAAGGTCGCATCCTCTTCGAGGAACGCGGTCAGGGCGGGTTCGGCTACGATCGCCTCTTCGCCCCCGCGGGCCACGAGCGGACCTTCGGCGAGCTGTCCGCCGAGGTGAAAAACACCCTCAGCCACCGTGCCCGCGCGCTGGAGCAGGCGGTGGCATTCCTCGGTCGGGCTGGAGAGTGAATGGCTCGGCCGGGCGCGTGAGCCGGATCAGGCCGGACGGCAGTCCCGCCGCAGGAACTTCCCGCGGCCGACCGTGCCGACGAATTTGCCGTCGCGCACCGCGACCTCGCCGCGGACGGTTACCACGCTTGGGCGGCCCTCCAGCTTCCAGCCCTCGAAGCCGCTGTAGTCCACGTTCATCGTCTGGTTCGCTGCGCTGACGGTGCCGCGCCAGTCGGGATCGTAGATGACGAGATCCGCATCGCTGCCGAGCGCGATGGCGCCTTTCTTCGGATACAGCCCGAAGATCTTCGCCGCCTGCGTGCTGGCCACGTTGACGAAGGTGTGCAGGTCGATCTTCCCGGTCTTCACGCCGTAGGTGTAGAGCAGATTGACCCGCTCCTCGAGCGCCGGAATGCCGTTGGGGATCTTGGTGAAATCGTCCTTCCCCATCGGCTTCTGCCCGACGAAATCGAACGGCGCATGGTCGGTCGCGACCGTCTGCACCAGCCCGCTGCGCAGGCCGTTCCAGAGCACCGCCTGGTTGCGCGCATCGCGCAGCGGCGGCGACATGACGTACTTCGCCCCTTCGAATCCCGGGCGCTCGGCATAGGTTTTGTCGATCAGGAGATATTGGATCAGCGTCTCGACCGCCACCTGCACCCCGCGCTGACGGGCGGAGATGGCCTCGTCGAGCGCCTCCTGGCAGCTGAGATGCACGATGTAGGTGGAGGCGCCGGTCAGCTCGGCGAAGCTCATGAGGTGATGCACCCCTTCGGCCTCCACCCGCGGCGGACGGCTCTCGTGGTGCTGTTCGGGTCCGGTTAGGCCAGCCGCGAGCAATTCCTTCTGTCGCTCAGCCACCAGCGTCTCGTTTTCGCAATGCGCGCAGACGACCACGCCGAGTTCCTTGGCCAGCTTGAGCGTGCGGTAGAGTTCGGTGTCGTCGATGCCGAAGGCGCCTTTGTAGGCCAGGAAGATTTTGAAGGAGCTGACCCCGCATTGCACGATCTCGCGCAGCTGCGCCTCGGTCGTCTCGTCGAAGCGGGTCACCCCCATGTGGTAGGAATAGTCACAGGCCGCGCGACCGGCGCTTTCGCGGTTCCAGGTGTTGAATCCGTCCAGCGCCTCCATGGCGCGCGACGGGCAGCACATGTCGAAAATGGTGGTCGTCCCGCCGACCAGCGCCGCCTTCGTGCCCGTCTCGTAGTTGTCCTTCGAGTACGTGCCCATGAACGGCAGATAGATGTGCGTGTGCGGGTCGATGAACCCCGGGAAGACGTATTTGCCGGTCGCATCGATCACCTCCGCCCCGGCCGGCGCACTCAGGTCGTGCCCGATGGCGCGGATGACTTCCCCTTCGCACAGAATGTCCGCCACGTAGCGGTCGGTGGCGGTGACGATGGTGCCGTTCTTGATGAGCAGAGACATGGGGGAGTTGAAGCAAAGGATGAAGGCGGAAGGAAGAAGGAAGAAGCTGAGGAGCCGTAGTCCGCACTCTCCGAGTGCGGCCCGGCAGCGGAGGAGCGGAGGGGTCTCGCGCGAAGCCGCGAAGGCGCGAAGGGAAAGGAGCGCTGTTGCTGAGACAGCCCCGTCGCGATGTGGCATTGACGCTGTGCGGGAGGATCGTCAGTTCCGGAGGTGCCTACCTTGGAACAACGCCTGGCCGAACGTGTCCGACCGCGGGGGCTGGAGGTCATGCACCAGGCCTGGGAGCATCTGCTCTTTCTGCACTGGCGCGTCGAGCCGGAGGTCGTGCAGCGGACGCTGCCGGCGGGGCTGACGGTCGACACCTTCGACGGCAGCGCCTGGGTGGGGTTGGTGCCGTTCTACATGTCGCGCATCCGGCCGAGCTTCCTGCCGCCGGTGCCGTGGATCTCGTGGTTTCTGGAGCTCAACGTGCGGACCTACGCCTGCGACGAGCGGGGCCGGCCGGGGGTTTGGTTCTATTCGCTGGACTGCAATCGGCCGCCGGCGGTCTGGCTGGCGCGAACGTTTTTCCACCTGCCGTATGAGCACGCCAGGATGCAGGCGGAAACGAATGCTGGCCGGACGGCTTATCGCTCGCTCCGTCGCGGGGAGGCCGAGCCGACGGAGTTCGCCTGGCGCGAGGTCGGCGAGCCGTTTGAAGCCACTCCGGGGACCCTCGAATTCTACCTGGCGGAGCGGTATCGGCTGTTCGCGGTCACCCCGCAGGGGCGAATCCGCAGCGGCTGCGTGCATCACGTGCCGTATCCCCTGCGGCAGGTGGAGGTGGAGAAATTCGACACCCAGCTGCTGGAGCTGAACGGCTTCGCTGCGCCGCATCGTCCACCGGACCACGCCTGCGGCTCACGCGGGGTCGAGGTGGAGATCTTCGCGCTGGGGGCGGCAGGCGAGTAGCCAGGACTCCCGTGCGGACGGAAAAAGGCTCACGCGAAGCTGCGAAGGGGGCGAAAGCGCGAAGCAAAAAAGGGAGGACTTCGCGAGCGAACTTCTCCTCCGAGGTCGACTTCCAACCGTTTCCCCTCGCGCCTTCGCCTCCTTCGCGGCTTCGCGTGAGCCTCCGCTGAGCCCGCTTCCGGGAGTGAGGCGAGCCAGGTCGCTAAGCCCGGCTCGAGCCGGCAGCGAGATCGCGCACGCCGCTGATGCGCCAGCCTTTCTGCTCTTTCACGAGGTAGTATTGATATTGCGTGCGCTGGCCGTCGGCGCCTTCGACGGTGACGTTGAGCACGCCCTGATCCCCGTCGTCGAGACAGAGACCGAACTCGGCCTTGCGGGATTTGGCGATGGGTCCGTAGGCCTGTTTGACCATCTGCTCGAACTTCTCGGCCGGGAAGGAATTGCGGATGTCGATGGCGGCAAAGCTGTAGGCTCGCGTCCAGTCGCCGGCGCGGAAGGCCTGGAGTTGGGCTTCGACGGTGGCGACGATCTCGGCCTTCACGGCGGGGGTGCTGGGTTGGTCGGGCGCGGCCGGGAGGAGGCTGGCGAGGGTGAGCCAGAGGGCGGTGCAGAGCAGGCGCAGGCGCATGCCGGTTATCCGATACGGGGCGACGATTGGATGGAAGTTCATGCTTTTTCTCAGGAACCGCTTGCCAACTCGCCTTCGACCGGTAATTTCGCGGCCCCTTTCGTCCCAACTGACTTATGGCATACGCAATTCTCAAGACCGGCGGCAAGCAATACAAGGTCGCGGCCGGCGACGAAATCAACGTGGATCTGCTGGACGCCAAAGAGGGCGACAAGGTGAAGTTCGGCGAGGTCCTGATGACCGTCGACGGCTCGAACGTCCGTCACGGCAAGCCCTTCATCGACGGTTTCGCCATCGAGGGCGAGGTGGTCAAGCAGTTCAAGGACGACAAGGTCCTGGCCTTCAAGTATCGCCGCCGCAAGGGCTATCACCGCTCGGTCGGCTTCCGTCGCCGCCTGACCAAGGTGAAGATCGCCGCCTTCTGAGCAGCGCCCGCATTGCCTTCGTAACCCTCATTTTCTCCGACCATGGCCCATAAAAAAGGACAAGGAAGCGTCAAGAACGGGCGCGATTCCGTCAGCAAGCGTCTCGGCGTGAAGAAGTTCGGCAGCGAACACGTCATCCCGGGCAACATCATCATCCGCCAGCGCGGGCAGAAGTTCCTGGCCGGCCGCAACGTCGGCGTCGGCACGGACTTCACCATCTTCTCGCTGGTCGAGGGCAAGGTCCGTTTCGACCGCGCCGGCCGCCGGGTGAACGTCGATCCGGTCGAGGCTCCGGCCGCCTGAGGCGGAACCTGAGACAGTTTTCGAGAAGGCGCGGGCATCCCGCGCCTTTTTCGTTGGTGGTGAGAGAGCGGAAAAGCGGAAGGACCACAGAAAACGCGGAAGGCGCAGAAGAGTCGGCACCTCGATCGCGAAGAGCCCGGGTATGTTGCACGTCGTTCTCGTCCACCCGGAGATCCCGCCCAACACGGGCAACATCGGCCGTCTGTGCGTGGCGGCCGGGGCGAAGCTGCATCTGATCCATCCGCTCGGGTTTCAGATCACCGATGCGCACGTGCGTCGGGCCGGACTCGACTACTGGCCGCACCTGCAACTGCTGGAATGGCCGAACTGGGAGACCTTCGCGGCGGCCCGGCGGCCGGAGGACCGATGGCATCTCTGCACCACCAAGGCACACCGGAGGCACCTGGATGCCGGCTTCCGCGCCGGCGATTGGCTCATTTTCGGCTGCGAGACCCGGGGCCTGCCGGAGGAAATCCTCGCGGCGCATCCCGCCGACCTGCTGCGCATTCCCATGCGCGCCGAAGCCCGCAGCCTGAATCTGTCGAATGCCGTTGCGGTCGTGCTCTACGAAGCCCTCCGCCAGACCGACGCCATGGAGTCGCTGGAAATTGGAGCGTGAGCGGAGCGGAGGAGCGGAGGAGCAGGGGAGCGGAGGAGCGGAGGAGCCGGGGAGGGGAGGAACGGAAGAGCAGAGGAACGGAGGAGCGGGAGCGGCATGAGGCACCTAATCCGGTAGCCTCTACCTCCTCCTTCGCCCCTTCGGCTTCTTCGCAGCTTCGCGAGAACCCAACGTCCTTCCGCTCCCGCGCTCAGGCGAAATGGGCCACGGCTTTGGCCAGGGTCGCCGAGTCGCCGACCGACAGAATCTCGGCGCCTTCCACGATACGTGGGACCATGCCGGCGAGCGTCGCGCCGGGGCCGAACTCGAGGAAGAGCTTGGCGCCGCATTCATTGGCCAGGCGCTGCACGCATTCCACCCAACGCACCGAGCCGGTGACCTGCTCGGCCAAACGAATCCGCGCGGTGGCGGGATCGCGCACGAGGCCGGCGTCGAAATTGGCCGCCACCGGAAAGCGCGGGTCGGTCATGGGCGTGGCCGCGAGGGCCTCGGTCAGCCGCTCCTGGGCGGGGGCCATCAGGCGCGAATGGTAGGCGCCGGCCACCTTCAGCACGGTGGCGCGGCGGAAGCCGGCCGCCTTCGAATGGTCGGCGGCTTTCTGAATGCCCTCGACCACGCCCGAGAGCACGAACTGGGCGGGCGTGTTGTAGTTGGCCACCTGGACGCCGCATTCCTCCGCCAGCTTGGCTGCGGCCTCGGCCGAACCGCCGATCAGCGCGACCATGCTGCCTCCGGCCGCGTTGCACGCTTCCTCCATGAGGTCGCCCCGGCGCTGCACCAGGCGGAGCCCATCGGCGAAATTGAACGTACCCGCCGCGGCGTGCGCGGTCGCTTCCCCGAGCGAAAGCCCGGCCGCGCCGACGCACGACAGGTCGAATTCCGCCGCCCGCGGCCCGAGTTGCTCGCGCAGGGCGGCCAGCGCCGCCAGCCCGTGGACGAAGAGCGCCGGCTGGCAATTGCCGGTGCGGGTGAGCAGGTCCTCCGGGCCGTTCCACATGACCTCGGTCAGCGGACGACCGAGCACCGCGTCCGCTTCCTGGAAGAGCGCCGCCGCGGCGGGCGAGGCGTCCACGAGATCCTTGCCCATGCCGGGAAACTGCGCGCCTTGGCCGGGGAAGAGGAGAGCGATGCGAGGAAAAGAGGACATGGGAAGAAAAGGAGGAAGGAGGAAGGAAGAAGGATGAAGGGGACGGCGCGCTGCACGGATGACGAAGGGGGAGTCGGAATCAACCCCGAAGGCTGGGGCGGCCCGAATCATCCATGACTTCCGCCCAAAAACCCTTCCTTCAGCCTTCCTCCTTCTTCCTTTTCTTCTCACGCCATCGCGCGGGCCTCGCCCTCCTGGGCGCGGCGCTCGGCGGGGGCGATGAGCGGAAGGCGGACGTGGAAGCAGGTGCGGCCGGGCTCGGAGGTGAGTTCGATCTCGCCGCCGTGACGATCGGCCACGATGCGGTGGCAGATCACCAGGCCGAGGCCGGTGCCCTCGCCGACGGGTTTGGTGGTGAAGAAGGGATCGAAGATGCGCGACTGCAGCTCGGGCGGAATGCCGGGGCCGTTGTCCTCGATCGTCACGCAGACGTGGCCTTCGTCCTCCAATTCGGTGCGGATGGTCAGGCGGGCGTCGGTCTGCCCGCGGGCCAGCATGGCCTCGGCGGCGTTGGCGGCGAGATTGGTCCAAACCTGATTCAGTTCGCCGGGATAGCCGACGATCTGCGGGATGCGGGGATCGAAGGCCCGCACGACCTCCACGCCGCGCAGCTTGTGGGCGAGGATCTTGAGGGTCGTCTCGATGCCCTCGTGCAGGTCGGCCCGCTGGCGGGGCTGCCGGTCCATGTGCGAGTAGGACTTGATCGATTTCACCAGGTCGGCCACGCGGCCGGTGGCTTCATCGGCCTCGCGCAGGATGGCATCGACCGCGAGACCCGCTTCCAGCCAGGGCAGGATGCAGCAGACCGCATCGGCCGGCAGGCGCGAGGCGTTGGCCTCCATCCATTCCACGCCGAGCCCGGAGCCGACGAACGTGGGCGCGAGCTTCCAGCTTTCCTCGACGCCGCGCGCGTCCATCCAGTCCATCAGCGCGTCCTCGGCGTCGCTGCGCGCGATGGGATCGAGCTCCCCGCGCGGCGCCCGGGCGGCCGCCACGGCGTCGCGCTCCAGCTCCTGCAGCGTGGGCCAGCAGCCTACCGCGGCCGAATCGAGACTGATCTCCAGCGAGAGCTCGCGCCAGCGCTGCATCGTCTCGCCGAGCGAGGAAATGGCGCGGCGCGCGGCCGCGATCGGATTGTTCAGTTCGTGCGCCATGCCGGCGGCCAGCGTGCCGAGCGAGGCGAGCTTCTCGCGCTG
Source organism: Verrucomicrobiota bacterium (assembly GCA_018240025.1). GTDB lineage: Bacteria > Verrucomicrobiota > Verrucomicrobiia > Chthoniobacterales > SZAS-18 > SZAS-18. The sequence continues at coordinate 27,436 of JAFEGM010000017.1, forward strand.
GGCATTGAAGCCTTCGACTCCGCGGATGCGCGAGGCCAGCGCCCGGAGAATGCGGGTGGCGGCCGGCTCGCAGGTACGCAGCATCTTGAAGAAGGCCGCGCGATCGAACTCGACCGCGTGCACGTCGGTGAGCGCCAACGCATCGGCCGGCGCATCCAGTCCGAGGAGGATCGGGATCTCGCCGAAGAATCCGCCCGCCGACTGCGAGGCCAGGACTACTTCCTGGTCGCCGTAGCGCTTGAAGACCCGAATGTCGCCGCTGACGAGCACGCGAAAACTCTGCACCGGCTGCCCTTCGCGGATGAGAAACGAGCCCTTCGGGTAGTGCGCCTCGACGGCATCCGCGAAGCAGATGGTTTCCGCTTCGCCGAGATTGGTGAAGAGCTCGCAGTGGCGTAGCGATTCGAGCGTTTCGGGCGGGAGCATGGGAAGAAAAGGAAGAAGGAAGAAGGGAAAGCTCAGGCGGGGCCGCCGCAGAAGGTGCAGGTGAAAGGCGAGGTACCGAGAAGACAGGGACTAGCCCTTCTTCCTTCCTCCTTGCGCCTTCCTCCTTCTCTTCACAGCCTCGCCAGATAGTCGTGGATGATCTCCACCCCGATGCCGCCCTGGCCGGCGGCGGAGGCGACTCGCTTGATCGAGCCGGCGCGCACGTCGCCGGCGCAGAAGACGCCGGGCAGGCTCGTCTCCAGCAGGTAGGGCTCGCGGTCGAGCGGCCAGTTCTTCAGCCCGGGATGGCCCCGTCGCAGGATGGGGGCGGTGAGAATGAAGCCGGCCTGGTCGCGTTCGACGGTGCCGTCGAGCCAGGAGGTGCGCGGCTCGGCGCCGATGAAAACGAAGAGCGAGGAGCACGGCACGGCCAATTCGGTGCCGGCGGCGAAGTCGGAGACCGTGATCTGCTCGAGCTTGTCGCTGCCTTGCACCGCAGTCACGGCACACTGCAGTCGGACGGTGATGTTGGGCGTGCCGGCGATCTGGTCGATGAGGTATTGCGACATCGACTTCGTCAGCGAGTCGGCCCGCACGAGCATGGTGACCTGGCGGGCGTATTTGCAGAAATGGACCGCCGCCTGGCCGGCCGAGTTGGCGCCGCCGATGATGTAGACGTCCTCGCCCGCGCAGGCGGCCGCTTCGCTCAGCGAGGCGCCGTAGTACACTCCCGCACCGTGGAAGCGCTCGATGCCGTCGAGCGCGAGGCGCCGCCATTGCACGCCCATGGCCAGCATGACCGCGTGGGCGGCGACCTCCGAACCATCGGCGAGCGTGAGAATGCGGTAGCGATCCTCCGCGCGCAGCGCCTTCACCTCCTGTGGTGCCAGGATCTCAGTGCCGAAACGCTGCGCCTGCGCCACGGCCCGGCGGGTCAGGTCGGCCCCGCTCAGGCCCGAGGGAAAACCCATGTAGTTTTCGATGCGTGAGCTCGTCCCGGCCTGACCGCCCGGAGCCTCGCGTTCGATGAGCAGCGTGCGCAGGCCCTCGGAGGAAGCATTGACTGCCGCACCGAGCCCGGCCGGGCCGCCGCCGACGATGGCCAGATCGTAGAACTTCCGCTCGGCCCGCGTGCGCATCCCGATCCGTTCGGCTAAGACTGGCAGGGTGGGACGAACCAGCGGTTCGCCGCCCGGGAAGAGCAGCAGCGGGAAGCCCGGCCGCTGGCCGCCGAGCGCCGCCAGCAACTGATCGCACTCGGCCGCGCGCGTCTCGACGTCGAGCCACTGAAACGGGATCTGGTGCCGCGCCAGGAAATCGCGCACCGCGTGCGAGTCGGGCGACCAGCGCAGACCGAGCACCCGGATGCCCTCGAAGGCGGGCCGATAGCCGGAGCCCCAGTCTTCCAGCAGATCGTCCAGCACCGGGTAGAGCCGCTCGTCGGGCGGATCCCACGGTTTCATGAGGTAATAGTCGAGGCGCACTCGGTTGATGGCCCGGATGGCCGCTTCGTTGTCGGCGTAGGCGGTCAGCAGCGCGCGCTTGCTGTCCGGATAGAGCGAGCGGGCACGTTCGAGGAAATCGACCCCGTCCATGCCCGGCATGCGCTGGTCGGCCAGCAGCAGTGCCACCGACTCACCGCGGGCTTTGAGCTGCTGGAGCGTGTCGAGCCCGACCTGGCCGGAGGGAGCGGCCAGCACGCGGTATTTCTCCGCGTAACGCTGCCGGACATCGCGTTGAATGGCCCGCAGGACCGCGGAGTCGTCGTCGAGGCAGAGAATGCACGGCTTCGCCATACCGGAACGTGCCGTCCCCCGCGTCGCCTGCCAAGTCCGTCCGCCGTAATGGCGACGACTTCCGCACTTGGCACTTGGGGCCGGCCCCACTATGCATCGCCGATGGACCGCAGTCGGCTGTTGTTGATCTTCCTCGTCTTGGTGGGCGTATCGGGCGGGGCCTACGAATTTTACGACCGGTACCAGGAAACCCAGCGCAAGCGCATTCAGGCGGCCGAAGCCGCCCGCAAGGCCGCTGAGAAAGCCAAGCTCGAAGCCGAGCGGAAAGCGGCGGCCGAGAAGGCGGCCCAGGAGCGGGCCGCCGCGGAGAAGGCGCTGGCGGCACAGCGGATGGCCTCAGCTCCCGGCACCCCGCGCGAGGGCGATCTGCCCGTGCCGACCGATGTCACCATCGGCACTCCCAAGGTCGGCGTCAGCGGCGGGCCCCCGAAGCCCACGCCGCCGCCCGCGCGGCCGCTGGTCGAGCCGCCGCCGCCCCCGGACAAGCCAGTGCCGCTCATCGGCGCCGCCGAAAAGTGGATCCGGGAGAATCAGCTTACGTCCACCCTGATGGGCACGCCGCGTCTCGCGGTCATCACGAAGAAGGAATACCTGGTGGGTCAGAAAGTGACGCTGGGCGGCGGACTTGCGATCACCCTGCAGCAGATCGAGGACGGCTACGTGGTCTTCGAGGGAGAAGGCTGGCATTTCAAAATGCGGCTGCGCACGGTCAACGAGTGAGCCTGCGCCTGGCCGATTATCAGTTCGACCTGCCGCCGGAGCTGATCGCCAGCCATCCGGCGCCGCAGCGCGACGGCGCCCGCATGCTGGTCTTGAATCGGGCCGACGGCTCCCTGCGGCATGCCCGCTTTCGCGATTTCCCCGACTACCTGCAGCCGGGCGATCTTTGCGTGCTGAACAATGCCCGCGTGGTGCCGGCGCGGGTGTTCGCCGAGAGCCCGCAGCTCGAACTGCTCGTGCTGCAACGCCCCGAGCCGCAGCGCTGGATCTGCCTGGTCAAGCCAGGACGTCGCGCGCGGGTCGGTCGCGAAGTGGTGGTCGGGGGCCAGCGCGGCCGCGTCGTGGCGGTGCTGGCGGACGGCGAACGCGTTTTCGAGTTCGAGGCGGCGCCGGATTTGGAGGCGATCGGCCACATCCCGCTGCCGCCGTACATCGACCGGCCCGACGAGCAGTCGGACCGCGAGCGGTATCAGACCGTCTTCGCCCGCGCCGAGGCGGGCGCGATCGCCGCCCCCACCGCGGGACTGCATTTCACGCCGGAAATTCTGCAGCGGGTGCCGCACACGTTCGTCACGCTCCAGGTCGGCGCCGGCACCTTCAAGCCGGTCGCGGCGGAGGACATCACGCAGCATGCGATGCACCAGGAGGACTACGAGGTGACCGCGGCGACGGCGGACGCCGTGGCGGCGGCCCGACGTGTGGTGGCGATCGGAACCACCACGGTCCGGGTGCTCGAGAGCTGTCCGCGCGACGCCGCGGGCCGGCTGGTGCCGGGGGCGCATTCCACCCGGATCTTCCTGCATCCGCCGCACGCCCTCCGCCACACGGACGCTCTGCTGACGAATTTCCATCTGCCGGGCTCGACCCTGATCATGCTCGTGAGCGCCTTCGTCGGGCGCGAGCGGACGCTGCAGGCCTATGCCGAGGCGGTGCGGGAGCGGTATCGGTTCTTCAGCTACGGAGACTGCATGCTCATCCTCTGAACGCGCCCTGCTGCGGGCACGGAATTCTTGCGAAAGCGCTTGCCTCGGAAACGGCCATTCCGGTAGGACAGCCGGACGCCTTTCCTCCGATGACTCCATCTTCCCACCTGACTGATTCCTCCCGGCGCCTGCGCCAATATTGCGCTGCTGGTCTGGTCGCCGCCGGAGCCGCCACCTCGGCCGATGCGGCGGTGGTTTTCGTCAATTTCTCGAATCAGCTGCTGACGGATCAGATCACGACGGACTCGAACTACACGAGTTATCCGATCGACCTGGATTCGAACGGGACGGTCGACATCCGTCTGGCGGTCCTGAACTTCAATGGCACTTTCGGCGCGGCGGCGGTGTACTCGCCGGTCGGCGGCAATGTGGGCGTGATCGGCCAGGCGCAGAGCGGTTTCTTCTATCCGGCGCGCCTGGGCGGCGGCGTGGCGGTCGGCGCGGCCGGTCCGTTCGTCACGCTCGGCTCGCTACGCGGCGATCTGGCCTTCAGCAACGGCGAGGCCAACAGCCAGTGGCTGGGAGGCGGGGCCGGCTCGCTCGGTTTCCGCTTCACTTTGACCGGCGGCGGCACGGCCTACGGCTGGCTGCAGTTTTCGATCGGGGATAACTCCGGCCCGAACCCGCGCGCCATCACGCTGATCAGCGGGGCCTACGAGACCAGCGGCGCCTCCATCACCACGATTCCGGAGCCCACCACGGCGGTCGGCATTCTCGCGCTGGGAGCGGCCGGCCTGCTGGCGCATCGCCGCAGCCGCGCGAAGCGCGAGAGCTGAGCGTCGCCGGATCCCTGATCTCCATTTTCGCCGCCCCTCCTCGGAGGGGCGGTTGCGTTTCGGGGCGTGGTCAGGCGTCGCGCAGGAACAGGCGCTTGAAGTTCGCCTCGAGGGCGGCGGCCAGCCCCACCCGGGACTCGGGGCGCAGAGCGGCCAGGCCCTCGAAGGCCACGGACAGATTGCGGGGATCGTTCAGCGGTTCGCCGGCCGGCCCGCTCAGCGGGCGCGGATTCGCCTCGGGCGGCGGAGACAGCGCTGGCGCATCGGTCTCGATCAGCAGCCGATCCAGCGGCAGGCGGGCAAAGACCTCGCGTTGGGCCGCCTTGCGCGGATGGAGGAAGTAAGTCGAGAAGGAAAAGAAGGCGCCCCGGTCGGCCAGCGGCTGCACCATTTCCCAGGAGCCGCCGTAGGCGTGCACGAGGAAGCCGCGGGTCGGCAGGGGAGTCGACTCGACGAATTCCCGCAGAGCGCCCCACGCCTGCACGCAGTGGATCGTCAGCGCCCGTTCGAACTCCACCGCCAGCGTGACCTGCTCGCGCAGGACTTCGAGTTGGTCGGCCAGGTCGTGCCCTTCGATCCAGCGGTCGAGGCCGACCTCCCCGACCGCGGCGCGGGGATCGGCCTGCAGGCGTTCGCGCAGGGCCTCGCGCCAGGCGGCCGAACGCTCCCGCAGGTGCCACGGATGGAGTCCGTAACTCGGAACGATCCAGGCCTCCGCCGCGGCCAAGGCCGCCACGTCGGCCCAGTCCGATTCGCGCGTGCCATTGACCACCGCCCGGGTGCCGTCGCCTCGGAGTGCGGGCAGGAAGGTCTCCCGCAGCGGTGCCAGGAGCGGGTCCTGGTAGTGGCAATGCGCGTCAGCCAGCGGGTGCATGGCGCTGATGGATGCCGGCGGGTTTCAGCCGCAGCGGACCCCCGGCGTGCCCGCCAAGCACGGCCTGGATCTCGGCGCAGATCGAGAGCGCGACCTCCGCGGGCGTCTCGCCGCCGATGTCCAGCCCGCTGGGACCGAAGACCTGGGGCAGGGGCGTGCCTGGCGCGAGTGCGCCGTCGTCGTAGAGCAGCCCAATCAATTCCCGGCGACGACGGGCCGGGCCGACCAGCCCGAGATAGAACGCCGGAGAGCCGAGCAACGCCCGAAGCGCGGCGAAATCGCGCCCGAGCTTGTGCGCCTTCACGACGACCGCCGTGCGGGCATCGAGCACGGGCAACTCGGACGCGGTCTCGGCCAGCACGACGTCCCAGCCGAGCAGGCGGGCCTGCGCCGCCAATGCAGTGCTGTCGAGGGAATCGCCCACCAGCACGAGCTGGACGGGCGGGAGTATCAGGTCGTGCAGATCTTCGCTCTCGGCTGCCTCCGGCCGCGAGCCCCAGCGCGTGGGATCGCCCCGAAAGCCGACTCCGACGGTCCGCGCCCGCCGGGTGGCGAGCACCTCGGCCAGGGCGGCAAAGAATGGGCTCGCGGGCTCAATGCGTTCGATCAGCACATCGATCGTCCCGGCGCAGCCGAAGCGCGGCCGCAGATCGAAGGTGACCAACTCCGCCTGTCCCGTGGCGAGCACCCGACGTCCGAGTTCGGCCACTTCGTCCTCCAGGCAGCCGCTGCTGAGCGATCCGGCCGTGGCGCCGTCCGCCGCCAGATAAAAGCGCGCGCCCGGCCGGCGGTAGGCCGAGCCCTGCACCCGGACCACCGTGGCGAGCGCCCCGGGGCCCGCGCCGGCGGCGTGGGCCGCGAGGATGGACTTCAATTCGTGCATGCTGGCCGTTCGCTGGCGCGTGGTCGACCGGCGGTCAGACCGCCGCCCGCGCCGGGGCCTGCTCGAAGATCTTTTCTGGCGTGATCGGCAGATCGCGCACCCGGACGCCGGTGGCATGCCAGACGGCGTTGGCCACAGCCGCGGCCACGCCGGTGATGCCGATTTCTCCCACGCCGCGCGCGCCGAGCGGATTGAAGTTCAGGTCGGGCTTGTCGGTGAAGAAGACCTCGATGGGCGGCACGTCGGCATTGACCGGAACGTGGTAGGCGCCGAGGTCGGCCGTGACGATGCGGGCGGTCTTCGGGTCGAGCAGCGACTCCTCCATCAGCGCCATCCCGAGCCCGCCGATGACGCCGCCGATGACCTGGCTGCGGGCGGTCTTGGCATTGAGCACCCGGCCGATGTCCATGGCGGAGACGATGCGGCTGACGCGAATCTCACCGGTGAGCGCGTGCACCTTCACCTCGACGAAGTGGGCACCGTACGAATAGAACGAGTACTTCTTCCCTTCGTCTCCGGGCGCCGAACTTTCGGTCGCCTCCAGCGCGGCCAGACCGGCGCGGCCGATGACCGCCTGCATCGGCTCGCGGCGCTCGCCGGCGGAGATCTGGCCGTCGGCGAACTGCACCTCGTCGGCCTTGGCGCCCTTGAGCGGCGACTTCGGATCGCGCGTGGCCAGCGCGGCCAGCTTGCGTTTCAGGCTCGCGGCAGCGGCCTGCACCGCGGGCATGACGCTGGCCGTGCTCATCGATCCGCCCGCCACCGTGGCGGGCGGCAACGACGAATCGCCCAGCTCGGCGCGCACTTTGTCCAGCGGCAGGCCGAGCGCCTCGGCCGCGACCTGGGTCATGATGGTGTACATGCCCGTGCCGAGATCGTGCGTGGCGCTGCCGACCACCGCGGTGCCATCGGCCAGCAGGCGCACGCGGGCCGAGGACGGCATGCGGTAGCCCGGATAGCAGGCGCTGGCCATGCCGAGGCCGATCAGCCAGTCGCCGTCGCGCTTCTGCCGCGGCTCCGGGCTGCGTTCGCTCCAGCCGATGGCGGCGGCGCCCTTTTCGTAGCATTCCCGCAGATGCTTGAAGGAGAAGGGGACCTTCTTCTGCAGGTCCTGCTCGGCGTAGTTGCGCAGGCGAAGCTCGAGCGGGTCCGTACCGAGAGCGAGCGCAAGCTCGTCCATGGCCGACTCCAGGGCGAACATGCCCGGCGTCTCGCCTGGTGCGCGCATCCAGGTCGGCGCACCGACGTTGAGCACCGCCAGTTTGTGGGCGACCTCGACGTTCGGGACGCTGTAGAAGTTCACCGAGGTCCGATGGGCCGCCGGCTCGACGAACTCGGTGATCTCGCTCGAGGTGCTCAGCACCGTGTGGCGCAGGGCCTGGATGCGTCCGTCCTTGCTCGCGCCGAGCTGCAGCGTTTGCAGCGTGCCGGGGCGGTGGCCGTTGGTGTTGAAGGTCTGCTCGCGGGTGGTGACGATCTTCACCGCCCGCTTCAGCTCGCGCGCCGCAAAAGCGGCCAGCGCCGCCGGCCACCAGATGGTCGCCTTGCAGCCGAAGCCGCCGCCGAGGAACGGGCAGACCACGCGGACGCATTCGCTCGGAATCCCCAGCACCTCCGCCATGGTGCGCTGCTGGCCGGTCATCCACTGCGAGCAGTTGTGGAGCGTGAGGCGGTCATCGTCCCACTCCGCCACCGTGGCGTGCGGCTCCATGGCCACGTGGTGCTGCAGCGGCGTGAGGTAGGTCGCCTCGACCTTCACTTCCGCGCCGTCGAGCAGGGCGGCGAAATCGGCCCCTGACTCCGCCGTGCGCGTGAGCTTGGCCGGCTGGAAATCGACCTGCGCCGGCTCCACCGTCTTCACCCCCGGCTTCTCCCACGCGACCACGGGCGGCTTTTCCTCGTAGCGCACGCGGACGAGGCCGGCGGCCTGACGGGCGATTTCCAGCGACTCCGCCACGACGAAACCGATCGTCTGTCCGTGGTAGAGAATCTGGTCGTTCTGCAGCGGCAGCGCCTTCTCGCCGAGGATGTTGCCGTCCATGAAGTTGTCGCCGGTCAGGAACAGCCGCGGCGCCTTCTTGTGAGACCACAGCCCGAGCACGCCCGGCAGCTTCTCCGCCTCGGCGGTGTCGAAGGCCGTGATCCGACCGCGGCCGATGCGGCTCTTGATCAGCCACGCGTGGGCGATATTCCGGCCCGTCTGATCGGCCGCGTAGCGCGCCGCGCCGGTCACCTTGAGGCGTCCATCGACGCGCGAGACGGATTTCCCGAGAGTGTTGGTTTCGTTGGCCATGGAGCTGGGGGCGATGGGTCAGCGAGAGTCGTTCAGGCCACGGCGGCCGCCTGCAGGACGGCGCGGAGGATGGTGCGCTTGAGCAGCGCGGGTTTGTAGGCGTTGAGCGCGTGGGTCTTGGCGCCTTCGTCGGCCTTGGCTACGGCCGCCTCGAGTTCCTTGGCGTCGGCCGGGCGGCCCTTCAGCGCCTCCTCGACCTGCGGCAGGCGCCACGGGCGGGTGCCGACTCCCCCGCAGGCCACGCGGGCTTCGGCGATCACGCCATCCTCCTCGAGTCGCACCGCCACAGCGGCGGAGACGATGGCGAACTGATACGAGGCCCGGTCGCGCACTTTGACGTAGGCCGAGCGCCGCGCCCAAGGCATGGCGGCCAGCTCGATCTGCGTGATCATCTCGCCGGGCAGAAGGTTGGTCAGCCGCTGCGGATCGTCCGCCGGCACGCGGAAGAAATCGCTCGCCTTCAGCACCCGTTCGCCGGTCGGTCGGCGCAGCTTGATGAAGGCGTCGAGCGCCATCAGCGCGACCGCGAAGTCGGAGGGATGCGGCGAACGCGTGCGGGCGCTGGTGCCGAAGATGGCGTCCGTCCGACCGTCCACCTCGATGGCGGTGGGATCGGGCCCGCGATAGGTCACGCTCCGCGGCCGCTGCAGCAGATTCCCGCCGAGCGAAGCCATGTTGCGGATCTGCGGACTGGCGGCCAGCAGGAGCGACTGCGCGACCATCGGGAAGAGCGAGGCCACGTCCTCGTTCGCTCCCGCCTCGGCCATGCGGACGAGCGCGCCGAAGGTGATGGCACCGGACCCGGAGACCTCGATGCGGTTGAGCGGCACCGCATTGATGTCCACCAGCCGCGAGGGTTGCAGCGCGCCGAGCTTCCAAAGATCGAGCACCGTCGTACCGCCGGCGAGGTACATCGCCCCGCCCGCCGAGGCGACCGCGCGCACGGCCTCCTCGTCCGATTTCACCGCCTGGTAGGCAAAGGGAGCGCTCATGCGCGGCCTCCCTTCGCGGCCAGCTTGATGGCGTCGACGATGTTCGGATAGGCGCCGCAGCGGCAGAGATTGCCGCTCATCCACTCGCGGATGGTGGCGTCATCGCCCTTGGCGTGGCCTTCCTTGAGGCAGGCGACGGCCGACATGATCTGGCCCGGCGTGCAGAATCCGCATTGGAACCCGTCGCAGTCGATGAAGGCCTGCTGCATGGGGTGCAGATCCTCGCTCCGCGCCAGGCCCTCGATGGTCGTGACCTCGCGGCCCTGCGCGGCGATGGCCAGGGTGAGACAGGAGAGCACGCGCTTGCCGTCGAGGTGCACCGTGCAGGCTCCGCAGGCACCGTGATCGCAGCCCTTCTTCGTGCCGGTCAGGCCGCACGTTTCGCGCAGGGCGTCGAGCAGCGTCGTCCGCGGTTCCAGCTTCAGCGTGCGCTCCGCGCCGTTCAGCTTGAGGCGAAATTCCGTCGCGCCGGTCACCACGGTCGAGGCCGGCACGGGCGTCGGCCGCGGAGTGGGACTGGGCTTCGGCGGCGCGCTGGGCTTGGGCGTGGCGCCGGCCGGAGGCTTGACCGGCACGGCCTTGACCGGCGGCGGCGTGGCTTTCACGGGGACCGCCTTCACCGGCGTTTGCGCCGAGGCGACTCCGGCGATCCCGGCCGCGCTGGCGGTGGCGACCGTCTTGAGGAAGTCGCGCCGCGATTGCAGCCGGGGCGAGGCGTCGTCGAGCGGGGCAGTTTCGGGCTGCGGCGTTTCCTCCGGAGGCGCGTCCATCGCGCAAACTGAACGGGAAACGCAGAATGCAAAACCGGAAATCGTCGCCGCGAAAGCCGGCGACGGAATCACCGGCCTCGAGTCTCGACGCCTCCCGCGGGAATGGCCGCACCCGGAGCGTGCGGACCACGCTTACATCCCCATGATCTGATAGCCGCCGTCGACGTAGATGACCTGGCCGGTGATGGCCGCCGCGCCCTCGCTGGCGAGGAAGAGGCCGGTGGCGCCGATCTCCTCGGTCGTGCAGCTGCGCTTCAGCGGGGCCTTGGCCTCGTAGTACTTCATCATCTGGCTGAAGCCGGCGATGCCGCGCGCGGCCAGCGTGTTGACCGGGCCGGCGCTGATGCAATTCACCCGGATCTTCTTCTCGCCGAGGTCGTAGGCGAGGTAGCGCGTACAGGCCTCGAGCGAGGCCTTGGCGACGCCCATGACATTGTACTTCGGCACCACCTTTTCCGCGCCGTAGTAGCTCATGGCCACGATGCTGCCGCCGTTCGTCATGAGCGGCGCGCATTCGCGGGTCAGCCCGACGAGCGAGTAGGCGCTGATGTCGTGGGCCATGCGATAGGCCTCGCGCGAGGTGCTGATGAAATCGCCCTCCAGCGCCTCCTTCGGCGCAAACGCGACCGAATGCAGCATCAGGTCCACGCGATCGGTGTGCTCGCGCACCTTGCCGAAAAACGAGCTGATCTCCGCGTCGCTCGAGACGTCGCACGGATAGAACGGCGTGTCCGCCGAGAGGTCGGTCACGAGGTCCTCGACGTTGTCCTTAATGCGCTCGCCCTGGTAGTTGAAGATGAGCTTCGCACCGGCGGCGTGCCAGGCCTTGGCGATGGCCCAGGCGATGCTGCGCTTGTTGGCGACGCCAAAGACGAGGCCGACCTTGCCTTCGAGGAAACGGGACATGGAATGAGGATGGGGTGGGAGATTGCGGATGAGGGCTCGACCGCAGCTGCGCAAGGCGGCCGCGGCGGGAAGTGTTAGTCGGAAATCGGAAAACCGAAATCCGAATATCCGGCGGCTCGCCCGCCCGCGGTCCGCCGGGCGATCTAAGGCTCGCAGAGCAGCGCTGCCGAAGCGGTGTAGCCGTGCAGGAAGGTGCGGGGCCCGACGGGGCCGATCTCGCCGTTGCAGAAGAAGCCCGCCGACGGACGCGGGCCGAAGACCTCGGCCAGGATGCCGGCATCGTGGTGCGGGATGCGAAAAAGCCCGCGGCCCCGGCCGGTGCAGGAAAACAGCAGATGGGCGAAGGGCCGGGTGAACTCCACCTCGTAGACGTGATGGCAAAGCTCGCGCAGGTCTTCGTCGGCGGTGTCGCGGTCGCGCAGCTGGTACTGCAGCGTCTGCCCGATGCGCGGCTGCGCGCCGATGGCCACGACCCCGGTGGACGGGTCCGCGCCGAGGATGTTGCGAATGAGGAAGTCGCCCCGCTTGAAGTCCTCCAGGTACTCCGACACCGCCAGTCCCGCGAAGAGGTTGCCCGTGGCCCGCTCCTGCTCGCGCCGGTCGAGACTGCGGAAGACGGTGTCGAGCACTTCGTACGCCGGGCGCGAGGCCAACGTCAGGACCAGATTCTGTCGCGCGCCCGTAATGGTGAGCGGCTCGCCGATAGGCCGGCAGCCCTGGCTGACGATGGGGGTGACGCGCACGCCGCCTTCGAGCGCCAAGGCGAGCGCATCGGCTCGTTCCACCTGGCCGCCGTCGCGCAGCAGAAAGATCTCGTCCGCGGCTTCGCCGCCGCTGGCCAGGCCGCCCACCGTGGGAATCCGCGCGTAGGCCTCGTCCCACTGCCGCAGCCATTGGTCGACCGCGAGGCGGGCCGGATGGGCAAAGACGAGCCAGGCGTCGGGCTCGGTCACCCCCGTCTCCATGTGCCAGAAGCCGGGGCCGGTCGATTCCTCCACCTGATGCTGACTGATCTCGCAAGCGGTGAGCTTCGTGCGGGGCAGCGAGAGCAGCAGCAGCGAGAAGCCCGGCTCCTCCTCCTCCTCGAGGGCGGTGCCGATGAGGCCGGAGCCCGAGCAGCCGAGCAGCAGAGGCACGCGGCCGTACACGCGGATGAGCTCGAGGAACTCCGGCAGATGCGCGCCGAAATCGGCCGTGACGAAGACGAAGCCGACGCTCACGTCCGCGTCCAACTCGGCCCGGCAGGCCTTGGCCGCGGCGATGACGCGCTCTTCCTCATAGCGTCCGATCTCGACGCGAGAGGCGGCCCGATTGCGCTGCATGCCGGTTTGCTAAGCGAGCCTCCCGCTCTGGGACAAGAGGAAGTTTTCGGCGCCCCGGCGCAGGGCCGAAAGATTTCGGGAGCATTTTCGCGGCGCGGCCTACCAACCCCCGGAACCACCACCTTCCAATACTCCAAGTCATGCACCGTCTCGTTCCCTTCTCCCTCGCCCTGCTCGCAGCCTGCCTGGCCTCCCTGAGCGGCCAGACCACGCCCCCGCCCAACCCCGACATCGACTACGCCGGCTTTCTCGCGAATGCAGCCCGCCTGGAGAGCCTGCGTGAATCGCGCCGCGTCAGCACCACCGAGTTTCTGCGCCTGGCCGCCGAGCCCGGCACCATCGTGCTCGACGCCCGCAGCGCCGCAGCCTACCGGGCCGTGCACGTGAAGGGCGCGATCAACCTCAGCCTGCCGGATTTCACCGCCGAGCGTCTGGCCCGGCTCATTCCATCCAAGTCCACCCGCATCCTCATCTACTGCAACAACAACTTCCGCGGCGCGCCCGACGCGCTGGCCTCGAAGCTGCCGGTCACCTCGCTGAACATCTACACCTTCAATTCGCTGGTCGGCTACGGCTACACCAACGTGTTCGAGCTCGGACCCTTGGAGGATTACCGGAAGACCAGCCTCCCCCTCGCCGGGGACAACGTCGGACGGTGAGCGGAGCAGTCTGCGGCTGCAGACGCTTCGAGGACGAAAAGGACGTCGACCGCGGTGAGTCGGAGACGCTCCCGACGAAAGTCCGCAACGCCCTCCTATTGCCTATCGCCTATCCCTATCGCCTATGCCGAGCCTCAGCGAGGTTCAGTGCCCTGTTCGCCTTCGAAACGCACGGCTTCGCGCAGGAGTTCGGCCATGTTGGTCACGCCGATCTTCGCTTTGATGCGGGCGCAGTAGGCGTTCACGGTCTTGCGCGACAGGTGCATGACCTTGGCGACGGCCGGGGCGCCCTGGCCGCGCCCGAGGAGGCGGAAGACTTCGAGTTCGCGGTCGCTGAGCGATTCCACGGACCCCTTGTGGCTCTTGGCCGGCGCGTGCACCAGGCGGGCGGCCAACTCGGCGGCGTACTTCTCGCTCAGATAGACGCTGCCCTCCATCACGCGTCGCATGGCGTCGAGCAGGCGCTTGGTGGTGTCGCGCTTCATGATGTAGCCGCGCGCGCCGGCCCGCAGGGCGCGTTCGGCGTAGAGGCTTTCGTCGTGCATTGAGAGGACGAGTACGACGAGATCCGGCAGCACGGCCCGGACATTCTTGATCAGCTCGATGCCGGAGCCGTCCTTCAGCGTGATGTCGATCAGGGCGAGGTCGGGTTTGGCCTTCACCAGCGCATCCAGCGCCTTGATCGCGTCGTCCGCTTCGCCGCAGGTGGTGAAATCCTCCTCGGCGTCGATGAGCGTCGAGAGGGCCTCGCGGAGAATGGGGTGGTCGTCGACGATGAAGACGCGGTGCGGCTGGCTGCTCATGCGGACGGGTTGGGAAGCAGGCAGGATACCAGCGTGCCCCCGCCCGGGCGCGAGCGAATTTCGAGCGTGCCGCCGATGACGGCGGCTCGATTGCGCATAATCCGATGGCCCATGGACTGGGGCTTGGCCGCCGCCTCGTCCGGCTGCCAGCCGCGCCCGTCGTCCTCGACGCTCAGGCGCAGGCGGCCCTCCTCCTGCTCGAAGCGGAGCACGATGTTCCTCGCCTGGGCATGCTTGACCGCATTGTTCAGCGCTTCCTGGGCAATGCGGAAGAGGTGCATCGCGGCCGTGCGATCCTGCACCGCGATGGGCGAGGGGCATTCGAAGCGGCAATGCTGGCGGGCCAGATTCGCCGTCCCGCGAGCGAGGTCCTCGAGGGCGGCCATCAGACCGGCGGCTTCCAGTTCCACCGGATACAGCCCGCGCGCGAGGCTGCGGGTCAGCTCGACCCCCTGGTCCAGCAGGTCGACCAGCTTGGATGCGGTCGGTGCCTCGGGCTTGTCCTTCAGCTTCTTCGCCAGCATGTGCGCGGTGATGGCCGCGCCGGTCAGGTGCTGGCCGAGGCTGTCGTGCAACTCGTGCCCAAAGCGCTGCTGTTCGCGCTCGCTGGTGGCGATGAGTTCGCGTTCCAGCACCCGGCGGGCCGCGATCTGTTCTTCCAGGGCCCGCGTGCTTTGGGCGACCTGCCGCTGCAATTCGAGCAGCGTGCGTTTGACCTGCACCAGCCAGAGCGTCACCGGCGCGGCCGCCAGCAGGACGAGGATGCCGATGCCCATGCCGGGCGATTCCAGCAGCGGGGCCAGCGGAATCTGGGTGAACATGAAGGCCACCAGCAGTCCCACTCCGATGGCCGGCCCGGTCATGCCGCCGAGCAGGTAGCATCCGACCGCGAGCGGCAGCAGGACGAACGGCGCCAACGTCCGCGAGCCCATCTGCCAGGCGGTCAGGGCGACCGCCAGGGCGAGCGCGAAGCCTGCACCGCTCCCGAGCACCCGGGCGTGGCGGTGCAGAAATGCGCGCATGGAGACGCCTTAGTGCCGCCCGGGCGGTTCGGCAAAGCCGCCGCTGTTCGGAAATGGGTCGGCCCGGCGGCGCAGGCGCTCCTCGGCCTTGCGCCGTGGTTGCGGATCGCTGCCGCGTTCCTCGAAGACCGCCACGCCGATGACCCCGACATTGCGGGAGTCGCCGTATTTCTTTTCCGCGTAGCTGTCGGCGACTGCCCCGAAACGGAAGGCGGCCACGCTCTGGAGACTGGTGCGCCATCCTTCCACGCGCATCGATTGCCCGGGCGCGAGCAGATAGCCGCCCTTGGTGTACGCAGCGGGTTTGCCGTCGAGGACGTCGAGACCGTCCACCGAGACGACGAACTCGAGTTTCGCGGTCGAGTCGTTGCGCAGCAGGATGGAATAGCGCTCGCCCTTGCGTGCAGCCACGAACGCCTCGGGGGCGAAGAACCCCTTGCTGAAGAGCGGGAGCGCGCGGCCGCGAGCGTCGAGCAGGGCGATGGCCACGAGCTCGCGCGGCCGGAGCGCCCCGAAGCGCGGATTCTGCAAGGCGCCGGCGGCTTCCAGGCCGGCCACGTCGTCGTAGCGCAGCGTCTGGACCAGCAGCGGCCGGTCGACCCGCTCGCGCTGGAACATGGTCCGCTCGGCCCGGGAGGCGCGCGTTTCGCCGAAGGAGGTGGCCAGCCCGGGTCGGTTGGAGGCAGCGTCGAGGCCGCCGGCGGGGGAGGAGGAGCGGGGGGAACCGGCTATCGCAGCCGGCGTGGAAACGCCGCTGGTGGACGAACAACTGACCAGCAGGAGCGCGGCGAGCGCCGGCCCCAGCAAACGGAGGATGAAGTACATCGCGGGATCTAGCTTAGCGCGGTCCTCAGCGGTGACAAATTGGGCGGGGGAAGGGCGGGAGGGACGGAAAGGGCGTTTCGCTGCTCGGCTCTCTCGTTGTCCTTCTCGTTCTTTTTCGTCCTCGTCTCCATCGATTTTCGAACGTCTTCTCATCGATATTGTCGATATCAGGACACTTCATGAATCTCCAACGCTACACCCACAAAACCCAGGAAGCGCTGCAGGCCGCGCAGGACCTGGCTCGGAACCGCGGGCACGCTGAGCTGGGCAACGAGCACTTCGCGCTGGCCCTGCTCGAGCAGGCCGACGGCGTGACCCGGCCGATCCTGGAGAAACTCCGGGTGAAGCCGGACGCCTGGCGGCAGAAGATCGAGGCCGATCTCGCCCGTCGCCCGCGGGTGGACGGTGGGGCCGAGCCGGGCCTGAGCCGCGGGCTGCGCGAGACGCTGACCCGCGCGGAGAAGGAGATGGCGCAGATGAAGGACGAGTTCGTCAGCGCCGAACATTGTCTGCTGGCGCTCACCGCCTCGAAGGAAGCGGCCGGGCGTGCGCTGACCGAGCTGGGCGTGACCCACGCCGATCTGCTCAAGGCCCTGCAGGAGGTGCGCGGCAGCCAGCGGGTGGTCGATCAGGATCCGGAGGGCAAATACCAGACGCTGGAGAAATACGGCCGCGATCTCACGGCCGATGCGCGGCGCGGCAAGATCGATCCGGTCATCGGCCGCGACAGCGAGATTCGCCGGGTCATGCAGGTGCTCTCGCGCCGCACGAAGAACAACCCCGTGCTNNGTGGGCAAGACGGCCATCGTCGAGGGTCTCGCGCGCCGCATCGTGGCGGGCGACGTCCCGGAGTCGCTCAAGGACAAGCGTCTCATCGCCATGGACCTCGGCGCGATGATCGCGGGCGCCAAATTCCGGGGCGAATTCGAGGACCGGCTGAAGGCCTTCCTCAAGGAGGTCACGGCCAGCGAAGGCGAGATCATTCTCTTCATCGACGAGCTCCACACCATCGTGGGCGCCGGCAAGGCCGATGGCGCCATGGACGCGGGCAATCTGCTCAAGCCCGCGCTGGCCCGCGGCGAGCTGCGCACGGTCGGCGCCACCACGCTCGACGAGTATCGCAAGCACATCGAGAAGGATCCCGCGCTGGAGCGTCGTTTCCAGCCGGTCATGGTCGATGAGCCCACCGTGCAGGACACCATCGCGATCCTGCGCGGGCTGAAGGAACGCTACGAAGTCCATCATGGCGTGCGCATCCGCGACAGCGCTCTGGTGGCCGCGGCTCAGCTTTCGCATCGCTACATCAGCGACCGCTTCCTGCCGGACAAGGCGGTCGATTTGGTCGATGAGGCGGCCTCGCGGCTGAAGATCGAGCTCGACTCCATGCCGACGGAGATCGACGTCCTCGAGCGCGAACTGATGCAGCTCGAGATGGAGCGGCAGGCCCTGGCCAAGGAAAAGGATGCCGCCTCGAAGGAGCGGCTCGGGATCATCGAGCAGACCATGGCCGGTCGCCGTGAGCAGGCCGATGCACTCAAGGCGCGCTGGCAGTCCGAGAAGGCCGGCCTCGACGAGACCCGCAAGATCCAGGCGGAGGTCGAGAGGCTGCGGCTGGAACTCGAGCAGGCCCAGCGTCGCGGCGAGTTGGCCCGCGCCAGCGAAATTCAATACGGCCTGCTCCCGGGGCTCGAGGCGAAGCTGAAGGCGGCGTCGGAGCAGCCCGCGGAAGCCGGCATGCTCAAGGAGGAAGTCACCGAGGAGGACATCGCCGAGGTCGTCTCGTCGTGGACCCGCATCCCGGTGTCGCGACTGCAGGAAGGCGAGCGGGAGAAGCTCGTCCGCATGGAGTCGCGTCTCGGTGAGCGCGTGGCCGGTCAGCGGCCGGCCATCGCCGCGGTGGCCAATGCGGTGCGCCGCTCGCGCGCCGGCCTGCAGGACGAGGCGCGGCCGATCGGCAGCTTCCTCTTCCTCGGCCCGACCGGCGTGGGCAAGACGGAGCTCTCGCGCGCGCTGGCCGAATTCCTCTTCGATGACGAGCAGGCCCTGGTGCGGCTCGACATGAGCGAATACATGGAGAAGCACACCGTTGCGCGGCTCATCGGCGCGCCGCCCGNNCCTCCGGGCTACGTCGGCTACGAGGAAGGCGGCCAGCTCAGCGAGGCGGTGCGGCGCAAGCCCTACTCGGTCGTACTGTTCGACGAGATCGAGAAGGCGCATCCCGATGTCTTCAATGTCCTGCTGCAGGTGCTCGACGACGGTCGCATCACCGACGGCCAAGGCCGCACGGTCGACTTCAAGAACACGGTCATCATCATGACCTCGAACCTCGGCTCGCAGCACATCCTGAACGAGGCGAATGCCGAACAGCGCGAGAGCCTCGTGCAGGAGGCGTTGCGCCGGCACTTCCGCCCCGAGTTCCTCAATCGCATCGACGAGGTCGTCATCTTCGACCGTCTGGGCGACGCGGAACTCGAGCGCATCGTCGACCTCCAGCTCGCCCGCCTGGCCAAGCGCCTCCTGGGCCAGAAGCTCACGCTCACGCTCAGCCAGCCCGCCCGGGCGCATCTCGCCGCGGCCGGCTACGACCCGGTTTTCGGCGCGCGTCCGCTCAAGCGGGCGGTCCAGCGCGAGATCCTGGACCCGCTTTCGCTGGCGCTGCTGGAGGGCAAGTTCAAGCCCGGCGACGCCATCCGGGCGGAGGTGCGCGACGGCGGCATCGTCTTCGAGAAGGCGTGAGCTGGCCGAAAGGCACAGACTGGGCGTGAATTCGCGGTCATTCCCACGCTGCAGACTTGTGCAGCGGACGCATTCCCGTATGACTCCCCCCGGTCCGCTTCTTCCCCGCCATGCTAAACCGTCGTTCCCTGCGCTCGGAGAGCGCGTTCACGCTCATCGAGCTGCTCGTCGTCATCACGATCATCGGCATCCTGGCCGGCATCGCACTGCCCGCCTACACCTCGGTGCAGGAGAAGGCAGCGCAGACGAAGACCCTGGCGCAGGCCAAGCAGATTGGGCTCACGCTCAAGCTGTATGCGGGCGACAATGACGGGGTCTTTCCCAGCAAGCAGCTCGATCCGAACACGGGCCAGCCGGGCACGGCGGACGTGACGAACTCGAACGAGGCCTTCCGCCAGGTGTTCCCGCAGTACCTGACGCAGGAGAAGATCTTCTGGGTCGGCAAGTCGAAGTGGTGCAAGCCTACGGCGCCGGACGAGAACATCAGCAGCACCACCCAGATCCTGGCCGCGGGCGAGAATCACTTTGCCTACGTCGCGGGCCTGACCGACACCTCGCCGGCCTCCTGGCCGCTGGTGGCCGATGGCTTCGCCGGCGGCACCGGCTCGCAAGCGGACGCGACCTACTCGAAGGATCCGAGCGCTACGGGCGGCGTTTGGAAAGGCCTGAAGGCCATCATCGTGCGAGTCGACCAAAGCGGTGAAATCGTCAATCTCGGCAAGGAAGGCACGAATCTGGCCTTCAAGGCGACCCGCCCAAACCCGACCGGTTCCGGCACGCTCAATCTGTTCGCGAAGGGAACCAGTAGCAACGACACTTGGCTCTCGGGTGCGACGGTGCTGAATCCGCTCCAACCGTAAGGCGATCAGCGGAGGCTGCGCGTCGTTCTCAGCCGTCCGCCTGCCAGTCCTCGACCGCGAGACCTTCCACCCGCGCAAACTCGCGTACATTAGAGGTCACCAGGGTCAGGCCCAGCGAGAGCGCGTGGCCGGCCAGCAGGAGGTCGTAGGGGCCGATTTTCTCGCCGCGCGACTCCAAGGCCCGGCGAATCCGCGCTGCGCAGTCCGCCGCGTCGGCGTCGAAGGCCAACGTCGCCATGGGTCTGGCAAAACGCTCAACACGCTGTCGTTCGTCACCTGGCGACCGGCTGCGTTCCGCGCCGGCCAGCAGTTCGAACCCGGTGATGGACGAGATACCGCAGGCGCTCGGCAGCTTCTGGCGCAGTCGGCTCTGGACGCCGGGATGGCCACGGAGTACGGCGATGCAAACGTTGGTATCGAGCAAGAAGGTCATGCCTCGTGGAGCCGGGGAGCCTCCGGCAACTCACCCTGATCGGGCCGACGGAATTCAGGGTCGTGAATGCGGATATCTTCGAAATAGTTTTTCGGCCACTCCGTCTCGTCGATCGGCTCGATGAGAATCCCGGCGCCGAAGCGGCGAACCGAGACGCGCTTTCCCGGCAACCTGAGCTCGCTCGGGATGCGAACCGCCTGGCTGCGGCCATGCATGAAAAGGCTCGTGGTCATATCTGGAATCCATCATCGCGACTTCCTGCGGCAAGTTCCAGCCTCCCCCTGACAAATCGCCGCGACCGGCTAACGTCCGCGCTCCCATGTCCCACCCTGCCCTCACCGAAGAGTTGGTCCGCGAAACCCTGCGCGGCGTGAAGTATCCCGGATTCAGCCGCGACATCGTCTCCTTCGGGCTGGTGCGCGAGATCCAGGCCGACGCCGCCAGCGGCAATCTCATGGTCCGCATCGTCGTGGCCACCAACGACCCGCGCGTGCCGCAGGGGATCAAGGACGGCGCCACCGCCGCGCTGGAAGGAATTCCGGGGGTGGGGGAGATCGATCTGCGCATCGACATCCAGAATCCGCCCAACGCCCAGGCCTCCGGCGGGGGCGTGCAGGCGGGCGAACGGCAGAGCGAGATCCCGGGCGTGAAGCACATCGTCGCCGTGGCCTCGGGCAAGGGCGGCGTGGGCAAAAGCACCGTGGCGGCCAACCTCGCGCTGGCCCTCGCGGCCACCGGGGCGAAGGTCGGGCTCTGCGATTGCGATCTCTACGGCCCGAGCGTGGCCCTGATGTTCGGCGTGCGGGCGCCGGTGGTGGCCGACGACGACGAGCGCATCATCCCGAACGACGCGCACGGCATCAAACTCATGTCGATGGCCTTCCTCCTCTCGAGCGACGAGGCCCCGGCCGTCCTGCGTGGGCCGATGGTGACGCGGCTGACCCAGCAGTTCCTCCGCCAGGTGAATTGGGGCGAGCTCGATGTGCTCGTGCTCGATCTCCCGCCCGGCACCGGTGACATCCAGCTGACCATCGTGCAGACCGTCGCGCTCGATGGCGCGGTGCTCGTGACCACGCCGCAGGAAATGGCGCTGATCGATGCGCGCAAGGGCGCCTCCATGTTCGCCAAGACCAATGTGCCGCTGCTCGGGTTGGTCGAGAACATGAGCTATTTCGTCTGCCCGGACACCGGCAAGCGCTACGACATCTTCGGCGCCGGCGGCGGCGAGCGCGAGGCGGCCCGCCTGCGCACCAAGCTGCTCGGCCAGGTGCCGCTCGACATCGCCACCCGCGAAGGCGGCGACCGCGGTCTGCCCATCGTGCTGGGCGACCGGCAGAGCCCGATCACGGCCGAGTTCATGAAGATCGCCCAGGGGGTGCGCAAGGAACTCGGGATGGACTTCTGAGCTCCTCATCGCTCGGCCGCGGAGCAGGCTGCTGGACGCTGCGCGGTCAGCGGTCAAGATAGACGCTTGGCCTCCTCGACTGTCCCGCGCCTTCCCTCCCTGCTCGGCTGGGCGGCCCTCGCGTTCGGCCTCGTCGCCACGCTTTGGACCTACGCGCAGCTGCGGGGCGGAACCGCCTTTATCGGCCGGCCCTACGCCGCGGTCTTCGCCGGCTCGTGCGGGGTCTACCTGCTGCTCGCGGGGGGCAGCCGTGTGCTTGGTCGCTGGGCCTTGCCAGCCTTCGTGCTGGCCGGAGGCATGGTCTACATCGGACACCTGACGAAGCTCTCGCCCATCGACGAAGCGGCGCATTTCGCGGTCATCGCCCACGTCGCCAAGCATGGGAAAATCCCGCGGCTGGACGCGCCGGCCGCCGGTTCCATCGTCGCCCTGGCGGAAGGCCGTTATCCCGGGCCGCCGAGCCAGCCACCCGGCGAAATGGGGATGTTCGGACGCACGTATCAATCGGTGCATCCGCCGCTCTACTTCGTGCTCGGCGCGGCGGTCCATGCGCTGAGTCCCTCGGACCTCTTGGTCCGATTGCGCAATCTGCGGCTTTTTGGCGTCCTGCTTTTGGCCGCTGCGGCGCTTCTTCTGGTCCGTAGCGCAGAGCTGCTGGAGCCGCGCCTCGCCGTCCAGAGCGGGTGGATGATCTTCGCCGCGACGGCTCCCTTGGTGCTCTGTCCGGGCGTTCTCCTGCGCTGCGCGACGCTGGGCAATCTATGCCTGACCATCTTCCTCGCCTCACTCTTGCTTTGGCTGCACGCCCGCGAACTGGCGCGGCCCGGTCGGTGGTCGGAGACCTCCGTCGGGCTGCAGCGCGGCGCGGTGGCCGCGGCTCTGGCGCTCACCCATGTCTTCGCCTGGCCCTTGGTGGCGGCGGAATGCCTGACCCTCGCGCTGGCTCGCCGCTGGCGAGCGGCCGCCTGGACCGCGCTGCTCTTCACGCTCGGAGTCGCCCTCTGGGTGGCGCTCAATTTCTCGCTGTACGGCGCGCCCACGGGCAGCGCCGTCTCGCTCGAGCTCCAACGTCCGACCATGAACCCCACCTGGGCCCCGATCGGGCTCGAGGATCTGCTGCACAACTGCCTGCATTTCTTCGAGTCGTTCTGGAAGGCGCAGGAGCAGAACCCCATCCCCCATGTGTTCGTCGGCGGCAG
This sequence comes from Verrucomicrobiota bacterium, assembly GCA_018240025.1. GTDB lineage: Bacteria > Verrucomicrobiota > Verrucomicrobiia > Chthoniobacterales > SZAS-18 > SZAS-18. The sequence continues at coordinate 50,119 of JAFEGM010000017.1, forward strand.
CTTTCTCACCGCCTGGTATCTCCTGGCCATCGTCGTGGTGGCCCTGCGCTGGACCCGCCGTTGCCGGCTGCAGCACGGACGCGATGAACTGCGTCTCCTGGCCTTGCTGGCCATCCCGGCCACCCCGGCGCTCGTGCTCGCGGTCTGCCTCCAGACCCGCATCATGATCATCCTCGGCCGCTACCTTTTCGCGCTGCTGCCGATGCTCCTGGTCTGTCAGCTCGAAGCCACGCGCCTGCTGCATCCGCTCTGGCGCACCGCCTGCGGGCACGGCGCGCTGCTCGCCACTGCGGCGCTTTGGTGGAGCTATCTGCTGCAGTTGATGCTGACCCCGTAGCGGACCCACGCGGTTCGGTCGGATGACAGACTCGGGCCGGTCGTCGCAGAGCCAGCGCGCATGCCGCCGGCGAACTGCGGACATGAAGACGATCCGGCATTTTGCCCTGTCTGTCCTGGCCTTCGGTCTGGCGCTGGCTCCGCTCGCGGGGCCCGCGACGGCCTCGGCGCAGGAGCGGGGTGCGACTTACACCATTTTCTACGAGCAACTCCAGCAGGACGGCGACTGGCGCGAGTCGGCCGAGTACGGCTACGTCTGGCAGCCGCGCGTGCCCAAAGGCTGGCGGCCCTACACGCTGGGTCGCTGGACCCGCACCAATGCTGGCTGGACGTGGGTTTCGAACGAGCGCTTCGGCTGGGCCACGTACCACTACGGTCGCTGGGTCCAGGTGCGCGGCACGGGCTGGCTCTGGGTGCCGGGCGACGAATGGGCGCCGGCCTGGGTGTCTTTTCGCTCGAGCGACAAATACATCGGCTGGGCGCCGTTACCGCCCGACGTGCGGGTCGAGCGGGGACGGGAGATCGATGTCGCGGTCGACGTCGAATACGACCTCGGTCCCGATCTCTACACGTTCGTCCGCATCGAGAAATTCAGCGCGGTGTCGATCCGTGAGGTGGTCGTGCGCGAGACGGAGAATGTCGTCATCGTCGAAGAGACGCGGAACGTCACCCGCATCCGCCACGCGGACGACGTGGTGTACGTCGACGGACCGCCGCTCGAGGTCGTGAACCGGCGCGTGAGCACGCCGTTCCGCGAGATTCGCCTGGAGCGACGCGCCGATGTCGGCCGCGCCAGCTATCGCGCCGAGATTGCCGGCGGCGTGCTGGCGGTGCTCGCGCCGCGCTTCGTGCGCAGCGAGTCCGTGCGGCCGGCCCGGGTTGCTGGTCGCATCGAGCGCGTCGAGGTGGATCGCGGCTGGGCCGACGTGCGCGATCGCGGGGCCATCGAGCGGGTCCGCGCCAAGCTGCGCGCGGAGTCGCCGGAGGCGCAAAAGGTGACGCCGCGCCCGCCCGGTGCCGGCGGCATGGTGCCGGCTCCGGGAGCGAGTCCTGCGCCCGGCACGACGCCTGCACCCGGCGCGACACCCGCGCCCGGCACGACGCCTGCGCCCGGCACGACACCCGCACCCGGCACGACACCCGCACCCGGCACGACACCCGCACCCGGCACGACGCCTGCGCCCGGCACGACACCCGCACCTGGCGCGACGCCTGCACCGGGAACTACGCCTGCTCCCGGGACAACTTCCGCTCCGACGACTCCGGTACCGAGCACCACGCCCGGACCCGGCTCGACGCCTCCCACGGGGGTGACCACACCATCACCGCGCGTTTCTCCGGCTCCGGAGGCAACGCGGGGCCCGGGAGCGTCGCCGCGGCCGAGCGTGACTCCGCAAGTCACTCCGCCAGGCGACGCACCGCGGGCAACGCCTTCGCCTCGTGCCACGCCTGCGCCCAAGGCCCCGGAAAAGACGGATGCGCCCCGCAATCCGCGCGAAGGGCAGGCTGGGCGCGTGACTCCGACGCCGCGCGATTCGACGCCGAACGCGCGTCCGACGCCGGAAACGACGGAGCGCCCCCAGCGTGAGCCGCGCGAGAGCAGCCGGCCGCAGGCCACTCCGCCGCGCTCAGAGAAAGTCCAGCCGGCGCCGGAGACCACCCGTCGACCAGCGGCGGAGGCTCCGCGCCCCGAGCAGCCCCGGACCGCGCCGGAGGATCGGCGCGCTGCGCCCCGCCGTGAGACGCCGCCTCGGGAAGCGACTCCCGCTCCGCCCAAGGAAGCGACGCCGGCTCCGCCCAAAGCACGCCCGCCGTCGGGCGAAGCCGCTGCGCCCCGCCGCGAACCGAGTGCGCCCGCGAAGGATCGCGAACCCGAACCCGGCAAACGCGGCGCCGACGAGAAGAAACGTGCCAAACCCGAACCGACGCCCGGCGGATAGTCGCCAGGGCTCGAAGTGAACTTGGCCGACGGCCGCGACGGGAGCGTCGCGGCCGTCGGCACGTAGACGCCTTGGGTTCGCTGCCGCCGCCGCGGAGCGAGGCGCTGGAGCCGACGCTTCCTTCCGCCGCAAGTTTAGCGGGTTTCGTCGCAAAAGGGCGCGGGCCGGGCGTGATCGGACCGGTGCGCGAAATTGCGGCGGGAGGGCTTTACGGCGAGCGCGCGGCGTCATTCCGACCGCCGGGCAATTCCACCCGGTGAAGCCCTGTTCCCACCATGCTCTTCCGATCTCTCCTGCGCTGTCGATTCCTCGGCGGCGCGCTCGCGCTCGGCCTGCTCGCCGCCCCGGCCCGCGGCCAGCTCTTCGTCGAGAATCCCGATGCCGGCGCCACGCTCTCCGCTGCGTCCAACACGGGCGCCAGCACCGGCGCGCCCCTCAGCGCCGTGGCCGGGACGCTCTCCACGGTCGGCGATGCCGATCTCTTCCTCGTCCGGATTTTCGATCCCGCCGCCTTCTCGGTTTCGACCGTCAACGTCTTCACCTTCGTCGACACCCAGCTCTTCGTCCTCACGCTGGCCGGCGAGCCGGTGGTGTTGAATGACGACGCGGCCGGCGGCCTCACGCTGCAGTCGACCATTCCCGCCGGATCGCTCAGCGGCCTCTCCGCTGGGCTCTACTACGTCGGTGTTTCCCTTTCGGGCAACGACCCGGTCAGCGGTGCCGGGCAGACGCTCTTCGCCGACGGCCTCAGCACCGGCCTGCGCGGCCCGAATCCTTCGCTCGCCGGCTCCTTCGGCGGCTTCCTCGACAGCGGTCTGGGCGGCAATGCCGGGACCTACCTCTTCACGCTGACCGGAGCGCAGACCGGTTTCCTCCCGCCGATCCCCGAGCCGTCCGTCCTCGCCCTCGGCGCGGGCGGGCTGCTCGCACTGCTGGCGCGCCGCGTTCGCCGCTGAGCCACCAACCACCTCCATCCCACACCTCTTTCCATGAAGTTCTCCCAGTTCTTCCTGCCCGGTCTGGCCACGCTCGGCCTGACCTTCCACGCCAGCGCGGGCGGCCTGCCGGGCAATCTTGGCAGCGGGCTCGATGTCCTGCTGCGCGAGCGGGCCGAGACCCGCGCCGCGCGCGGCTTGCAGCTCGAACGCTCTGCGGCCAGCACCGCGCTCGCCCAGCAAGCGGCGGCGTTGCGTGAAGCCAGCTCCACCGATGCCTCCGGCCGGGTGCGCGTCTACATCCACCTGCGCGCCGGCCACGCGGCCAAGTCGGTCGAGCGCGGCTTCCCCGCCTCGGTCGAGATCGTGGCGCGCGACGCTTCCTACCGCGCCGGTGTCCTCGAAGCCTGGGTCGCCCTCGACGATGTCCCCGCGCTGGCCCGCCAAGCCGCCGTCTCCTCGGTCATCCTGGCCGTGCAGCCGTTCACGAACGTGGGCTCGGTCGAGTCGCAGGGCGTCGCGCTGCACAAGGTCAATGCCATCAGCAGCCAGTTCGATGGCGCGGGCGTGACCATCGGCATCATCTCCGACAGCTTCGGCGCGACGACCGATCCGGCCGACACGACGCACACTCGCCGCGCGCTCACGACCGTGGCGCAGGACGTCGCCTCCGGCGATCTGCCCGGCCCGGGCAATCCGCTCGGCAACACGTTGCCGGTGGTCGTGCTGAGCGATCCGCTGGCTGCGCCTGCGCAGGGCGCGAATCGCGGTTCCGACGAGGGCCGCGGGATGGCGCAGATCGTGCACGATCTCGCGCCCAAAGCCCGCCTCGGCTTCGCCACCGGATTCGGCGGCCAGGTCAACATGGCCAACAACATCCGCAATCTCGCGGCCCTGCCGGGCGCACCGGCGCCGGTGGCCGGGTTCAAGGCGGACATCATCGTGGACGACGTCTTCTATTCCGACGCGCCCATGTTCTCCGACGGCCTCATCGCCAACGCGGTCGATCAGGTCGCGGCCGCGGGCGTCGGTTACTTCTCCTCGGCCGGCAACCGCGCCTCGCTCAACGGCTACTTCTCGGACTTCCGTCTCGTGCCGGCCGGCGCGGGCGCGACCAACGGCACGAACCTCAACCTCACCGGCGTCGACCCCGCGCTCTACGCCGGCGGCTTCCACAACTTCCGCAACGACGGCGGGCAGGACATCGCGCAGACGCTCATCGGCGTCGGCGCCTCCAGCTTCATCTCGCTGCAGTGGGACGATCCGTTCGACGTCACCGAGCCCACGCTGATCCAGCCGGCGCTGCTCACCACGAGCGGCAACATTCCCGCGCCCGGCACCGCGGCGGTGGACTTCCCCGTGGCCCTGACCGCCGGCAGCCAGTATCGGATCGTGGTCGCGCGGCAGGCGGGTTCGCCGGCGTTCGATGCGATCGTCACGCTCCTCTCGCCCAGCGGCGCCACGCTGCTCGTGCAGGACACGGACCTCGACGAGACGGTCACGACGTTCGCCTTCGAGTCCGGGAACTACACCATTCGCGTCACCTCATTCCAGGGCACCACTGGCTCCTTCGATCTGACGGTCAATCGCACCACCGGCCAGCAGCGGGTGACGGTGGATTACAACGCGCTCTTCTTCGCCCCGGACGGCAGTTTCCTCGGCTCGGTCGCGGCCTCCAACCTGGTCAACAACCAGCCGGTCGAGTTCGGCACGATTCCCTCCTCCGCGGGGACCACGGTGCAGCTGGTCATCGCCCGCGCCAACGTCCCGCAGGCGCCGGTCTCCTCGCGCCGGCTGCGCTACGTGCTGATCAGCAGCGCGTCGAACCCGCAGGTCGGCGAATACGCGGACTATCAGGCGCCCACGATCTTCGGGCACAACTCGGCCCGCGGCGCCATCAGCGTGGCGGCCTACTCGCCGTTCCGGCCGTTCATCCCCGAGAACTTCACCGCGCAGGGCCCGGTCTTCATCGCCTTCGATGCGGCCAACAACCGCCTGCCGGCGCTGGAGGTCCGCGCCAAGCCCGAGGTGGCCGCGGCGGACGGCGTGAACACCAGCGCCTTCCCGGGGCCGAACGTGGGCGGCGACGCCTCGCAGGACCTCGATTCGTTCACCAACTTCTTCGGCACCAGCGCGGCCGCGCCGCACGCGGCGGCCATCGGCGCGCTCGTGCTGCAGGCGCGCGGCGGCCCCGGCGCGGTCACGCCGACGCAGCTGCGCACGGTGCTGCAGCGGGCGGGACTGCCGCACGATCTCGATCCCTACTTCTCGCGCGGCGTCGCCCGCGCCAGCAATGGCGGACGCGTCACCATCACCGCCCAGGCCGATGCCACCGGCACGTTCTCGACCTACGACACCAACGTCTGGACCGTGAACTACGTCGGGCCCGGCAGCGTGACCTCGCTCTCGATCAACCTCGAGCGCGCCAACACCACCGGCGGCACGGTCAGTGCCTCGATCCCCGGGCTGGTCTTCGATAATCGTCCGTTCTCGTCCGGCGGCACGCCCTTCACCTTCGGGCGCGGCAGCGGCCTGACCGCGGCGGATGTCACCGGCACCTACAGCCGCCAGGCGCCGCCGCCTGCAATCGTCGGAGCGCACTTCTTCCAGCTCGATCTGACCTTTGCCTCCGGCGCGTTCACCGGCGGCAAGTTCTTCACCTTCGCGGCCGATCGTGACGAGCTGCGCACCAGCGCGAATCCGACTGCGGCCGGTGCCTCGGCGGGAGGTAACAACGCGGATCTGCTCGGCGCCACCATCTCGCTGCCCGACGGCAACGTGGTGCCCGGCGGCGCGACCTTCACCGGCACGCTGAGCGACGGCAGCACCTTCACGGGCACCTTCGTCAATCGCCTCGGCAAAGGCTACTCGCCGCTCGACGGCTACGGCCTGATCGACGCGCAGAACGCGGTCAGCCAGCCACTGCCCTGATTTAGCTAGATGAGGGGGTAAACAGCCCGCCGCGCGAGCGGCGGGCTGTTTCGTTTTCCGGGGACACGCGCCTTTCACAGCCGCGTGTCATGTCGCGAAAGGGCTGCTCCGGTGCGCCCTGGGACGTGGTGGATGGATGTGGAAAGGGCACTTTCGCGAGGTCACGACAAACCCTCCGTTTGTCGCGATGAACAGAACCAACCTAGAAAACATCCATGAATCGCTCCATCCTCGCCCTCGCGGCCTCGCTCCTCGTCGTCGGCGCCGCCTCCGCCCAGAACAGCTCGTCCTCGTCGATCAGCGCCATCTCCTACACCGGCCCGAACGGGCAGTCCTACGTCAGCATCCAGGGCTCGGGCAATGCCAGCGGCAGCGCCAGTGCCACCGGTTCGAACGGCCAGACCATCACGGTCACCTATCCGAGCGGCGGCAGCATCGGCACGCCCCCGGTCTTCGTCCTCCCGCCTTCGTTTCAGGCCCTCCTGATTCAGCTCGGCCTGCGCCCGCGCCCGTAAGCAGCGCGCCTCCGCACGGCTCTCGCGGCCACTCCGCCTCGCGGCGGAGTGGCCTTTTTCGTGGCGGGCCGCGCGGCTCAGGGCCGGGCGCGATGCTGCGCGCGGAACTCCGAGGGCGTCTGGCAGACCAGGCGCTTGAACTGCTTGAGGAACGAACGCGCGGCCGAGAACCCCGCCGCGCCCGCGATGTCCTCCATCGTGCGATTGGTCTTGGCCAGCAGATGCTTGGCCTCCTCGATGCGCATGCGCTGGATCATTTCGAGCGGTCCGCAGCCCCAGCCGGCGGCCGTCCGGCGTTCGAGCTGCCGGCGACTGACATGCAGGCTGCGCTCGAGATCGGACACGCGCACGCCTTCGGCCAGATGCTGGCGAATGTAGGTGTAGGCCCGGGCCAGCAGCGGATCCTCCAAGGCCAGCGCGTCGGTCGATTCCCGCACAACCACGGCGGTCGGCGGCACCAGCACTTCCGGGACGGACGGCGTCTGGCCGTTCATCAGCCGATCCAGCAGTTCGGCGGCGCGAAATCCGACCTGCTCGAATGGCACGTCCACGGACGAGAGCGGGCGCAGCACCACCAACTGCGCCTCGTCGATGTTCTCCGCGCCGAGTACGGCGACGTCATCCGGGATGCGGTAGCCCGCGTAGACGCACTGGTGGATCGTCTGGGCCGCGGTTTGGTCATCGATCGCGAAAGCCGCGCAGGGACGCCCCTTTCGCACCAGCCAGTCGGCCACGCGGCTGGCCACGAAGCGCGCGCCGTCGGACGCGTGCCGAAAGACATGCACCGGCACTCCGGCCCGGAGCGCGGCCCGGCGGAAGCCGGCCACCCGCCGCTCGCCGTAGGCATAGCCGAGAGGATGCGGGATCACGGCGAGGGTGCGAAAGCCGCGCTCCAGCAGATGCTGGGCGGCCATCTCGCCGATCGCCAAGTCATCCGGATTGGCCGAAGCCGCGAACCACTTCGTCTCGGCCGAATCCATCCCGACCACGTATTTCGACATCTCGTGCGCGGCCCGGACATCGCTCTCCTCCACGGTACTCAGGATGACGCCATCGAAGCGCGCTCCGGACGCGTGCATGTGCGCGAAGCCGCTCTCGCTCCGGCCGTAGATGACATTCCAGCCGTGGGCCCGGCCGAACTCGCAGATGCCACGCAGACACCGGCCCTGCGACCATTGCGAAGCGTTACAGTACGCCAGGATGCGGCGGACCGGAATAGCGTTCGGGGTTGTCGGTCTCGCGGGGGGAGTCAACATGCCCGCATCTGTGCCGATCCACCCCACGCCCCGCAATGCAGGGCCGTGTCACTTCGGCCGGGGACGCGCCGGTGACACACTTCGCGGTCCGCTCACTCCCACTCGATCGTGCTGGGCGGCTTGCTGCTGATGTCGAAGCAGACGCGGTTGATGCCGCGGACCTCGTTGCAGATGCGGCTCGAGATGGTGGCCAGCAATTCGTAGGGCATGCGCACCCAGTCGGCGGTCATTCCGTCCTGACTTTCCACGATGCGCAGGGCGCAGGTCGACTCGTAGGTCCGCTCGTCGCCCATCACGCCGACGCTGCGCACGGGGAGCAGCACGGCGAAGGACTGCCAGACTTTGTAGTACCAGCCGCTGGCCTTCATCTCGTCGATGACGATGCGGTCGGCCGCGCGCAGGACCTTGAGCCGCTCCGCGGTGATCTCGCCGAGGATGCGCACGGCCAGGCCCGGCCCGGGGAACGGCTGGCGATGCACCACTTCCTTGGGCAAACCGAGCGTCTCGCCAACCACGCGCACCTCGTCCTTGAAGAGCTGCCGCAGCGGTTCGAGGAGTTCGAACTTCATGTTCTTGGGCAGGCCGCCGACGTTGTGGTGACTCTTGATCAGCGAGGCCGGGTTGCCGGCGATCGAGACGCTCTCGATCACGTCGGGGTAGAGCGTGCCCTGCGCGAGGAACTTGAACGGCCGGCCCTTCTTCGATTTCGCCAGGCTCACCGCCGCATCTTCGAAGACCCGCACGAACTCGACGCCGATCAGCTTCCGCTTTCGCTCGGGATCGGTCACGCCCTTGAGCTTCTTCAGGAAGCGCGCGGTCGCGTCGACCGTCTTCAGCTTCATGTGGAAGTGGTCGCCGAAGAGCCGCTGCACCGCCTCGGCCTCGCCATCGCGGAGCAAACCGTTGTTGACGAAGATGCAGGTCAGCTGGTCGCCGATGGCCTTGTGCAGCAGCACCGCCGCCACGGAGGAATCGACCCCGCCGCTGAGCCCGAGAATGACGCGGCTGTCGCCCACCTTGGCGCGGATCTCCGCGCAGGTTTGCTCGATGAACGAGCCCATCGTCCAGGTCGGCTGGCAGCCGCAGACGCCGTCGACGAAGTTGCGCACGATCTCGCGCCCGCGCGGCGTGTGCGCGACCTCCGGATGGAACTGCAGCCCGAAGAAGCGCTTCGAGGGATGTTCGATGGCCGCGTAGTCGCTGTTGTCGCTCTTGGCCACGATGCGGAAGCCGCGCGGCAGCTTGGTGATGCGGTCGCCGTGCGAATTCCAAATCTCGAGTTTCGTCGGCAGCCCGCGGAAGAGCGCGCAGTCGGCCTTCTCGACCTGCAGCGTGCCCTTGCCGTACTCGCGGCGCGCGCTGGCCACGACCTTGCCGCCGAGGTGGAAGGCGAAGAGCTGCGTGCCGTAGCAGATGCCGAGGATGGGCAGCCCGAGCTCGAAGATGGCCGGATCCGGCTGCGGCGCGCCCTCCGCATAGACGCTGGCCGGGCCGCCGGAAAGGATGATGCCTTGCACGCCCAGCGCCTGCAGTTCGGCCGCGGGGGTATCGTAACGGAGAATCTGGGAAAACACCTGGCATTCCCGCACCCGGCGGGCGATGACCTGGGTGTATTGGGAGCCGAAATCGAGGAGAGCAATCATACTGGGGTTGAATCGGAAAGCTGGGGAGGGACTCGGGCTGAAAACTCGAAGATCGAAGTTCGAAACTCGAAGGAAGTTCGAAGTCCGAAGTTCGAAGATCGCGCCGAGCGCACTCTTTGTGACGGGCCGGCCGATGAGAGAGACTCGTGCTCGTCGGCTCTTCGGGTTTAGAACTTCGAGTTTCCTTCGAGTTTCGAGTTTCGATCTTCGAGTTTTTCGGCGCAGACGCTACTGCTTCACGAGCGTCATCTTCACCGCGTCGCCGCGCTGGATCTGGTCGACGATCGTCATGCCGTCATCGCAGACGCGGCCGAAGACGGTGTATTGCATGTCCAGATGCGGGGCGTTCTGCAGGACGATGTAGAACTGGCTGTTGGCCGAGTTCGGATCGGGCTTGCGGGCCATGGCGAGAGAGCCGCGCTCGTTCTTATAGGCGCGGCTGACTTCGAGCGGGAGATTCGGATAGGAGGATCCGCCGGAGCCGACTCCGGGGGCATCGACGCTTTCGCGCGAATTCGGGTCGCCGATCTGGGCCACGAACCGCGGCACGATGCGGTGGAAACGGATGCCGTCGTAAAAACCTTCGCTGACCAGCTTCACGATGCGCTCGCAATGCTTCGGGGCCGCGTCCGGGAAGAGCTGCAGGTAGATCGAACCGCGCTCGGTATCCATGCGGAGGATCGGGCCGGAGCGCTGGGCGTACTTGGCGTCGTCAGGATGGGTTTCCATCCGCGAATGAAGCGCGGACGACGGTGCGTGCAAGCCGGCTTTGGCGAGCTGGCTGGTTCGGAGGAAGAGCGGAGACTGGAGACTGGAGATCGAAGATCCGAGCCGAAGGCCGTGAAGTGCGCGCAGCTTGCTGCCGCCGTCCCTCAGGCAGCTTGCTGCCGTGGAGGAGGAGCGAGTGGGGTCTGAAGGCGGGAGACGGCAGGCGGCAGACAGAGATGCCACAATTCGGCCGCAAGGATGCAAAGATCGCGCCGAGGCCGAGGCGTCGGGTTCTCGGCGCTTCTTGGCGTCTCTGCGGCAAGAAAACTAGCCACTCCGCACCGGGTGGACGGAAACGACAACGAGGCGCCCCTCTTTGCGTTCCTTGAGTTCTTTGAGGCCAAGAGACCGTCTTGACCTACGCAGTGCTGAGGCGGCCTTCGTGCACGGTCCACACGGGTCCGCCGGGCGGGCCCTCGAGCCAGTCGAGGTGCGTGGTGGTGAGGAACTTCTGCGCTGCGGCGGGCAGGGCGGCGAAGAGGGCGTTGCGGCGCTCGGGGTCCAGTTCGCCGAAGATGTCGTCGAGCAGGAGAATGGGCTGGCCATGCGCCACGCGGAGCATCTCGGCCTGCGCGAGCTTGAGGGCGAGCGCGAGGGTGCGTTGCTGACCCTCGCTGGCGAATTCGGCGGCGGCGCGACCGTCGAGCAGGAGGCTGACGTCGTCGCGATGCGGCCCGACGCTCGTCACGCCCGTGCGCCGCTCCTGCTCGGCGGAAGCAGCCAGCACGGCCGCGAAGTCGGGACCGGCGCCGGGCAGGTAGGCGAGGTCGAGCGTGGCATCGCGCCCCAGCCCGATGGCCATCTGCGCACGGGCCGCGGCGGGGGCCAGCTCCTGCACGAGGCTGGCGCGCAGGGCGGTGAGCATGGCGCCGCTCTCCAGCAGCGGTCCGTCCCAGGCGGCGATCTCCCGGCGGGGGAGCGGATACTGTTTCAGCAGACGATTGCGCGAGCGCAGCGCGCGCTCGTAGGCACGCAGATGCGTCCGGTAGAGCGGTTCCATCTGCGCGCCGAGGAAGTCGAGATAGCGCCGGCGGATCTCGCCGCGGCCGCGTACGAGTTCGAGGTCGGTGTTGCCGAAATAGACCAGGCGACCGACCTGGAGGTAGTCGTTGGCATTGCCCTGCTGCACCCCGTCGAGCGCGATCGACTTCTCGGCCGCGCCGTAGCGAAAATCGAGCTGCGTGCGCCCGTGCTGCAACCGCACCGCGAAAGCGGGCTGGTCGTGCCGGACGAGGGGGCCGAGCAGCGTGCTGCGCGGCGAGGCCAGGCGGAGACCGACACAGATCGCTTCCAGCAGCGACGTCTTCCCCTGCGCGTTCGGCCCGATGAAGAAATTGAGCCCGGGCGCGACCTCGCAGGCCAGCGCCTCGAAGCAGCGGAAGTCGCGGAGGCGGAGCGAAGTCAGCAATCGAGGTCAGCGGCAGCGTGACCGTTCCGCGCCCCCGCGGAGCGGTCGCTTATTTCCCGGGGATGAACTTCTGCGGCGTGGCGGCCGCATCCGCCGGCGGATGCGCGTCCTTCTTTTTGTCGCCGTGGCCCTTCTTGTCGCCGTGCTCCTTGGCGGCGGCGTTCGTCTTCGAATAGGCCTCGTCGACGAACATCTTCGCGGTCGAGGCCGGCCGGCGCTCGCAGCCCGGCGTGGAGATCAGCACGGCGGCGGCGGTGAGGACGATGGCGGCGAGTCGGAAAGTCAGCTTCATGGCGCGAGCCCGAAAGTTGCCCGCTCTCGTCCGCGCCGTCAACGTCCGGCCGCTCCGGCGTGCGCCCAACGCCGGACCTCCCGTCAACGGGGATCGTTCTCCGCCTCCGGCCGGCCCACCCACGCACCCACCCAGGCAAGACCCAGCAGCGTCGCGATGAAGGCGAAGCCGAGCCAGGCGCCGTGGGTGGCGACGAGCCCGGTCAGGACGAAGATGCAGACGGTGCGCGCCAGCCGTTCGAAGAGATTGAAGAGCACATTGACCCGCCCGATGAGCGCGTTCGGGATCGACTCCAGCATGATGGTCGAGCGGGCCACGCGGGCCGAGGCGTTGCCGCAGCCGAGGGTGACGTTTCCGAGCAGATAGACCCAGACGAGCGGGACCAGCGCGAAGGTCAGGGCCGAGAGCCCCGCGAGGGCGATGGCCAGCAAAATGGCCCGCTGCGGGCCAAGTTCGCGGGTCAGAATGGGCGTGCCGAACCCGGCCGCGATGGCGCCGAGAGCAAACGCCATTTCGCCCGCGCCGAAAACCCAGGGCGGCGCCTGCAGCGTCTCGGCGGTGTAGATCGGGAAGAGGTAGTTGCCGATCATGATGCCGACGAACGGCATGAAGGCGCAGATGAGGAAGAGGGCGAAGCGCGGGCGCGTCGCCAGGTAGTGCAGACCTTCGGTCAGCTGCTGGAGGATGGGATTCGTCGCCGGCACCCGATTCGGGTCGGGCCGATACGGGATCCCGCGCAGCATGAGCCAGCTGGCCACGTAGCTGAGCGTGCTGCCGCCGAGGATCCACTCCAGCGGCAGGCGTTCCAATACGAGGGCGCCGAGCGCACCCGCGATCATCGAGGCGGATTGCCCCTGGATCTCTACGTAGCTGGCCAATTGCCCGTACTGCTCGCGCGCAAAGATCTCCTGATTGAAGGCGAAAAGCGCCGGATAATGCAGCGTGTAGTAGAGCATTCCGGCCGAGTGGATGCCAACGAGGTGCCAGAGCTCGAAGCGACCCGCCACCAGGCCAAGGGTGACGAAGAGCGCACCCGAGAAGAGGCCGAAGAGCTCGCCGGCCAGCAGGACGGTCTTGCGCGAGGAGCGGTCGACCAGCCAGCCGTAGTAGGGCAGGAAGAACACGAGCAGCAGCGTCATGACCGACATCGCGTAGCCATACACCTGCGCTCCGCCGGGCCGATGCACGATCAGCCAGGGCACCGCGATCATGGTCACGCCGGAGCCGATGGATGAGACCGCATTGGCCCCGAGGACGCGGGCAATGCGGGGATCGGCGAGGAGAGACAAGTCGGTGCGGGGTCGGGGGAGGCGGAGTCTAGACGCGATCTCCGCAGCCTACCACCGGGAGCGGGTCAATCGGCGTCGTACACCTCGACCAGCGCCGTGCCCGTGCCGCCGCCGGCGCCGCGCACGACAGCGGTGTAAGTGCCCGGCGCGAGCGTCAGGAAGAGGGCGGCTTCGAGCGCATTCGTCGGCGCCAGGCCTTTGGCTACGACTTGGGCGCTGGCGGGGTCGCCCTGCCAGTTGTCGTTCGTCGCGACCGCATTTCCAGCCGCATCGAAGACCGTGACCTGCGGATCGGCCAGCGCGCCGCTGACGCCGAACGCCGCCAGCGAAGGGCCGAGCGCGCGGACGATGATTTTCTTCGAGCCGGGCCCCGCGAGGGCGAATCCGCCGATAAGCTCGCGGCCTGCCGCGCCGACGCGGCCGCGGGTCGAAACGTTGAGCAGGGTGGCGTCGGTGCCGATCTCGAGATCGTAGAGCTCGACCAGCGCCACGCCCGTGGCCGGGCCCGCGCCGTTGTCGAAGCCGCCGACGACAGCGGTGAACGCCCCGGCTCCGAAGCGGCGGAAGAGCAGGCTCTCGGTGCGTCCCGGCGGGACGAGGTTGAGCGCGAAGATCGGTGCCTGGGGCGATGGGTAGAAGCCGGGGTTGGCCCAGTCGTCGTTGAAGTCGAGCGGCGCGCCGCCCGCATCGTTCAGGGTGATGGTCGCATCGTCGAGGAAGTCGGTGATCCCATACGTGCGCAGCGAAGTGCCGGTGACCCGCAGCAGGCCGGCCTTGCCGCGCCCGGCGGGGTCGCGCAGGACGAAGCCGGCGATGGCCTGGGCGGCGCCGAGGCCGACGTCCGCGCGGGTCGAGAGATTGACGATGCGTGGTGCCGGCAACGGGATGGACGGCGTGTTGAAGCGGACCTGCCCGAGCAGGGCGCGGGGCGCGGGATCGACGCCGGAGAGGATGGAGAAATCGAGCGCGGCGCTGGTCAGCTGGTCCCCGGCGTAGGTCACGTTGCGCACCTGCAGCCGCCCCGAAACGAGCGTCGGCGCGCTGACCACGGAGCCCCGCTGACGGACGAGGAAGATGGCATGCTGCGTCGGGTCGGTCCGGCTGGCCGCGGTGAATTCGAACGTGCCTTCGCTCAGGGGCTGCGCGCCCTCGCTCGCCGGCCGCGCGGGTCCGACCACCGAGAGCACCCAGATGTCAGGCGTGGCCGGGGCGTAGAAATTGAACTCGTGGATCGTCCTGACGCCGTCCGCGAGCGACTCGAGCGAGCGGGAGTAATGCCCCGTGTAGCCGCGGGCCGAATCCAGCAGCGACTCCTGCCCGCCGACGATGGGCTCGCCAGCGCTGCTGTAGAAGTGGGCGACCACGCCTGACAGCGCCTGGCTGAACGACGGCGGCGGAAAGACGTTGTAGTTCGGCGCGGGAGGCGTCGGCTCGGGCGTCCCGTAGATCGATTGGGCGCCGTTGATGTCGTCGAGCAGCAGCTGGTCCACGTTGCTGACCCGGGAATTCATGATGGCGGCGACCGATTGCCCGGCCTGGTCCGGGTGATCGAGCCCGAGCACGTGGCCGAACTCGTGGAGGGCGACGCGCCGGAAGTCGTAGACGGTGGGCGAGCCGACCTGCAGGCTGCCGCGGTAGGAATCGAAGGCGAGCCGGGCATTGAAGACGACGTCCGCCTCCTCCAGCGCCTCCTCGCTCCCGTTGGAGGTGGTGATGGCGACCGCGTCGCCGAAGCCCTGGCCGAAGAAGTTGGTGGCAAAGAAGACGCTGTTCAGGCTGTCGTCGAGGCCGCCGGCGCCCTGGCCAGCCACCACCGTGACGAAGCGCGTGTTGCTGCCGAGGACCGCGTTCCAGAGCTGGGCGGCCTGCGCGGCCACGGCGTCGTAGCTGGGGCTGCCGTCCTGCAGCGTGCCTTGGTTGCGGGTGCCGAGTTGGAGCGAGAGTACGATGGCCGTGTTGGCCGGCCAGCGGTCCGTCAGACCGATGCGGGTGAAGGCGCCGGCGTGCCAGGCGATTCCGGCCAGCAGGAGCAGCGTCAGCGTGCCCGTCAGCAGCGCGCGGACACCGGCAGAGGAGGGTCGGAGGGACATGGCGACGGCTTAACGGGGGTCAGGCTCACGGCCGCGCTCGCGCAGAGCGGCGCGGATCTTCTCGCCGAACGACTCGGGCGTGAGCGCACCGACTGCAGCCACGGCCGGGCGCTGGCGCTCGCCGGATTTGCCGATCTGGGCGAGGTCGGCCAACGGCGTGCCGTCGTGCAGCAGCACCTGCCGCTGGGCTGCGGTCCCCGCGGCCGGCTGCACGCGCAAGCGGCCGTGGTGCAGGCCGACCAATGGGCACAGGTCCTTCCGATTGCCGCGCACGAAGAGGATCTCCTCGTCACCCGGGCGAAACTCCGGCATGCCGACGATGCGTTGTACGCGCCCATCGAGCCGGCCACCGAAGAAGCGCAGCGTCTGCCGGCCTTCAGCGCGGCCGAAGAACGATTCCTCCACCCGCACCGTCACGTAGGTGACCAGATGCCGCTGGGTCCCTTCGCCCTCCCAGGCGGGCGCGACCGTTTCAACCTTACCGCGAAAGATCGTCTCGGCCTGGGTGACGAGGCGGTCGAAATCGGTCGGCACGACACTCATGCCGGCCACCACGGCCAGACTGGCCAGCCAGATGGTCAGGGCCCCCAGCCAGGAAACTCCACGATGGCGCATGGACCGGACGCTAGCGCCGATCGGGCGGGTGTCAGGTCAGACGATGCGCGGCACACCTTCGTCGAGCATGCAGACCCGATCCAGCAGACCGAGCCGGCGCGTTTCCTCGAGCAGACGGCGGGGCGGCTCTTCGATCGGCTCCAGCCCGAGCCGGAACGAGCCGTAATGCATCGGCACGAGCCGCTCGGCGCGCAGGTCGAGAAAGGCCTGCACGGCCTCCTCAGGGTTCATGTGCACCTCGCGCTGGGTGGGCGCATCGTAGGCGCCGATGGGCAGCAGGGCGATCTCCACGTTCGTGCGCTCGGCGATCTCGCGGAAACCGCCGAAATAGGCCGAGTCGCCCGCATGGAAGACGCTGCGCGCGCCGCAGGCGATACGAAAGCCGCCGAAGCCGCGGTGGTAGTCGGCCAGCACGCGGGCGCCCCAATGCTGGCAGGGCGTGAGCATGATCGAGAGGTTGCCGAAATCGAAGCTGCCCCACGGCTCGAGCTGGTGCACGCGCTCGAAGCCCAGATCGTGCACCAGCCGGCCGACCCCATGCGGCACGACGATCGGCTGGTTGGCCGCCACGGCGCGCAGGGTGCGTTTGTCGAGGTGGTCGAAATGCGCGTGCGTGACCAGCACGAGGTCAATGACCGGCAGGTCGCGCAGGCGCAGGCCGGGCTTCTTCAGCCGCTTGATGAGCTTGAGCCAGAGACTCCAGTTCGGATCGATCAGGACATTCTTCCCACCGATCTCGACCAGAAAGGAAGCGTGCCCGATCCAGGTGATGCGCACCTGCCCCTGCCCGAGCGCGGCAAAGTTCGGATTCGGCACCGCCTGGCCGGTCCGCCGGGTGAAGAGCGAGCGGATGAGGATTTCCGTGACCATCTCCCGCATCCGCCAGCGGCGGCCGTTGCGCAGCCGGACCCGTTCGGCCTGGCCCTGGCCGTTGGGCTCGACCTGCGGCGGGGCGCTGATGTGCTCGATGTCGGCGCGGTGGGGGTTGCGCTGTTTCGCGGCCGGATTGCGCTTCGGCCTGGGGAAGAGGTCGGACATTTTCGGAGGCAGGCGGAGCGCGCCGTTCGGCCATACTATTCGCGGGCCCGGAGGTAGAGCTTCAAATTCGCGCAGTCGATGACAGCTTCGTAACGTCGGAGGAAATCCGACCCCAGGTAGCCGGCGATGGAGGCCTGACCCGCGTTTTGCAGCTGCCGGTTGGAATGCGAGAGATCGACCACGCCGACGCTCACGCCTTCGACCTTGAAGCTGCCGGCGCGGAAGGTCCGCACCCGGCCCCGGCCTAGCCGCACGCCAGCGCCGGTCGCGCCGCCCACGATCAGGTCGGTCTTCTCCACCGGGATTTCGGCGAATCCGGCCATCGAGCTGTCGATCAGGGTCAGCGCCGCGCCGGTGTCGAGCAGCAGATGGAAGGTCGTGTCGTTGATCTTCGTGCGCAGTTCGAACTCGCTGTAGGAGGTCTTGGCCAGCGGAATCTCGGCGTAGCCCGCCCGCTTCAGCCGCGCGCCGAGCTGGGATTTGGCCGCGTTCTCGGGCGCATCCTGGCGGACGAACAGCTGCATCCCGCGGTAGTCGATGACGAACTGGTACGTTCGCAGGACCTCGGCCCCGACCAGACCATCGAAGCGCACCTCCTTGTCGCCTGAGGCGTTGAGGGCGTCGAGCAGGGTGACGCCGAAGATGAAAGGCCGCATTTCCAGCGGACCCAACCGGAACGACTCCGCCACGCCGGCCCGCAGCCGGCCGCCGCGTCCGCCCAGCACGCTGACGAGCTTGGAGGCGGTCTTCTCGAGCGAGAGCTTCAGGCGTTTGACCGCCCGGGGGTCGATCACGCTGATCTGGGCGCCCGTGTCGACGATGAGCCGGGCGCGCTGGCCGTTGATCAGGACCGGCGAGGCGATCTCCAGATGGTCGTCGCCCGCCAGCCGCAGCGGCAACGAGGAGTAGCCCTCGCCGGTCAGTACTCCATCCACCAGCGACTCCTGCGCCGGCGCGAGCGACGGCAGCAGCAGCGCGAACAAGGCAGTGAACAGGCGGATGAGGAGCATGCGCGAGGGGGGTGTCTGGAAGGATCCTGATCCGGGCGGCGGAGACGGGGCGCACCTTGCAGGCAGGCCGGACCGCCGGCAACCGCGGCGCCCGGGTGATCGCTACCGTCCGGCCGAGCGGACGATGCTGCCGACCCCCTTCAGGTCGCGCAGGAGCGGGCCGATGCTCCAAAGGATGAAGCCGCCGCCGCGCCGCGGGCCGATGCTCTTTTCCAGCGAAAGCTGCCGCGCGATTTCGTCGGCGGGCCAGCGGTGGGAGGCGAGACGGTCGATGGCCAGGCTCGGAATGATGGGCACGCCGCGCGGGTTGGCTTCGCTGCTGCGCCACCAGCGCAGGAGCGCGGAGTAGCTCTGTTTGCCGCCGTCGGCCCAGTAGAGCTGAGGGGACAGGTAGTCGATCCAACCTTCCCGCATCCAGCGCACCGGATCGGCGTAAATGTCGCCATACATGTCCACGCCGGCTTCGACGCCCGCCGGCACGCCGGGGCGATAGATGCCGAAGGGGCTGACCCCGAAGCGCACGCCGGGTCGGGTGGCGTTGATGGTCTGCCGGAGGTCGCGGATGAGCGCGTTCACATTCGCCCGGCGCCAGTCGCCGCGTTCCATCTCGCCGCCGGCGGCGCGGTAGGCCGCGTAGTTGGCGTCGTCGGGGAACGTCCCGCGGGGCAGGCCGCTGCCGGGGTAGGGATAAAAGTAGTCGTCGAGCACGATGCCAGCGACGTCGTAGCGGCTGAGCAAATCCTGCACGACCCGCAGCACCTGCCCGCGGACGGCGGTGTCGGAGGGGTCGAGCCAAACCTTCGAGCCCACCCGGCGGACCGCGCCCGAGATGCGCTGGGTCGGGTGATTGCCGGCCCGCGGCAGACTGCCGTTCAGGGCGCCGCGGTAGGGGTTGAGCCAGGCGTGGATGGCGATGCCGTGGCGTCGACCCGCGGCGAGGAACGCCGCCAGCGGATCGTAGCCGGGCGCCGCGCCCTGCGTGCCGGTCAGGTAGCGGCTCCAGGGCTCGTAGCGCGACTGATACAGCGCGTCGCCCTCCGGTCGGACCTGGACCATGAGCGCGTTCAAGCCGCGGCTCGCAGCGGTCGAGACGATGCGTTCGATCTCCGCCTGCTGCTCAGCGGGCGAGAGGCCGGCTTTGGACGGGAAGTTCAGATTGACCACCGACGCCACCCAGGCGGCGCGGAGTTCCTCTGCGGGCAGGCGGGCGCAGAGGACGAGCGCAGTCAGGAGGAGGGGCAGAAGGCGGGACAACGACAACATACGCGCCGACCCATCGCGGCGAGGGCCGTCCGCGGCCAGCGGAAATCTCGGCCCGGCGGCGTCATCCCCCGCGCAGTTCGCGGGGCTGGTTGCCGACCTTGGCGAGTTCGCGCAGCACCCGCCGATGCCGCCAGCGCAGGCGGGGACTCGGCTCGTTCGGATCCCAGCCACGGGGGTAGGGCAGGAGCGCGGCCAGCATGGCGGCCTGCGAACGGGTCAACTGCGCGGCGCCGACCCGGAAGTGCCGGCGGGCCGCCGCTTCCACCCCGTAGATGCCGTCACCCATCTCGACCACATTGGCGTAGACCTCGAGAATGCGCTGTTTGTCGAGCAGGCGCTCCATCCACCAGGTGTAGTAGGCCTCCAGGCCCTTCCGCACGTAACTCCGACCCGTCCAGAGGAAGGTCGAGCGGGCGCACTGCTGCGTGATGGTCGAGCTGCCGCGGACAGGCTGCCCCGTTTTGCGGGCCCGGGCCATGGCGGCGGCGACCTCCACCCAGTCAAAGCCCTGGTGCTGGAAGAAGCGGGCATCCTCACTGACCCAGACCGCCCGCAGGAATTCGTCCGGTAGCTGCCGGCGTGTCAGCCAGCGCTGGTCGATGCCGCCTTCGTATTCGTTCGAGAACCGACCCTCGACCCAGCGCAGCGCCATCAGCGGCGTGAAGCGCGGGTTAAAAAAGCGGAGCAGGGTCACTTGCAAGATGGGGCCCAGCACCAGCACGGCGAGCGTGATGAGAAGCCAGCGACGCCAGCGGAGACCGCCCGACGCAGAACGCGGTCGCGGGCTGCGCGCCGGGGCGGGGGAACGGGCCGTTTTGGACTTCATGGCGAGGCTGCGCAGCGCCTGCTGACACATTCCGGCACCTTTCGACCGCGCGGGGTCGATCGCCAAGGGGAGGCGCGAAATCGTCGCCCACAGACCCGTGCGCGGCGCGCCAACCTAGGATTGGCCTACCTCCGCCCGGCTCAGCAAGCCCGCGATCGAGTTCGTGGCGTGCGCGCCGGGCCGGGTCCGACAGCCGGTCTTCGCCGCTACTTTGAAAGCCGCAGTTGAGTTTTTGTTCAATCTGCCGAGATTTCGCGCCCTTCGTCCCCTAACCAGCCGATCACGCCCACCGCCGTTCAATGATTTCAGCGTTCGCCAATATCTTCAAAGTACCGGATCTGCGAGCCCGCGTGCTGTTCACCCTCGCGATCATCGTGGTCGTGCGTATCGGCTCGCAGCTCACCACCCCGGGCGTCAACGTGGGCGTTCTCAGCAGCTGGTTCCTGAACGAACTCAACCAGAAGGCCGGCGGCTCCGTCGCGGCCCTGCTGAACATCTTCTCGGGCGGCTCGCTGGAAAACTGCGCCATCTTCTCGCTCGGCATCATGCCGTATATCAGCGCGTCGATCATGATGCAGCTGCTCACGGCGGTGGTGCCGCGCCTGGCCAAGCTCCGCAAGGAGGACGGCGGGCAGCAGAAGATCATGCAGTACACCCGCTACGCCACGCTCGTGCTCTGCGTGCTCCAGGGGTACCTGCTGGCGCTTTCCTTCGAGAATCCGAGCGCCAATCCGTTCCTGCCTGGCATTCAGGACACAATCAATCGCCTCGGCGTGCCGCTGGTGCCCGAGCCTGGCATGATGTTCCGGATCATGACGATCATCGTCATGACGGCCGGCACCATGCTGCTCATGTGGCTGGGTGACCAGGTGACCGACAAGGGTGTCGGCAACGGTATTTCCATCATCATCACGGTCGGCATCGTGGCCCGCCTCCCAGCCGCGCTGATGCAGGCCTGGAAGACGTTCGTCCCGAGCGGCGGCCAGGAGTCGACCACGAGTCCGTTCGTGCTGGTGCTCATGATCGCCTTCCTGATCGTCGTCATCGCCGCGGTCATTTCGGTCACGCAGGCGCAGCGCAAGATCGCCATCACCTACGCCAAGCGCGTGGTCGGCCGGAAGGTCTTCGGCGGCGCCACCCAGTATCTGCCGCTGAAGGTGAACTATGCGGGCGTCATGCCGATCATCTTCGCCCAGGCGATCCTGATCTTCCCGTCCACCATCATTCAGACGCTCTTCAAGGAGAATCGCTTCGCCCAGGAACTGGCCCAGATGCTGGCCGCTGGCTGGCTGCATTACCTCCTGTACGCAATCATGATCTTCTTCTTCAGCTATTTCTGGGTCGCGACCCAGTTCCAGCCGACGGAGATCTCGGAGAATCTGAAGAAACAGGGCGGCTACATCCCGGGTCAGCGGCCGGGCAAGGCCACGGCGGAGTTCCTGGAGTACACGATGACCCGACTGACCTTCGCCGGTGCCATCTTCCTGACCGTCATCGCCATCCTGCCGGAAATGGTCATGGGCGCGATGAAGGTGCCCTACAACGTGGCCCAGTTCTTCGGCGGCACGAGTCTCCTGATCTTGGTCGGCGTGGTGCTCGACACGATGCGCCAGCTCGAGACGAAGCTGCTGGAGAAGCAGTACGACGGTTTCCTGCGCAAGGGCCCGACCGCCCGCAATCGCTACGCCGGCGGCGTGGTCAATGCGGCCGACGACGCGCGTTCGCAGAACCTCGTCTGGCTCTACGTCGGTGCGGCGGTGCTGGTGATCGGCCTGGTGGCCTACCTGCTCTCGCAGAAGACGATCCCGAACTGAGCTCCCTGAGCCCGCTGTCCGCCGGATGAACATCGTCCTCAAAAATCCCCGCGAGATCGAGCAGATGCGTCTCGCGGGGCGGCTGGCGGCGGAGATCCTCGAAAAGACAGCGGACTTCGTGCGGCCGGGCGTGACCACCGGCGAGGTGGATCGCTATGCGGCCGACCTGATGAAAGAGGCGGGCTGCAAGAGCGCCTTCCTCGGTTATCGGAAGTTCCCCGGCCACATCTGCATCTCGGTCAACGAGGAGGTCATCCACGGTATCGGCGGTCCCCGACGCATTCAGTACGGCGACATCGTCAGCCTCGACATCGGCATCGTCCGGCAGGGCTGGGTGGGGGACAATGCGACGACCGTGGCGGTCGGCATCATCGCCCCCGAAGTGCAGGCCCTGCTCGATGCCACCGAGGAGTCGCTCTACCACGCGATTTCCTTCCTCCGCGAAGGTCGCCGGCTGGGCGATGCCTGCTCGGAAGTCGAAGCCTATGTCAAAGCCCGCGGCTACAGCGTGGTGCGCGAGTTCGTCGGCCACGGGGTCGGCCGTTCGCTGCACGAGGATCCGCAGGTCCCGAATTATGGCCGCAAGGGCAGCGGTCCGAAACTGAAGGCCGGGATGACCCTGGCCATCGAACCGATGGTCAACATGGGCCGCCCCGAGGTGGAGGTGCTGTCCGACGACTGGACCGCCGTCACCGTCGACCGTTTGCCGTCGGCCCACTTTGAACACACCGTCCTCGTCACCAAGGGCGACCCCGAAATCCTCACATGGCGCGAAAAGATTCCATCGAAGTTCAAGGCAAAGTCGTAGAACTGCTGCCCAACACCATGTTTCGGGTGGAACTGGAGGGCGGGCATCGCATTCTTGCGCACATCTCCGGAAAAATGCGGCTCCACTTCATTCGCATCTTGCCAGGAGACCGAGTTGTGGTAGAGATGTCTCCCTACGATTTGACCAAGGGTCGGATTACCTTCCGCCACAGATAGAATCTGAGGGCCTTGCACTCGGGATAATGAGTGCCAACCGCGCGCCGGGCGGACCTGTCCTCCGGCGCGTTTTTGCCCCCTAAAGGTTCGTTCCGACCACAGACCAGTTTTTCAACGCCAGCCCAGATCAGCCATGAAAGTCCGCGCCTCCGTCAAACGCGTTTGCGAGTCCTGCAAGATCATCAAGCGGAAGAACGTCATCCGCGTGATCTGCAGCGCCAATCCCCGCCACAAGCAGCGCCAGGGCTGAGCCGAACGGCGCCGAACCACGCAATCCGAACCCGAATCACCCCATGCCCCGTCTTCTTGGTGTCGACATTCCCGGCGATAAGCGCATCGAAGCTTCGCTCCCCTATATCTACGGCATCGGACCGACCTGGTCGAAGCGCATCCTCGAGCGCGCCGGGGTGGATCCGAACATCCGCGCCAACAAGCTGACGCCGCAGCAGATGACCGACATCATCGCCGCGATCCAGGATTCGAAGCTCCCGATCGAGGGCGACCTGCGCCGCGAGCATCAGGCCAATCTCAAGCGCCTCCAGGCCATCAACAGCTACCGCGGCCTGCGCCATCGCCGCAGCCTGCCGGTCCGTGGCCAGCGCACTTCCACCAACGCCCGCACCCGCAAGGGGCCGCGCAAGACGGTCGGCGTGCAGCGCGCGAAGGACAAGAAGTAGTCCGGCGCTCTCTTTTGACGTTCCTTTGATCGAGACAGTAAAGACACCGAGTTCCTATGGCAGACGAAACCGAAAAGAAGGCCGCTGAGGCCACCGCCACCGCCGCCCCCGCGGCCGCTCCTGCGGAGAAGAAGGCCAAGGCCCCGAAGGCCAAGAAGGAGGCCGCTCCCGCCGCCGCGCCCGAGCCGGTGAAGGAAAATCTCTCGCTCGATCCGAACGACATCGAGAAGCCCAAGATCATTCGCGCCAAGGGTGCGAAGAACATCCTGCAGGGCATCGTGCACGTGATGGCCACGTTCAACAACACGACCATCACCATCACCGACCTGAACGGCAACGTCATCGGC
>JAFEGM010000018.1:0-12920 GCA_018240025.1 Verrucomicrobiota bacterium
AGGAAGAGCACCATCACCGCGCCCGCGTAGACCAGGATCTGGATCACGCCGATGAAGAAGGCGTCGAGCGAGACGAACAGAGCGGCCAGACCGATGAAGCAGACCACCAGGCTGAGGGCGCTGGCGACCGGATTGCGTAGGACGACCACGAGCACGCCGAAGACCAGCATCAGCAGCGCGAACGTCCAGAAGAGAGCGGGAGTCACGGGGAAGGGGAGGTGAAGGGGCGAGGAACGGGATTACTTGGCTTCGTCCCACTTGTTGACCAGCCCGGTCTTGAGCCCGCCGATCTCGTACAGCTTCTTTTTGTCGTGGACCATCTCGGCGCGGGTCTGGCCGGTCACGAGGTAGTTCTTCTGCAGGAAGATGGCCTGCTCGGGGCNNGGGCAGACCTCCTCGCACATGCCGCAATAGATGCAGCGGATCATGTCGATCTTGAACTCCTGCGGGAATTTTTCGACCTTCGCGAACGGATCGTTATCGGAGATCTCGCCCGGCGTGATGGTGATGGCGCGCGGCGGGCAGATGAACTCGCAGAGCTGGCAGGAGACGCAACGCTCGCGGCCGTAGTCGTCGCGCACCAGCGCTGGAGTGCCGCGGTAGTATTCCGGCAGCTCGCTGTCCCAGCGCTCCTCCGGATACTGCATGGTGACCTTGGTCTTGCCTTTGATCGTCTCCCGCAAGTGCTTGATGGTGACCTTCAGGCCGCCCCAGATGGCGGGCAGTCCGGTCTTTTCGGCGAGCGTCAGCTCGGGGCGTGGAACGGTGATCGTAGCCATGGCGAGGATTAGCGCACGAGCGCGAGGATGACGGCGGTGAGCACGATGTTGGCGAGGGCGAGCTCGAACATCCAGACCCAGCCCAGCTTCATGAGCTGGTCGTAGCGGAAGCGCGGCACCGTCCAGCGGACGAACATGAAGAAGACGATGAGGACGATGACCTTGCCGAAGAAGGTGGCGATGTTGAAGAGCCCCCAGAAGTTGCCGTCGGCCCCGGTGAAGGTCTTGAAGGTCAGCGTGCTGTCGTGGATGAACGGCAGCGGCAGCCCCCAGCCGCCGAGGAAGATCGTCGCGATAAGCGCGCAGCCCGTGATCATGGCGGCGTATTCACCCATGAAGAAGAGGGCGAACTTCATCGACGAGTACTCGGTGTGATACCCACCCACGAGCTCGGTCTCGGACTCCGGCAGATCGAACGGCGCACGGTTGGTCTCGGCGAAGACCGCAATCGTGAAGACCACGAAGCTGAGCAGCATCGGGATCCAGATGAGCACGTTGCGCAGTTCGAAGCCGGTGATCGCGAAGCCGTTCTTCCAGCTGATCCCGATGCCGGTGAACGGGAAGACATTCCAACCGTGCTGGGCCTGATAACGCACCATCTCATTGAGATTCAGGTGACCCACCAGCATCACGATGGGAATGAGCGCCAGGCCCATCGAGAGCTCGTAGGAGATCATCTGGGCCGAAGAGCGCACGCCACCGAGGAACGGGTACTTCGAATTGGCGGCCCAGCCGGCCAGCACGATGCCGTAAACGGCGATCGAGGTGATGGCGAAGACGTAGAGGAAGCCGACGTTCAGATCGGCGATGACCATCTTGTGCTCCTGCCCGCCGATGCTGAGCGAGCTGCCGAACGGCACCACCGCGATGGAGAGCAGGGCGGGGGCGACCGCCAGCGCCGGGGCGAGCCAATAGTAGAAGGTACGGACGTGGGCCGGCGTGAAGTCCTCCTTGAGCAGGAACTTGAGACCGTCCGCCAGCGGCTGGAACAAACCGGCGATGTTCAGATCCTTTTTGAAGCCCAGCAGCGTGAGCGGAATGCCCGTGCGGTTGGGGCCCACGCGATCCTGCATGAAGGCCGAAACCTTGCGCTCCGCGAGGCTGGCGTAGGCCACCAGCGGCATGACTGCGGCGAAGAGCAGAACGAGGATCTTGATGAGCGGGACCAGGAGCCAGGCCCACTCGGCGAAAGTGTTGGAGGCGAAATCGAGCAAGGTGGGAAGCGGCTGGATTTGCGGGAATCAGGGCAGCGGAACGCCGAGGTCGCCGATCTTGGACAGACTGAGTCCGGCGAACTGGGGATGCTCCGCAGCCATCTGCTGGAAGAGATCTTCGATCGTGTAAATGCCGTTGCCCCCGTCCAGCGCGGCGATCAGGTCGCGCAGGATTTCCCAATCGTCGCCCGCATTGCCCGGCAGGCGAATGGCTTGGTTCAGCCGCTGCAAGCGACCCTTCACGTTGATCATCGAGCCGCGCTTCTCGGCGAAGGCCGCGCCTGGCAGCACGACCGTGGCGGCCGCGGTGGAGGCGTTGGGCAGGAGGTCGAGCACGATGAGCGAGGAGAGCTTCTGCAGCGCCTCCGGCTTGGCACCGATCGAAGCGGCGTCCTCACCCAGGCAGATGAGCGCCTTGAGCACGCCGTCATTGACCTTCGAAGCCACCACGGGGGCGAAACGTCCCGGCGACTCGCCCGTCAGTTTGAAAAGCTGGGCGCCGCGCGTGTTCGGGTTGCCGTCGTCGGAGACCAGGATGTCGTCGGGCTGCTGCGGGCGACCCACGATGTCGTAATGCTCGATGCCCAGGATGCGCTTGAGCTTGGCCGCGAGGAAGAGCTCCTCATTGGTCATCCGACCGGAAGCGAGCAGGCCGATCTCCTCGCCCTTGAAATGCCGCAGCTGGGCCGCCGCCTCGCGTACCGCCTCGGCCATCGAGACCTCTTCCGAGCGTCCGTCCGGCAGCCGGAGGAGGGGCTGTGTCAGGCGCTTGGCGTCCTGCAGGTAATGGAAATTGAGCCGCCCGTGGTCGCACATCCAGACCTCGTTGACGTCGTTGTTCTCCCGCGGCGTCTGCCGGTAGATGACGTTTTCGCGGCTGCCGATGGTCGTGTTGCAACCAGTCCCGCAGCTGGTGCAGAAGCTCTTCGTCTCCTTCAGAAACCAGACCCGCATCTTAAAGCGGAAGTCGTTCGAAGTGAGCGCGCCGACCGGACAAATGTCGACCGTGTTGAGCGAGTAGTTGTTGTCGAACTTCCGGCCGGGATACGCCGTCAGCACGGTGTGGCTGCCGCGCTGCGTGAAGCCCAGGACGTCGTCATGCGCGATTTCCTTCGAGAAGCGAATGCAGCGCGAGCACATGATGCAGCGCTCGTCGTCGAGCGTGATGCGCGGCCCGAGCTCGACCTTCTTCGGCTTCTTGACCTTCTCCTCGATGAAGCGCGATTCGCCGCGTCCGAACTCGACCGAGAACTCCTGCAGGCGGCATTCGCCGGCCTGATCGCAGATCGGGCAATCGAGCGGGTGATTGATGAGGAGGAACTCCATCACGCCCTTGCGGCATTCGTCCACCAGTGGCGACTGCGAGCGATAACCCATGCCCTCGCTGACGTCGGTCGAGCAGCAAATCTGCGGGCGCGGCATCCAGGCGATCTCCGGATAGCCAGCGGCATCGAGGATCGGCTTGCGGTCGGGCCCCATCTTCGGCGAGCCCATTTCGATCAGGCACATGCGGCAGTTGCCCGGCGCCGAGAGCTTCGGGTGGTAGCAATAGCGCGGCACATAGGTGCCGTGCTTGGAGACCGCTTCGATGACCCGCGTGCCCTTGGGGACCTGCACCCATTTGCCGTCGACCTGGATGTTGACCAGGCCGGGCGGGGCCACGACGGGCGTCGGGGCGGCGGGCGTGGAGGTGGTTTCGCTCATCTTGGAAAATGGTTAGTGGGCCAGCGCCTCCCGGCCGTGCGGAACCTCGGGCGCCAGAGCCTCGAGCGCGGTGCGCGCGCCTTCCGGTAGGTGGTTCTTCGCGGCCGCCTTGAAGTCGTCGGGGAACTTCTGCAGGAAGCTCTGCACCGGCCACGAGCAGGCCTCGCCGAAGGCGCAGATGGTGCGGCCGGCGATGTTGTCGGCCACGTTGAGGAGATTCTTGTCGTCGCCCTGCACGCCGAGTCCGGCCACCAGGCGGTCGCTGATCTTCTTCATCCAGAGACTGCCCTCGCGACAGGGCGTGCACTGGCCGCAGCTCTCGTGGGCGTAGAACTCGTTGATGTTGTTCAGCGCCCAGACCATGTCGCGCGAATCGTCCATCACGATCACGCCGCCGCTCCCGGCCATCGAGCCGACCGCCGCGAGGCTGTCGAAATCGAGCACGATGTCGTTGAAGGGCAGCATCTTGTCGGCCATGGAGCCGTCCGGCTGCTTGACCTTGATCTTGTAGCTCTCGTCCGCGCGCAGGACCTTGGCCGAACTGCCGCCGGGGATGACCGCCTTGATCTTCCGTCCGGGCTTCGGGCCGCCGCAGATGTCGTAGAGCAACTCGCCCATGGTGAGCGCGCCGACCTCGAACTCGAAGTAACCCGGCTTCTGCACGTCGCCGCTGACGCAGAGCACCCGCGTGCCGGTGTTGTTCGGTCGGCCGATTTTCGCGAACTCCGCGCCGCCCATGCGCACGATGTGCTTGGCGTTGCAGAGCGTCTCCACGTTGTTCACGATGGTCGGCGACATGTAGAGGCCGAGCACCGCGGGGAAATAGGGCGGCTTGATGCGCGGGTAGGGGCGCTTGCCTTCGAGGGACTCGATCAGGCCCGTCTCCTCGCCGCAGATGTAGGCCCCGGCGCCGCGGTGGACGTAAATCTCGAGATCGAAGCCCGAGCCGAGGATGTTCTTGCCGAGGAAGCCGTGGGCGTGGGCCTCCGCGATCGCCTTCTCCAGGATCCGGGCGCCTTCCGGGAATTCCCCCCGGATATAGATGTAGGCGAGCCGGGCGTTGACCGCGTAGCAGGAGATGACCATCCCCTCGATCAGCTGGTGCGGATCCTGGTGGATGATGTAGCGATCCTTGAACGTGCCCGGCTCCGATTCGTCCGCGTTGCAGATCAGATAGACCGGTTTTTTCTCGTCCGGGCGGATGAAACCCCATTTCACGCCGCAGGAGAAGCCGGCGCCGCCACGGCCGCGCAGCTGGGAGGTCTTGACCTCGTTGACGATGTCCTGCGGCTTCATCGAGAGCGCCTTGCGCAGGTCGTCGTAGCCGCCGTCGTTCAGATAAGCCTGGATGTCGTTCGTCCAGCCTTCACGGTCCACGTTCTTGAACACGAGCCGGCGTTCGCGGGGATGAGGAAAGCGGCGGGACATGGCGCGGAGAATGAGGAAAGAAGACCGTGTTTGGAAGTCTGTGGGCGTGCCGGGCTCAGTACTTTTTGAGGAGCTCGGTGACCTTCTCGTCGGTGCCCACGTTCTCGTAGAAGTCGTCGTTGATCATGCAGACCGGCGCGGTGCCGCAGCTGGCCAGACATTCGACGAACTCGATGCTGAACTTGCCGTCCGGGCTGACCGCGATGGGGTCGTGGTGATGGGCGTGCGAGCGGTCGATCTTCGCCTGCTGGCAGAAACGCTCCATCAGCTGGTAGCTCCCGCCCAGCGCGCAGGAAAGCGTGCGGCAGACGCGGATGTGGTTCTTCCCGGCCGGCTTGCGGCGGAACATCGGGTAGAACGTGATGACCTCGTAGACGTTGATCGGCTGCAGGCCGAGCTTGGCCGCGACCCAGTCCTCGGTGCCGGCGCCCAGGAAGCCCAGATTCTCCTGCAGCAGATGCAGCACGGTCAGGACCGCGCTGCGCTTGGAGACCGGATAATGCGTGATGACCTCGTCGATCCTGGCCTCCAGTTCCGCCGGCACGGGCGGCAGCGCGGGGATTTCGTCGGAATGAACAGCGCTCATGGATGGAAGTTCAGCGGTCGCATTCGCCCATGACGAAGTCGAGCGAACCCAGGATCGCCACGACATCGCTCATCATGTTCCCCGGCAGCAGCTCGGAGAGAATGCTCAGATTCACGAAACTGGGGGCCCGAATCTTCAGGCGGTGCGGGACGCCGCCGCCCTTCGAGCAGATGTAGAAGCCGAGCTCGCCCTTCGGATTTTCGGCCCCGAAATAGACCTCGCCCGGGGGTGCCTTGATGCCCTCGGTCACGATCATGAACTGATGGATGAGTTCCTCCATCTTCTTCATGACCCGTTCCTTCTTCGGCAGCACGCCCTTGGCGTTCTCCACATTGATCGGCCCGTCCGGGAACTTGGCCACCACCTGGCGGAGAATGCGCACGCTTTCGCGCATCTCCAGCATCCGCACCAGATAGCGGTCGTAGCAGTCGCCCACCGAGCCGACCGGGATGTCGAATTCGTACTGCTCGTAGCCGAGATAGGGCTGCGTCTTGCGGACGTCGTGGGCCACGCCCGAGCCGCGCAGATTCGGGCCGGAGAGGCCGTAGGCGATGGCCCGCTCGCCGCTGATCACGCCGATGTCCTTGGTCCGGTTGATGAAAATCGGATTGCGCGTGAGGAGCTTGTCGACCTCATCGAGCTGCGGGATGAAGGTGTCGCAGAAATTGCTCACCCGCGCGAGGAAGTCGGCCGGGATGTCGCGAGTGTGGCCCCCGACCCGCGTGTAACTGGTCGTGAAACGGGCGCCGGTGAGCTGCTCGATCAGATTGTAGATCTTCTCGCGCTCCGTGAAGGTGTAGAGGAACACCGTCATGGCGCCCGTATCCATGGCGAAGGCGCCGAGGCCCAACAGGTGGGCGGAAATGCGGCCGAGCTCGCAACAGAGCACGCGGATCGCCTGACCTCGGGCCGGCAGCGTCCAGCCCATCAGCTTCTCGACCGCGCAGGCGTAGGCCACGTTGTTCGAAAGCGGAGCCAGGTAGTCCAGTCGATCCGTGTAGGGGATGAACTGGTTGTACTGCATGTTTTCGGCGATCTTTTCGTCACCCCGATGCAGGTAGCCGACGTCCGGCGTCGCCTTCGTGATGACCTCGCCGTCGAGCTCCAGCACGACCCGCAGCACGCCGTGGGTCGCGGGGTGCGAGGGGCCCATGTTGATGATCAGCTTTTCGCCGATCATGTCCGGGATGGCGTCGTCCGCCGCGGCGCGCGCCGCCTGCAGCGCACGAGCCTGGGAATCGCCGATTTCGAGGGTTTGAGTCGCCATAATCCGGTGGGAGAGAGCCCGGCGGGGGAAGCATTGAAAATGTCGATGCGGTCCAAGTCACGCAACCGGCATTTGTGAAAAGTTTCACAAAGCCTCGCTGAGGCTCGGGAGCCTCGCTGAGGCTCGGCATAGTCAATAGGCGATAGGCCATAGGCGATAGATGGCGCGGGTGGTGTGAGCGTGACAACCGCCTATCGCCTATTGCCTATTGCCTATTGCCTATTGCCTATTGCCTATTGCCTATTGCCTATGCCGAGCCTAAGCGAGGCCCCTCCATGGTTCCCGAATTCGCGTCGCTCGTGCTCGAACATTTTCCCGCGGCTCAGAAGGGGCGGGTGACCTGGGAAAAAATCGAGCGTGGCGGATCGGATCGGGATTTTTTCCGGGCGCGGGGACTGGGGGGCGGGGGTGCCTTCGATTCGGCCATTGTGGCACGCTATGGTACCTTCAAGGCGGAGAATGCCCGCTACGCGCGCGTGGCGGAGTTTCTGGGTTTGCGCGGGGTGCGGGTGCCACGGGTGTTTTTCCACGACCCGGAGCAGCGGCTGATGGCGCTGGAGGACCTCGGTACCACCGACCTCTGGAGTGTGCGGGAGGACCCGTGGGAAATCCGAAGGCTGCATTACCAGTCGGCGCTGGAGGCGGTCCATGCGATCCACCAGCTGACGGCGGAAGACGCGGAACGGCACGGGCTGCCGCTGGAGGTCGCCTTCGACGAGGCGCTCTATCGCTGGGAGCAGGATTACTTCTTCGACCACTGCCTCGGCGCGGCACTGCGGGAGCGGCTGGATGCGGGAGCCGTGACGGAGCTGCGCGGACTGCCGGTGTGGGGTGAGATCGCGAACGAACTGGCGGGCTATCCGCGTCGGCTGGTCCACCGCGATTTTCAGTCGCAAAACATCCTCCTCCACCACGGGCGGGCCATGCTGATCGACTTCCAGGGACTGCGAGCGGGACTGCCGGAATACGATCTGGCTTCGCTGTTGTACGATCCCTACGTGCAATTGACCGGGAGCGAACGGGCGGAATTGCTCGATTTCTACACCACGCTCACGCCGGTGGTGCCGATCACTGCGCGGCGCTTCACGCTTTGCGCGCTGCAGCGGCTGGTGCAGGCGTTGGGCGCCTACGGATTCCTCGGCCTGCAGCGGGGCAAGCCGGCTTTTCTCGCGCACATTCCGGCC
Organism: Verrucomicrobiota bacterium; assembly: GCA_018240025.1. Taxonomy (GTDB): domain Bacteria; phylum Verrucomicrobiota; class Verrucomicrobiia; order Chthoniobacterales; family SZAS-18; genus SZAS-18. The sequence continues at coordinate 8,163 of JAFEGM010000018.1, forward strand.
GCGTTGGCGTCTGTCACCTCGCTGGAGATCGATGGCCTCAGCCCGCATTTGGCCGAGGTTTTGGGCCCGGCGCTGCCTGCTCATGTCTGACGAGGACGACGATCTTTTCCGCACCGATCCGGTGGCCACGCCGGATCCGCCGCTGTCGACGCGGATGCGGCCGCGGACCCTCGATGAGTACGCTGGGCAGCGACATCTGCTCGCGCCGGGCAAGCTGCTGCGCCGGGCGATCGAGGCGGATCGGCTTTCCTCCGCCATTTTCCATGGCCCGCCGGGCGTGGGGAAGACGAGCCTCGCCGAGGTCATCGCCCATGCGACCAAGGCCCGCTTTCTGCGCCTGAGCGGCGTGGGCGGAACGGTGGCCGACATCCGCCGGGCGGTGGCCCAGGCGGAGGATTGGCTCAATCGCGACGGCATTCGCACCATCGTCTTCATCGACGAGATCCATCGGTTCAATCGCGCGCAGCAGGACGCGCTGCTGCCGGAGGTCGAACGCGGGGTAATCCGGCTCCTGGGCGCGACCACGGAAAATCCGATGTTCGCGATCAATGGCCCGCTGGTCTCGCGCTCGCAGCTCTTCGGGCTGAAGCCGCTCGAACTGGCCGATCTGATTGCGCTGCAGCACCGCGCCTTGGCCGATGCGGAACGTGGCCTGGGCGCGCTGGCGGTCGACCTCGACGAAGCCGCCGCGCAACACCTCGCGACCGCGGCGGACGGCGATGCGCGCAAATGTCTGAACGCCCTCGAGATCGCGGTTCGCACGACCCCGCCGAGCGCGGCCGGCCGCATTCACGTGACTCGCGAAGTCGCGGAGGAAAGCGTGCAGGAGAAAATGGTGGTCTATGACGGCACCGGCGACGGCCACTACGATACGATCAGCGCTTTCATCAAGAGCGTGCGCGGTTCAGATCCCGATGCCGCGCTCTACTGGCTGGCGCTCATGCTCCACGCTGGCGAAGACCCGCGTTTCATCGCGCGTCGATTGGTCATCCTGGCCAGCGAGGACATCGGCATGGCCGACTCCCGCGGGCTGCTGGTGGCCGAGGCGGCACATCGGGCGGTCGAATTCGTCGGCCTGCCCGAGGCGCGCATCAATCTCGCCCACGCCACGGTTTATCTCGCCACCGCGCCGAAGAGCAACCGGGCTTACGCCGCTCTCGACCGCGCCACCGAGGACGTGACGAAGGGCCGCACGCTGGCCGTCCCCACGCATCTCAAGAGCGCAGCCTACTCCGGCGCCAAGCGCCTTGGGCACGGCCGCGGCTACCAGTATTCGCACGACCATGAGGGCGCCTACATTCCGCAGGCCTATCTGCCGGAGGGACGGCGCTACTACGACCCGACCGACCACGGCGAGGAGAAGCGCGTGGCCGAGCGCCTAGCCTGGTGGCGCGCGCAGTTCGACGCGGCGCAGGGCGGTGGCGCGACGCCCGAGCCGGAGAAGAGCTAGCCGCGGGAGTGTCGCCTGCGGCCGGTCGTGTTAGGCTGCGCCGTGGGAAACACCTTCGGCACACTTTTCCGGATCACGACCTGGGGCGAATCGCACGGCGGCGGCGTGGGCGTGGTCATCGACGGCTGCCCGCCCGGGCTGGAGATCGACGAATCCATCCTGCAGCGCGAACTCGACCGGCGTCGGCCGGGGCAGAGCGACATCGTCACTCCGCGCAAGGAATCCGACCGCTGCCGCATTCTCTCGGGCGTCTTCCGCGGCCGCACGCTGGGCACGCCGATCAGCGTGCTCGTGCCGAATGAGGACCAGCGCCCGGAAGCTTACGCCGAGATGGAGCAGGCGTTCCGTCCCTCGCATGCCGATTACACCTACCAGGCGAAGTTCGGCCTGCGGAACTGGGAGGGCGGGGGACGCAGCTCCGCGCGCGAGACGATCGGCCGCGTGGCCGGCGGAGCCGTCGCCCAGGTCGCGCTGAAGCAGCTCTTTCCGGCCTTCGAGGTCGTGGCCTACGTGCGCCGCATCCACGATCTCGAGGCCGAGATCGACCCCGCGCTCGTGCAGGCTGCGGCGGTGGAGGCGAACGCGGTCCGTTGTCCCGATGCGGCCATGGCCGCGCGGATGATCGAGCGGATCAAGGCCGTGCGGTCCGAGGGCGATTCGGTCGGCGGGATGATCGAATGCGTGCTGCGCGGGCTCCCGGCCGGCCTGGGTGCGCCGGTCTTCGATCGCTTCGAGGCCGATCTCGCCAAGGCCATGCTGAGTCTGCCCGCCACCAAAGGCTTCGAATTCGGCAGCGGGTTCGCCGGGACCTATCAGCGCGGCAGCGAACACAACGACGCGTTCGAACTCCGCGAGGGGCGCATTCGCACGTCCAGCAATCGGAGCGGCGGCGTGCAGGGCGGCATCACCAACGGCGAGGACATCGTCTTTCGCGTCGCCTTCAAGCCGACCGCCACCATCGCCCAGGCGCAGCGCACCGTGCTGGCCGACGGCTCGGCCGAGACCGAACTGCGCGCGCGGGGCCGGCATGATCCGTGCGTACTGCCGCGGGCCGTGCCGATGGTCGAAGCGATGGCCGCGCTGGTCGCGCTCGACCACGCGCTGCGTCAGCGGGGACAGTGCGGCTGAGCCCGGTACGCTGCGCCAACGCGCGGTTGCCAGGCTTCGACCCGCGCCGCAACATCGGCGCTTGCCTCACGATCTTTCCTCCCTGGCCGGCTTCACCGCCGCTGTCGTCGTCCTGGCGCTGACGCCCGGGCCGGACAATCTCGCCATCCTCAGCCTCGGCATCTCGCGCGGTCGGGCCGCCGCCGTCGGCTTCGCACTGGGCTGCGCGGCAGGCTGCCTCACCCACATCGGCTGGGCCATCCTCGGTGTGGCCGCGCTGCTGCAGGCTTCGCCCAAGGCGCTGGGCGGATTGAAGTTCGCGGGCGCGCTCTACCTCGCCTATCTCGGGGTGATGTCGCTGCGCAGCACCAGCGGCACCGTGCCCGCGGCCGAGGGAGCAGCCTCGACCGCGACCGAGGAGAGCCACTGGCGCCATTTCGGGCGTGGGTTCGTCGCCAATGCGATCAATCCGAAGGTCGCGCTCTTCTTCCTCGCCTTTCTCCCGCCATTCGTCCGACCCGACGCTCCGGCCACGCCGCAGATGCTGGTGCTGGGCCTGCTCTTCATCGCGGTGACGATCTTCGTCTTCGTGCCGCTCGGGCTCGGTGCGGCCGCGATCGGCCAATGGCTGCGCCGCTGGCCGGCGGCCGGGCTCTGGCTCGATCGCGTGGCAGGCGCCTTGTTTCTCGGCCTCGCTGCGTACGTTCTCTTCGGATGATCGCGGCCCTCTCCACCACGACCTTCGACTGGTTCTGGCTCGGCCTGGCCGCGGAGCTCTTCTCCATCGGCCTCATCCCGCACGTCCTCTACCACAAGCGCAATCCGCTCTCCGCGCTCTCCTGGATCTGGGCGCTGCTGCTTTTCCCGGTGCTCGGCCCGATCTGCTATCTGGCCTTCGGTACCGAGCATCTGCAGCGCAAGCGTCTGCGCCGGCGCAAGGCGCATCTCCAGCCCGAGCAACTTCCCGATCCGACCACGCTGCCGCCGCTGCCCTCGCTGGCCAAGCGCCTGGAGAAGGTCGCCCAGGCCGACTTCCAGGCCGGCTGCACCGTGCGGCTGATCCCCGAAGCGGAGGAATTCTACGCCGAACTCGAGCGCGAGATCGGCGCCGCGCAGAGCAGCATTCACGTCGAGTTCTTCATCTGGCAGCCCGATCCCCTCGGCCAGCGTCTGCTCACGGCGCTCGCCGCCGCGGCCCGTCGCGGCGTGGAGGTGCGCGTCCTGCTCGACGAGCTCGGGTCCTGGAAACTCAAGCGCCGGCATCTGCGCGGGCTCGAGGAGGCCGGCGGCGAATGGAGTTGGTTCTCCAGCGTGCACCCGCTGCGGCAGCGCTGGTTCCTGCACCTGCGCAACCACCGCAAGCTCGTGGTCATCGACGGCCGACTCGCCTGGGCCGGCGGGATGAATGTAGGCGAGGAATACTGCGTCTGGCGCGATCTCCACGCCCGCTTCGAGGGGCCGGTCGTCGCCGGCCTGCAGTCCGTCTTCGCCGACGACTGGTTCTTCGGCACCTCGCGCCGCCTGACCCAGCCAAAGTACTATCCGCCCCTCCCGCGCTCGGGCGAGGCCTGCGCCGCCGTGCTCGCCGCTGGGCCGGATCAGGACGCCAGCGCCAACACGATTCGGCTGGCCATCCTGGCCTTCGCCACCTCCGCCCGCGAACGGCTCTGGATCTGCTCGCCCTACCTCGTGCCCGACCCCGCCATCGTGGCCGCGCTGCAACTCGCCGCGCGCTCCGGCGTGCAGGTGCGCATCGTCATCCCGAGCGCCCCGGATAGCTTTTACATCGGCTACGTCGGACAGTCCTTCTACGACGACCTCCTCAGCGCCGGCGTGCGCATCTTCGAGCACACCGCCGGCATGCTCCACACCAAGGCTCTCGTCCTCGACGACGCCTGGAGCATGGTCGGCTCCGCCAATCTCGACGTCCGCTCCTTGAAGCTGAACTTCGAGCTGAACGTGGCCGTCCACTGCCCCGCCACGAACGCCGCCCTCGCCCGCAATCTCGCCGAAGCGATGAAGCTCGGCGTGGAAGTGAAGAAATCCGAGTTCGCCCGCCGCGGCCTCCTGCCCCGCCTGCGCGAAGGCGCGCTGCGGCTGCTGGCGCCGGTGTTGTAAGTAGTCCGCACTCTCCGAGTGCGGCCGGCCCGCGGAGGAGCGGAGGAGCGGAGGAGCGGAGGAGCGGAGGAGCGGAGGAGCCG
>JAFEGM010000018.1:12983-88228 GCA_018240025.1 Verrucomicrobiota bacterium
CGGAGGAGCGGAGGAGCGGAGGAGTGTGACTCCGGTTTACCAAACTGCGACTTACAAAACGAGATCGAGGCGCTCAAGAAGGTCGCAACTTTCAAGCGGACGATATGAAGCCGGCTCGACCCGAGTTGAACCCGTGGTGTCTTCGGGGCCCCGCGCGGCTGAGCTGGTCCTCGGCCAGTGTTTGCGGAGATTGACCGTGAAGGATCGCGGGTGACCGTCCTGTCTCAGATGAAAGTTCTTTCTTTGCCGACAAGCCTCGTGATTCCCGGGCACCGACCGGAGACAACAACGTACTTCGATCAAAAATTCAGTCACTCTGATGGACTACCTGAGATTGAAGTGGCTCGCCTGAACAGGCTCGCCGTGATCGAGGGCGTGACCGCTGTCGAGCACATGATGGAAAATGCTATCGCCACCTATTTCTTTGGTGGAGAAGACTGGAGGAACCCGAAGGCTTCGGATTTCACAGCTTTCGTCCTTCGGACCGATGGGTGCACATTCGCCAGCAAAAAGAAGATACTCTTCGACCTCCTCCAAACCACGAAACTGGATCGCGAGGGCATGACTTCACCCGGGAATGGTAGCAAAGCAGCCGACGTAAAACGTCTGGAAAGCGATCTGTTCAGCTGCATGCACTACCGAAACGCCTTTGCCCACGGGGCATTCCGGCCATCTCACAGCATGACGCCTGGGGAGGGGCTACGGGTGGAGCTTTGCTACTACAACAAGGGCCCTCAAGCAGAGTTTCTGAGCGATGAATGGCTCTCGGGTGTCGAGGCCACAATCATTCGAGCATGGTTTGGAGTGCACGCAGCTTGGATGAGAATCGCAGGTAACTCGATAGAGGCCACTTCTGAGAACCAGCAGCGGATGAAGGCTCTCATCTCCGAGTATAGGGTCTCCGCCAACAGCTCGCGGGAGGAGCGCCCGAGTCACTAAACGGCCGCCACGCACCGATTTAGCCATCAGGCGTCCAATTCGACCTTCAGAGCTCTCTCGAAGGCTCGATCTTAAGTACACGCATTCGACGACCGAACGTGACCGAACTTCCGCTATTTCTGTCTCCACCGACTATTTTGGTTGTCGTCATCTCCTGCTCTGAAGTAGGCCAGCGCCTTCCCGATGTCCGTGCCGCCCCCGCTCCCGGATCAACTGCTGCCCATCTTCTCCTCGGGCGCGGGCAAGGCGGTCGTCGAGGTGATTTTCGTCCATGGCCTGGACGGCGATTGGAGAAAGACGTGGCGCCACCCGGACGTGACCCAGGACGACCTGATTGGCTGGCCGGCTTGGCTCGGGAAGGAACTCGATCAGCTCGGGGTGCCCTGCAACGTCCACTCTTTCGATTACCCCGCCGCCTCGTCGGCGTGGCGCGGCAAGACGCTGCCGATGTTCGATCGAGCCGGCCGTTTTCTCGAGGAAATCGACCTGACCTTGGCATCGGATACGTTCCTCTTCTTCATTTGTCACAGCCTTGGCGGGCTGATGGTCAAGCAGATGCTCAGCCTGGCCCGCGATGGCGAAGGCGCCAAAGGTGATGTCCCCGGACGCACCAAGGGCATCCTGTTTCTGGGCACCCCGCACCAGGGCAGCGGAGTCGCCAACATCGTCAACCGGCTGGTGCCGACCTTCGCTCGGACGACGGTAACGGTGGAGGAGTTGGAGACCGCGAATCCCGAATTACGGCGCCTGCAGGGCACGTTTCGGACGCAGGCCCGGCAGCACGCCTGGCTAGTGCATCAGTTCGCGGAAGGTCGGGACACCGGCGGGCTGCGCATCGTGGACGAATTCAGCGCGCACAGCTGGGTGGGGGACTGCGTGACCGATGACGAGGACCACCTCAGCCTTCCGAAGGTTATCAATTCCGGGCGCATCATCTATCGGCGGGCACTGCGCATGATCCGAGAGATCGCCGCGCCGGTGGACCAGGAGTTGCAGGCCCTGATCGCCGCCTACGCGCGCCGCAAGAACCCACCTCCACCCCGGTGATATGACCGCAAACTCGCCCAAGAAGATCGGCCTGAGCTACGCCTGGCAGGAGGACGGTGGCGCGCCCGCCGCGTCGCCGATCGCCGAGGCGGAGAATCTGCTCGCCAAGGCACACGTGGAGATCGTGCGTGGGACCAACCGGGCCGACCACACGGAGCGGCTCGTGCGATTGGCGGGCGAGGCGACCGGCATCGTCAGCGTCATGCTCAACGAGGCATTCCTCCGCTCGACCGATTGTCTTTGGGAACTCCTCCAACTGCGCAGCGCGGCCGAGATTTCGAAATGTGCGCTCGTGGTTTGGAGGCTTCCGGAACTCGCGGTGGTGAATTGGCCGGACCGTGCGGCGGAGTGGCAGAAGCGCGGCCGGGACGCGGAGCAGGAGGCGAAACGGGTTGGCGGGGGGATCGTTCCTTCGCTGCAACGTGCGGCCGACGTTGGCCGCCAGGCTGACGCTATCCGCTCATTCCTCGAAACGGCCGCGACTCCCTTCTCCCTAGTCGAATTCAGCACCCGCATGCTCGGGGCCGACGCCACAGGATCTGCCACGCACGAAGACCTCTTGGCCCACGCCTACGAGAACGTGCTCGCGGAAATGGAGCAGGTGTTGAAAGGGAATCCGCGCCTGCGGGGCTTCGTGGAGTCGCACACCCCTGGGATCGTCCACGGGGGCCGAGGGTCGATCGGTCTCTCGACGGAGGTGCGGGAACGGCGGCTGGATCTCGTGAGACAGCTCGAAGCAGTCAGGGCCGCGCTACCGAAGTTCGACGCGACCGTCGCAGATCTCACCGATCTGGAAGTTTTTCTGGGAGGTCTGGTTGTGCTCGGGATCGATCCCCGCTGGATCACCGCGCAGAGGGCATTGCTTCACGCCGGTTCGATCGAGTATCCGGGCTTGGTCGATTACACGCCGTTTGGGAAAGGGCAGAGGGCGAATTTCCTGCACATCCTGACGGCGGCTTTGTCGGACGGGAGCGCGCGCCTCGCACGAGTCTTCGGTGACCCCAGGGACGATGAGCGCTGGGGAGGATCGCTGGCCGGGGGCCGGCTCACTGTCAGGCTGACGGATCGAAGGCGAGAGATCGAACTGCACCTCATCCGCTTCGTGCTTGGCCCGACCGTCAACGTCAACCCGGCGGACGACGAGGAGGTGACGTACTTCTTCAACAAAGTGCTGAAAGTGCTGAAGTTCGCGCGGGAGAAGGAGCGCGACCCATTCGCCGCTTTCGGCGCCGGTCCGGAGTTTCCCAAACTGGTGGTGATGCTCCGCGAACAGCTCGGCGTCTCCGATCTGATCTTGCTCCATCCTCGGGGCAAGGGCGACGAGGACGAACTGCTCTACGATTCGGTCACCGTGCTGAGTCACCTGTCGCACATCTGGAAAGCGCTCAACGAACGCCGCACCCGACCCTCCGCCTGAAACTGCCATGGAACAGCTCTTCCAGCCCGACGAGAAGCACTCGTATCACCTGCAGCCCTGCGAGTCGTGGCCGGAGGCCTATCATCGCTTCGAGCACGGGAGCATCTGGGCGGTGCGGGCGGCGCTCGCCTCGGGCCGACCGCTCCTGCTCCGCGGCGAACCGGGCGTCGGCAAGAGTCAGCTGGCGCGGGCTGCCGCCCATGTCCTGCGGGTGCCGTTCCTTTCCCATGTGGTCGACGAACGGAGCGAGCGCGACGACCTGCTTTACAGCTACGATGCCGTCTCCCGGCTGGCCGAGGCGCAGATCAGTGCGGCGCTCAGGGCGGAGAACCCGGCGGATTGGCGGGCGCAGTTGGCCGCGGAGCGCTTCGTGCGTCCTGGCATCCTCTGGTGGGCGCTCAGCTGGGACACGGCGGCGGAGCGCTTGCAGAAATACTGCGAGGGACGGACCGACGAGCCCGCCCCCGTCGCGCCGGACGGATGGAGGCAAAACGCCGCCGACCGCCCCTGCGGCCCGGTGGTCCTGATCGACGAGATCGACAAGGCCGACCCGAGCCTGCCGAACGGCCTTTTGGAATCGCTCGGCAGCGACGGCTTCCGCTACGCCCAACTCGGAGTGTCCGTTTGTCGACCGCCGGACGCCAAGCGCCCATTGATCTTCATCACCACGAATGAGGAGCGCGAGCTGCCCAATGCCTTTCTGCGCCGTTGCCTGGTGTTGCAGATGGAGTTTCCGAAGCAGCAGGAGGCCGCGATCGAGTTCTTGCTCGATCGTGCGCGGGCTCACGAAAAGCTGGCGCCGGTCAGCGACACCATCCGCCGGGAAGCCGCCGCTGAACTGGTGCAGGATCGGGGCTCGGCCGACCCGGGTGCCGGGGCCGTGCCGGGCGCGGCGGAGTATCTGGACTTGCTCCGCATGCTTGCCGAGGTGCCGGGAGGCGATGAGCCACAGCGCGCGGTCCTGCGGGAGATCAAGGCCTTCGCCCTCAAGAAGAACCTCCGCGTCTGAGGCATGGGAAGAGGGCCGGCCATCGGGAGGGCGGATCTCGCACGCCTTTGGCAACGGCGCGTCCTGGCGGAGCCGTCGGCCACGCTTTGCGGCTTCGCCCAGGCGGACTCGGTCCCGGATTCGCCGCGCCGGACCGATGACGGCTCCGAGATCGTCTCTCCGGAGCCCCCGCCGCCCGCGCCGGCGGAGCGTCCCGTCTTTCCGAAAGAGCGTCCGAAACTGACCTTCCTTGCGGCGGTTCGGGCGGAGACCTTGGACGTCGTGACCGAGACCGGCCCGGCCCCCCGGCCGATCACGGAGGAGGAGCTGGGACGGCGCTGGGGCGGCGGACCGCCGTTGGCGCCGCTCATCCGTTGGGCGCGCTTGGGGTCGTGGCTGCAACGGCGGCTTGGCCTCGTCCTCGCCACTGGTATGCCGGACCTGCGCCGCCTCGTGCAGCGCGTAGCGAGCGGGCTGCCCCTGCGGCGCCTTCCCCGCCGGTCCCGCCGGGTTTGGGCGCCCCGCGCCGTGCTGCTGTGGGACGTCTCCCAACGCTTCGCGCCGTTTCAGGAGGACGCTCGCCGACTGCACCAGCGGCTGCTGCGCGAAGGAGGGCGCTCCTGGCTGCGGGTGGTCGAGGTGACGAGAGCTCCGTCCCTCGAGCGGCTGGCCAGCGCGAGCCCGGACGTGCCGATCCTGGCGCTCTCCACGCTCGGGCTGAGGTCGCTCGATCCCGAGCCCGCGCTGGGGTGGCGTCGCCTCGCGACCGCCCTGCGCTTCCGCGGACACACCCTGACGGCGCTGGTCCCGCTCGAGCGGGAGGCCTGGCAGGCGCAGCTGGCGGCGGCCTGGCCCATGGCCGAGTGGGACGCGGCCGTGCGCCTCCCACGCCAAGGAGGCGCCAGGCCTCTCCAGCCACCGCCGGCCGCGGACGAGCCGGTCGAGCGGCTGCTCGACTTGCTCGCGCCTGCCGGACTCGTTCAGCGCCCGCTGCTGCGCGCCGTGCGCCGACTCCTGCGGGCCGGCGTGGGCGTCGAGGCCCTCGCCTGGACCCATCCGGATTGCACGCCGCAGCCCGACTATTTCGAATTCAAAGCCGAGCCGGCGTATCTCGAACGACTGCAACGGCGGCGCAGCCTGGCCGCGCGGAGCACGCCGGATCGCGTACTCGTGGAGGCCGTCGATGCCCTGATTCGCGCTCAGCAGCGCGCGGAGAACCCGCTGGTGCGCGCCGAGACCGAACTGCTCCTCGGCCCGGCGACGGAGGTGCTCCTGACCACGCTGGCGGGGGTGGTGGATCGGCTGCGCGACGACGCCGCTCGCTCCGCCGCGGAGCGCAGCCTGCTGGGCGGTTGGTTCGGCGAGTTCTTCCAACGGGCGCCCCAGACCGTCCTCAGCGAGAAGGACGTAAAAGAGCCGCTGGCCCAGATTTGCGCCCTGACGAAGCACCTCGCGGGTGAAAAAGAGGTGCAGTGGCCGGCGGGGCTGGACATCGAGGAGGCCGTCCGCGAGCTGCAGCGGATCGAGGGCAGGGAAGGCGAGGTGCGCGACGGTGTGCTGAGCCAGTCCGGCGGGCGCCTCATCTGGTCATCCGTCCTCCCGGGCCCGGCGCCGCTCGGGTTCTTCCGCTCGCGCCGGCGTTGGCACCTGTGGTCCGAAGCGGAACCGTCGCTCGCGCCGATTTCGCGCCGGCTGGAGGGCGACGAGAGCCCCCGGACCCTCGTGCAGCTCAGCGAGCCCATTCCGCTCAAGTTGTCGTCCGAGCTGCAGCGGCTCGAGTTTGCGCCCCTGCAGCGCCCCGCCTGGGCCCGCCGCTTCTGGCAGGATCGCTTCGGCATAGCGGCGGAGTTTCGCGTCGGGGACGTGCCGTTCGTGCTGCGTTGGATCCCGCCGGGGCGGTTTCGCATGGGATCGCCGGCTAGCGAACTGGGGCGTTGGGACGATGAAGGCCCCTCGCACGAGGTCGGTATCCCCCGCGGGTTCTGGCTGGGAGAGACGCCGGTCACCCAGGCACAATGGCGCGCCGGGGTGGAGGAGACCCAGCGACTGGGGGGGAGAGCGAAAGGTGGGGGGAGGGCGCTGCAATCGCGCCCAAGCTCTTTCGAAGGACCGGACGACGCGCCGGTCGAAAGCGTGTCCTGGGAGGATGGGCAATCTTTCCTGGTGGGACTGAGCGGGTTGATCGGTCTGCATTTCGACTTTCCCAGCGAAGCCCAGTGGGAGTTCGCCTGCCGCGCCGGCTCGACGAAAGCCTTTTACGACGGCAGCGACTGCACGCAGCCGGAGGGGGACGATCCCGCCTTGCGGGAGCTCGGCTGGTTCTGGGCCAACTCCGACCGCACCCGGCCAGTCAAAGGGAAGGCACCGAACGGTTGGGGGCTCTACGATATGCTGGGCAACGTGTGGGAATGGTGCCGGGATGCACGGCGTCCTTACGACGAGGTGCCGCAAGTCGACCCGAGCGGGGCGCTGGACGATCCCGACGAGCGCGCCATCCGCGGCGGCTCCTGGGCGGACCGCGCGCTGCTCTGTCGCTGTGCGTTCCGCAGCTCGTGCCGGCCGGGCTTCCGCGACCAGGGCCTCGGGCTCCGCCTCGCCGCAGGTCAAGAGCTCCAGCCGGCGGAGCCGGGGGACCCGCAAGGCGGAGCCGGGGTCGAGGAGCGAGACCTGCCGCGTCGGGACGCGGGGAAGGGAGGCCGCCCATGAAAGTTCAAATCTCTTCGGTCTACGAAGTCATCCGCCAACGGGGGCCGAAGGTGGTCGCGGTCGTGAGCGAACACCTCGATCGGGCAGAAATCACGGAGGAAGGAGAGACGAAGTGGGTGCATAACTATCGGCCTCGTGAGCAGGTTTTCCTGAATGAGCTGCTGGAAATGGGGATTCGCGGGATCGCCGAGACCGAGGCGGCGCTCGATGACAGGAACTCAAGGCTTTTCGATAGCAGCATCGAACTCTGCTTCGTGGTCGGGGAGGAGTTCAATCGCTGCTCTAGCATCGCCATGCGGATCGCGCAGGCGCTCCCCGGGCTCCGCGATTCGATCTTCGTGGAGATTTTCTGGCCATTGGATTCGGCGCCGGCTCGGAATCGAGTTGCCATGGCCCTCAGACGCGTCGGCGGGGTCGAGCTGATTCGTCGCTTGGTCGTGCTCACAAAAACGGTGCCGCCTCCGCGAAGACCCGATTTCGAGGGCATCACCGAGGCTGAGCTGGAACCGGGCACGCCCGGCACGCCCGGCGAAACCGAGCCCATTAAGCCTGCGGATTTGAGCGCAAGCGCGACCGAGAAAGAGATTCCGCCTTTGCCAAAACCTGTGGAGGAGGAGAGGTCGCCCGGACGCCGGCCGTCGAAGTCTAAGCCGCGGCTGATCGAGCTTCCTCCACCGCGGAATCTGCCCTCACGAGACCCGGAAATGGTGCGGGCGATGATCCCGGTCTTCGCCCCGCCGTGGGCGGAGATCTTCGGCGAGGACGACTTCGGCATCTTCGCGGAATTCCAGCTCCAGGGCGTACCCTTCGTTTGGCGCTGGATTCCGCCGGGGGCGTTTCTGATGGGCTCGCCGGAGGGAGATCGGAATGCGTTCTTGGACGAACAGCCGCAGCACGAGGTGACGATCAGCGAGGGCTTTTGGCTGGGAGAGACGCCGGTGACCCAGGCCCAGTGGGAGGCATTGACCGGCGAGCAGCCGTCCCATTTCCGAGGGCCCCGCCGGCCGGTCGAGTCGGTGGACTGGCCGGCCGCGTGCGCTTTCGCTCAACGTTTGTCGGCCGCGCTCCCGGGTCTGCGGGCCAGCTTGCCGACCGAGGCCCAGTGGGAGTACGCCTGCCGCGCCGGCACGCAGGGGGATTTCTACGACGGCAGTCTCTGCACGCAGCCAGATGCCTGGGATTCCGCCCTCCACCGGCTCGGGTGGTTCCTCCAGAACAGCGATTCGCGAACCCTGGAAGTGAAACAAAAGGCACCGAACGCCTGGGGGCTCTTCGATCTTCTGGGCAACGTCTGGGAGTGGTGTCTCGATGCGATGCGCCCCTACGACAGGAAATGGCAACTCGATCCTAGCGGAGCACTCGAAGGTCCCGGCGGGCGCGTCGTCCGCGGCGGATCCTGGGCGAACGACGCGCAGTTCTGTCGCTGTGCGTGCCGCAGCTGGTTCCACCCGGGCAGCCACCGGTACCTTGGGCTCCGCCTCGCAGCAGGTCAGGAGCCAAGGTCGGCGGAGCCGACGGGCGCGGAGCACCCTGCCGTCCGGCCCGAGGGACGAGGGCGGACGGCCGGCGCCGAAAATGACGAGCTAAGCGGCGGGATGACTTCGGTTGCCAATTCGAAGGTGCAAACCTGGTCTACAGACCGTCCCGAGTACGTGATCATCCTCAACAGGACTGAGATGGACGAGTTGTTCGTGGCGGTTTCTGGCTCCGGTGGCTTTCAGAGCCTCCTGCGGAGGTTCCAATCACGCTGCGACCGTTCGACCGGCGTTCTCGAGCTGACGCCGAAGGACCTGGAGAGAATCTCAAGGTGCGCTTTCGGATACCGAAACGGCGGCTGGCAGGGCCGCCTTCTGAGGATTTTTGCGCGGACGCTCGGCCCCCGTCTGACCGGCAAGCCTTGAGAGTCGGATTTCGCCTTGCCAGCCGCGTTGGAGGTGTACCGCCCCGAGCTGAAAGCCCGACTGTGGGAAAGTGACCGGCATCTCGACCAGACAAATCTCACGGATCCCGAAATTGGCGCGCTGGATGTCGCGGATTCGGGCTTTCGTCCAGATGTGATTGATAGTCAGCAGGAACACGACATTGGCCGAGTGGGTCATCGCGTGACCGAGGAAAGCCCGAATTTTGCTCCAAGGCGGATTCGTGATGATCCAGTCGACCTGACCCACCCATTTCAGGAAGTCCCGCCCCTCATTGATCTCACACCAGTCGGCCCCGGCCGGAAGGAAGCGGTAGATGTTCCCGTCGCCGCGGCACGGTTCGAGGACACGGCCAGTCGGCGCGAAGTGTGCGACCAGAGCTTCGGCAAGTTCGAGCGGAGTTTGCACCTCATCGTTGCTCCGATAGTCCCGGTTTGGCTGATAACGCATCCGGCTCTGCTAGCAGGAGTGGCGGTGGGTACAACGCAATTCGCGTTCGGCTATCCCCGCTGAGGCTGCGACGATCAGCCCACCGAGGCTGCTTAAAAATCAGTTTTTGTGGGCAATCCAGCCACTGTTGGAGTTAGTGAGATTTATCAGCAAAGACCTGCAAATTTTGCACGACGGCGCCCCAAAAGTGTGTTTTAGGCGGGGCTGCATGAGGTATTGCTGGAACCTTCGAACAACCGGTCGCGCGAAAGGTACGCCGGTCGGCGGGGGCGCAACCAGTCGGCGGGGATGGAGCGTTTGGGCGGAGAACGAAGTGGCGGCGGCGGTGTTGGGCGGGTCGGCAAGGACTCGGCTGCGGGCTCCGCGCAGTGGCGGGGCGACTCCGGCCGGGGGGCACCTGTCTCCGGGGCCTGGCCGGGGTGCGGCCGGGGACTACGTTTTTCCTCCGGTGCGTCCGGGTCGGCTGCCTGGCAGCTCCCGCTGCTCGTCCGCGGGGTCGATCCGGCGGCTCGACGCTTCCGTTTGGCGGCCGGTCGGCGCGAACTCGCTTCCGGGTCTGCGCCGCCGCTACCCGAGCCGGCGGAGCCGGAAACCGGGCTCGGTCAGATGCATCGCGGGCGCATCCTGCCGGCCTCCGGACGGTTCGGACTCGCCGCCAGGCGTCTTGCCGGGGCCGCCGAGGGCGCTCCGACACTCGCCGTGCGCCTATCGCGACCGGCCGAGTGCGTTTCAACGCCATCAGGGCGCTCCCCCGAGGCCGCCGAGGGCATGCCGACCCCATCCGAGCGCTTTCCGACGCCTCCCGAGTGGGGCCTCCTTGGTGCCGGGCGGCTCTGAAGCGTTTCTCTGGCGAAAAAACCTCTGCGCTGACCCGCGTGTGTCTTTCCGGGCCTGACGCCTCGGCGGCGGGCTCACTCCCAACCCAACCCATCCACCAGAACCCTCCGCCGGCGCGGCAGCAGCCGGCCTTGCACCGATGAATAGCTCGCAAAACGACCTCAAACCCGCCCCTCCGCTCGATCTTTCGCCAGCGGCGTCCGTCCCGCCGGCAGGCGCGGCGGAAGACGCGACCACGGAACAAATGGTTCAGCGGAAGGCGATCCTCGAAGACCTGACGGCGGGCTTCACGGAATTGGGCACGGCCCAGAAGGACGCCGAGGTGGCGGCCTTGGTGACAGCGGCCGGCTTCACCACGGAGGAGATCGGGCGCGGCATCGACCTGCTGAAGGCCGCCGCCGCCTCGGTGGGGGTGCGTTACGAAGACTTGGGCAAAGCGCGCCAGAGGCAGGGCGAATTCGCCGAGGCGCGCGAGGCGGCGCGGGCGAGCTACGTCAAGTTCCGCCGCAAGGCCCGCATCATCTTCCCCACGCCGGCGGCGACGGAGGCCATGGCGTTGCGCGGCACGTTGCCGGAGGACTTCGACACCTTCGTGTCCCTCGCGCTGCAGAGCTACGCCGCGGGCGCGAAATCGCCCTGGACGGAGAAGCTCGCGCGCCGCGGCTATCCGGCCGAGCGGCTCAGCGCCCTGACCGCGGAGCTGAACACGCTGCTGGACAAGAAGACCGCCCAACGCTCGGCCCAGGGCGACGCGCAGAAGGCGACCGCATTGCGCAACGACGCCTACGCCAGCTACCGCGAATTCATCGTCGAATTCCGCGGCCTCGTGCGCATCGAGATGGAGGGACGTCCGGGCGCGAAGACCAAGATGAACTGGTAGCCGCAGGCAGCGCGCGACCCGGGTGGGTGCTCGGGTCGCGCGTCGGAGAGCGGGGGCGGAAGATAGGGGACGGGAGACGGGAGACGGGAGATCGGAGACGGGAGATCGGAGACCGGAGACCGGAGACCGGAGACCGGAGATCGGAGGCGGGAGATCGGAGACGGGAGATTGGAGATCGGAGATCGGAGACGGGCAACGATCGAGCGGGGCCGCAGGCGCTGTGCGACGGCCGCGGGGCGAAGATTAGCATTTCGCCCGCAAAGTTTTGGTCACGACCGTCCGGAAAGCGCGTGTTGCCAGGTAGTTATGCCTACCTACAACGATCCTCTCTATCTCCACCCGGTCTTGCACCGGAACCTCCCGGCCATCTGCGATTCGATCCGCGCGGCTTTGCCTCCCGGCTGGACCGTCAAGGCCGTTTCGGTCCACCGCACCCCCGCCCAACAGTTCGAGATTTTCAAAAAAGGGCGGGTCTTTCGGAACGGCAGCTGGGTCAAGGTCGGGACCACGTACACGACGCTCGACGGCTACACGAAGCGGTCCCGGCACAACACTCTGCCGGCCACGGCCTGCGATATCGGTCTTTTCCGGCCGGACGGTTCGTACCTGTCTTCCGGACCGGAGGAGAACAAGATCGAGCTCGGGGCCAACGATTTCGGTCTGACCTGGGGAGGCTCTTGGCCGGGCTTCGTGGACAAGCCGCATCTGGAAGTGCCGCTGGAGCAGCTCTTCAAGCGCTCGCTGCTCCACGACGAGGCGCTGCAATGGCAGAAGTATCTCTGGGTGTCCGGCCAGTACACCGGCATGCTGGACGGCATTTTCGGCCCGAAGTCGCTGGCAGCCTTGAAGGCCGCCACAGGATACGACGACCGCACTCCGGAGGCGTGGCGGAAGCTGTTCGAAACGCACGGCCCGGTCGAATCCCTGCCTGGGCTGGGGGGATTCGCTCATCTGCCTCCGGTTTGATCCACGGCCATGAACCTCGCCCACATTATCTGGAGCCGTCGCGGACCCGCGGCGCGCCGCCTTTCCGCAGCCTCGGTCCTGCGCGCTCTCTCGCTTTGGGCCTTGGCCCTGACCTTCGGCGCGACCGGCGCGCCCGCGCAGTCGCCGCCGCCGAGCCTGCGGATCAAGGTCGTGACCGTCTGCCGCTCGCTGGATCGGTGGAACAATCCGGTCGGGGAGGTGAAAGAGAACCCGTTGAGCGCCGGGCCCGTCGTGGTCTGGCTCGTGGTCTCCGGCGACGCCACGGCGTTGAACTGGCTGCGGGAGCAACGGCGACGTTTCGGCAGCCAGGTGGTCACGCACGACTGGGTCCGCTACGCGGGTGCGAGCGTGCAGGAAGCGCCGCCCGTTCGGGCGGAGGCCGACCGCAACGAGATCGCCGCCGGGACGATCCGCTACTTCGACAACCTCGCCGGCAGCATGCGCGCAGGCCTGTTCGATTGGCGAACCTGGAGCATCAAACGGAACTTCGAGCCCGGGCAATACGAGGTGCGCGTGCGCGTCGGCCAGCACTACCTCAAAAACGAAAACGGAGACGAAGTTCTGGCGCGCTTCGACTTCGAGAACTGACGGCCAAGGCCGCGACCTGCCGATTTCTCTCACCCTGAATCCTCCACCAACGTGCAAACCCAACCACCCGAAGCCCTCGCCAGCGATTTGGCGAATTCCATCGAAGGAGCCGAAAAGCTCATTCGTTTTTCCGCGCGCAACGCCGTGGCGCCGAAGGACCTGTCCGAAGCCGACCTCCAGGCGCTCATCGGGCGGATCATCGGCGTACGGGACCGACTCCGGCACAACGCGCTCGGAGAAACGGACGAAGCGGATTTCTACAAAGACCTGCGCTTGCTGACCATCGCCTTCGCGCCGGTCTCCATCGCGAGCGTCCACGACTGCGTCGACACGAGCGATACGCACGGAAAGAAGATGTTCTGGCTGTTCGGCGGACGGATTTCGCGAGCCAACGCGGCCTTACGCAATCTCAGCACGCTCACCTTCGTGGCGTTGCTCCTGCTTTTGTATGCGCAGATCCACTGGCTTGTCGGCTCCACCTTGCTGGAGCGCGGCGCGCGGGCGGAGTCGGAGAAGGTGACTGCGCTGAAGTACCCGGACGAGACGAAGCCGACGGGCCTCGCCTCGCCGGGCCCCGATTCGTCGCCGTCCGCGAACCCCGACTTGGCCAATGGTGCGCAGGAGCAGCCGACTCAAGTCGTCGGGACGGCCTCAAGCGCACGCTTTCAGCAGGCGCAACTGACCGGCGAGGCGGTGCATCGCATGCTCGAGTCCTGGTGGCGGGGTTTGATTCTGGTGCCCCGATTCTTCGAAGAGCCCGCCCGGGAAGCTCTCGCCCCGAAGAGCGCGCCCAACGAAGTCAAAGGGGGCGAAACGCGCAAGGTGCACGCCCGCATGGTGATCGACATCCTGCAAGCCTATCTCCTCCCGCTGCTTTACGGGTTCGTGGGTGCAGGTTGCTACGTCCTGCGGCAGATCATTCTGGAAACGCGCCTGCGTACGTACCGCTCGGAAACGGAAATGGCCTATCGCGTCCGCCTCTTCCTCGGCATGCTGGCGGGGATCGCCATCGGCTGGTTTCTGCGCCCGGACGCGTCGACCACGGCGCTCCCGGACGCCAAAACGTTTGCGAACCTGACTCCCTTCGCCCTGGCCTTCCTCTCCGGGTACAGCGTCGAGCTGCTCTTCAGCGCCATGGATCGGATGGTGCAGGCGTTCGGGGCCACCTCGAAGGACAGTCCGAGCTGACGGCGCGGTTCGTCCGATCCCGAGGGCGCGGGATGGTGCGCGCTCCTCGGGTGCCGGCGCCGGGTCCGCCGGAGCATGCGGGCGCGGCGAAGCGGCAGCGCCCACCCTCAGCTGAATCGCAAGATCGCGTGCTTGTCAGAGAGCTCGCCCGGGGGCAGCGGTCGGCCCATGGAAAACGCGACACACATGGAAGGGGTGGAAGATCGTTCGGTTCCGATCGCGCAGAGCTATGGGCTGATGTTGGTCGTGGGGGCGGCGCTGATCCTGCCGCTGCTGGGCTTGCATCGGGCGCTCCACGGCGGCGGGGAGATGGCGGCGCTGCGGGCCTTCTTCGAGCCGCTCTACATTTCAATGCCACTCTTCTTTTTCAGCGTCTGCGTGCACGAGGCGATCCATGCGGCGACGTGGATCCGAGCGGGGCGCGGATCGTGGGCCGACGTGCGCTTCGGCGTGCAATGGAAGACGCTGACGCCGTTCGCGCATTGCACCGCGCCGCTGACGGCCCGGGCCTATCGCTGGGGCGTCGTCGCGCCTGGGCTACTGCTCGGCGTTCTGCCCGCGGTGCTCGGGAGTCTGCTGGGCATCCCCGCGCTGGTGGGTTTCGGCTGGATGCTCACCTTCGTGGCCGCGGGCGATGCGCTGGTGTTCATTCTGCTGCGCGGGGTGGAGCCGGACCGGTTGGTGCGCGACCATC
This sequence comes from Verrucomicrobiota bacterium, assembly GCA_018240025.1. Classification (GTDB taxonomy): domain Bacteria; phylum Verrucomicrobiota; class Verrucomicrobiia; order Chthoniobacterales; family SZAS-18; genus SZAS-18. Next base: position 27,624 of record JAFEGM010000018.1, read on the forward strand.
CGGAACGCGCCGGCTGCGTGGTGCTGCCGCGTTCGGGGGCGGCGGCTTGATGGTGGCGGACGCCTGCCGCGAGGCGAGCCGGTAAGCGGTCTTGTTCTTGGTGGGCGCGGCAGACCGCGCGAGCATGCGCTTCCAAGCGCGCCTGGTCACGACTCCTTCTGCAGGGCCCAGCGTGGAAACGGATCCTTCAGCCGGCCCCAACGTCCCGGCTGGGCCATCTCACGGTCGGTCAGCTCGCATTCCGACAGGCGACGGCGCAGGTAGGCCTCATCCATGGAAAGGCCGATGAAGACGATCTCCTGCCGCCGGTCGCCGAAGGGCTCCTGCCAGTGGGATGCCAGACGGGCCCGATCTTCCGGGGTGTCGGGCCATTGGGCGCGGTCGACGGCGGCCCACCAGAGCCCGGCGGCCTGATGCGTGGCAAGTCCGCCGGCCTGACTCCAGCTGCCGACGAAATCGGGTCGGGTGGCGAGCCAGAAGTAGCCCTTCGAACGCAGCACCCCGTCCCAATCTTCGTGAATGAACTCCCAGAATCGGCCCGGATGCAGCGGTCGGCGCGCGCGGTAGACGAAGCTGCCGATGCCGTACTCGTCGCTTTCCGGCACGTGGGTGCCGCGTGGCTCCTGCAGCCAGCCGGGGGCCTGCTGGGCGGCCGCGAAGTCGAAGAGGCCGGTGTTCAGGATCGCCGGCAGCGGCACCCGGCCCTGTTCGCATTCGAGCTGCCGGGCCCGGGGATTGAGCGCGCGGAGAATGGCGGCGAGCTGGCCGCGCTCGGCGGCATCGAGGCGGTCGACCTTGTTGATGACGAGGACGTCGGCGAACTCGACTTGCTCGACCAGCAGGTCGACCAGGGCGCGCTCGTCGCCTTCGCCCGCGACTTCGCCGCGATCGGCCAGGCGGTCGGACGAACTGTAGTCCCGGAGAAAGGCGCCGGCATCGACCACCGTGACCATGGTGTCGAGCCGCGCGATCTCGCTCAGGCTGCGGCCGTCGGCGTCGGCGAAGGTGAACGTCTCGGCCACCGGCAGCGGCTCGCTGATGCCGGTGGATTCGATCAGCAGGTAGTCGAAGCGCCCCTCGCGGGCGAGGCGGTCGACCTCGAGCAGCAGGTCTTCGCGCAGGGTGCAGCAAATGCAGCCATTGCTCAGCTCGACCAGCTTTTCCTCCGACCGGCGCAACTCCGCGCCGCCGTCGCGGACGAGGGCGGCGTCGATGTTCACTTCGCTCATGTCGTTGACGATGACGGCGACGCGCAGGCCCTCGCGGTTGCGCAGGACGTGATTGAGCAGCGTGGTTTTGCCCGCGCCGAGGAATCCGCTCAGGACGGTCACCGGCAGCGGCCGGATGGAAGAACGTGCGGATGGCGGACGGGCGGGGGCGGGCGGGGCGTCGATCATGGCGAGGTGGGGCAATGGAGATATCGAGAAAACCACTCCCGCGCCGCTCGGGGCGCCTTCCAGCGGTGCGGATAGGCGGCGTACGAACGCTCGCGGTAGGTCGGGCCGAATTCGCGCTCCAGCCACGTCTCGTAGGCCTCGATCCAGCCGAGAAAGCGCGCACTGACCGCGTGGAAGTGAGAACGCCCCGGTCCACTGGCCCGGGTGAAGAGGCCGGCGACACGGCCGGTGGCATCGGGCTTGGCGCCGAAATGCACGTACGCCTGGTGCCGCGAACGCAGATAGAGAAAGCCGGCCGCGCCGGGAACCTCGAGCGAGGCGAAGAATCCGTGCAGCTCCAGCACCGTGCCGTCGGCCAGCACGCAGCGGTAGCGCGAACTGCCCCCGTTGCCCGGGCGGACGAAACTTCTCGAAGCCCGCCCGCACGAGCAGGTTGCCCGCGGAGGACATCACATCCCCGCCGAGGAAGAACATCTGCTGCTCGATCCCACGCACCAACTCCCGGTAGGCCGCGCGCGAGACGGGTGGGGCCTCGTGATACGTCATGGCTTCGATCCAAGGTCCAAGCCCTCACCACGGAGTGGGAAAAACCCGGGTCAGCGCCGACGGAGCGCAAGCGGCTGCGGATGGGCTTCGATACATGCAAGCGAATTGCATGTGTAAGTCGTTAACGCAACAAATTTGCGTTAAAGGGAGGTCGGTCTGGCACCCGGAGACGCCATCGCTACCCTGTCGGTATGTCCGCTTCCGCCCGCGCCACCCGTCGCAAATCGTGGGCTGAGAAGCTCGCCAGGCCGGCCGTGCCCCGCGTGCAGCGCGTCGACCGTGCGTTTGCCGATCTGGCTGAAGGGGAGCGGATGCTGATCGCCACGCCGGCGCTGCTCGACGCTCTGGTGCGCGAGATTCCGCCGGGCCGGACGAAAACGGCCAAGCAGTTCCGGGCGGAATTGGCCGGAAGCCATGACGCCGATGGCACCTGCCCGCTGACCACCGGCATTTTCCTCCGCATCGCCGCCGAAGCCGCCTGGGAGCGGCATCTTGCAGGGACGCCGCTGGACGAAATCATGCCCTTCTGGCGGGCGATCGAGCCAGAATCGCCGCTGGCCAAGAAGCTGGCCTGCGGAATCGATTTCCTTCGCCGTCAGCGGGCGGCCGAGGCGGAGAGCGCCACGCCGCGGAGAAGATGAGGGCCCCAGATGCGCCCGCTCGAGGCAAGCGGGCCGGCGGCGCCGCGGAGGCGTCGGGGTACCTCCGCGGTCGCTGAATTGGCAGTCTGACGGGTCTGACGGCGCGCGGCCGCTCAGACGTGGCTGAGCGCGTGTTCGAGGTCGGCGATCAGATCGTCGGCATCCTCCACGCCGCAGGAAAGGCGGACGAAGGAATCGACGATGCCCAGCGCGGCGCGCTGCTCGGGCGGGATGGTGCCGTGGGTCATCAAGGCCGGATGCTCGATCAGGCTCTCTACGCCGCCGAGGCTCTCGGCCAGGGCGAAGAGGTGGCATTTCTCGAGGAAGCGACGGGTGCCGGCGAGGTCGGTCTTGAGCGTCGCGCTGATCATCCCGCCGAACATCTTCATCTGACGCTTGGCCAGCTCATGTTGCGGGTGCGAGGCGGAGCCCGGGAAATAGATCCGCTCCACCTTCGGGTGCGCCTCCAGCCAGGCCGCGATCCTGGCCGCATTGGCGCAGGCCCGCTCCATCCGCAGGGCGAGGGTCTTGAGGCCGCGCAGGACGAGGAAGGAGTCGAACGGCCCGAGCACGCCGCCGACCGCGTTCTGCAGATAGGCGAGCTGCTCGGCCAGGGCCTTGTGCCGGTCTTCCTTGCCGACCACCACCACGCCGGCCACGACATCGGAATGGCCGTTGAGGTACTTGGTGGCCGAGTGGACCACGATGTCGAACCCGAGTTCCAGCGGGCGCTGGATCATGGGGCTGGCGAAGGTGTTGTCGGCCACGGCGAGCAGGTTGTGCTTGCGGGCGAGCGCCGCGACGCCGGCGATGTCGATCAGCTTGAGCATCGGATTGCTCGGCGTCTCGATCCAGATCATGCGCGTCTGCGGCGTGATGGCGGCTTCGACGGCGGCGAGATCGCTCATGTCCATGAAGGTGAAGCGATGCCCGGCGGAGCGCTTGCGCACGCGCTCGAAGAGCCGGTAGGTGCCGCCATAGAGGTCGTCGCTGGCGATGATGTGCGCGCCGCTGTCGAGCACCTCGAGCACCGTGCTCATGCCGGCCAAACCGGAGGCAAAGGCGTAGGCCTGCGCCCCGCTTTCGAGGTCGGCGACGCAGCGTTCGAGGGCGGAACGCGTCGGATTGATGGAGCGGGCATAGTCATAGCCCTTGTGTACGCCGGGGGATTCCTGGACGTAGGTGGAGGTGGCGTAGATCGGCTGCATCACCGCCCCGGTGGTCGGGTCGGGATACTGGCCGGCGTGGATGACGCGAGTGGCGAGCTGGTGGGTGGACATGAGGGACAAGGGGGAAAGGAGGAAGGAGGAAGGAGGAAGGGAGCCGGCCGAGGGCGGCTCAGTTTCCGCGGACGAAGGGGACGTAGCGCGCGACGTCGGCGCCGGCGGACCAGGCGAAGCGGAGGAAGTCGGCGGGGTGGACATTCCATTGCGCGAAGAAGCGGCGGTCGCCGCCGCAGTCGTACATGAGGTCGTCGGGCATTTCGCCGCGCAGCTTGGCCTGGGCCTTCTGCACGAGGCGGGGCAGCCATTCGATGCCGTCGACCGCCTCGGACTTGGGCGGAAGGCGATCCATGTCGATGCGGTGCGAGGAAAGCACGCCTTGCTGCACGTTCAGGAAGTAGTCACGGCGGACCGAGGCGATGAGCAGGAAGGTCTCCCAGTCCGGCTGGCCGTAGTTCGTGTGGTCCTCGGCAAAGTCGTACACCTCCTGCGCGGTGTGTCCGATCGCGGCGAGCGCGGCGAGTTGAGTCGGCGTGAAATAGCTGTCCGAGCCGCGGCGGCCAGCACGGTACTGGGCGACAGCGTGTTCGAAGATTTGCTTGAGTTCGGAGGTCCAGGTCAGGGCGTTCATCGGCAAGGGGCCGACAATTTCTCACGGGGTGTCCCTTCGCGCCAACGCGGGCTTGCGGGCGCGGCATTTGCTGCTGGCGTGCCGCATGGCGTTGCGATCGGTGCCGAACTTCGAAACCCCCGAGGCTTGGCAAGCCTGGTTCGAGGCCGAACTGGCGGCCGCTCTGCCGGCCGGCTGGAAGTGGGAGCGCTCGGCCAGAATGCGGCGACCCGACCGGGTGACCTGGTGGGTCCAGCCTGAGCAGCCAGATGACTGCCTGCAGGAGGACTTCATTTTGGAGCCTGCCGTCGACTGGGACACCATCACCGTCTTCTGCGGCAACTCCGATGGCGGTGCCGGTGGGGTGCATTGGTACGCGGAGGAGGCCCGGGTCATCCACCGGGACAGCCTGGCGATGACTGAACTCCGCGAGGTCCTCCGCTGGATCTTCAAGCACTGCGCGCCGAACGTCCGCGGCCTGAGCTAGGCCAGCGGCGCGGGTTTAGCGGCCATGGGCGCCGACCGGAACGGCCTGAGCCCGCGGGCGCACGCCGTTTTGCTCCCACCAGGCGAGGACCTTCGGCCAGACGTGGGGACCGACGTCGCGGCGGAAGAAGCCCATGTGGCCGATCGACTTGAGGCCGAGCTCCGCCGGCACGAGACGCAGCTTCTCCACGGCCGCATTCGTGTAATGCGAGGCGAACATGTCGGCCGAGGAATCCGGCGCCCAGGCGTCATCCTCGGTAGTGACGTTGAGGATGCGCGCACGGACCGCGGCGAAGCGGTCATGGAAGTCGACGCTCGGGTCGCTGAACCAGTAGCGCGGAAAGCCGCACCAGCGCTTCCAGTCGCGATAGACCCCGCGCGGCAGGTCCTCGCCGAGGCCGACCAGGCTGCTGGGCAGGTAGCCGTAGGCGGCCGAGAGAATCGGACCCAGGCCATGCCACAAGAGCTGTACCTTCACCTGTTCCCCGCGGGCCATGTAGGAGTGGTGGCCGGAGCCCATCCCGAAGGCGACCAGCGAGCGGACGCGATCCTTGTGCGTGAGATGGCCCAGCGCCTGCGCCCCGAAGCTGTGGCCGACGAGATCCACCGGACCGTATTGCGACGCCCAGGCGACGACGGAATCGATCTCCTGCGCCCAGTCGAGAAAGCCGGCTTCGAAGCCCCGCAGGCGGGCGGGGCGGGCCCGACCGAGCCCCCGGTAGTCGAAGGTGACGACGTCGCGCCCGCGCTCGGCCGCGAATTCGGCAAAGCCGCGGTAGAAGCGCTGCGGAGCGCCCGTGGCACAGGCGACGACGACCGGTTCGCGCGGTTCGCCGGCGGCTGCGGCAGCGCGGAAGAGCGTGGCCGGGATGGTCCGGCCGTCGAGGGAGGGGAGGGTGATTTCCTGCATGTTTCAGGCGGGATCTGGGGTGAGCAGCGGCTCGAGGGCGCGCAGGGTGGAAACGACAATGGAGGTATCCCGGGCCGCCCGGGCCTGGAGCAGCGCCCCTTCGTAGGCGCTGATGAAGAGCGCCGAGAGCCGCTCGGCCTGGGCCCGGCTGCGTCCCTCGGAGGTCAGCGTCTCGGCCAGCGCCGCCCGCAGTTGGGAGAAGGCGGCGTCGAGCGCCTCGCGCAGGGCAGGTTCCGTGGCGGCGGTCTCCAGCGTGATGGTGGCGAGCGGACAGCCATTGGCGAAGCCGCTCTTCTCCAGGCGCTCGGCGGCGCCTTCCAGCCAGGCCACCAGGGCGGCCTTGACGGTGCGCTTCTCGGCCAGCACCGCGCGCAGACTGGCGACGGTGGATTCCGCCGACCGCTGCACCGCCTCGACCGCCAGCGCCACTTTCCCACCCGGAAAATGATGGTAGAGAACACCCTTGGGCGCGCCGGCGTCGGCCAGCAGTTCGGTCAGGCCGAAGCCGTTGTAGCCGCGCCGCTGCACCAGCCGTCGCATGCTCGTGACAAGGCGTTGGCGGGTGTCGAGTGAGGAGGTAGAAGCCATGGGCTGATTCTATAGACCGGTCGGTCCAGCGCAAGGACGAAATTGTGTCACCGGCGGGGCCAGACGAGCGACGCGGGTCAGGCCGGTGGCGCTGCGATCCTTGGCCTGCCCGAGTTTGCCGCGCGGGTCCTTGGCTTGGCTCCAGTTCGCCGAAGACTTGGGTTGCAGCTTGGCGCAGCATCTCCGTCCAGGCCGATCCTTCGGTGGGACCTCGAGGCGGGCTTCGGCGAGTCTCCTTCGCACCGTTTCGGGTTGAATTCGCGACGGGACGTAGTGTGATCAGCCGTTCCGCCATGGCAGGCTCCTCCACCGCCGTGCATCCGTCCCCCGCCCGCAGTCGTGGTCGGCCGCGCTGCGAAGGCATCCGGCAGCTCGTACGAAGCGCGGCTCGGGAAATGTTGGAGGAAGGTACGTTTCAGGACTTCAGCATCGAAGCGGTTTCGGCGCGCACCGGCGTGGCGAAGACCACGATCTACCGCTGGTGGAGGTCCAAGGCCGAACTGGCCGTGGATGCATTTCTCGACGCGGTCGACGCCAAGGTGCCGTTTCCGGCCGACGATGCAATGCCGGTCCGGGAGCGTTTCCGCGTGGTTTTGCGTCGGCTGAGCCGGCTCTATCGCGGCCCGGTCGGACGCTTCATGCGGAGCGTCGCCTCGGCCGCGCTGGCCGACGAGCAGGTTCGCGCGGTCTGGTGGGACCGTTTCTTTGCGGTGCGCCGCGCCGTGGTGGCGCAGCGGTTGCGCGAGGCCGCGGAGGGCGGTGAGATTCGCGGCGACTGCGACCCGGAGACGACGATGGATTCGCTCTTCGGGCCGCTCATCTACAGCCTCTTCCTGCGCGGGCGTCCGCCTTCCGATCGGCAGATGGACCTGCTTGTCGACCGCGTCTTCAGTCATTTGGAAGTTGCCTCGAAAGCGGGTGAAAGCGGAAAAAGCTGAGCAGACGCTCAGGCGAAATGTTGGTCGTATTTCCAGAGTAAAGAGTAGATCGAGTGCGAAAAGACGCCCAAAAACTCGCAAAAATGTGAGCCAATGCTCAATTTTTCGAGTGACAGGCGGAAACGAGCGGTTTTAATCCGCGCCGTTCCCTTTCCAGCCCGGTTCGTAGCCGTGGCTCCCTCGCTCATCCCCATCCCTGCCAGCTCATTCCGCCATGGCCATCTACAAAACCCCCGTCGCCGAATTTCGTTTCCTGCTCGACGAAGTCCTCGACTACACGAACAACATCGCGTCGCTGAAGGAGTTCGCCGACTACGATCTCGAGACCATCGTGACGATGATTGCCGAATCCGGCAAATTCTGCGCCAACGAACTGCTGCCGATCAACGCGCCCAACGACGCGGAGGGCCTGAAATACGACCCGGTCGCGAAAACGGTCACGACGCCGAAGGGCCTCAAGGAGTGCTACAAAAAATTCCGCGATCAGGGTCTGGTCGGGATCATCCAGCCGACCGAGTTCGGTGGTGGCGGCGCCCCGCACCTCTTCGGCGCGCTGCTGGGCGAGCTGCAGGTTTCGACCAACACGGCCTTCTCGATGCTGCCGGGGCTGTCGCAGGGCGCGATGAATGCCCTCGTCACCTACGGCTCGGACGAGCTCAAGAAGACCTACATGCCGAACCTCGTCAGCGGCGAGTGGAGCGGCACGATGTGCCTGACCGAGCCGCAGTGCGGCACCGATCTCGGTCTCTGTTCGACCAAGGCCGAAGCCTGCGGCGATCATTGGAAGCTCACCGGGACGAAGATCTGGATCAGCTTCGGCGAGCACGACTGCACCTCCAACATCGTTCACCTCGTCCTGGCCCGCCTGCCGGACGCGCCCGAGGGCATCAAGGGCATTTCGCTCTTCCTCGTGCCGAAATTCCTGCCCAGTGGCGAGCGCAACGGCGTTTTCTGCGGCGGCTTGGAGCACAAGATGGGCATCCACGCTTCGCCCACCTGCGTGATCAATTTCGAGGGCGCGGAGGGCTGGCTCGTCGGCACGCCGCACAAGGGCATGCAGGCCATGTTCGTGATGATGAACGCCGCCCGGCTCGAGGTCGGCATTCAGGGCCTCGGCATGAGCGAGGTCGCGTATCAGAACGCGCTCAGCTTCGCCAAGGAGCGCCGTCAGAGCCGCTCGCTCGACCGCAAGAAGCAGGATCCGAACGCGCCGGCCGATGTCATCCTGGTGCATCCGGACGTCCGCCGCATGCTGCTCAACGTCCGCGCCTCGACCGAGGGCATGCGCGCCCTGGCCTACTGGACCGGACTGCAGATCGACCTCTCGCATCATCATCCCGATGAAGCCGCGCGCGCCGATGCGGCCGACATGGTCGCCCTCTTCACGCCGATCGTGAAGAGCTACCTGACCGAGCGCGGCTTCGAGAACGTGAGCGAAGCGCTGCAGGTGCTGGGCGGCAGCGGCTACACGCGGGATTGGGGTCTCGAGCAGATGCTGCGCGACACGCGCATCTCCATGATCTACGAGGGCACCAACCACATCCAGGCGCTCGACCTCGTCGGCCGCAAGCTGCCGGTCGACAACGGCCGGATGGCGCGCTCGTTCGGGGCCAAGGTGCAGGCCTTCATCGAGGAGAATGCCTCGAACGAAGCGATGAAGGAGTTCATCGCCCCGCTGACCAAGACGGCCGAAATGCTGGGCGAGATGTCGATGGAGCTGGTGATGAAGGCCATGTCCGACCCCGAAGAGGCCGGCGCGCGTGCCTCGAACTACCTCAATCTGTTCGCGCTTACGGCCATCGCCTGGCTGTGGGCCCGCATGGCCAAGGCGTCGCTCGGCAAGGACGACGCCTTCCACAAGACCAAGCTCAAGACCGCCCGCTACTTCTTCAGCAACGTGCTGCCGGAGACCCGCACGCTCGTCGCCTTCCTGAAGGCCGGGAAGACGAACATGATGGCGTTCGACGCCGACGAGTTTTGAGGCGAAGGGACGAAAGGTGGTCGGCGAAATGGCGCTTCCCGCAGGAAATGCAGGAAGTGACGCGATCCGCGATTTGACGCGCGGATAGATCGCCGATCACTCGTTCCCCGTTCATGGCCCCGCTTAACACGATCAACCTCCTCCGCGCTCTTTTCGTCGTCATGGCGGCGAGTTTGGGAGGCATGGTGGGAGCGGGGCAGTTCGGCACCTTCTTCGGGGGCTTCGCCCTGGGCGCGGTGTACGCGCTCTGTCTGGTGCTGGTCGACCGTCTTTTGCGCGGCCTGACGCTGCGCGCTTTTTCCAGCGCCACGTTTGGGCTGCTGCTGGGCTTCATCTTCGCGATGCTGTTTCGCGAGTCGAACGTCTTCATGCACCAGTCGGCCGACACGCAGTGGCTGATCGGCCTCGCGCTCTACGCCGGCTTCGGCTACCTCGGCATGATGCTCGCCATGCGGTCGAACCGCGACGAGTTCTCGCTGCTCATTCCCTATGTCCGCTTCACCCGCGAGCGGACGCAGGATCTGCCGCTGCTCCTCGACACGAACGCGGTGGTCGATCCGCGCGTGGGCGATGTCGTCCAGACGGGCTTCCTCAGCGGCGAGCTCATCATTCCTCGCTTCATCATGGAGGAGGTGCAGCGCCTGGCGGACAGCAACGATCCCATCCGGCGGGAGCGCGGTCGCCGCGGGCTGGAGAACGTCGAGCGGCTGCAGCGCAGCATAGGCACGGCAGTCTCGTTCCACGACTCCGTGCGCGATCCGGAAACCCCGGCCGACGTGCAGCTGGTCAATGTGGCCCGTCTGATGCAGGCGCGCATTTTGAGCAGCGATGTCAGCCTGTGCAAAGCCGCGCGGGTGCAGGGGGTGACTGCCTTGAACCTCAATGACCTCGCCAAAGCCGTGCGCACGCAGCTGAACGTCGGCGACGAGGCCGAGCTGCACGTCACGAAGGAAGGCAAGGACGCGACCCAGGGCGTCGGTTACCTCCCGGACGGGACGATGATTGTCGTGAATCAAGGCCGCGCCTACATCGGCCAGACCATTGGCGTGGTGGTGAGCGGCACCGTGATGACTTCGGCCGGCCGGTTGATCTTCGCCGACGTGCGCAAGTAGGGCTTGGCCTGCGGGGGCTGTCCGTTCGACGCGATCCTCCCGGCGGATGGCTTGTATCGATCCAATGCGGGCCCACCTTGGCGAGTGCCTCCGCTCTCCACGTTGGTCTTGTTGCTTGGACTCGCCTTACTGATTCCGCTCAACCTTTGGGAGGGCTATTTCCCGAGGTTCGTCGGCGACCACTACCGGTTGCCCTCGGCCGAGCTGAAGCTGGTGCCGGCCCTGCGCGACCCCGAACCCAGCGGCCCCAGGTACTCTGTGCAGGTTCCGTTCGAACTGCTGCGCTATTCCACCGTCCTTCCGGCCAACGCGCTCCTGCCTCCCAAGGAGCAGGGCCTGGGGGCGGTCAATGTCCTCGTGAAGACGGATTACTACTTCACGACGATTCGCCGGTCCGCCCAGCCGTCGCTGCTGATTGCCTCAACGACGTTGTTTTCCTGGCTCTTGCTGGCTCTGACCGAAGAGCGTCGCCGACGACGCCGCGCAGGGCAGGTCGCAGCCGCGGCCGGCAGCGGCGCATGAACTAGCGCGAGCCTTTTCCCGCCTCGAGGTACATCCGCCCATAGCAGTCGACCAGACAGCCGGCTCCGACTAGCGAGGCGCGAGGAAGGCCCGATAGACCAAGCCCACGAGCAGAATCCGCCAAATCATTGCTCGACGCTCGCGCTCTCGCCGACGGGGTCAAGGCCACTCCCCGTGCTCGAACTCCGCGGCGTGCTCGCCGTGTCGCGGGGGCGGGCGGCGGATGGGCGGACGCTCTCCATTGACCTGTAACGGCGAAGCCAGCAGGCGGAGATCGCCGGCGGAAGGGTGTGGCACCGACTGCAGCATGCCGCTGGCGAGCAGGTGCGGATCGGCGAAGACCTCCGCGAGAGCGTTGACCGGTCCGCATGGCACGCCGGCGGCCTGGATGCGCGCGAGCCACTCGGCAGCGGGCCGGCGGGCGAACTCGGCCTGCAGGAGCGGGACGAGAACGTCGCGGTGGCGCACCCGCGCGGGGTTGGATGCGAACCGCGGGTCGTCGGCCCAGGCCGGTTGAGCCAGCGCCTCGCAGAGCGCGCGGAACTGCCCGTCGTTGCCGACCGCCAGGGCGATGGGCTGGTCGGCCGTCTCGAAGGTCTGGTAGGGCACGATCGTGGGATGCGCATTCCCAAGCCGGCCGGAGTCCTGGCCGGTGACGAGATACTCCTGGCCGCGATTGGCCAGCCAGGCGAGCTGGGTCTCGAAGAGCGGGATCTCGAGGCTCGCACCGACGCCCGTGCGTTCGCGCCGGTAGAGGGCTGCCGCAATCGACTGGGCAGCGAAGAGGCCGCAGACGATGTCTGCCACGGCAACCCCGACCTTGCGCGGACCGCTTTCGGCGTCGCCGGTGATCCCCATAACGCCGCCGCGGGCCTGGACCAGGAAATCGTAACCGGGGAGGTCGGCGTCAGGGCCCGGCCCGAAGCCGGTGATCGACGCATAGACCAGCCGCGGGTGGTCGCGCCGCAACGATGCTGCATCGAGTCCGAACTTCGCCAGCGTGCCGCGGCGGAAGTTCTCGATGACCACGTCCGCCTGCGCGGCCAGCCGCCGCACGCGCGCCAGATCTTCGGGGTTGCCGAAGTCCGCCGTGATCGAGCGCTTGTTGCGGTTCGCGGAGAGGAAATAGGCCGATTCGCCGCCCACGAACGGCGGGCCCCAATGCCGTGTGTCGTCGCCGCGGCCGGGTGACTCGACCTTGACGACATCGGCCCCGAGGTCGCCCAGCAGCATCGTGCAATACGGTCCGGCCAGCACCCGCGAGAGGTCCAGCACCCGCACACCTTCCAACAGCAGCGCCGAAGCCATGGCGACTACTTGATCCCGAGCTCCTGCTTGGCGCGCTGCAGCAGATCGAGCTTCACCCAGTCGGCGGCGCGCGGCGGCGTCGCCATCTTGCCGGCGCCGATGCGAACCATGAGATCGGTAGTGGCCTGCACGTGCTCGACGGTGATGTCGTAGGTGAACTTCGCATTCTCCACCGCGGCCTGGTAGTCGGCAGGCGTCAGCTGCCCTTTGAACAGGGATTCGCAGACGTACTTCTGCGCCAGGGCGGGCTGATCGAGGAAGAGCTTTGTCGCCTCGACGAAACAGGCGGCGACGCGGCGCGCGACCTCGGGTTGCTCCCGGTACATCTTCTCCGTCATGACCAGTGCCCGGATCGGTTCGCCGATCTCGGTGTCGTAAGGCTTCATGAGCTCGACGCCGATCCCGCTGGCGATGGCCTGCGTGCTCTGCGGCTCGCTTTGGCTCATGGCGTCGATTTGTTTCCCCATCAGCGCCTGATTCAGGTCGGCGTAAGGGAGGTAGAAAATACGAACATCTTTCCCGGGCTGCTCCGAGTAGCTCAGGCCGAACTTGGTCAGCTCGGCGAAAAGGCAGAGCTCCTGCGGCCCGCCGCGGGTGACGCCGACGCGCTTGCCCTTGAGATCGGCAATGGTCTTGATCCCGCTGTCCTTGCCCGCCACCAGACGCACTCCGCCGCGGGCGAAGCCGGCGATGATGTACACCGGCGATCCGCCCGCGCGGCCGGAGATGGCGGCTTCGAGCGCGCTGGCGGCGAGGTCGATCTCGCCCGCCATGATGGCCGGAACGATGTCGACGCCTTTGGCGAACATCTGCTCCTTGAACTCCAATCCGTGCTTCGGCCCGAGTTCCTTGAGGTAGGAAACTGCGCCGTAGTGCGCGAACTTGAGGTTGCCCAGGCGCACGACATCGCGCTTGGCTTGAGCGGGAAGCGAGGGCGCAGCGGCCCAAGTGAAAGCACCGAGGAGAGCGGCCGCGAGCAGTCGGAGTTTGGAAGGCATACGCATGGGAAACGACGGAGGGTGCCGGGCATCGTCGAGGAGGGTCAAGCTCCGCCGAAGGCAGGCCGCGCCGGAGTCACCCGGGTGAGGGGTATAGATGCAGGGCCGGATTCTTCGCCCCCAGCGTAAACCGCTTTGCAATTTCCAGAGTTTCCGGCACCCTCGGCGCACCCCTCTCGGCAACACGGTTTCGTCTCGACGGTCCCAGGCCCCCCAGAAGTTCTCCGCAGTGAACAGCCTCTCCCTTTGGATGCGGCAGCCGCGCGTTCGCGCCTGCCTTCTTCTCACGCTCAGCCTTTGCGCGCTGCTGCCCGGACGGGTGCGGGGCGAGGCCATGCTCCAGTACTTCAATACCGAGTGGCGCGAGATCGCCGACAAAATGCCGGAGCTGGCCGAGGCGGGCTACACCTCGCTCTGGCTGCCGCCGCCGACCAAGGGCTCGGGCGGTCTGTCGGTCGGTTACGATCTCTGGGATCGCTTCGACCTCGGCTCGAAGGATCAGCGCGGCAGCGTGCGCACCCGCTACGGCACGGAGGCCGATCTGCTTCGCCTCGTCGAGATCGCGCATCGCTTCGGCATCCGCGTGTACTTCGACAACATCATGAACCACAACGCGTTCGATGTGCCGGGCTACAACGAGTTCACGCCCATCGACATCTACCCGGGGTTCGTGCCGGAGGATTTCCATCTGCGCGTCACGCCGGAGGGATTCTACCGGAAGTGGGATAATGTCCGCTCCTATGGCGATGCCTGGCAGGTGCAGAACCTCGGTCTGGCCGATCTCATCGACATCGCGCAGGAGACGCCGAACAACGTCAATTTCGGCACCTTCGAGGGCGCGCAGTCGCCCAAGATCAGCTTCAAGCGGCATCCGCAGAACACCGAGTATTACCTCGATCTCGACCTGCCCATTCCCTTCACGAATCCGGCCGGGACGTTCAACTCCTACACCTTCTCCAACAAGGAGCCGTTCCAGGATGTCGGCTACACCAACTCCCAGGGGGCGTTCGTCGCAGCCGCGGCGGCGAATGGGCGCTTCGACTTCGAGGATCTGAACGGCAACGGCAAGCACGACGCGGGCGAGCCGAGCGAGCCGTTCACCGACACCGGCATCGACCCGACCAATCCGGCGCATCGCACCGCGGCCTGGGGCTTCGGCGACGGCAAGTACAACATGGGCACCGTGGTCAACGAGGACGTGGGCGCCCTGCTCATCCGCTCGGCCCGCTGGCTGCTCGATCGCACCAAGGCCGACGGTCTGCGGCTCGACGCGGTGAAGCACGTGCCCGACTACTTCTTCGGCCAGCAATCCGGCGCCGGGAAGGATTACAGCAGCGCCGGCTACCTCGGGCAGGCGCAGGAGCAGTTCAATCTGACGCGCGGCTTCAGCGACTGGAACAACCACCGCGACTCCGTCTTCAACAGCGAGCAGGGGCGCGACGACGCCATGATGTTCGGCGAGCACCTCGGCAATCCGCCGCCGTACGGCGGCTACTGGGATGCCGGCATGCGGTTGGTCGACAACGACCTGCGCAGCAGCCTCAACGGCATTTTGGGCAATCCGAGCGCGACGCTGGCGGGGCTCGATCAACCCGGCGGCTACGGCTTCGCGCCGGCCCTCGGGGTGATGCACGCGCAGAGCCACGACAACGACTACGCGGCGCGCTCGGAATTGCAGACGGCGCTCTATTTCACCCGCGCCGGCATCGGATTGGTGTACACCGACGGCAACTATCAGGCACAGACCCTCGGCCAGTCCGGCGGCGCCTTTCCGCGGCACGCCAACACCAATTTCCTCGGGCAGTACGGCGACGGCCGCATCCCGAACATGCTCTACGTGCACCAGCAGTTCGCCCGCGGGGATCAGATCCCGAAGTGGGGCGACAACGACGTGGTCGCCTACGAGCGCCGCGACAAGCGGGAGAACGGCGGCATGACCGACGCGGACGGCACAACCATGCTGTTCATGCTGAACGACAATTACGCCTCCGGCCAGGCGCGGTCGATCACCACCACGTTCCCGAACGGCGCCTATCTCTTCAATTACTCCACCTACGGCGGCGGGTTCTACGTCACGGTGCCGGCGAACCAGCAGATGAACAGCGTGATCATCCCGCCGGGCGGATACTTCGCGTTTTCCTGGCGCAGCCCGGAGCAGACGGCCGCCTTCGCGGGTTCCGAGGTGAAGCCGATCACCATTCGCCAAGGCACGCAGCCGGTGGGCTTCGTCAATGTGGTGCGCAAGGACGGCCCGGACGGCGATCCGGGATTCAACCCCTACGGACTCCCCGACGCGAACACGACGGACTATTCCTACACCATCGCCCTTCCGCGGGTGACCGACGGCACCAATCTGAGCTTCATCGCGCGCGGCGACGGCTCCGCGGAGAACATGCTGCTCGAACTCGACGGCGGCGTCGACGTGAACTCGCAGATGGGCCTGGGCCCGACGACCGGCGAGCTACGCGATCATCCGCCGGCGCTTAGCACCGACACCTTCCTCGGCTACGAGCAGATGCAGTTCGTCCGCCGCACCACGGAGAAGTTCGCGGCCCGCAACACTACGCGCAATGTCATCGGCTCGCCCGGCGCGGAATCCTACGAAGCGGTCATCGGCACCGCCGGGCTGACGGTCAACAACGGCAGCGGCCTGAACACCAACACGAACACCGCCGCCTACATTTACCACGACCCTGCGGCGACCCGCGACATCGACACGCAGCTGCAGTTCAACCCGCCGCCGCAGAGCGCGGTCAATCAGCCTATCACCGTGCGCGTGAAGTCGGGCTATCAGTTCCAGATCAGCCGGGTCTGGCTGTACTACACCACCGACGGCCTGACCTTCCCCGAGGGCAGCGGCGGGGTGGGGCGGGGGACGACGCAGGTGGTCGAGCTCGCCTTCGATACCCACGGCAATCCAGACGGCTCCAACATCACCGACTGGTGGGTGGGCACGATTCCCGCGCTGCCGAATGCGACCAAGCTGCGCTACAAAATCGGCGGCAGCGGCACCGTCTCTCCGAGCGTCTTCCCCGGCAATGCCGCCAGCGTCGATCTCAAGCTCCGCATGGAGACGGTCTTCCAGGTCACCGGCTTCAATGCGACCACAGCGACGGTTTTCCCGCACAACGACTACGGCGTGCGGCAGACCGGGCTGAAGGAAGGCTTCCACTTCCTGCGCGTGCGGCAGTTCCTCGACCGGGCCGGCCGCGCCAGCATCTACAACACTTACACCCAGACGTTCTACTACGACGCCGAGCGCCCGGGCGGAGAGATCAAGTTCCCGTCCAACGATGGCGATACCGTCGGCGGCTCGCAGTACGGGGTGGTCGTGCGGGCGGATTCGACCGTGACCAAGGTGCTCTACCGCATCCTCGATGGCGATCCGTCGAACGACGACTCGGCCACCACGACCAACAATGGCAACGGCGCCTGGGTCGCGGCCACGGAGCAGACTGCGAGCCTCTCGGTACGGAGCCAGTTCGACCGCGAATTCCGCTTCAATTACGTCAACATCCCGGCCACCGGCACGGCCACCATTCAGGTGCGGTTGCTCGAGGTCAGCTCCTCGAGCGACATGAATCTGTCCGACGTGGACGGGCACTTCACGACGCTCACCCGCACGGTCAACACGGCCGGACCCGATGTGCGCATGTTCGTGGCCTTTCCGCAGAACGACGGAGAGGTCGTCGGGCAGGGCTACGTGATGAAGGTCTACTTCGCCAAGTCGCTGGCCGACGGCACCACCACGCCGCAGCTCATCTCACGCTTCCTCATCCGCATCGGCTCGAACGAGGCCGGCGATGCGGGCGTGATCCAGTCGCCCACCGGTTACTCGATCAACTACAACGTGAACGCTCAGTTCCACGAGCTGGCCTATACGTTGCCGAATCTCTACAACGATCTGCCGAATTTCCTGCACAAGATCACCGTCACCCACACGCGGCCGGGCAATCTGCCGGTGCTGACGGCAACGCGGTTGGTCCGCGCCTTCCCCGCGCCGCGGCCGCCGGACATTATCTTCGTCAATCCGCCGGAGTTCACCTCGGATGGCCAGCCCTTCGTCATCGTGCTGCCCGACAAGCCAAGCCCGACGCCCGAGGAGCGCAGCTACACGGTGCGCATCAGCACGGCTCTGAGCGCGGATCGCGTTTCGCTGGCTTCGGTCATCGGCACCGTGCTGCCGGGCAATTTCGTGCTGTCGCCTTCCAATCCGACCGTGACCGGCAACGCCAAGCTCTGGGACTTCACCTGGCAGAACATCCAGGCCGGCAGCTACCAGTTCCTCGGCGGCGTCTTCCTCCCCGGCAACAACACGACCGTGGCCGACAACACCGCCACGCGGAACGTGCAGGTGGTCTTCCGGCAGCTCGTCACGCCCACGCCGGGGGATGACGACCACGATGACGACGGCCTGTATAACACGCTCGAGACGACCGTGGTGGCGCTGCCGCTGGGCAATCCCGAGACTTGGACGAATGGCGACGTCCATCTCTACTTCATCTCCGGCAAGACCGATCCGCTCTCGCCCGACACGGACGACGACGGTCTGCCCGACGGCCTGGAGTCCGGCTGGGTGACGGCCGGCACCGCCACCAATCCCGCCACCGATACCAACGGCGACGGCGTCCCGAACTTCATTCCCGACGAGGATCCGCCGATCTTCAACACGACCGACAACGCCACGCGTCCGCCCGGCTACGAGCTGTACGATCCGTGGCCCTACGATCTCAATCGGTCCCGCACCGATCTCATCGCCGGTACAATGACGAATCCGGCCAAGGCCGACACCGACGGCGACGGACTGAAGGACGGCGTGGAGGACGCTAACCGCAACGGTCGCGTGGACATCGTCACGACCGATGCCAACGGCAATATCACCGGCGTCATCAAGCATCCGCCGACCGTCTACAACACGTCGCGCATCGACCGCACAAAGCTGCCGGCCGGCGCGCTGTTCATGGAGACCGATCCGAACAACGGGGACTCCGATGGTGACGGCATCCCGGACGGTCAGGAGGACCTGAATGGCAACGGCGTGGTCGATCTGGCCATCATCGATCGCGACGTCACCGACGGGAACGGCAACTTCGTCGTACTCGGTGTGCTGAACGACGACTCCAACGCGCTCGGCTTCGGGAACTACTCGGACTATTGCTATTCCTACACCGACACCTCGGTCTCGCCGGCCAAGTTCTACCAGTTCAAGCGGCTCGATAAGCGCAAGCTGCGCGCGGCCGTGACCGGTTTCCCGCGCATCAATCCGGCCAACGGCCACACCATCGACGTCATCTACCTCGAGACCGACCCGCGCGATGCCGACACCGACGGCGACGGCCTGCCCGACGGCTGGGAGGTGGCGCACGCGCTCGACCCGCTCGATTCCGGCATCGCCGGCCAGAACTCGCTCCGCACGGGCAAGGCCACGCTCGTGGTCAATGGCGCGCAGGGAGATCCGGACAACGACGGCTTCAACAACCTGGCCGAGTTCCTCAACGGCACCGATCCGCGCGTGCCGAACACCGGCGTACCTCCGCCACCGAATGCCATCGTCATCGGGCCGCAGAATCCGCCGGCCGTGGTCGGCGGGGTGAGCAACGCCAAGGAGTTCACCGATTGGAAGATCTCCGACCTGGTGGTGCTGGACGAGTACGACGGCGATGGCCCGAATAACCAGGGTAGCGACGTCTATCACGCCTACGACGGCTTCGATTCCTCGCGCGACATCGTGGCGTTCTACGCCCACGACGGCGGCGCGGCTGCTCAAGGCGGCGACGACAAATTCTACTTCCGCGTCGATCTGCACGACCTCCGTGCCTTCGCGGAACAGGGCAATCTGGATCTCTACGTCGTGGTCAACACCGGCCAGCCGGGCTCCGGCGAGCGAGCGCTGCCCGACGACGTCGACACCGCCACCGACATGCGCTGGCAGGTCGTGGTGGCCTGCTACGAGTCGAACAAGGGCGCGGTCTACGTCGACACGAATCCGCTCTCGAATTCCTCCACCATCGGGCAGGAGCTGACCCAGTTCGGTGTGCAGCGGCGCGATCAGAACACGCCCAACGGGTTCCTGAAGTCCTACTACAACAGCGATCTCGACGCGGTGGAGTTCAGCATCAGCCGCCAGGCGCTGCTCGATGCCGGCTGGAATGGGCTCAACGCGCGTGACCTGAAGTTCCAGGTCTTCACGACCAAGGACGGCACGCAGAACAACCCGCGCGGGGCCGGCGACATCGGCGGGCGCAGCGACATCCGCGACACGATCTACGACGACTTCCTGGCCAGCGATTACTACCTGGATCAGGGCAACATCGCCGGCTCGAAGTCGGTCCTGACGTCCTACTTCAGCCTCAACGGCAGCAACGACAACGGCCGCCGCGTGAAGGTCGTCAGCCTGGTTAGCGGCAATCACTCGCTGCAGCCGGGCAACCAGATCCAGCGTTACATCAACAACGATGCGGGCGCGGGCTACTACCGGCTGCTCGACGTGCACGAGTCCTACGGGGTGCCGGTGACTTTGCATATCACCCCGGCGCTCGCCTCGGCGCTGCAGTGGGCCAAGGTCGACCCGGCGGCCAACAAGCCGTATCTCGACGGACCTGCCTTCAACGCCCGTATCGCCGGACTGAAGGCGCAGGGCCTGATCGAAATGCCCGGCTCGACGCTGGCCGATCATGTCCCGGGCTACTTCCCGCTGGCCTACAACGCCGACAACATCGCCCTCGCGAACAGTCTCCTCACGGGTATCTACGGCACGCCGCCTTCGAGTCGCACGCTCTGGGTCAGCGAGCAGGTCTTCGATTCGGCGGTGCTGGATCAGGTGCGAAACCTGGGCTTCCAGCAAACCTTCGTCACGCAGCAGCGCCACCTCTTCAAGTGGTTCGGCCGGCAGGAGTCGGTCGGCAACAACGGCTACCGGCTCAACCGCATCAACGGGGTCAATTGCCTGGTCATCAACAACGACGGCACGGCCAACCTGCTCGGCGCGAACGACGACAACGGCCTGAACTACCAGCTGCGCGCGCTCTTCAATCGCAAGGCCCGCAGCGGCCAGACCGATCAGGTGGTGGTGCTGCTGAGCAATTGGGACGACTTCGGCACCAAGACGTTCGCCGACGCCTACGACCGCTCCATCCGCTGGCTGGCCAGCCGGCCGTGGGTGCAGCTGGTCACGCCGGACCAGATCGGCAGCGGTCAGGTCGATCTCTCGGTCCCGGCCGACGGCCTCGGCGATACCTGGGGCACGGTCGATCGCGGCACGCAGAGCGCTCTGGCGCGGGTGCAGCGCGACTACATCGACCACGCCACGCAGGAGGACTACGACAACTGGTATTTCGGGCAGGCCGGTCGCGAGGAGAGTCTGAGCGACAAGCGCTTCAACCTGCGCACCGGGGTGCAGGTGCCGCAGCCCTACGGCTTGCTGGGCTTCGGCGCGGCCAGCACGGTCGTGAACGCCACCTGGACCGCCGTGCAGGGTATCAGCAATGCGGGCTGGGCCGACGGTCTGCGCCAGCTGGCGCGGCTCACCTACGGCAACTCGCTCTTCACGCTGGCCTTCCACAACCAGACGAACAATGACCTGAGCAAGTTCTCGACCGGCGCCTACATCTACCCGGACATCAGCAGTCAGAGCCTCGCCAGCTTCTCCAAAGCGGCGCAGAGCCAGACTCGCTACGCTGCCATCTACAAGCGGGTGAGCGACTGGGGTGCGGCGGCCCTGGCGAATGCCTACACCAACAGCGCGGTGGCGGAGGCGGCGGACGTCGATCTCGACGGCGAGAACGAATATCTGCTCTTCAACGACCGCGTCTTCGCCGTCTTCGAAGCGCTGGGCGGGCGCATGACGGCTGCCTGGGTGCGCGATCTGGCCACCGGCGAGATCTTCCAAGTGGTCGGCAATCACGCCTCCTACAGCGGTTCCGAGACGGAGGAGGAAGGCTTCCCGAATACGGCCTCGGGCGACGCGGCAGCTTATCGCACGAGCGGCTTCAAGGATTGGTTCGCCAACTTCACCGGCGGCGGCGGCCAGACCTACACGAACGATCTCTACACGGTCGCTCCGGCGGCCGGAGGCGCAGGCTGGGTCTTCACCAGCAGCGACGGCAAGATCGCCAAGACGATCGCTCTCGGGCCGCGCAAGAATACGCTGGCCGCGAGCTACGCGCTCAGCGGGATCAGCACGCTCTTCGTGCGCCACGGCGTCTCGCCCAATCTCCTCGACCTGGTCTACCACGGTCAGGCCAACCTCAGCGCGCCGCTCGTGGTTTCGGGCGGGGTCGATGTGCTCAACACCACCGCGACGGCGCAGGTGCGCGCCAGCCTGCGCTGCCTCACCGCCTCGTCCTACAACGCCGGCGCGGTCGACGACGAACCGGGCAGCGGGGTGAACTTCGCCACCGTGGCGATGCGCAATCAGGCGCAGACGCAGCAGCTCGAACTGCAGGGGACCAATGGCATGACCTTCACCCTTGGCTTCCAGACTGGCCCTACGCTCAGCAACGACTCCGACGGCGACGGCCTGCCGGATTGGTGGGAGCAGCAGTATGGACTCAATCCGAACGACCCGAACGGGGCGAACGGCGCCAACGGCGTGCAGTCGGCCGACGGCCTGACCAACTACCAGAAGTACGTCTTCGGCCTCGATCCACGCGTGGCCAGCGGCGCTCCGCTGACGGCGGCGACGCGGCTGTCCGCGACGTCGGTCAGCGTCAACTTCCCGACCAAGCCGGATCGGGTCTATCGGATCGAGTGGGCGAACAGCCTGACCTCGGGCACATGGACGCCGGTCGGTCCGGACTACTTCGGCAACGGCACCAGCATGAGCTACACCGACGATGGCACGGAGACCGGCAGCCCGCCGGGCCCGGGCGTGCGGCGGTTCTACCGGGTGCGCGTCAGTCTGCCGCAGTAGCTGGTCGACCTTCGGCGAGCGCAAGAATCGTCAAGCTTCGCCCGCGCCGATCTGGCAATCTGCGCGGCATGCCTGATCCATCTTCCTCCTCGGACGTTCGCTTCTCCTGGGGCCGGCTCTTCCTTGGTTTCGTGGCTGCGGAAGTGGCCATGATCGCCGGAGCCGTGGCCTGGGTGGCGATCTATAGCCATTTCATCGAGCCCGGTCAGCCCATGGAGGCGTACCGCGCCTACGCCCGTCGCACAGCGCCCTGGGTGTCGCTCCTCGTCGGCGTGCCCGCCTTCTTCCTGGCGTCGCGCTGGGCCTCGCGGGGTTGGGCGCGCACCGTGACTTCGCCGGGTCTTGGCCTGTTTCTGCTCTACTTCGTGTTCGACCTCGCGCTGCTCTCGCTCGCGCCTGGCAACATGCCGGTGCCGTCTTGGTTTCTACCGGTGAATTTCGGGTTGAAAGGCCTGGCTGCCTGGCTCGGGGCCCACTTCGCGGCTCTGGCTGCCCTGCGTGGCAACTCGGCCCGGTGAGCGAATCCCATGGATTGGCAGGCACTCGGCCCGCTCCTGGTGCACATCCAGGCGAACCTCGGGGAGGACCTGAGTCTCGCGGCCTTGAGCCGGCGGATGGGCTACTCCGAGTTCCATCTGCAGCGCAACTTCCGTTCCCTGCTCGGAGAGTCGCCCAGAGCCTACGTCGAGCGCCTGCGGTTGGAACGCGCGGCTTTTCGCCTCGCCGTCCAGCGCGCGAGTATCCTGGAAGTGGCGCTCGAGGTCGGATTCCGCCGGCCGGAGTCGTTCCTGCGAGCCTTCCAGCGCCGCTTCGGGCAATCCCCGAGTGCTTATCGAAGAGGTATGGGCGCAGGTGCCGCGCCGGCCGACGAGCCTGGCCCGATCGAACTGAACGCTGGCAGCGAGTTGTCGGAGACGCGGGTCGCATATCTCCGTCCGTTGGAGGTCGCGTTCTGCCGCCATGTGGGGCCCTATGAGTCGGTGCCTGAATCGCTGTTCGACGAGCTCGAGCGGTGGCGGTCTGCCCGGGCACGGCGTCTGCCCCCGATCTGGCTGGGAATCGGCCACGATGCGCCGGGCATCACCCCAGCCGCCCAGCTGCGCTTCGATGCCGCGCTGTTGGTCGACGGGCCCATCGCACCGACGAAGTCGATCGCGTTCCAGGCGCTGCCAGGCGGTCCGCACGCTGTGACCACACACGTCGGCCCATTCGCCGACTTGCCCGCAGCCTACGCCCGCATTTTTCCGCGCCTCCTCCACCTGCGCGGTTGGGAGCCGGTCGGCCTTCCCGCGCTCGAGTTCTACGCCACGCGCCGGGTGGATGTGCACTACGCTCTAAATCAGACAGAAATCTGGCTCCCGCTGCGGCGAGGCAGTCGGCGCGCGACCCAGGCTCCACGCCGGGGCTGCGGACTCTAGGTGGCGGACACGAGGTGGCCGGCTCGCCTCGCGTCAGTCACGACCAATCTCCTCCGTCGACCGTTCCGAGCGCACCAAAGCAGAGCCACGGCAAGCAGGAGCAGAGCGGCCGAAAGGAAATGAGCTGCAAACCGGCTGGAGCGGAAGGTCAGGTGCAGCAGCGAAAGTACGACGGGTCCGGCCGCCGAAAGGATGTACTGCGCGCTCCCGCTGGCTGGGGAGTGCCCTTCGGCCGCCGCCCGCATGGCGCTGGCCAATTCGCTCAAGGGCCGCACGCGCGGGTCAACCGAGCTGGTGAAGACGCGGCGCGAAAGTTCAATTCGCCAACTGACCGACGCAGCCCCAGTCCTTTCCGGCCCACGCATCCGCCGGGTCACCAGCAGAATTTCGTCATCGAGGAAACTCCAGGTGCAGGCTGCTCCGAGTGGGCTCGGCTCGGCCAGGCGCAGCAGGACTTCGCCGTCCGCCGCCGAGTTCCAGCCGGCCGCGGTGCTCGTCGCGTTCCAGCAGATAGCGGCCTCCCGGAGAGACGGTCCGCCAGACGGCGGGTTCCGACCCGGGAGGCTCACTCGCGGCGGCAGCGGCCAGCACCTGCATGACCGACTCAATACGCGGCCTGGGCGCCCTTCAAATTGCGCTTGGCGATCCACGGCATCAGGCCGCGCAGCTTGCTGCCGACCTTCTCGATGGGATGGTCGGCGCCGGCCTTGAGCAGTCGCTGGTAGTTCTTGCGCCCGCTCTTGTCCTCCGCGATCCAGCGCTTGGCGAAGGTTCCGTTCTGAATCTCCTTCAGGACTTTCTGCATCTCCTTCTTGACGCCGGCGTTCACGATGCGCGGGCCGACCGTGATGTCGCCGTACTTGGCCGTTTCCGAGATCGAGAAGCGCATGCCGGCGATGCCCGCTTCGTTCATGAGGTCGACGATCAGCTTCAGCTCGTGCAGACACTCGAAGTAGGCCATCTCCGGTTGATAGCCCGCCGCGACCAGCGTCTCGAAGCCAGCCTGCACCAGCGCGGTGGCGCCGCCGCAGAGCACCGCCTGCTCGCCGAAGAGATCGGTCTCGGTCTCCTCCTTGAAGGTGGTCTCGATCACGCCCGCCCGCGTCCCGCCGATACCTTTGGCCCAGGCCAGCGCGTGTTTGCGCGCCTTCTTCGAGGCATTCTGATGGATGGCGATGAGCGCCGGCACCCCGCGTCCCTCCACGAACTGTCGGCGCACGATGTGGCCCGGGCCCTTGGGCGCGACCATGAAGACGTCGACGAACGGGGGCGGCGTGATGGTTTTGAAATGAATGGCGAACCCGTGCAGAAAGACCAGTCCCTGGCCCTTACGCAAATGCGGCTTCACTTCGCTCTCGTAGACGGGCGCCACCTTCAGGTCCGGCGTGGCGAACATGAGGAGATCGGCCCGGCGCGCGGCCTCGGCCACGTCCACCACCTCGAAGCCGAGATCCTGCGCGACCTTCCGCGAGGGGCTGCCGGCGTAGAGCGCGACCAGCACCGCAATGCCGCTGTCCTTCAGGTTCAGCGCGTGAGCGTGGCCCTGGGAGCCGAAGCCGATGATGGCGACGGTCTTCCCGGCGAGATCGGCGAGGTTGGCATGTTTGTCGGTGTAGATTTTGGCTGGCATGTGGGTTGGGGTTGGGGTTTCGAAAACGAAAGGAACGGCGTCGGGAGCGGCTGGCTCCCGCGCTGGCGCATCGGCTCGGCTGGCGGCCCTGCTACTCGGTGCGGACCATCGCCACCTTGCCGGTGCGCGCGAGGTCTAGAATCCCGAAGGGCGTCAGCATCTTGAGGAACTTCGTGATCTTCGCGTCGTGCCCGGTCAGTTCGATGACCAGGTTGGTCGGCTGAATGTCGACGACCTTGGCGCGGAAGATGTCGCAGAGCTGGACGATCTCCGCCCGCGTCTCCTTGGTCGCGCTGACGCGGAGCAGGACCAGTTCGCGATCGACATACTCGCCGTCGCGGAAGTCCTCGATGCGGATGACGTCGACCAGCTTGTCGAGCTGCTTGATGACCTGCTCCAACACCGCGTCGTCGCCGCGCACCACGATGGTGATGTGGGAAATCGCCGGGTCGTGCGTCGGGCCTGAGTTGAGCGTGTCGATGTTGAAGCCGCGGCCGCTGAACATGCCGGCGATGCGCGCCAGTACGCCAAAGCGATTCTCGACGAGGACGGAGAGAGTGTGCCGCATTGCCGATGCCGTGGGTGCCGAGATGCCGTGGATTCCTTGCCGCGAAGAGCGCGCAGATTGGGGAATCGCGCCGCCCCCGTCAATGGGCAGTTTGCGTCACCGCGCGGAGAATTGCGTCCGCCGCCGTGTCCGCACCGTTCTCGGCGGCGATGGCACGGCCGAGCTCGGAGGGCCTCGGGCGGGCCAGCAGATCGGCGCAGGCGCGGGCGAGTTTGGCCGGGCTCCAGGCGCGATGCCCCAGGCGTCCGGCGCCGAGGCGCGCGACGCGGTCGGCGTTGTCGAACTGATCGTGCGAGAACGGCAGAATGAGCGCCGGCACCCCGGCGCGCAGGCCCTGCGCCGTCGTCCCGATGCCCCCCTGATGCACGACCAGCGCCGCGCGCGGGAAGATGCGGCCGAAGTCGAGATAGCGCCGGGTCAGAAACGCGTCCTCGAGGGGACCGAGTTCGTTCTCCGCCTCGTCGCCGATGAGGAAGATGGCGCGGCGTCGCAGCATTCGGGCGGCCGCGAGCGAGCGCTGGTAGAACCCGTTGGCGCAGCGCACCGCGGACGAGCCGAGGGTGAAGACGATGGGGGCCTCGCCGGCGGCCAGAAAGTCCTCCAAGACGGGATCCGCCTCGGCTGCGGGCGGATCGTAAAGCGGGAAGCCGGTCGCCACGGTGGGTGTGTGCCAGTCCTGCTGCGGCGGGGCGAAATGCGGCGAGAAGAGCGCGAGATTGAGCCGCACCGAGTACTGTCCTTCGAAGAGCGGGTGCGCCGCGGCGGGCGGCAGACCGAGTTCACGTCGTAGTTGGTCGACCGGCTCCAACCAGCCGCGCGACGTCTTCTTAGCCAGGGCGAAAAGCGCGCGATGCGGCACCGGGCCAAGGAAGCGCAGATGCCGCAGCCACGGCGCGGGCGCGATCACGGGCGGATCGAAGGCCGAGAACATGCTGATCGGCGCGAGCACGGATGAGATCCACGGCAGACCGCGCCGCTCGGCCTGATGCGGCAACGACATCGTCAGGGGATGCGAGACGACCACGTCGATTCCCTCGAGCGCCGCCGCGAAGTCCTCGGCCGAATCGCGCATGGCCGGCATGAGGTACTTCCGGATGAGCAGCTCCGTGCCCAGGCGCGGGTGCATGATCTCCGCCATCAGCTCCGGCTGCTGCAGCCAGTCGGGCTCGTCCGGCCGCACCGGTGCGGCTGACAGCCCGGCCGCGACGATGCGCGGTCCATGGGCCGGGGCGGACGCCACCACCACCTCGACGCCGCGAGCGCGCAGCGCGCGTCCCACCGCGAGATACGGGTGCAGATCGCCGAGCGAACCGATGGTGCCGAGGAGGATGCGCATGGAGCCGTGAGCGTAGTCGCGAATGAGCGGCTTCAAAATCGCCGTCCGTCCGTCGGTGCTGTCATCTGCGCAGGTCGGGGCGCCCGCGGCTCAGCGCCGGGAAATGCGGCCTCGACGACGATTTCGTCATTGCCCTGGTGCCCCCAATCCCGTTTGAAGGAACGCGCCGCATCCCGCCTCCTCTCATGCCCTCCGATCCCTCTGCTGCCGATCTCGCCAAGCGCTATCGCGTCGACGATGGCGCTTCCTTTCGCCTCGCCGACTTCGATCCGGACGACACGTGGAAGCTCGAGAAGGAGGGTTCCAAGGATCTGCTCGCCGCCAGTATCGCCCGTCTCTCCGAGCTGCAGGAGCGGCTCTACGCGCAGGACCAGTGGTCCGTGCTCTGCGTCTTCCAGGCCATGGACGCGGCGGGCAAGGACGGTGCGATCAAGCACGTCATGAGCGGCATCAATCCGCAGGGCTGTCAGGTCTACTCCTTCAAGGCGCCGTCGGCCGAGGAGCTCGACCACGATTACCTTTGGCGCTGCGTGAAATGCCTGCCGGAGCGCGGGCGCATCGGCATCTTCAACCGCAGCTATTACGAGGAAACGTTGGTCGTGCGCGTGCATCCGGAGTTTTTGCGCAAGCAGCACCTGCCGCCTTCGCTGGTGACCGATTCGATCTGGGAGCATCGCTTCCAGGACATCCGCAGCTTCGAGCGCCATCTCGCGCGCAACGGCACGGTCGTGCTGAAGTTCTTCCTCCACGTCTCGCGCAAGGAGCAGCGCAAGCGCTTCCTCGAGCGGCTGGAGGACCCCGAGAAGAACTGGAAATTCGAACTCGGCGACGTGCGCGAGCGCGGCTTCTGGGACGAGTATCAGCGCGCCTACGAGGACATGATCCGCAATACGTCGGCCAAGCACGCGCCGTGGTTCGTCGTGCCGGCCGACAACAAGTGGTTCACGCGGTTGGTCGTGGCCGATGCCATCATCTCCGCGCTCGACAGCCTGGAGTTGGAGTATCCGACGGTCGATCCCGCGCAGCGCGAGGAGCTGGCCAAGGCCCACGAAGCGTTGTTGGCGGAGAAGGGGAAGTAGCGGCGCTCGCAACCGCATTCCGCTGGCCGCGGCACGCGGTTGGGTCGAGCGTTGCGGATGCGTCACTCGCTTCCCCTAGCCGTCGCGTTGGCGGCCTGCGTCCTTCATCCTGGGTCTGCCGGGGCCAACGGCGGCCCGCATGCCGACGGCATCGTCATGACCGGCGATGGCACCGTGCTCGCCTCCAGCCGCAACACGGAGGTCTCGATCCTGCAGGAGGATCTGCAGATCGACCTGCACCAGGAATTCGCCGAGGTCCGGCTGAAGTACCGGATGCGCAACGCGGAGGGCGCCGTCGAACAGCCGTTCTTCTTCCCCGTCGAGAGCTGGACCGGGGATGTCGAGCGCTACACGATCGCCGCCGACGGCTCGGCGCTGCCGGTCGTGACGGTCGACGCCAAGGGCACGCCCGCCAAGGTGGCGGACGCCAAGGAGACCGACGATTTCGCCCCGGTGCGCCGCTGGCGACGCTCGGTCATTCCCTTTGGCCCAGGACAGACGCGCGAGATCGCCATCGCCTATCGGTCACGGTACGCGGATCACGGCAGCGATGTCTCCGACGATACCCGGCGGGAGCCACGCTTCTTCGCCTACCGGTTCTCGCCCGCGGGGGCTTGGAAGGATCCGATCGGCCGGGGCCGCGTGGTGGTGAATGCGCTGCTGCCGCAGGTCGAGAACGTGCGGATCACGGCTCCGAACGGCCGTTTCAGGCAGACCTCGCCGACCCGCTGGGAATGGAGTTTCGAGAAGCTGCGGCCGACGCAGGCGGACGATCTGCGCATCGTGACCGAGCCGGCCTCTATCGCTTACGGACGCACGTATCCGCTGGGCGAGCCGGCGAATGAGACGAACTACGCCGAGTATCGCATCGTCGGGAACAAGGCGTTCCTCGACCACACGATCTACGAGGCGACCGCAAGCTCGGTGCTAACGCCCTCGAAATCGGGTCAGACCTACGGACCTGAGAATATGCGCAAGCGCTACGGCGGCGAGCATGCGTGGGCCGAGGGCACCGAGGGCGATGGCATCGGCGAGTCCGTCACGCTGACGGTGACGAACCCGCTGCCGCTGGCTGCGCTGCTGGTCTTCCCCGGTTTCCACCACAGCGAGAAGAAGGACCTTTGGAGCAAGAACAACCGCGTGGCCTCGGCCCAGATCACGCTCAACGGCGAGCACACCTTCCAGGCCAACTTCCCGGACGAGGTGTTTCGAGAGCCCTATCCGGTGCCGGTGCGCGGGTACGACAAACCGGTCCGGACGGTCAAGCTGGTCATCAAGTCGGTTCATCGGGGCAGCGCCTATCGCGACACCTGCATTTCCTATCTCGGACTGCGCGCGCGGCTGGCCAAGAAGCCGGAGATTCAGGGCGCGCGCTGAGCCATGTGGGGCGGGCTCCGACTCCGGCAGGCGTGGGCCGCCGTGGTCTCGCTATGGATGCTGCTGGCCCCCGGCTTCGCCGGCGCGCAGCCTGGGGCGGTCCTGCCGATCTACTTCGAGGAAAATCACGCCGGCTCGTTTCACTGGCTCGCGCAGCGGCTCGAGCTGGAGACCGCCCACACGTTGCTGCATTTCGATGCCCACAGCGACGCCTCGGCCGTGCCGGGCTCGGACGAGATTCGCACGCTGCTGCGGCGCGTGGATCGTCCGACGAGCGTGCGGAACGGCTGGAACGCTGGCGTCAGCGGGGCGCGATCCAGTGCTTCGATTGGATCGAGCCGCTCATGCCGTCGCCGTTTGCCCAGGTGGTCTGGGTACCGGGCGAGCGCCTCACCCGGGGCAGCCAGTTGCATCGGCAGAAGATCGCGCGTGAGCTGCTCGACACCCATGAGGAAGCCTTCCCGCGGTCGGCCGGGCGGGTGGGGGAGCGGTACCGCGTCGAGTCCTTCGAACGGCTGCGCGCGGCCTGGCGGGACGATGGCACACCGCTCGTCGTCAGCGTCGATCTCGACTACTTCGCCGCCGTCTCGGATGCCGCGTTACCAGCCGCGTTCGAGCAGCTCTGGGATTGGATCGGGCAGCGTCCCGCACTCGTCGCGGTGACTTTTGCCTTATCGCGGCCGTGGCTCCGCGACGACGCGCAGGCGCACCGCCTCGCCGAACTCGCGCTGCGGGGCGCGTTGTCGCTGCCGACGGCGGCGGTGCAGTTCGAGCCGTTTCGAGACGCTGGGCCCGATCGGTCGATGCGAGCCCGGGAGCTGCGCGCAGCCGGCCAGTCGATCCCGCGCTGGGACCTGGACGCAGCGCCCGAGTCGCTGCGCGGGCGGCTCCTGGCTGCGCGGCATCGGCTGCGCGTGACGCACGAGGTCGCCCGCTGGGAGGAGTTGCTGGCCCGGTGGCAGCAGGCCGCAGCGCCGCCCGTGCCGAGCGTGCGCGACGGGCGGCCCAGCGTGGACGGGATCTGGCGCGTGCCCGTGGCCGAATCGGCCGTGCTATGCATCGATCCTCCGCTGCCGGCCGGGGTGGAGATCGAGTGGCTGGCGCTGACGCCGCAGCACCCGCGCGTCAATCTCCTCGCCCGCGACGCGAACTGGACGGGCTTTGCCGCTGGGGCCGCCCCGCGTCCGCGCTGGCATGAGCGGCGGGTGGGGACCGGGCGTGACCTGCCGCTGGCGGAGGTGCGCGAGGTCTTCGATCCCGCCTCGGGGTGCGGCAGCGGGCGTTTCGTGGCGCGGGTGCGGCTGCCGAACGGAGTCCAGCGCGAAAGCGAGCCGATCGAGGTCCGACGCTTTTCTGGCGAGAGGCTGCATGCCGCGCTGACGGAGCAGTTCGCGCTGCCCTACCTGCTCGGCGGCAGCGCCCTGCGAGTTGATGGACGCAGCGGCCCCGAGTGCGGACTCGGCGCGGATTGCGGGAACTTCGTGGTGGCGGCCCTGCGCGCGACCGGCCGGCTGGTGCCTTGGTCCGATCCGAAACAGCTGCGCGAGCACCTGCGCATGGTCGGGCGGGCGCAGCGGGCGGGCGCGGTCCGCTTCACTGCGGCGCAGCTGCGTGCGGGCTTGATCGTACATCTCGGCAGTCACGTCGCGGCCGTGCTGGAGGATCGTCCGCCGCTCGGCGTGCTCGACGCCTCCGATCTCCTCGCGCACCAGCTCGAGGGGCCGGCCGCGATGCTCACGCTGGGGGCGCTGCTGCGACAGCGTGGAGCCGAGGTCTTCGACCTCTACACGGCCGACGAGCCTCCCGGTGAGCGCCTCCTGGTCGGAGGAGACGTCATGCTCGGGCGCAGCCTCGCCCCAGCCGTGGCCGCCGGCGAAAACGTCCTGGCGGGACTCTCGCCGCTCCTGCGCGACGCTGCGGCGGTGGCGCTGAATCTCGAAGGTGTGCCCGCGCTGTCGGGCGAGCCGATGGCGGGCCGCAAATTTTGCCTCCGTGCTCCGCCGAACGCGGGCGAAGCCCTGCAGGCCGCTGGCGTGCGCGTGGTCGGGCTGGCCAACAACCACGCCGACGACTTCGGCGACGCCGGCCTGGCCGAGGCGCTGGATCGGCTCCGCGGGACCGGACTGCGAGTCGTGGGGGCGGGGGAAAATGCCGCGGCGGCCTGCGCGCCAGCGATCCTGACCACCGCGGCCGGCGTGCGGATCGCGTTTGTCGCCGTCTGCGCGGTGCCCGCTGAGCCGACCGGCTTACGTGCTCTGCGGCTCGCACTCGCGACCGATCGACCGGCCGTGGCCGAGGCGCTGTCGCAGGCGCGGCGGGAGGCCGACGTGGTCATCGCTCTCGCCCACTGGGGACTGGAAGGCGTGGAGGAGCCGAGCGAAGCCCAAACGGAGCTCGCTCGCTGGCTCGCGAGATCCGGGGCCGACGCCATCGTCGGTGCGGGGCCGCACCGCGTGCAGCCCCTCGAAATGCTGGCCGGCGTGCCGGTGGCCTTTTCGCTCGGCAACCTCGTTTTCGACGGCGCGCCGCAGGTGGCTTGGTGGAATGCCGGCGCGCTGCTCGAACTGCACGTCTCGTCAGGCGGTCGGCTGACTTCGGCCCGCCTGTTGCCGGTGCAATTGCGCGAGGGACGACCCTTCTCGGCGGCGTCGGCGGTCCCGCGCTGAAATTAATTTACCGGTGGCGAAGAATTCTATTGACGATACGGATTTCTGTCGTCATTCTCCGCACACTTCTTCAAGCCATGTTCCCACGCCTCGCCATCCCCTCTACAGTCATCCGGCCGGCCGCCGGAGGGCGGGGATTGCCTGCCAGGCGAGGGTCGCTCAGGATGCGCCGCTTCGATTCGGTTTCGCGGATCGGTAAGTGAGTTCCTTCTGAGGCTTTCGCGGAGCGCGTCACCTGCCGCAATGGGCGGCGAATTGACCGGTTGCCGTTGATCTGGGCTTCGGCCTCATCGCTCGCACCCGAGGAGCATCGCTTCCGATCCACTTCAAGTCACCGCTGTGCGCGGTTCTATCTTCGTGTCTTGCCGCCTGATTAGTGTCGGGTAGGCACCTCTATTCTATTGTTTAATACGCCGGACTACCGGCACCTAATTTCATGACTCATCCCGTGACGATTCGGGCCGAGATGGACTGCGGACTCTTCTCCGACCTCTGGGCCACATTTGCCGAATCACCTTATCACCGCATCTTCGCCGAGACGGACGATCGCGCCATCGACCACTTGGCCGAGGTCTACGCCTCCCGCCGCTTCCGTGGCTCGCGGAGACGCAAAGGCCAGGCACTCGTCTGGACGCAGATCGTCTTCCGCTTTTCCGCCGACTGCTTCGTCTGGGTCCGCGGTAACGGTGTGAACAATCTCGGCATCTACGCCGCCGATCAGGAGCAGGCCGACGCCGTCTATCGCGAGATTCGGGCGGCGCTCGACCAACTGCCCAAGAGCGAAGACAAGCCGAGCTTCCAGCTGTTGCGCTTCGAGGACAACGAGTTCGTGACCGAACAGGTCGACGAGGTTCTGCCCGACCCGGGCGATGAATTCGTCACCCTGAGCTACGGCGCGGATGCGCTCGAATGGATCCAGCAGTTCCACGATCGCACCACCGGCCAGGTCGGCGGGCTCACGCTCCTCGACGGTCCACCGGGCACGGGCAAGACCAGCTTCATCGCGCTGCTCATCCAGCGGCTGCGCTCGAGCCACGTCTTCTACAACTTGCCCACCTCGCGCGACGACGCCTTCACCTCGCCCGAACTCATTCCGTTTTGGAGAGGCGAGAACGAGCGGCGGCCCGACCGGGTGAAAGTCATCGTCCTGGAGGATGCCGAGCTCATGCTCTGGTCGAGTCGGGGCGAGACCCGCGAGGCCGTCTCCGCCTTGCTCAACATCGCCGACGGTCTGGCGGGGCGGATGCTCAAGCTGCATCTGCTCTGCACCATGAACGGTCGGCGCGAGGCGATCGATCCCGCGCTGCTGCGCCCGGGTCGACTACGCTGCGAGCGGCGCTTCGAGCCGCTCCCGCGCGGCACCGCGGAACGGGTGGCGGCCATTCGTGGCCTGACGCTCGATCCGACCGACGCCCGTGAACTGTTGCCGCTTTCCGACGTGCTGAACCCCGGCTCGCGCGCTGCTTTCGAGCCGAAGCGGATCGGATTCTGAATCCGCGCCGCGACTCCGATCCAACCATTTTCCGCGGCCGGCCGGCATCGCCGCTCCGGTTCTGCGGATTCCCACGCGACTGACCGTCGCTCCACACGCTGAGAACGTGACCACATCTCCGCCGGCGGGCGCCTGCCCGCTCCGGGCAGGGGACCGACCGCTCTGCGCCCCGGCTTCGGCCGCAGGCCCGCGGGACGACCCCGGCGTCCGCCGGCGGAATCATCTCAATCCATCCGATATGTTCCTCGAATTCGCCACTGCCTCCCTCGTCGCCGCTGGCGCCATCGCCTTCCTGGCCGTGCACCGCTTCCACCATGTCTTTGTCGTGCACGACGGCACGGTCGGATTGCTCGCACAGTTCGGCCGGCACCAGACCACGCTCTCGCCGGGCCGCCACGTGCGCTGGGGTCGCGACTACACGCTGCGCGTGGTCGATCTGCGCAGCACGCTGCTGCAGGTGCCGGGCCAGGAGGTGCTGACCGCAGACCACGCCCAGATCAAGCTCAGCCTCATGCTGACCGTGCGGGTGACCGACCCGGTGCGTGCGGTGCTGGAGATCGACAACTACGTCGTGCATCTCTACGCTGCGGCGCAGTCGGCCGTCCGGCTGGCGCTGGCGCAGCTGCCGCTGGACGAATTGCTGGCGCGGCGCTTCGCGCTCGGCGAGGGCCTCCGCACCGAACTGGCCGCGGCGGGCGAGAAGCTCGGCGTGGCGGTCGAAAGCGCGGAGCTGCGAGACGTCATGCTCCCGGGCGAACTTCGCAAGGCCTATGCTGAGGTGCTGCAGGCACGGCAGGCCGGTCAGGCGGCGCTGGAGCGAGCTCGGGGCGAGAATGCCGCGTTGCGCTCGCTGGCGAACGCGGCTCGTTTGATCGAGCAGCAGCCGGCCCTCGGCACGCTGCGCTTCCTGCAGTCGATGGAGCAGGGCGGACTGCAGCCGACCGTCGTGCTGCCGGGCCTGCAGGCGCTTTTCCAGCAGGGTCGGGCGTCGCGCGACGCGTAAATCACAGCCCAGGACGGTCCGCCGTCCTGGGCTTTTTTGCGGTCGGGCGACCGCGTCAGTCGAAGATCGAGAAGATGCCTCCCGCCGCTTCGAGCAGCGTGCTGGCGCCTTCCACCACCGCCTCGGTGGCGGCGGAAGCGGCGGAGCCGATGCCCTCGGTCGTCAGCACATCGACCGCCCCGCTGACCACTTCGCCAGCGGTTTCGAGGGCAGGACTGGCGGATTCGGCGGCCTGCTGGCGCTGCTGTTCCTGCTGGGCTTGGAGGGCGGGATCAGCCGCGGCTTGGGCGGCCATCGCTGCGAGGTCGGGATTCATGGGCGTGGAGTAATCCCTCGCATGCTGCCAGCCCCACCGCCAGCGGTCGAGCGTTTGCCGCGCCGCGCGCCGACTTGCGCAGGTCCTGCGGTCCGGCGACCGATGCGGCCCCATGGACCCTGCCTTGCAGAAAGCCCTCGCCGACGCCGACGCAGGCCGCCTCGAAGCGGCCATCGCGGCGGTGCGCGTGCTCAGTCAGCGCGCGCCTCGTCGGGCCGATGCGCTCGAAGTCCTGGCGATCCTGCTCGCCCGGGCCGGCCGTCTGCAGCAGGCGATGCACCATTTTCAGCGCGCCACCGCGCTGGAGCCCCGCTCCGCCACGCTGCGGGCGAATTTCGGCAATGCGCTGCTGCAGGGCGGGAAGCCGGCCGAAGCCGCGGCCGAATTCCAGGCCGCCCTGGCAATCGCCCCGCAGGATCAACCGGCCTGGCAGGGCCTTTTCTTCGCCCAGGCGGCGCTGCGGGATCGGGCGGCGTGGCTCGCCACCGCCGAGCGCATCCTCGAACGTTGGCCGGACTGGCGGCAGATCGCACTGCTCTACGTGCATGGCTTGCGGGAGGCGCAGCGGATCGACGACGCGCTGGCCTATCTCGACGCGTGGAACACCCGGCATCCGCGCGACGCCGCGATGCTCTCCGGCCGCGCCCACCTCGGCAACTTCCGCGTCCAATCGCGCGAGGCCGATTTCGCCGGGCACCAAGCCTACGGCGCC
Organism: Verrucomicrobiota bacterium; assembly: GCA_018240025.1. Lineage (GTDB taxonomy): Bacteria > Verrucomicrobiota > Verrucomicrobiia > Chthoniobacterales > SZAS-18 > SZAS-18. The sequence goes on from JAFEGM010000018.1 coordinate 63,392, forward strand.
GCGCTCGGCGGGAGCCCGCGTCCGCCCAGCGTTGCAACGGCCGGCCCGCGCCCGCTCCGCGTCGGCATTCTGTCCGGCGACTTGCGTACGCATTCGGTGGGGTTCTTCCTCGAGCCGCTGCTCGAGCACCGTCCGACCGACGTCGAGTGCCTCGCCTTCTCCACCCAGCGGGCCGCAGCGGGCGACCGCATGGAGCCGCGTTTTCGTGCGCTGCTGCCGGCCTGGCATGATGTCGAAACGCTGTCCGATCCGGACCTCGATCAGCTCCTCCGGGCGCAACGGCTCGATGTCCTCCTCGAACTCTCCGGCCACACCGGCGGCAATCGACTCGGCGCGCTCCGCCACACGCCCGCGCCGGTCATCGTGCACGCCCTTGGCTATCCGAACACGACCGGGCATCCGGCCTTCGATGCGCGCGTGGTCGACAGCCACACCGATCCGCCGGGAGCCGACAGCTTCAGCAGCGAGCGCCTTCTCCGACTCGATCCGTGCTTCCTCTGCTATCGCCCGCTGCCGAATGCGCCCGAGCCCACGCTGCCGGCTGGGGAGGCTCCCATCGTCTTCGGGTCCTTCAACAACACCGCCAAGCTCTCACCCGAGACGGTCGCGCTCTGGTCGCGGCTGCTGCGCGAGTTGCCGGCAGCGCGTCTGTTCCTGAAATCCGAGGCCCTGTCCGACCCCGCGCACGCCTCCACCCTGGCGGCGCAATTCGCTGCGCACGGGCTCGAGCCGGATCGGCTGGAAATGCGGGGCTTCACCGCGGGCCTGGCCGAGCATCTGGCGCTCTACGGCCGCGTGCACGTCGCGCTCGATCCGTTCCCGTATCAAGGCACGACCACCACCTGCGAGGCGCTTTGGATGGGACTGCCCGTCGTCGTACTGGAAGGCGATCGGCATGCGGCCCGCGTTGGCGTCAGTCTGCTGCACGCGGTCGGCCATCCGGAATGGATTGCGCGATCGGAGGATGAGTACGTTCGCCTCGCACGGGACCTGGCTACCAACCTCGTTCGCCTGCGCGACCTGCGGGCCGGCCTGCGCGGCGAGGTCGCCGCTTCGCCGCTGGTCGATGGCCCGGCCTACGCGACGCGCTTCTTCGCCGCGCTGCGCTCGCTCCTGCCGGCATCGCCCGACGCCTAGCGCTGGGAGGCAGCGTCTCGGACCAGAATGCGACCCCACTGCGGCGGCAGCGGGACGCGCAGTCCTTTCGACTCGGCGCGAAACACTTCGTCGTTGAGCACGTCGCGCCAGGGTCCGGCCGCGAGCTGCGGTAGCTCCGCCGACTCCGTGGCCTTCGAATTGTTCAGCACGACAACGATCTCCTCCGCCTCGTGCCGACGGCGGAAGGCGAACACCTGCGGCTCGTCGAGTGCGGCCAGCGTCTCGAAGTCGCCCAGATTGAGTGCGGCATGTTGCCGGCGCAGGGCAATGAGCTTGCGATAGTGCGCCAGCAACGGCCGGTCGACCTGAACCTTGTCCGGCTGCGCGCTCTTCGAGCCGTCCGGGCGATACACCTCGTCGGCGTAATCCAGATCGTCCCAGACCATCGGCTTGCGCGAACACGGATCGTTGGCGCCCCACATGCCGACTTCGTCGCCGTAGTAGATCATGGGCGCGCCGACGTAGGTCATTTGGAAGATTGCAAACAGCCTCTGCGCGCGCTGTTCTTCCGGCGTCGGCTTGCGGGTGTCGTAGCCGCGATTGCTCACCTGCGAGGCGCCGAAGTATGCGCCCCAGTCGCGGAAAGCCACGCCGTCGCGGTTGACGATGTGCGAGCCGATCCGGTTGGTATCGTGGCTGCTGAACAGGTTCTGCTGCACGTAGGCCACGCCGGGTGCAAAGGCGCGCCGAAGATCTGCGAGCAGCCGGTCGAACTCGGTCGTGCGAATGCGCTTCTTCTCGGCCACGAAATAGTCCGCGCAGGCAAAGGCGAAGTTGTAGTTCATGACCGCATCGAACTCGTCGCCCTGAAGGTAGGGCTTGAGCTGCTCGATCGGCTCGATGACTTCGGCCGTCAGATACGCCTCCGGATTGATCCGCTTCACCTCTTTGCGCCAGGCTTTCCAAAACGGATGCGCGATGCAGAAGGCGACGTCGAGCCGCCAGCCGTCGATGCCGTCGGCGGGGTTGCCGTCGCCATCCGGATCCATCCAGCGCCGAGTCGCGGCGAAGACATAGTTGCGCGGGCCTTCCACCAGCCCGTTCGCGTCCTCACGCAGCTCGGGCAGCGTCTTGAAGCCGAACCAGCCCTCGTAGTCGAATTTGGTACCTTTGGCCGGATCGTCCCACGATTTGACCGTGAACCAGTCGGCATAGGACGACTGCTGCTGCCGCCGGCGCACGTCCGCGAACGGCCACGAATTGTAGCCGAGATGATTGAAGACGCCGTCGAAGATAACACGCATGCCGCGGCGGTGGAGCTCGCGAATGAGCTTGAGCGCGAGTTTGTCCGCCGAGGTCCAGACCCAGGTCTTCGGATCGCCCGGATTCTCCTTGGCGATCAACGCACGGTCGCCGGCCGGGTCGGGCCCGAAGTTCGGGTCGATGTGGTGGTAGGAGACCGCGTCGTATTTGTGCAGCGACGGCGAATCGAAAACCGGGTTGAGGTAGAGCGCGTTGATGCCGAGGTCCTGCAGGTAGTCCAGGCGGTCGAGGATGCCCTGCAGGTCGCCGCCGTAGCGACGGCGTTGCACGACGTCGAGAATGTTGGAGGGCCGTGTTTCACCGTCGCGCACGAAGAGCCGCTGCTGGCCCTCCCAGCGCTCCCACGGCTGACGCTCGTACCAGTCCGACGTCCACGGGCTGATCTGCCACGGGAGGTCGGGCAGATCGGGGAAGGCACCGGCGAGATCCGCCAGCTGCGGATCGTTCTTCGGGTCGCCGTTGCGAAAGCGCTCGGGGAAAATCTGGTACCAGACCGCGCTCTTGGCCCACTGCGGGACGAAGTCAGGCTCGGCGGCGGACGACACGTGCGAGCTCAGGGCGAGGGCGCAGATGAGGAAGCGGCGCATGCCGGGGGGCGATCGAGTCTAGAAGTTGGGACGTGCGCGCCTTCCGGGCGTCAGCCGGTAGGTGATCGGGATCCGTTTGACGAGCGCGGCCTCGGTCTGGCTGCGCTCCCAGTGGAGCACGGCCCACTGCAGCGTGGAGGTGTCAAGGAGCGCCGAGCCGATACTATTCTCCATGAAAACGTAAGCAGGCTTCTTTTGTCCTGGGAGCCATTCCACCCGCACTAAGCCTGTGCCCTTGTCGTCCTCCTTGCGGGCCTGACGTGGGTAGGGAGGCTTTGGGGTATAAAATAAGGCATTCTCATTCGCGACTTCTCTTGTTTTGCTGCCCTGGTAGGAACTGTTGGCCGCGCTGGGTGCGTGCATTTGAATCCGGAAGACGGCGACCTTCTTGGACGCCATCTCGCGCAGTTCCTTCGAACCCTGCAAACTGGCGCTGGTGAACTGCAGCGCCAACTCGTCGAGCGGCTTTTCCCCGCAGCTCGAAATGAGGCGTGGCTGTCCCTGGGTGGCCGGACCAGCCTCGATGATGACGCGGAAGACCCGTGGGGGCGCGTTCTCCGCTCGCACCACCCGGCGTCCGGTGTAGGAACCGGGCAGCACGAGCCAATCGTCGGACCTCGATGCAGCTTTGGGAGCTTTCTCGGCGGCCGCGCCATTCAGCGTGGCGAGAGCGAGTCCACAGAGAAGAGGAAAGAGCCGGAGGGCAGGCAGGCGAGGCATCGACGCAGGTCAGCGTAAATCGCCCGCCGCGGCAAGCCTCGCCATGAATCCGCCGAGTCCGTCAGCCCAGCTGTTCGTAGGCCGGCAACGTGAGGAATTCCTCGAACTTCTCCGCCAGCACGAGCTGGTCGAGCAGATCGGCCGCGTCGCCGATCCGGCCCTTGTCGCGTCCGCCGATCTTCTCGATCTCCTCGTCGCGCACCTGGCTGTAGAACTCGCGGGTGATGGTGCGGCCGTCCTCCAGCTTCGCGCCGCGCTGCACCCACTGCCAGAGCTGGGCGCGCGCGATTTCGGCGGTGGCGGCGTCCTCCATCAGATTGAAGATGGCGACGGCGCCGTTGCCGCGGTACCAGGCTTCGATGTACTGGATGCCGACGCTGACGTTGTTGCGGAAGCCAGCCTCCGTGATCTTCCCGCCGGGCACGGTCAGGTCGCAGAGTTGTGATGCCTCGACCTGCACCTCACTGCGCAGGCGATCCTTCTGGTTCGGCTTCTCGCCGAGGACCTCGTCGAAGCACTTGGTGGCCAGCTGCACGAGATCGGGGTGCGCCACCCAGGTGCCGTCGAAACCGTCGCCGGCCTCGCGCTTCTTGTCGTTCTCGACCTGCGCCATGGCGCGGGCGTTGACCTCCGCATCCTTGCGGCTCGGGATGAAGGCGCTCATGCCGCCCATGGCGTGGGCCCCGCGGCTGTGACAGGTTTTGACCAACAGCTCCGTGTAGGCGCGCATGAACGGCACCGTCATGGTGATCATGGCGCGATCGGGCAGGGTGATGTCGGTCCGGAACGAGGTCTTCTTGATCGCGCTGAAAATGTAATCCCATCGGCCCGCGTTCAGGCCGGCGGCGTGATCGCGCAGCTCGTAGAGATACTCGTTCATCTGATAGACCGCCGGCAGCGTCTCGATCAGGCAGGTGGCGCGGACGGAGCCGCGCGGCACGCCGCAGTAGTCCTGCGCGTAGTTGAAGACATCGTTCCAGAGTCGCGCCTCCAGGTAGTGCTCCATCTTCGGCAGGTAGAAATAGGGGCCGAAGCCGCGGGCGATCAGCTCCTTGGCATTGCGGAAGAAGTGCAGCCCGAAGTCGAAGAGCGAGCCCGAGAGGACCTCGCCGTCGAGCGTGACGTGCCGCTCGTTGAGATGCCAGCCGCGCGGACGCACCAGCAGCACCGCCGTCTTCTCGTTGAGCTTGTAGGCCTTGCCCTCGGGCGAGACGAAATCGATCTCGCGACGGATGGCTTTGCTGAGCGTGACCTGCCCGCTGATGCAGTTCTCGAAGGTCGGCGAGAGCGAGTCCTCCAGGTCGGCCATGAAGCAGCGCGCGCCGCAGTTGAGCGCGTTGATCATCATCTTCGGCTCGGCCGGGCCCGTGATCTCGACGCGGCGGTCCTGCAGCGGCGCGGGCGTGGGCGCGACCTTCCAATCGCCCTCGCGGATCTCCTTCGTCTCGGGGAAGAAGTCGAAGGCGGCGCCGTTGGCCGACGCCTTGGCGCGCTCCTGTCGCGCGGCCAGCAGCTCGAGCCGGCGCGGGTTGAAGCGGCGGTGCAGTTCGATGAGGAAAGTCTGGGCGGCGGGCGTGAGGACTTCGTCGAGACCAGGGACCTGCTTTTGGATGGAGAGGGTGGAAGACATGGCGTGAATGGGTTGGGCGCCGCGAGTCGCGGCGCCGGGTTTTCCCTCCCTGCCTCAGTGGCGCGAGCGTCGCAAGCTTATTTCACCATGTGAATTTCGAATTCCGCGGGGTGGAAGCCAGGGCGCATTCTGTGCCCCGCGGGCGGCACACCCGGCTTAGACGCTCGAGCATTGCCTTTTTACACCTCTGCATTACGGCTCCGCTCGCCAATGATCGGAATGAGAACGCTTCTTTGCGCCGCCCTCTGCGGGGTGGCTGGGCTGCCAGGGCAGGTCGTGTACCAAGGCGGCACCTACTTCCAGAGCTTCGACACCCTGCCCAACGCAGGGACCTTCAGCGTGGTCGGCCCCACGGTGGAACTCAGCGCGCCGCCGATCAGTGCCAGCGGCCTGACGGGCTGGAGCATTGGCGCGGCGCCGGGCACGACGCTGCGATTCGCGGTCGACAATGGCAACTCCACCACGGGCGCCGCCTACTCCTACGGCGCCAGCGGCGACTCCGACCGATCCCTCGGCTCGCTGGCCAGCGGGACCTCGATTCCGCGTTTCGGCGCGGCTTTCGTCAACACCACGACCGAGACGATTCAGGAGGTCCGCATTTCCTACACCGGGCAGCAGTGGCGCAATGGTCTGACCGGCGTGGCCAACGTGCTGCGGTTCTCGTATTCGGTCGGGGCCGCTTCCATCGGCGACGCCGACACTCTCTTCACGGCTGCGGCGCAGCTGGACCTGGCTTCGCCGGTGGTCGGTACCGCCGGTGCCAGCGTGCTCGACGGCCGCCTGCCGGCGAATCAGCGGCTCGTCGTCGGGCAGCTGAGCGGCGTGAACTGGCAGCCGGGCCAGACGCTGGTGATCCGGTGGGTGGACGTCAACGACGCCGGGGTCGACGACGCGCTGGCCATCGATCAATTCACGCTCGCCACCGACGCGAAGCCCGGTCCCCTGGATGTGGCCTTCGTGAGCCCGGCGAATGGGGCCACCCTGGTCGCGCCGAACCGCGCCATCGGCATCACGTTCAATCAGCCGGTCTCCTTGCAGGGGGCGTGGTTCACGATCAATGGCTCGAGCAGCGGACCGCACACGGCGACCGTCACCGGCGGGCCCTTCAGTTTCGCGCTGCAGGCGGCTCCCCAGTTCGATTTCTCCGAGACGGTCACCGTGACCGTGCTGGCGGGCCAGGTGGTCAGTCTCGACACCGGCGAGAGTCTCGCGAGCGACTACACGTTCAGCTTCAGCACCAGCGCCTCGCCTGTCACGGTCACGCCCATTCACACGGTGCAGGGCAGCGGCAGCAGCAGTCCGCTGCAGGGACAGACCGTGCGCCTCCGCGGAGTGGTCACCGGCGCGTTTCAGAACACGGCCAGCGGACTGCGCGGCTTCTTCGTGCAGGCGCCCGACGAGGAGGCCGACGCGAACGACGCCACCTCGGAAGGCATCTTCGTGAACGACAACGGCACCGCGCCGACGGTGACGGTGGGCCAGCTGGTGGAATGCGTGGGCATCGTGAGCGAGACCAGCGGACTGACTCAGCTTTCGCCCGTGCAATCGACCCAGTTGGGCGGGTTTGCGCCGCTGCCGCCCGCGGTGTCGCTGACCCTGCCATTGGCGAGCGTCGGCGCGCTGGAGCGCTACGAAAGCATGCGCGTGGTGCTGCCGCAGACGCTGACCGTGACGAACAACTTCACCCTCGGTTCGGCAGGCGATTTCCAGCTCTCGAACGGCCGCCTCGCGCAGCCCACCAATGTGGTCGCACCCGGCGCGGCGGCCAATGCGCTGCAGGCGGCCAACAACCTCAACCTGCTCACCGTGAACGACGGTTCGACGGTCTCTTTCCCAGCGCCCACGCCGTTCGTCTTCGGACCCGGACAGACCCTGCGCGCCGGCACCACGGTCACGGGCCTCACCGGCATTCTGTCGGCCAGCGGCACGAGCAGCTACCGCCTCGAGCCGACGGTGCCGCCCGTTTTCGTCGACGCGAATCCGCGCACCGGTCCTCCAGCGGTCGGCGGCAACCTGAAGGTCGTGGGCGCGAACGTGCTCAACTATTTCAATGGCAACGGACTCGGCGGCGGCTTCCCGACCGCCCGGGGTGCCAACACCGCGGAGGAGTTCGCGCGCCAGCGGGCCAAGATCATCGCGAACCTGACCTCGCTCGATGCCGACATCTACGGTCTGACCGAGATCGAGAACGATGGCTACGGGCCGACCAGCGCGCTGCAGGATCTCGTCGACAGCCTGAACGCAGCCAATCGACGGGCGACCTACACGGCCGTGGTGCCAGCCTTCGCGTTGGGGACCGATGCCATCAAGGTCGCGCTGATTTACCGCACGCAGACCGTCGAACCGGTCGGAACGCCGGCCACGTCGAACGATGTCTCCTTCGGCGTGGCCCGCCCGCCGCTCGCGCAGACGTTTCGCGAGTTGGCCAGCGGGCAGAAGCTGACCGTCTGCATCAACCACTTCCGGGCTAAGGCGGGCGCGGCAGGCGGCGACCCGCTCAATCAGGACCAGGGCGACGGCCAGGGCACGAACAACCGTCTACGGGTGCAGGAGGCGCAGGCGCTCACCGCCTGGCTGGCGACCGATCCCACCGGGAGCGGCGATCCGGATTTCCTCATCATCGGCGACCTCAACAGCTACGCGCTGGAGGATCCGATCACCGCGCTGAAGGCCGCCGGTTACGTCGACCTCACGCGCACGTTCGAAGGGCCCGGCGGCTATTCGTATGTCTTCTCCGGTCAATGGGGCCACCTCGATCATGCGCTGGCCACGCCGAGCCTTGCCTCGCAGGTGACCGGCGCGCAGGCCTGGCACAGCAACTCCGACGAGCCGATCTACTTCGACTACAATCTCGAGAACAAGTCGCCCGCGCAGGCCGCGGTGAATGTCGGCACGCCGTATCGCACCTCGGACCACGATCCCATCGTGGTCGGTCTTTCGCTGACCGCGCCGCAAGCGCCGGTCATCACCCAGCAGCCGCAAGGGCAGACGGGCAGCACGGGCGGCGCGGTCACCTTCAGCGTCGTGGCCAGCGGCACGCCGACGCTCGGCTACCAATGGTACAAGGGCGACAGCGCGCTGGTCGGTGCGACCCAGCCGACGCTGACGTTGACCCAGCTGGGACTGTCGGCCGCGGGAGACTACCGCGTGGTCGTGAACAGCTTCGCCGGCAGCGCGACGAGCGAGATCGCGCGACTCGAGGTGGCGCAGACTTACGCCTATTGGGCCGACAGCGGCGTCTTCGGTCCGCGCGCCGACCGCACGGCGGCGGGCGATCCCGATCGCGACGGCCTCGCCAATCTGCTGGAGTTCGTGCAGAACACGCCGCCCGGCCAGGCACTTCCTCCCGGGGGCTTAAGCATCCGCGCGGTGGGCGTGGGAGTGGTGGTGGAATATCGGCGTCGTCGCCTGCTGGCGGGCGTCGCCGCGGAGCTGGAGTTCTCCGCCGACCTGCAGCAGTGGGCTCCGATCGGCGAGGGGAGCTTGAGCACCCCGCTCGACGCGGAAACCGCGCTCTATCGCCTCGACTGGAGCGGAGCGCCCGGATTTTTCCGGCTGCGCGCGACCATCCCGGCGGGGCGTCCGGCGCAGTAAGGAAAAAGCGCCGGCGAGCATGCAGCTGCCGGCGCTTTCGAGAACGAGCGAAGGCGCTCAGCCCGGGATGCTCATCAGCATCTGCGCATTCGTCGGATACTTCCGCATGAAGGTCAGCAGGCGCTCGATGGCGTCGATCGGCTTCCCGCCCGCGAGGCCGCGGCGGATGGTGTTGATCTTGTCGAGCTCCCACTCCTGCAGCAGCAGCTCTTCGCGCCGCGTGCCGGACTGGTAGATGTCCACGGCCGGGAAGATGCGCTGATCGCTGATCTGCCGGTCGAGCACGAGCTCCATGTTGCCGGTGCCCTTGAACTCCTGGAAGATGACGTCGTCCATGCGGCTGCCCGTCTGGATGAGCGCGGTCGCCATGATGGTCAGCGAGCCGGCCTCCTCGGTGTTGCGGGCCGCGGCGAAGATTTTACGCGGAATCTCCATCGCCCGCGTGTCGAGGCCGCCCGAACCGGTCCGGCCGTGGCCCAGGGCGTTGTTGAAGGCGCGGGCCGTGCGGGTGATCGAGTCGAGCAGGATGAAGACATCCTTGCCGATCTCCACCAGGCGCTTGGCGCGCTCCATGGCGATCTGGGCGATCTTGGTGTGCGTCTTCAGGTCGCTGTCGTTCGAGCTGGCCATCAGTTCGGCCGTCTTGATCGTGCGCTTGAATTCCGTCACCTCCTCCGGGCGTTCGTCGATGAGCAGCACGATGAGGTGCACCTCCGGGTGGTTCTGCTCGATGGCCTCGGCGATGTGGCGCAGATAGGTCGTCTTGCCCGTGCGAGGCGGGGCGACGAGCAGACCGCGCTGGCCTTTGCCGATCGGCGCCATGAGGTCCATGACGCGCGTGGTGAAGCGCTCCGAGGTCGTCTCGAGCTTGAAGCGCTTGCGCGGGTTGATAACCGTCAGGTCCTCGAAGAGCGGCACGTTGCGCTGCTCCTCGGGGTCGCGCCCGTGGATGGAGACGAGCTTGTACATCTGCGGCCCGCGCTGGCTGCGGCGGGTCTCGCCCCTGATCCACATGCCGTCGCGCAGGTTGTACTTCCGGCAGACTTCCGGCGTGACGAAGGTGTCGAGCGGATGCTGCGCGAACTGGCGCTTGGCCTCGCGCAGGAAGCCGAAGCCCTTGCCGCTGAGTTCGAGAATGCCCTCGGCGTATTCGATCGGCTCGTTCGGGTCGCGTTCCACGACCTGCGCGGACTCGCCCCGCTCGCGGTCACGATTGCGGTCACGGTCCCGGTCGCGATCGCGCCGGTCCTCGCGCGGACCGCCCGGCGGCTGGGGCGCGCCGTTCTGGTCGCCGCCGCCGCGCTGACCGCCGTCCTGCTGGCGATCCCGCTTGTCGCGGAAACGGAAGCGGTCGAAGCGGCGCTGATAGCCCTGACCGCCCTGTCCGCCCTGGCCCTGACCTCCTTGGCCGTGGCCGGGCGCACCATGAGGCTGGGACGCCTCGGACGAGGGCACCGTGCGCACCTCACCGGAGCCCGGACGCCATTCCTCGGGCTGCAGCGCCGGAGCGGAAGTGGTGGCCCGCGCGGGCGCGGGCGGCGCAACCGGAGCGGGAGCAGGGGCCGCGGCGACCGGCGTCGGAGCCGGCGCGGGCGCGGGCGTCGGGGCCGGAGCAGGCTCCGCGGCGACGGGCTGGGAGACCGGAGCAGGCGCGGACTCGGCATCGGTCTTCTTGCTCGTCCGACGCGAACGCCTGGTGGGAGCGGACGGCGCCGCTGCGGGCGCGGGTGCGGCTTCGTGGGTCGGTGCCGGCACAGGAGCCGCGGCGGGAGCGGGAGCCGGCGCGGGCGCAGTCTCGGCGGCAGGCGCAGCGGCGGACTTGCGACGCCGGGCGGCGGGCTTCGGGGCGGTCTCGACCGCGGCATCGGCGGTCGGCGCGGCCGCAGCCTTTTTGGCGCGGGGGCGTTTGGGCTTCTCGCTGGTGGCGAGCGCAGTGGATTCGGTGGGTTCAGTCATGGAAAGAAAAGGGTGGGTGAATCGCCCGGAGACGGGCGCCGATTCAGGCGGCGACCTGCGCCAGTACTTCGTCGGGGATGTCGAAATTCGCGTGCACGTGCTGCACGTCATCGTTGTCGCTGAGCGCGTCGTGCAGCTTTAGCACCTGGGCGGCGGTCTGCGGATCGCTCACCAGCGTGTGCGAGGTGGGGAGATAGACCAGTTTCTGCGCCTCCGGCGCGATACCGGCCGAGCGGAGCGCCTCGCCGACCGCGTAGAAGCGATCGACCGGCGTGGTGATCTCGAAGGCGTCGCCCGCTTCGGCGATGTCCTCGGCCCCGGCTTCGAGCGTCAGCTCCATCAGCCGGTCCTCGCTGGCGGCCGACTTCGGCACGCTGAGGAGTCCGCGCCGATGGAAGAGATAGGCCACGCTGCCGCTGGCGCCGAGATTGCCGTGATTGCGCGTGAAGAGCAGGCGCATCTCCTGCGCCGTGCGGTTCTTGTTGTCCGTGGCCGTCTCGACCAGCAGCGCGACGCCGCCGGGTCCGTAGCCTTCGTACACGATCTCCTCCATGGCCGCGCCGCCGAGCTCGCCGGTGCCGCGCTTGATGGCGCGGTCGATGTTGTCGTTCGGCATGTTCTGATCCCGCGCAGCCTGGATGGCGGCGCGCAGACGAATGTTTCCGCCGGGATCTCCGCCGCCGAGCTTGGCGGCCAGCGCGATCTCCTTCGAAAGCTTGCTGAACAACTGACCGCGCTTTTGATCGAGCGGTCCTTTGATGTGTTTAACCTTGGACCATTTGCTGTGACCAGCCATGGTGGAAAATGATTGACTGCGTAATGCTTGGAGCGGCCTGCCGCCGCCGATGAGTCCGCGATTGCTCCTGCCAAGTGCCAGACACGGGGTGCGTGGAGGCGACTCGAAACGAATGACCCGATCAACTGATGCAGGCCGACCCGGCGCAGCGGGTGGAGAAACGAACCGTGCCCAAGGAGAAACGATGGCCGAAAGGTTGTCAACGGGACTTTTTGCCGGAGCGCGTGTGCGGTGAATTTCCCGCCCTCTGGGTTGAATTCCGACCCGCCCCAAACTATTCCGCAGCGCGCATGATCCCGCCATCGCTCCTCATTCAGGGCTACCGGCAGGGACTCTTTCCCATGGCCATGGAGGATGGCGAGATCGGCTGGTTCTCGCCCGATCCCCGTGGCGTGCTGCCGCTGGGCGAGGACCGCTTCCATATTCCGCACGGACTCGCGCGGCGGCTGAAACGGAATCCTTTTGAAGTGCGCATCGACACCGCGTTCCGCGAGGTCATGCTCGGCTGCGCGGAACGCAATGAGACCTGGATCAGTCCGGTCATTCTCGACAGCTACTGCGCGGTGCATCAGCTGGGTCTCGCGCACAGCGTGGAGTGCTGGCGCGAAGGCAGGCTCGTCGGCGGGCTCTACGGCGTGGCGCTGGGTGGGGCGTTCTTTGGCGAGTCGATGTTCCATCGCGAGACCGATGCCTCGAAAGTGGCGCTGCACGCGCTCGTGCAGCGGCTGCGGGAGCGGAAGTTCTCGCTGCTGGACCTGCAGTGGACGACCCCGCACCTGCGGCAGTTCGGAGCCATCGACATCTCCCGGGCGGCCTACCTGAAGCAACTGGCTCGCGCCCTGCGCGACCGGCGGGCCTTCGTCTGAGCGTCGACCGGCAGAGCGGAGATTGCGCGCCCGCCCGGTTCGGCTTCCAATGCGGACGGTGAAACTGCGCTCCAGTCCGCTCCTGCTCGTGCTGCTGGTGCTGGTTTTGCTCGGCGCGTTCGTGGGCATTCAGGTACTGCGCCATGCCGAACCGCCGCGGGACGAGAAGCTGGTCGACCGTTTCCAGCGCGATCGCGCGGACTTCGACGAACTGCGGCGCCTCTTCAGCGAAGACTCGGCCTTCCAGGCCATCCGGACCGATGGCGCGTTCCGGGTCGATCCGCGCGTGCAGCGCGACGCCGAGCCCGACAAATCCGGGCTCAGCGCGGAACGGTTCAAGGCCTACCGGGCGCTCTTTCGACGGCTCAAGCTGCAGTCGGTCACGCGTGCGACCGACGGGCTGCATTTCCCGCTCGATGGCTTCGGCTTCGGCCGCGAGGGCTGGCGGCTGGAACTCGTCTACGGCGATCCGCCGGCCGACCAGGTCGTGGGCAGCCTCGACGAATATCGCGGTCCGGCCCGACAGCAGCGGCGCTCGCTGGCGCGCCGGCTCGACGACCGTTGGTACGCCAGGCTGACGTGGTAGTGGTCAGCCCGCTCCGCTGCGCCGGCGCTCCTCGAGTCGCCGCGCGAAGAGGCGAATCGTCGGCCCGACCAGCGGGCGATAAAGCAGGCGCAAAAACCAACCCGGGAAGTAGCGGCCGCGTTCTTCAAAGGCCACCCGGGCTCGCGGATGATCCATGAAGCGGAAGGCCGAGGGGCGGAAATGCCGGTCGTCGGACCAGAACGCCACCCGGCTCAGGTGCTTGGCATTCTTGTAGCCGTAGTGCGCCGGCGCGACCAGCCGCAGCGGCGCGCCGTGGGCCAGGGACAGCGGTTCGCCGTGCAGGCGATCGGCCAGCAGGACGTCGGGCGCGAGGAGATCGGCCAGCGGCAGCGAGGTGCGCGCACCGTCCTGGCCGCGGAGGATGACGAACTGTGCCGAAGCGGCCGGCCGCGCGCGGGGCAGGACGAGGCGCTCGTGGAAGTCGGCGAAGCGAAATCCGCTCCAGCGCAGCCCACGCGTGGTCCAGGTGGTGACGCAGTGGAAATCGGCCGTGAGTTCGACCCGCGCCAGCTCACGCAACTCCTCGCCGATCGTCACCGACTCGGCGACCTCGCCTTCGAGCTGGAGGTTGATCCGCGCCGTCTCCGCCGGGAAGCGGTTGGCGAATTGGGTCAGTCCGAAGCGCGGGAAGTCCCCCCGGGCGCGCTGTCCGGGCGGAAGCGGAGCAGTCGGCGATTCCTCGGGCGGCACGGTGCATCATCGCGCACCACGCCGGAGTCGCAATGCCGGCCGGCCCCACGACTACTTCTTACCGCCCTTGGCCCGCTTCAGCTCCTCGCATTTGCAGAGCCACTCCGGATTGTTGCACTCCGAGCAGTTGGTCTCGTCGTAATGCAGGCGCCCGGTGCGGGCCTTCGCGCCGGCCTTATCACGGAGCTGAAAGATGAGCCAGAAGTCCTTGCCGGCGGGCTTGGCCACGACCCATTTCCCGTCCTTCTTCTCGACCGCAAGTTTCTTGCCGCCATTGCGCTCGGTCACGCTGAATTCCTGCTCGCCGATCGGCACCTCCTTCTTGGTGGCTTCGTCGTAGAGGCCGATGACGAAGCTGCCGTCCTTGAGCACGACTTCGGCGTGGAGCGGGTTCTTCTCGCCGAACTCGACCAGCCGACCGCCGTTGGGTCCGAGTTCGACGTCGCCGTGAGCCCGTGCCTGGCCGGCGAAGGCAAAGGCGAGCGCGAGGAGGGTGAGGATGCGTGGGATGTTCATGATGCTTGGGTTGGAGTGAAAAACTCGGGTAGGACAAGTCACTGCGCCGCCGGGGCGTCGAGACGGAGCGCCTGCTCGGCCGCGCGTCGGCCGCAGACTGACCAAGAACAGCAGCAGGACGAGCGCGACCATGGCCGCGCCGTCGCGGATGGCCTCACGCAGGTTGCCGATGGCGGTCTCGATGAAGTCGCCCTGGCGGAAGAGCACTTCGGCCTCGACCCCGGCCGGCAGGCCGGGCCGGAGCGCGGCCAGCGCCGCCTCGGTCGCGCGGGTGACCTTGAGGGTGTCGACGCCCGGCGCCTTCACGATCGAGAGGATGACGCCGGGGGTGCCGTTCACGCTGGCGTCGCCGCGCATCGGCTGAATGCCCTCCTCGAGCCGCGCCACGTCGCTGAGCAGGACGCGCCGGTCGCCGAGGTTCTTGACCACGGTCTGGCCGAGCGAGCGCAATTCGGCGGTCATGCCCTGCGCGCGGATCATCAGCTCCTGCGGGCCGGATTCGAGATAGCCGCCCGCGCTCGACTGCGCCGCCGCCGCCACGGCGGCGCGCATTTCCTCGAGCGTCACGCCGAACGCCGCCAGACGGGCTGGATCGGGCTGCACGTGGATCTGCAGGATGCCGCCGCCCATGGTCAGCACCTCGGTCACGCCGGGCACAGCGAGGAGCCGACGCTGCAGCGTCCAGTCGGCCAGCGTGCGCAGCTCGCGCGGGGGCATTTTTCCGTCGCGACTGCGCAGGCCGACGAGCATGAACTCGCCGAGCAGCGCCGACGCGGGTGTCAGTCCCGGCCGCACGCCGCGCGGGAGATTGCCCGCCACGGCGGCGAGGCGCTCCTGCACCTGCTGCCGGGCGCGCACGAGGTCGGTGCCCCAGGCGAACTCCACGAAGACGAGCGAGAGTGCGACATCGGAAGTCGAGCGCAGGCGGTCGATGCCCGGCAGGCCCTGCACCGCATTCTCCAAGGGCTGCGAGACACGCGCTTCCACCTCCTCCGGCGCGAGCCCGGGCGCCTCGGTCAGGATGGTCACCGTCGGCTTGGTCAGGTCGGGCAGCACCTCCAGCGGAAGCTGGGTGCCGGCGCGATAGCCGAGCGCGAGCAGCAGCACCGCCAGCCCGAGTACGAGGGCCCGATTGCGCAGCGAGAGCTGGATGAGCGCGTTCAGCATGGCGTTGGCTCAGGCCCGTGTGGCGCTGGCGGGGGAGGGTCGGCGCAGCGCGCCGAGCCAGAGCACCACGAGCAGCACGCAACTGCCCGCGAGGAGCGCGCTCAGGCGATTGACTTGCCACGGACCCGCCGCGGGCTGCGCGCCTCGGCTGGCGGCCTCGCGGGCCGCGCGCTGCTCGGCCGTCATCTCGGTACCGTCCTCGTTGTGCTCATGCCCGTGGGCGGCATCGAGCGCGGCCTTGAGCGAGACACTGCCGCGGCCGGCCGAGACGAGGGCGTAGGCGCCGCGCGTGACGACCTCGTCCCCGGGCAGCAGCCCCTCGACGATTTCGACGTAGCGATCGTTCTGCTCGCCCACCGGCGTGCGCACATAAGCGTACTTGAGCTCGTAGTCCTTGACGTAGACGAAGCGCTGCGCGCCTTCGCCCTGCAGCGCGGCGCGTGGGACGACGCGCACGTCGGGCCGGGCGCTGCGGACGAGGTGCACTTCGGCGCGCTGGCCGGGCCGGTGGTGGCCGTCCTGGTTGGGCACGAGGATGACCGCCTCGACCGTGCCGCTCTCGCGCTCGGCCGTGCTGGCCAGCCGCTGGAGCTTGCCCTCCAGCAGGTTCTCGCCGCGGCCGGGAAAATGGATGCGCGCTTTCGCTCCGAGAGCGAGTTGCGCGGCGAAATGCTCGGGCACACGCGCGACGACCTGTACCTCCGCGAGATCCATGATCTCCATGACCACGCGGTCGGGTTCGACCGGCTCGCCCAAACGGAGTTCGACCGAGGTGACTTCGCCCGCGAGCGGCGCGCGCAGCGCAATGGCCGGCGGCGGATCGCCCGGCTGACGGGTCTCGAGCCGCGCCACCTCGGCGCCGGCGGCTACGCGATCGCCGACGCGCGCCTTGAATTCAAGGATGCGGCCGGGCACCCGGCTGGCCACGACGGCGCGCCGATGCGGCTGGGCCTCCACGCGGCCGAGCGCGAAGACGGTCGATTCGAACGTCGTCTCCTCGGCCTCGACCGTCTCGAGGCGGAGGTTTTTCACCGATGTTTCGTCGAGAATGATGGTGCGGCTCAGACGCGCCTGCTTTTCGGGCGTCATCTCGCCCGCTGCGAGTGGGGCACTACAAAGCTGCAGCGCGAGCAGGAAGAGAGGTGCGCGGCAGAATCTGGAGATCGGGAAGAGGGACATGGCAGGCAGACGCGGACGGACCGAACGAGGGCGAGAGCGCGACTGACCGCAGGATCAGTCGGCGCCGGAGCGGAAATGCTCCGGGAATCGGCGCGCCAGCGGCGCGCTCAGGCCATGAGGTTCGGGCCGCGGGCCGGCACGACGCGCGTGAGGCAGGCAAAGGCACGCCGCAGCCGGATCGGGTCGGGCGGCGACGGGGCAATCTCCGGCAGCAGCGCCAGGTCGCGTTGCTTTGCCAATTCTGCGGAGACGAGATGTCGCACCCATTCGGCCAGCGGCGGCAGCGGGAGCGGCGCGGCTGCGAAGGCTGCAGTGGCATCGAATGTGCAGCTGCTGCAGCTGGCGGCATCCTCGTCACCGTGACCGCCGTCGTCGCCGTGCTCGGCGCACGGCTCTGCCGCGGCGTGCTGCCCCAACAGCAGGCAGGCTTGCCCGTTCACGCCGAAAGCCAGCAAGGCCAGCAGGGCGACGAGCAGACGAAAGCAGGACATAGTCAGGGCGGGCACCGCGAAACGGCGGAAGCTGGGAGAGAATCGGGCTCCTCGCAAGTCTCAGCCTCGGGCGGGCGGGGCGGACCGGTCCCGGGCCTTGATAAGCGCACCGCCCCGCGCTGCGGCGAAACGAGGGCATGATGACAACCATTGTGACTCTGGCGCGCGACCAGGCCCACGCGCAGCAAATCGTCCATCGTCTGCAGCAGGAGGGCGGCCTGCTGGACAGCGAGATCTCCGTCCTTTTGCCCGGCGAGTCGCGCGATCAGGACTACGGGCAGATCGAGGATTTTCTGACCGAGGGCGGCGCGCCTTCGTCGACGCGTACCCACGGGCTCACCGCCGGGGCGATCGGGGCCGCGGTCGGCGCGAGCGCGGTGGTGCTGCCCGGACTGGGCGGCTTTCTTGCTGCCGGGGCCGCCGCAACGGTCTTCGGCGCGGCCATCGGCGGGCTGGCTGGCGGAGCGATCGCCGCCCTGGCCGGGGTGGGCATGCCGGATTCGACGGTCGAGCAATATCGCCAACGGGTGCGGGAAGGCGCCTATCTGCTGGCGGCCCAGTCGGAGTCAGCCCAGCGGGCGGCGGAGGCCCGCCGCATCATCCACGAGGAAGGCGGTGAATTGATTCACGAGACCCCGCAGGAAGGGCCGAACCCGTAGGCAGGCGATAGGCGATAGGCGATCGATGTCCCTGCGCGGTTCGACGTCGAAACCGAGCTGACCTGAGCACCTGGGGATGCGGGTCCGACTTGCTGCGACCCCGCTGCGGCTACCCGCCGCACTTCACCCTTCGCGGTGATGCATCCAGTCGCGCGCGAACTCGACCAGATCCGCACCGTTCTCCAGGTGCAGTTTCTCGCGCAGATGGGCGCGATGCGTCTCGACGGTCTTCGGGCTGATGCCGAGTTCGCGAGCGATGGCCGTCGTCCCGAGGCCGCGGCCGAGCCGCTCGAACACTTCGGTCTCGCGCTCGGAGAGATTCTCGAGCAGGGACGTGCGACCTGCGCTGATGGATTCGATGGCGCGGAAGACGAGTCGGTCGTTGAGCGCGGGACTCACGAAGAGCAGGCCTTGGGAGATGCGGCGGATCGCCTCGAGCATGATCGGGGTCGGCTCGGACTTCATGAGGTAGCCGCGCGCACCGGCCCGCAGCGCGCGCAGGGCGAAGACGCATTCGTCGTGCATCGAGAGGACCAGCACCCGCAGTGCGGGCGCTTCGGCGAGGAGCATCTTGGTCAACTCGATGCCATTGGTACCCGGGAGCGTGACATCGACCAGGGCCAAGTCGGGCTGGTGCGTGCGCAGAGCCTGCAGTGCCTGCGGCGCATTGTGGGCCTCGGCGATCACGGCATGATCGGAATGGCGCGTCAGGATCTCGCGCACTCCCGTGATGAAGAGCGGATGGTCATCGACGAGCAGCAGGCGACTCGTCGATGCCGCGGAGGATGGAGCGTCGGTCGACATGCGTTTTCAAACTGAGGCATTCAACCCGTCGGCCGTCCGCCTTGGCGGGCGCAGGCAATGCAGCGTTGCCGCCGTCGCCTGCAGTCCGGCGAGCAGCGCGAGCGCGAATCCGAGCTGCCATTGCTCCTCGAACCGAGCGGAAGCCGGGTGAATCAACATGAGGTAGAAGCTGCTGGCGGTGGCGCAGATGAGCGCGCCGGCCAAGAACGTGGCGACCAGACTGAACGGCGTGGTCGATGGAGCTGCCTCCGCGGCGACGGCAGCCAGCGCCGGCACGCGCACGGTCGGTGCGGCGAGCAATGAGGGCTGGAAGAAGAGCAGCTTCATCACCTTGCATTCGGGGAGGTGACCGCCACCGGTCGGAATTCGATCTGCGTCGGCGGCGGGTTTGGCGGGCGGTCGAGAGGCGCTGTCGGTCAGTCCGGCGAGGAAGGCACGGGTCGTGGGAGGCCCTCGGAGGGCGGGTGCACCGCGCTTTCCGAGATGCAGCGGCCGCCGCGACGGACGAAGATCTTGCGCACGTGGCCGGCGCCCGGATCGGACTCGACCACGACGGAGACGAGGTAGTTGTCGGCCACCGGTTCCGGCGCCGGACGGACTTCGATCTCGGGCACGCCGACTCCGATGAGGCCGCCCAGCAGCCCGCCCAGCGTGCCGCCGAGTGCGACCCCGCTGATGAAGGCGAAGAACACCCCGCTCGCGACCAGCGGCTCCAGCGCGGAGAGCTGGAGCAGCCCAGTGCCCGCGAGCCAGCCCGTCAGGCCGCCGCCGAGCCCACCGAGCCCGAAGCCCCAGGCGACGCCCTCGGGCGCCTTGGTGGAGGCGGCGAAGCGGCCCCGCCCGCGCCCGCGCAAGCTGCTGGGCAGGAGGGAGATGACATTCTGCGGAAAGCCGGCCAGCTCGAGATCGCGCACGATGGTGGACGCCTCGCCGTAGTCGCGAGCCAGACAGAAAAGGGTCCGAGGCATGGTTCTGACTCGGCTAGGCGCGGTCCTTCAGCCCGTTATGGCCGGCGGCCTCCGCGCAATGGGCGCAGCAAAAGATCTCCGTTCCGGATTCCACCCCGTGGCCGATCACGCGACAGCCGCAGTGAGAGCACGTGGGCGCCAGCAGATGGATGGCGCATTCGAAACTGTCGAAATTGTAGGTGGTGTCCCGCAGAATGAGCTGGAAGGACTTGTCGTAGTTGTTGCCGCAGCAATCGCAGGTGGCCATGGGAGTAGAGGAGTTGCTTCCCCTTCGCAGATCGGTAGCAGCCAAGGCTTCAGGCGAATCCCCGACTCGGGCGTCAGGGCTGGCGCGCGCCGAAGTCGATACGTCCAATTTCTCAGCGCCTGCGAACCGTGATCACGCGCTTCGCGCTCCTCACTTCCCTATGCGTCCGATTTGGAAAGGCTCCATCAGCTTCGGCCTGGTCAACATCCCCATCGCGCTTTACCCCGCCACACAGCGGGAGGAGTTGCGCTTCCATTTCCTGCGCAAAGGCGACCTCTCACGGGTGAACAACAAGCGCGTGGCGGAGGTCGACGGCAAGGAGGTGGCGTGGGACGACATCGTCCGCGGCTACGAATACGAGAAGGGGAAGTTCGTGGTGCTGGGCGAGGACGATTTCGCGCGCGTCGACGTCGAGGCGACGCAGACGGTCGACATCCAAGAGTTCGTGCCGTTGAAAGACATCAATCCGATTCTCTTCGCCAAGCCGTACTACATGGAAGCGGGCAAAGGCGGGGAGAAAGCCTATGCGCTCTTGCGCGAAGCGATGCGCAAGGGCGAGCGCGTCGGCGTGGCCAAGGTCGTCATTCGCACCCGCGAGCACCTTGCGACGGTCAAGGTGCAGGGCAAGGTGCTGATCCTCGAGCTGATGCACTTCGCGACCGAGATCGTCGATCCGGCCTTCCTCGAGAAGGATCGGACCGAGAAGATCGGCCCGCGCGAGCTGACCATGGCGACGCAGCTGGTCGACAGCATGAGCAACGCCTGGGATCCGGAGAAATACCACGACGACTACCGCGAGGCGTTGCTCAAGGTAATCGACGAAAAGGTCGCAGCCGGCGGCAAAGAGATTTCCTCGGCGCCGAAGAAGGCGCCCAAACCCACGAATGTCATCGACTTGGTGTCGGTGCTGAAACGCAGCCTCGCCGAACATGGAACCGCGACGCGCAAAGCCCCGGCCAAGAAGTCACGCCGCAAGGCCGCCTAGCGCCGCGGGCACTCGGCGCGGGGCGGCCGGCGCTGACCTGCCGCCCTTTGTCGAGCCGATGAAAGCACGGGCGGCGGACGAGCTGCCGGTCGGTTCCCCATGGCTGTATGAATTGAAGTTCGACGGGTACCGCTTCCTTGGCGCGAAGAGCGGCCGCGACGTGCGGCTCTGGTCGCGCAACGGGCTGGATCTGGGCGCCCGCTTTCCGCAGGTCGCCAGCGCGCTGGCGGAATGGAAGGCGCCGCGCCTGCTGGTGGACGGAGAACTGGTGGTGCTCGATGCGGCGGGCCGGCCCAGCTTTCAGCTGGTGCAGCGCGCGGAGCCCGAGACCGACGTGCGCGCCGTGCTCTTCGACGTCCTCACGGTTGGCGAGGTAGATCTCACCGGCGAGCCGCTCTCCGCGCGGCGCGAGGCTTTGCGGCGCCTGCTCCGCCGCGTGCCGGATCGACTGTCGCTCTCTGCGGCCATCGAGGGCGATCCCGAAACCGTCCTCGCCGCAGTCCGGCAGCTGGGGCTCGAGGGCATCGTCGCCAAGGACCTCGGCTCGACCTATCGACCCGGGGCGCGCGATGGCGCGTGGCGAAAGGTGAAATGCGTGCAAATGCAGGAGTTCGTCGTCGGCGGCTTCACGCCGCCGAAGGGCTCGCGCCGGTATTTCGGGGCGCTGCTGCTCGGGTATTTCGAGGGCGAATCGTTCCGCTACGCGGGGCGGGTGGGCACCGGATTCGACGAGAAGGCGTTGCAGGCCATTGAAGCGGAGCTCCGCTCGTTGCGTCAGCAGTCCTGTCCGTTTGCGCCTCCGCCGACCACGGCCGACGCCCGTGGTTGTACCTGGGTGCAACCCACGCTCGTGGTGCAGGTCCGCTTCGCGGAATGGACCTCCGACGGACTGCTGCGCCACGCTTCGTTTCTGGGAGTGCGAACCGACAAGCTGGCCCGTGAGGTGGGTCGGATGTAGGACGACAGAGGGTTGCGGGCCCGGAGGCGGGTTTTGGAAAGTGGCCGGAGGAGAAAGAAAAACACGACCGCGTGAGCGGCGAGCAGCGGACCTGCGGCGATGGAGCCCAGAAAGCTGCTTGCAGCGCTCACGGCGTTTCGCCGTGGCGATTTCTCCGCCCGCCTGCCGGAGGACTGGGAAGGGATTTCCGGACGCATTGCCGACGCCTTCAACGACGTCATCGCCAACAACGAGCGCATGGCGCGCGAACTCGAGCGCATCAGCCGCGTGGTCGGCAAGGAGGGCCGCATTCAGCAGCGGGCCAGCGTGGCCGACATGCCGGGCGCTTGGGGCGAGACCGTGGGCTCGGTCAATGCGCTGATCGGGGACCTCGTGCGGCCGACCAGCGAGATGGCGCGGGTGATCGGCGCGGTGGCCAAGGGCGATCTCTCGCAGTCGGTCGCGCTCGATATGGAAGGCCGGCCGCTGGAGGGCGAGTTCCTGCGCACGGCCAAGACGGTGAACACCATGGTGGATCAGCTCGGCGCCTTTGCCTCGGAGGTCACGCGCGTGGCCCGGGAAGTGGGCACGGACGGGAAGCTCGGCGGCCAGGCGCGCGTCAAAGGCGTGGCCGGAACCTGGAAGGACCTGACGGAGAATGTGAACCTGATGGCGGGCAATCTGACCGCGCAGGTGCGCAACATCGCCACCGTCACCACGGCGGTCGCGAACGGCGATCTGACCAAGAAGATCACGGTCGATGTGAAGGGCGAGTTCCTCGAGCTGAAGGACACCGTCAACACGATGGTCGACCAGCTACGCTCGTTCGCCTCGGAAGTGACCCGCGTGGCCCGCGAAGTAGGCTCGGAGGGCTCGCTCGGCGGCCAGGCGCGGGTCGAGGGGGTAAGCGGCACGTGGAAGGACCTGACCGATTCGGTCAACTTCATGGCCCGCAATCTGACCGCGCAGGTGCGCAACATTGCTGCGGTCACGACGGCGGTCGCGAACGGTGATCTTTCCAAGAAGATCACGGTCGATGTGAAGGGCGAGATCCTGGAGCTGAAAAACACCATCAACACGATGGTCGATCAGCTCGGTTCCTTCGCCTCCGAGGTCACCCGCGTGGCCCGCGAGGTCGGCACGGAGGGCAAGCTGGGCGGCCAGGCGGACGTGAAAGGCGTGGCCGGTACCTGGCGCGATCTGACCGTCGGGGTGAACTCGATGGCGGGCAATCTGACCGCCCAGGTGCGCAACATCGCCGAAGTCACCACGGCCGTGGCCAGCGGCGATCTGTCGAAGAAGATCACGGTCGACGTGCGAGGAGAAATCCTCGAGCTGAAGGAGACCTTCAACACGATGGTCGATCAGCTGCGGTCGTTCTCCTCGGAGGTCATTCGCGTGGCCCGCGAGGTGGGCACGGAGGGGAAGTTGGGCGGTCAGGCGGACGTGAAGGGCGTGGCCGGCACCTGGAAAGACCTGACGGACAACGTGAATCTGATGGCGGGCAATCTGACTGCGCAGGTGCGCAGCATTGCCGAGGTGACGACGGCGATCGCGAAGGGCGATCTCTCGCGCAAGATCACGGTGGACGTGAAGGGCGAGATCCTAGAGATGAAAAACACCATCAATACGTTGGTGGATCAGCTCAGTTCCTTCGCGGCCGAGGTCACCCGCGTGGCCCGCGAAGTGGGTAGCGAAGGCTCGCTCGGCGGCCAGGCGGATGTCCGCGGGGTCAGCGGCACCTGGAAAGATCTGACGGACTCGGTGAATTCGATGGCCGGTAATCTGACCGCGCAGGTGCGCAACATCGCGCTGGTCACGACCGCGGTGGCGAACGGCGATCTCTCCAAGAAGATCACCGTCGATGCCAAGGGCGAGATCCTGGAGTTGAAGAACACCGTCAACACGATGGTCGACCAGCTCAGCTCGTTCGCCTCCGAAGTCACGCGCGTGGCCCGCGAAGTGGGCAGCGAGGGCAAGCTCGGCGGTCAGGCGGAGGTGCGCGGGGTGGGCGGCACTTGGCGCGACCTGACCGAAAGCGTGAACGGCATGGCCGGCAACCTGACCAGCCAGGTGCGCAACATCGCCGATGTCACCAAGGCAGTCGCCAACGGCAATCTCTCGACCAAGATCACGGTCGATGTGCGAGGAGAAATCCTCGAGCTGAAGGACACCATCAACACGATGGTGGATCAGCTCGGCTCCTTCGCTTCGGAAGTCACCCGCGTGGCCCGCGAGGTGGGCAGCGAGGGTAAGCTGGGCGGCCAGGCCGACGTGCCAGGCGTGGCGGGCACTTGGAAAGATCTGACCGACTCGGTCAATTCCATGGCCGGAAATCTCACGGCTCAGGTGCGCAACATCGCGGAGGTCACGACGGCGGTGGCCCGCGGTGATCTCTCCAAGAAGATCACGGTCGATGTCCGCGGCGAGATCCTGCAGCTGAAGGACACCATCAACACGATGGTGGATCAGCTCGGATCGTTCGCGGCCGAGGTCACGCGCGTCGCGCGCGAGGTCGGCAGCGAGGGCCGCCTAGGCGGTCAGGCCGATGTGCCGGGCGTGGCGGGCACGTGGAAGGATCTGACCGACTCGGTGAATTCGATGGCTGGCAATCTGACCGCGCAGGTGCGCAACATCGCCGAGGTCACCACCGCGGTGGCCACGGGCGATCTCTCGAAAAAGATCACGGTCGATGTCCGCGGCGAGATCTTGCGGCTGAAGGACACCATCAACACAATGGTCGATCAGCTGCGCTCGTTTGCCTCGGAAGTGACACGAGTCGCGCGGGAGGTCGGTACCGAGGGCAAGCTGGGCGGTCAGGCCGACGTGCGCGGCGTGGCCGGGACGTGGAAGGATCTGACCGATTCGGTCAATTCGATGGCCGGCAATCTGACCGGCCAGGTGCGCAACATCGCCGAGGTCACGACGGCGGTGGCCAAGGGTGATCTCTCCAAGAAGATCACGGTCGACGTCAAAGGCGAGATCCTCGAGCTGAAGAACACCATCAACACGATGGT
>JAFEGM010000018.1:88256-106833 GCA_018240025.1 Verrucomicrobiota bacterium
GAGGGCAAGCTCGGTGGCCAGGCGGAGGTGAAGGGCGTGGCCGGCACGTGGAAGGATCTGACCGACAACGTGAATTTCATGGCCAGCAACCTGACCGGCCAGGTGCGCAACATCGCAGACGTGACCAAGGCGGTGGCGAACGGCGACCTCTCCAAGAAGATCACGGTCGATGTCCGCGGCGAGATCCTCGAGCTGAAGGACACGGTGAACACGATGGTCGATCAACTGCGCTCGTTCGCCTCGGAAGTGACTCGCGTGGCTCGCGAGGTCGGCAGCGAGGGCAAGCTCGGCGGCCAGGCGCGGGTCGAGGGCGTGAGCGGCACCTGGAAGGACCTGACCGACTCGGTCAATTTCATGGCCGGCAATCTGACCGATCAGGTCCGCAACATCGCGCTGGTCACGACCGCGGTCGCGAATGGCGATCTCTCCAAGAAGATCACGGTCGATGTCCGTGGCGAGATCCTGCAGCTGAAGGACACCATCAACACGATGGTCGATCAGCTGAATTCCTTCGCCTCGGAAGTCACCCGCGTGGCCCGCGAGGTCGGCACCGAGGGTAAGCTCGGCGGTCAGGCGGTGGTGAAGGGCGTGGCGGGCACGTGGAAGGATTTGACCGACTCGGTGAACTTCATGGCGGTCAACCTGACCAATCAGGTGCGCGGCATCGCCAAGGTCGTGACCGCCGTGGCGAACGGCGACATGAAGCAGAAGCTGCTGGTCGAGGCCGAGGGCGAGATCGCGGCGCTGGCGGACACCATCAACAGCATGACCGACACGTTGGCGATCTTCGCCGATCAGGTCACCACCGTGGCGCGCGAGGTCGGCGTGGAGGGGAAACTCGGCGGCCAGGCGCACGTGCCCGGGGCGGCTGGCACGTGGCGCGATCTGACCGACAACGTGAACCAGCTCGCCGCCAATCTGACCACGCAGCTGCGGGCCATCGCGGACGTCGCCACCGCCGTGACGAAGGGCGATCTGACCCGCTCCATTCAGGTCGATGCGCAGGGCGAGGTCGCCTTCGTGAAGGACAACATCAACGAGATGATCCGGAACCTGCGCGACACGACGCTGCGCAACAACGAGCAGGACTGGCTGAAGACGAACCTGGCGAAGTTCACCCGCATGCTGCAGGGGCAGAAGGACCTGCTGACGGTCGGTCGGATGATCCTCTCCGAGCTCGCGCCGGTCGTGGCCGCTCAGCAGGGGGTCTTCTACATCATGGATGACACGGCCGACGAGCCCGAGCTCAAGCTCCTCGCCAGCTACGCCTACCGGGAGCGAAAGGGCATCAACAACCGTTTCCGGCTGGGCGAGGGGCTCGTCGGACAGTCGGCGCTGGAGAAGGAGCGCATCCTGCTGACCAATGTGCCGGGCGACTACGTCCAGATCTCCTCTGGCCTCGGCGAAGCGAAACCCCAGAACATTGTGGTCCTGCCGATCGTCTTCGAAAACCGCGTGAAGGCGGTCATGGAGTTGAGCTCCTTCGAGCGCTTCAATCCGACGCATCAGGCCTTCCTCGATCAGCTGACCGAGAGCATCGGCATCGTGCTCAACACAATCGAGGCAAACACGCTGACCGAGGACCTGCTGAAGCAGTCGCAGTCGCTCGCGGCCGAGCTGCAGAGCCGCCAGCAGGAGCTGACCCAGACCAATCAGGAGCTGGAGGAAAAAGCGCGCCAGCTGGCCGAGCAGAACGCGGAGGTCGAGCGCAAGAATGTCGAGGTCGAGCAGGCGCGGCAGGCGCTGGAAAGCAAGGCGCAGCAGCTCTCGCTGACTTCGAAGTACAAGTCCGAGTTCCTGGCCAACATGTCGCACGAGTTGCGCACGCCGCTGAACAGCCTGCTCATTCTGGCCGATCACCTGGCGGCCAATTCGGACGGCAATCTGAGCTCGAAGCAGATCGAGTTCGCGCGCACGATCCGCGGTTCGGGGCGCGACCTGCTCAAGCTGATCAACGACATTCTCGACCTCTCCAAGATCGAGTCGGGCACGGTGCACGTGGACGTCGCGGAGGTCGCCTTCGACGAGCTGGCCCACAATCTCGAGCGCACCTTCGGGCACGTGGCGGAGAACAAGGGGCTGCAGTTCCGCTTGGAGTTCGAACCCGGACTGCCGCCGGCGATCTACACGGACGAACAGAGGCTGGAGCAGATCCTCAAGAATCTCCTCAGCAATGCCTTCAAGTTCACCGAGCGGGGGGCGGTCGTCCTGCGGGTCGCTCCCGCCCGGCCGGGGGAGCGTTACGATCATCCGACGCTCCATCGCGCCCCGCTGGTGCTGGCGTTCAGCGTGCGCGACAGCGGTATCGGCATCCCGGCCGAGAAGCATGCGGCCGTCTTCGAGGCTTTCCAGCAGGCCGATGGCAGCACGAGCCGCCGCTATGGCGGCACCGGACTCGGGCTCGCCATCAGTCGTGAGCTCGCGCGCCTGCTGGGCGGCGAGATTCACCTCGAGAGCGCCGAGGGACAGGGGAGTGTCTTTACGCTGTTCCTCCCGCAGTTTTCCCTCCCGCAGGCGTTGGATCCGGCACGGCCGGCGCTGCCGAATGGCCGCCCGCTCGCCGCGCTGCCGGCCGCTGGGACCAGTAACGGTGCCGCTGTGCCCGAGCTGGCCGCGAGCGACGACCGGCATCAGTTGACCGCTGGCGACCGTGTCGTGCTGATCGTCGAGGACGACCGCGATTTCGCGGAGTACCTGGCCGAGCTGGCCCGCGCGGCGGGCTTCAAGGTCGTGCTTTGCGGCCGGGGACTGGCAGCACTGTCGCTGGTACGGGACTATCGACCGAGCGCGATCACGCTCGATATCAGCCTGCCCGACACCTCCGGCTGGCGGGTGCTGGAGCGGCTGAAGGACGACCTGGGCACGCGGCACATTCCCGTCTTCGTGATCTCGGCCGACGACCAACCGCTCAACAGCCTGCGCAACGGCGCGGTCGCCTTCGTGCCCAAGCCGGCCGGCCGGCCCGAGCTGGAGGAGATCTTCCGGCGCGCGGCGCGCTGGGCGGATCGGAGCGCGCGGAATCTGCTCGTCATCGAGGATGACCCGACGCAGCTGCAGGGCATCGAGCAGCTGATCGGGCCCGAGACCGCCCGGATCACCGGGGTGGCCACCGGGCGTGGCGGACTGGAGGCGCTGGCTGGCGGAGAGTTCGACTGCGCCATCGTGGATTTGTTACTCGAGGACATGTCGGGCTTCGACCTGATCGAGCGCATTCGGGCCGAGCACCCGCGTTTGCCGCTGGTCGTGCACACGGGCAAGGATCTCTCCGCGGAGGAGGAGCTGAAGCTCGCGCGCCTGACCCAGACCGTGGTGGCCAAGGATGTGCGCAGTCCGGAACGGTTGTACGATCAGGCGGCCCTCTGGCTCCACGCCGAGGTCGCGCAACTCCCGGCGGATAAGCGCGATCTCCTCCGCCGCTTGCACGATCCAGACGCCGTCCTGGCCGGGAAGCGCGTCCTGATCGTGGACGATGACATCCGCAACATCTTCGCCACCACCAGCGTGCTGGAGCGCTACCGCATGGAGGTGGTGGCCAGCGAGAACGGGCGCGGAGCCCTGGAACTGCTGCAGTCGGGGGACGAGATCGATGTCGTGCTGATGGACATCATGCTGCCCGAGATGGACGGCTTCGACACGATGCGGGCCATCCGCGCGCTGCCGCAATTTGGCCGGCTGCCGATCATCGCGGTGACGGCCAAGGCGATGAAGGGTGATCGCGAAAAGTGCATCGATGCGGGGGCTTCGGATTACATTTCGAAGCCCGTGGACACCGAGACGCTGCTGACGCTCCTGCGCAGCTGGCTCCATCGCTGAGGTGAACATGTCCCTCGACCGAGCGCAGCCAGCCACGGAGCGGGACAGCCCCGATCCGGCCGGCAAGGTCAACATCCTGCTGGTGGACGATCGGCCCGACAAGCTGCTCGCGATGCAGGTGCTGCTCAGCGAGCTGCACGAAAACGTCGTCTCGGTTCCTTCGGGCAAGGAGGCGCTGCGCCGGCTGCTGCGGGAGGATTTCGCCGTCATCCTGCTGGACGTGAACATGCCCGGCATGGACGGATTCGAGACCGCGGCGCTGATCCGGAGTCGGTCGCGCTCGGAGGCGACGCCGATCATTTTCGTGAGCGAGATCGACCCGGCGGACAATCACGTCGCGCGCGGCTATTCGCTGGGCGCGGTCGACTACATTCAGTCGCCGGTGGTGCCCGAGATCCTGCGGGCCAAGGTGGCGGTGTTCGTCGAGCTCTACCGCAAGACCGAAATGGTGCGGCGTCAGGCCGCGGAGCACGCCCGTTTCCTGCAGGAGCAGACCGCGCGGGCGCTGGCCGAGGCCGAGATGCAGCGCATGACTTTTCTGGCCGAGGCGAGCGACACCCTCTCCACCTCGCTCGACCAGCGCCAGATCTTCGAAAGCCTGGCGCGGTTGCTCGTCCCGCGCGTGGGCGATCTCTGTCTCGTCGACGTCCTCGCGGGCAAGGGCGGGCTGCATCAGGTGGCGGTCGCCCACAGCGACCCCGTGGTCGAGGAATCTCTGCGCGGGCTGCAGTGCTTCGCGGAGGAGAACTGCGCGGTGCAGGTGCTGCGCACGGCCCGGCCGGTTTTCTGCGACGCTCTCACCCCCGACCTGCTCGACTCGCATTTCCCCCAGCCGGAGTGCTGCGAGATCGTGCGCGGTTTGCAGCCCACGGCATATCTCGCGGTGCCCATCTTTGCCCGTCAGCAGTTGGTGGGCGCCATTTCGCTCCTCGGCACCGGCGGACGGGTGTTCGAAACGCGCACGCTGGCCTTGGCCGAGAGCCTGGCGCAGAGAGCCGCCGTGGCGCTCGACAACGCGCGGCTCTACCGGCGTGCGCAGGACGCCCGGCTCGAGGCGGAGCGGGCGAACCGCGCCAAGGACGATTTCCTGGCCATGCTCTCGCACGAGCTGCGTACGCCGCTCACCCCGGTGCTGGCCACGGTGCTGGGTTTGACCGAGCAGGAGGAAACGCCCGCGTCGCTGCGTCCGCATCTCGAGCTGATCCGCCGCAACGTGGAGCTGGAGACGCGGCTGATCGACGACCTGCTCGATCTGACCAGCATCAGCCGCGGAAAGCTGCAGCTCCGCCTCGAGGTGACGGATGTGCATGAAATCCTCGCTGCGGCTTTGGCGATCTGTCGGCCCGATTTCGAGGCCAGGGCTTTGCAGGTGACGTGCGCGTTGCAGGCGACCCGCACATTGGTGGCGGGGGATGCCGCGCGCCTGCAGCAGGTCTTTTGGAACGTGCTCAAGAATGCCGTGAAGTTCACGCCGCCGGGTGGGCGGATTTCCGTCAGCAGCTGGGATTCAGCGCCGAACGGTCTGATCGTCGAGATCAGGGACAGCGGTTTTGGCATTCTCCCAGAGCAGCTGGCGAAGATCTTTGACGCTTTCGAACAGGTGGATCGCAAGAACTTCGGTGGCCTGGGGCTGGGGCTGGCGATCTCGCGGTCGTTGGTGCAGCTTCATCGCGGCGAGATCACGGCCCATAGCGAGGGGCAGGGGACGGGCGCAACCTTCCGCATTGTTCTGCCGACGACCGACGCGCCTGCGCAGGCGTCGACGGGACAGCTGGTCGATGTGCCGGTTTCGGCCGCGGACGGACTACGGGTCCTGCTCGTGGAGGACAATGCCGACACCAACGCGTCGCTTACGTGGCTCCTGCGACGCCGGGGTTTCGACGTCATCTCGGCGCACAACGTGGGGACCGCGCTTGCGTTGATCGATGCGCACGGGCTCGATGTGTTGATCAGCGACTTGGGGCTGCCGGATGGATCCGGCCTGCAGGTGTTGGCCTACGCATTGGGAAAGCAGCCGAGACTGCACGCCATTGCCTTGAGCGGCTACGGGATGGCCGAGGACATGCAGAAGAGTCGCGATGCGGGCTTCCGTCATCACCTGGTCAAGCCGGTGGACGTGCAGAAGCTGGAAGAAGCCATCCAGCTGCGCGATGCCGTGCCAGTCAGGCACGCTGCCGGGGCCGAGTCCGCGGCTCAAAGCTGAATGCGGCCGCCGGTCACGCCGTAGACTTCGCCGGTGACATAGCTGGCGGCGTGGCTGGCTAGAAAGACATAGACAGGCGCAAGCTCCGCCGGCTGGGCCGGCCGACCGAAGAGCGAGTCTGCGCCGAACTTCGACGCGCGCTCGGCCGGCATGGTCGAGGGAATGAGAGGCGTCCAGACCGGGCCAGGGGCGACCGCATTGATGCGCACGCCCCGCTCGATGGCGAAGGCCGCCGTGGCCTTGGTGAAGCTGGCGATGGCGGACTTGCTGGTGGCGTAGGGGAGGAGCGATTCGCCCGGATCGTAGGACTGGATCGAAGCCGAGTTCACGATGCTGCTGCCGGCCGGCATGATCGGCAGGGCCGCCTGCGTGAGGTAAAACATGGCGAACAGATTGATGGCGAACGTGCGCTCGAATTCGCCCTCGGGAATGTCGGCGAGGGAATCGAAGGTGCGCTGATACGCCGCGTTGTTCACCAGGAGGTCGAGCCCGCCGAATTCCTCCGCGGTGCGCCGCACCAGCTCGCGACAATGGGCGGGTTGCGCGAGATCACCAGGGAGGAGGAGGCATCGCTGTCCGGCCTCCTCGATCAGCCCCAGGGTGATCGCGGCATCCTCCTTCTCCGAAGCGAGAAACGAAAGCGCCACCGAAGCGCCTTCGCGGGCAAAGGCGAGCGCGACAGCCCGGCCGATCCCGCTGTCGCCGCCGGTGATGAGCGCCTTGCGCCCGGCGAGTCGCGCGGCGCCGCGGTAGGAACTTTCCCCGTGGTCGGCCTTCGGCTTCAGCTCGCGTTCGAGCCCGGGCGAAGCGATCTCACCCTGCGGGAAGGGCGGCTTAGGATGCAGATGACGCGGATCGGAAAGTCCGGAGGTGTCAGTGTTTTTCATGCCTCTTCCTTCGTGAGCAGTCACCGGGCTGGCTGCGACCCCCGGCGCAGGGCGGCACGACCTGACCGGGCATTCGGGTCGGTACCCGGCGGTTGCACAGCCGCGAAGCACCTGGCCCGCGAAGAAAGAGCGTCACTCGACCCGCCAAGAGTGACCACTTGCCGGCCATGCCTTGCGATTTCACCGAAACGGGAGACGCGGCCGACTCGGCCCGATCTTCCATTGATCATACCGAATTCAGTCCGGAGTCTGTCCTGCGAGTCTGCATCGTCGGAGGCGCCGTCCGAGCCGCGCTCGCCAGCGATCGCACTCCGGCAGGCCCCAGGATTCTAGCCGAGGCCGCGTCCGGTCGCGAAGAGGCTCTGCAGCGCCTGGCGCGAAAGGGAGCAGACGTTCTCCTGTTCGAGACGGGGATGGACGGCGATGGCTGGGAATCCTTCCTGCGCGAGGTGCGCGAGATTTCACCCGCGACCAGGATCCTGGCGGTGGCACCGCAGGCCCACGCGATCACCGGGCTCCGAGCGTTGCAGGCGGGAGCGCACGGATATCTGTCCGGTGAAAACTGGTCGGCGAAGTTGCGCGAGGCTCTTGAAACCGTCGCGCAGAACCGTCTCTATCTGACCGGCCGCCTGAACGACCATCTCCTGCGGTGCGCGCTGCGCGAGGAGGCGTGGGCCTTGGGCTCGCCCGTCGATCTGCTTTCGGATCGAGAGCTGGAGGTGCTGGAAAAGCTCGGCCGCCGTCGTGGAGTCCGCGAGGTGGCGCTCGAGCTGCGCTTGAGCGTCAAGACCGTGGAGACGCACCGCAGCAACATCGCGCGCAAGCTCGGGCTCGATTCGGGTGCCGCAGTGGCAGAGTTCGGAGCGGCCTGGCTTGCGGGGCAGGGGCTGGGGGCGCCGGTGGCTCAGGACGACCCCGTGTCGCCTGCGACAGCGGCGACCTGAGACGCCGCTCAGGCCGCTGCCTGAGGCCCGTGGAAGCAGGGTGCACCGAAACGGAGGCATGACCACTCCACGTCTTCTCCTCGTCAGTGCAGTCGCTCTCGCCGGTTCGGCTTGGGCGGCGGATCCGACCCCGACCCAGTCGCCGCGTACTACCCCAACGCCGATGGTAACGCCGACTCCAGCGGTCACGCCCACCCCGAAGCCCACGCCCACGAGTGCCACCAATACCGGCCGCAACGCACGGGATGCCCAGACGGGTGCGATGACCCCCATCGACCAGTCCAACAAAGCGGAGGACCTCAAGGCCACCAAGGACATCCGCCAGCGGGTGATGGGCGACAAGGCGCTCTCCCTCAACGCGAAGAACGCCAAGATCATCACGACCGAAACGTCGGTGGTCCTGCGCGGCCCGGTCGACTCGAAGGCGGATCGCGACGCGCTCAATCGCTACGCCAAGGAATACGCGGGCTCCCGCACGGTGCTCGACGAGCTCGAGATCGAAACGGCGAAAAAGTAAAGGCCTCCGTCGGCGCCGCACCACCCATCAAGAAATCAATCCAGCCAACTAAACACCACCCCATATGAAGAACTCTGTCATTTGCATCGCCTCCACCTACCGCCAGGCCGATGCCATCATCCGTGACCTGCAGGCCAGCGGCTTCAGCTCCGCGGAAATCTCCGTCCTCGTCAACGACCCGCACGGCCGTGGCGACTTCGGCCACGAGAAGGCCACCAAGGCGCCCGAGGGCATTGCCACCGGCGCGGCGGCAGGCGGCGTGACCGGCGGCATCGTCGGTCTGCTTGCCGGCATCGGCACCCTCGCGATTCCGGGTCTCGGCGCTCTGGTCGCGGCCGGCCCCATCCTGGCCGCCTTGAGCGGCGTCGCGGCCGGCGCGGCCACCGGCGGCACCATCGGCGGACTCATCGGTCTCGGCCTCCCCGAGATCGAGGCCAAGCGCTACGAGGGCAAACTGCGGAGCGGCAACTATCTGATCTCCGCGCATTGCGAGACGGACGAAGCCGAGGATCGCGCCGAGGCCGTCTTCAAGCGGCACGCCGCCGAGGACATTGCGACCGTCGGCGAGAAGTCCGTGCCAAGCACCTGATCGCCTGCGCAGAACCGCCCGCGGTGACCGCCGCGCTTCCCAGGCAGACCATTTTTTGGCTGCCGTGTCGGAGGGGGTGGTCACCGACCGGCGGCTGAGGCGCCCCGGAGCTGCGCGCTCCGGGGCGTTTTCGTTTTCCTATGCCGGCGCGGCCACGCGCCGTGTCCGGACAAGGCCGCCTTTCGGCGCGGACGCGAAACATGCGCATGGAAACACCTCATCGTATTGAAGTTGGAACCGGTGGCATGGGCGTCGCCGACGATCTGCAGCTCGAGCGCCGTGCGCGCGAACTGGCCCGCATCGATGGCCGGCAGGAGCCGGAGTCGCGCGACTACCGGCAGGCCCGCGAGGAGCTCGTGCAATCCGTCCCCGAGGTCGCGCCGCCGGAGGGCCACGAGGAGTTGCAGGCTTGGGACGAATCGCCCGATGCGGCCGGCGGACGGCTGCCGCGGGTGGCGCCGGACGACGAAATGTCCCCGGTCGAATTGCTGATCGAGGAAGGCCTGCGCGAGGCGGATCACGACACTCGGGTGGCGGCCAGCGAGGCCGCGCGGGAGGAGGGCGGCGAGCAGTGAGGGAGATGGAAATGCTCGCCGTCGCCTTGGCGGAACTCGCGCCCTCACGCTCGGATTCGGCTTTCGCGGCCGCGGAGCGCTGGCTGGCAGAGAATGGGCTCGCGCTGGTGCGTAATCTTACAGTCGCGCTCCTGATCGTCTGGATCGGCCGCCTGCTGGCGCGCTGGCTGCGCAATTTCCTCCTCCGCTGGGGTGCGGATCAAAATCGCCGCCATCGCCTGGACCCGACCATGGCGCGCTATCTCGGCAGCCTGGGCGGCGGTCTGCTGCAGGCCCTCGCGATTTTCACCGCGCTCGGCCAGCTCGGCATTCCGAACGCGCAGTTCGCCGCTGTGGTCGGCGCGGCCGGCCTGGCGGTGGGACTCGCGCTGCAGGGGAATCTGTCCAACTTCGCGGCCGGCGTGATCATCGTGGCGCTGCGGCCCTTCGAGCGCGGCGATCTCATCGGCACCGTCGGCGGCCTGGAGGGCGTGGTGGATGAAACTCAGGCCTTCTCCACGTTGCTCAACACCGCTGACGGCCGGCGCGTCATCGTGCCCAACGCCACGCTGACGAGCAATCCGCTGGTCAATTTCACCGTGCGGGGACAACGCTCGATCGTCCTGCGCTTCCCGGCGCCGCGCCGGACCGACGTCGGCAGTTTGCGCGCTTCCTTATTGGATGAGCTAAAGGCCTACGACGGCGTGGTCGCGAACCCGCCTCCGTCCCTGAGCGTGCGGGAGTTCAACGCGGACGCTGTCACGCTCGAGCTGAACGTCTGGGTCCGGCCGGAGCGCTACGGCGAGGTGCAGGCCAGGCTGAACGAGGTGCTGGCGGGGATCGATCCCAAGGGGTGAAGGGAAGGGGTGGTCTCCGGCGAGCAGGCGGCGAGGGAGCATTCCCACTCCCACTCCCACTCCCACTCCCACTCCCACTCCCACTCCCACTCCCACTCCCACTCCCACTCCCACTCCAACCGCTCCACTTCCGCTTCTGAGCTCCAAGCGCGTTGTGCCGCGACGGCGGCCGGTCGGCGCTCGCGACACTTGGCGCACGTTCATGCGCCGCTCAGTTCCCCCGCGGCCACCTCCAAAGCGCGACGGGCGAGCGTCCCGCGTAAAGCGGCAAGGGCTCTCGCTCGGGCTCGATTCCTGCCGCACTCCATGGGTCCAAACGAAAGCGGGGATCGCAGTGGCTGCGATCCCCGCGGAGTGGGACAGGTTCGATCCGGGAGCGAGGTCAGAGCCGCAGGCTCTGCGGGGCGCCGGCGCTGTCGTCGTTGCCGCTCTCGGCGGCTTCGAGATTCACGGCCGACTCGGCGATCTCCGTCAGCTTGGCGTCAGTGTCTTTCTCCTCTTCGAGAGTCTCTTCGAGCAGGTCGGCGATCTCATCGTGCCCGAGCTGCAGGGCGAGGGCGCGGGCCGTGCCGTAGCCGGCCATCTCGTAATGCTCGACGCGCTGGGCGGCGCCGATGAGGCCGGCGTCGCGCACGCTGTCGTCCGCATCTTCGGAGATGAGTTCCGCGCCTTCCTTGATCAGACCTTCCATCGCCTGGCATTTGTGTCCGGTCAGCTGCGCGCCGAGCTGCTCACCGATCGCCTCGAGACGCGCCAGGTGATTTCTGGTCTGCTCGAGGTGCTCCTCGAAGCCCGCGCGCAATTCGGGATTCGTGGCCGCCTGCGCCATCTTGGGTAGGGCCTTGGTGAGCTGCGTCTCCGCGCTGTGGAGGTCCTTGAGTTCGTGGAGGAGCAAGTCTGCGAGAGTGTTGAGTTTCATAGCGGGAGGGATTCGCCGGCAGCCTTCGTTCACATCGTCCGGCACCAACCTGACTGACGGATCGGGCCGAGGAGTGGAGCTCGCGCGAGTTCATGGGCCGGGCCCCGGTCATCGGCCGCGCCACCTATGGGGCCTGGCGAGCGCCGACCCGGCCCTGACTTTGCGCGGGCAATCTGCTGGCTTGCTATTTCCCCGATTCCGCCGCGAGTCTGCCGAAGGGGGAGTTTCACCGCTGCCGCACCCTCCATGTCGCTTCGAAACGTATCCCGAGACCGCTGGCTGCGCTGGGCGCTGACCCTGGCCTGCGCGGGCTTGGGAGTGGCGGCCAATCTTTCCAGCGCCGGACTGACCCACCGCGCCACGTTTCTGCTGCTGTATCCCGCCGTGATCATCGGCGGGTATCTCGGCGGGCTTGGGCCGGCGACGGCCGCCGCGCTGGTTGGCGCGCTGTCGATCCCGTTCGTGAACGCGACCTGGTTTCGGAGCGATGATTGGAGCGCGCTGGGTTCGGTTCTTTTCTTCCTCGTCAACTGCTCCCTCATCGTTGCGCTCAGCGATGCGCTGCACCGGGCCAGGCGCGGCGTTGAACCGAGCGTGGGAAGCAGTCCGCCCCCCGGTTCCGGCGGGTATTCCAAAGTGCTGATCTGGTCTGCGAGCCTCGGCAGTCTTGCCCTGGCCATCGCCCTCAACCCAGAGGTGGCTTTCGTCAGCCAGGGACGTCTGCCATACGTCATCTTCATTCCGGTGATGGCGCTGGCCAGCTATCTCGGGGGACTGCGGCCTGCTTTGGTGGTGACGGTCATCGGCGTTAGCTCCGTGTGGGTCTGGCACCGTCATGTCGGTGGCATCGCGGGGGCGCCGTTTTACGGACTTACCGGCGCCTACGTGTTCGTGGGTACGGTCCTCGGCTGGCTTGGCCAGGCGCTCGTGCGCGAGCGGCAGCGCTCCGCCGCCGGCGCGCGGGCGCTGCTCGATCTGCCGGAGGCCCAGGCGCGCTTCGAGAATGCCGCGCGGCTCCTGCCCGATACGCTCTGGATCTGGGATCTCGGGCAGGAGCGATTCGTGTTCGTCAGTCCGGCGTGCGAGGCGCTGCTCGGCTATCGCGCCAACGAGATCCTCGGTCAGTCGGTCGAGCGGCTGCGCGAGCGGCTGCATCCCGACGATGTGGCTGCGACGCTGGCCAGTCTCGATGCTCTGGCGCTGAAAGAGCCGGGGAAGACGGTCGATTTCGAATGTCGGATTCGCCCTCGGGAGGGCGACTGGCGCTGGGTGCGCTCGCGGGTTGGCACGTTCGACCCGACCGCGAACGGCGCGCCGGCGCGCCTCTTCGGGCACTCCGAGGACGTGAGCGAACGGCGGGCCATCGCGGACCAGCTCGCGCGCCAGGCAAGAGAGTTGCAAAAGGCTCTGCAGGAGCGCCTCAGCATCCTCGACGCCGAGCGCGCGGCGCGGGATTCGGCGGAGAAAGCCAACCGGCTGAAGGACGATTTTCTCGCCATCGCCTCGCACGAACTGCGCACTCCGCTCACCGCGATCTCCGGCTGGGCCGCCATCCTGAGCGAGGATGCGTCGCCCTCGACGGTCGCGCAGGCCGTGGAGGTGATCGCTCGCAATGTCCGGGCGCAGGGCCACTTGATCGATGACCTGCTGGACATGAGCCGTCTGATGCGCGGCGACTTCCGTATCGAGCCGAAGCCCGTCGCGACGCATGTCGCGGCCAAAACCGCGCGGGAGGCGGCCGAGCCCATCGCCCGGCGGCAGCAGGTGGAACTGATGGTCGATCCCGGCCCGGTGGGCTGCTTCGCGCTGGCCGACCCGCAGCGGCTGCAGCAGATGCTCGGCAATCTGCTGGGCAATGCGATCAAGTTCACTCCAGCGGGCGGGCGGGTGGCGCTCGAATGCGGACCGCAGGACGACAGCGTGGTTTTCCGGATCACCGACACCGGGCAGGGGATCGCCCCGGAGTTTCTGCCGCAGGTCTTCGATCGATTCAGCCAGCAGGATAGCCGAACCTCCCGCCGTTCGGGCGGTCTCGGTCTCGGCTTGGCCATCGTGAAACACCTTGCCGCGCTCCACGGAGGCAAGGTCGAAGCGCGGAGCGCCGGGCTCGGCCAGGGCTCGGTCTTCAGCCTGACGCTGCCGCGGTGGCAGGAGCAGTCGGGCGCAGCGCTGGCAGAAGGCGGGCCGGGTTCCGACCACAACGCGGAAGTCCCGCTGGACCATCTGCGGCTGGTGGTCATCGACGATGACAAGGACACCTGCGAGTTTGCGGCTCGCGTGCTGAGCCGGCGTGGCGCGCGTGTCTCGCTGGCGCATTCCGCCGCCGCCGGACTCGCGTTGATCGAGCAAGACAGCCCCGATGCGGTGATCTGCGACATCTCGATGCCCGACGAAGACGGCTTCCATTTCATCCGGACGCTGCGCCAAACCGCCTGGCCGAGCGCCCAAGTCCCGTGCCTGGCGCTGACCGCGTTGGCGCGCGCGGAGGATCGCGAACGGGTCCTGGCAGCCGGCTTCAATGCCCATTGCCCCAAACCCGTAGAGCCGGGCGCGTTGGCCAGAGCGGTGGTGCGCATGCTGCGACCGTCGCAGAGCGAGGCACAGCGTAGGGCGATTTAGGAGTCTCGTAACCGGTAGAGGCCGCTGAGTCGGCGATTGCAAAAAGGCCAGAAAACTAAAGCAGCCAAGAAGCTACTCTGGAGTTCTGGCGTTCTAGCCTTCTTGTGCTACGCAGGAATGTCGTGGTCCGACCGGTTCGACATTGATGGATATGCTCCAATGCTTCGGCTTGAAGCGGCACGGACAGGCAAAGCTGCGGCCCGCTGGACTGGGACGACCGATCCGCCTTGCGTTGTCGCGGCCGAGGTAAAGCCCATCCGAAGTCAACGCCTGGTCCCATCTACCAACCGCCTGACGCGGGATCGTCCTCGTCCTCGTCGTCGTCCTCGTCCTCGAAGCCACCGAGCCGCAGGCCAAACATCCAGCTCGACTCGTCAGCTCTTCGGCTTGCGCGCCCCCTTCGGCACCGTCGTACGGCCCACAGAACTCCGTTTGGCAGCGGTCGATTTCCCCGTCGTCGTGCGCTTGGCCTTCCCAGCGCCGGCGGCTGGAGCCTTGGTCTTGCCGGCGGCCGCCTTCGACGCCTGCACGCGCGGTTTCCGAGCCTGCACTTTGCGGCTGCCGACCTTACGCGATTCCGCGGCGCGCTCGGCCGACTCGTGCCGCGCGGCTTCCTTCGCCTTGGCGGGCGTTTTCGAGCCGGTGCCGCCCTTCTCACCCCCACCGGTTGTCTTGTTGACCGTTTGCCAGGCCCGCTTTTCGGCCGTCGCGGAGGACGCTCCGCGACGCCGATAACCGTCGGCAATATGGGCGGCCTGCCGCTTTTGCTTGGCCGTGTACTTTTCCTTGGATCCTCGAGGCATGGTGCGCAGGAACTGAGGTTGGGAGTCGGCGAAGCCCCTCGCTTACGGCCCGCGCGTCAGGGCGAGCACGATGACGATGAGGAGAATCAGGCCCAGACCGCCACTCGGGTAGTAGCCCCAACCCGTGCTGTAGGGCCAGGTCGGCAGCGCGCCGATGAGCAGAATGACGAGGAGAACGAGAAGTAACGTATTCATGCCCCTGCTTCGCCGCGCGCCTGCGGGTCGGCTGTTCGTCGCCCCAGGGTTGTCGCTTGGAAAGGGCGGGGACCGCTGGATTCGTGCCGCCTGGCATCGTCGCTGGCCCGGCCCAGACACATGCCCAGTCAAGCGGTCTGGCGCGTGCTCGCTCATCCCGGAGCGAGAGCGGGTGAAGGGAATCGAACCCTCGTATGCAGCTTGGGAAGCTGCCGTTCTACCATTGAACTACACCCGCGAATCGGCCGGTACGCTGCCGAGATGCGGCAGGGGTGCAAACGAAAATGCGCGGGTCGCGGCTTGTCGGGGCGGAGGTTGGCGCGAGGCTGGGGGGTATGAAGGTCTTCAGCGCTTTGCTCGTCATCGCCGCGCTCATCGTCACGGTGCTCATCGCGGTGGGGCGGAACGACATCATGGGCAAGCAGTTCAAGGTCTCCGACCATGAGTCGGTGTATTACGCCGGGCAGGCGACGGAGGAGGAGGCGAAGCGGGCGGCGGAGGCGCTCAAGGCGGAGCAGTATTTCGGCGGGTCTTCGAACAAGGACGTGATCATCCGGCGGGACGAAAACGGGCCCGCGATCTCGTTCGTGGTGGGAGGGAATTGGACGGACGAGAAGATCCAGGAGGCGCTGCGCGGACTCGGCGGGCGGGTGGCGGACAAGGCGCTCGCGCGGCCGGTCACGGTGCGGCTGATCGATCCGAAACTGAACACGCTGAAGGAGTTCAAGGTGCCCTGACCTTCGCGTCTGCCGCCATCCGGCGATTCACATGCGAGCTTCGACCAGGGCGGCGAACGACGGATGCTCGCGCAGGCCGTCGTAGAGCGGCGAATGCTGCACGAGAACCCGGGAGCCCCACCACGGCATCTTGAGGAGTTCCTGCAGCATCTGGACGCCGCGAGCGGGCTCGCCGACCTCGGCGCAGAGTTGCGCCATTTCGTCGAGCACCTGCATGGTGACGATGGCCCCGCGCTCGGTCGGGGCGGCGCGCAGTGCGGCCTCTGCGGTGGTGAGCGCCTCGCCGCGCAAGCCGGCGCGGGCCTGGGCGAGGGCGAGCTTGATCTGCCAGCCGGCCTCGACGGTGCGTGCGCCGGTCGAAGCCTGCATGGCAGCGAGGGCCTGCCGCGCGTCGGCGGCCGCGCCTTCGGCATCGCCCAGCCAGCGGCGCAGCTGCGAGGTGACGAGGGTCTTGGGAATGCGTTGCCAATGCAGCGCGAGTTCGTTGCCGGGCAGCGCCGCCACGGTGGCGAGGGCGCCGCGGAAATCGCGCACCTGCAGCTGTTCGACCCAGCGCGCCTCGGGCGGGAGCTTGGCGATGAGCGGCCTGGCGCGTTCGAGATAGCGTCGCCAATCCCCCGTGCGCTCGGCCACGCAGCGCTCGTAGCGCAGCACCCGCAGGGGCGCGCCCTGGGACAGATCTGCCGCGCGCTGGAACCATTCCTCGGCCTCGGCGTAGCGGCGCAGGAGAGTCAAGCGATAACCTACGTTGGCGGCCTTCCCGGCGTCGTCGGGCGTGCGGCTGGCGGCCTCGCGCGAGACCGCGAGCGATTCCTCCGGCTGCAGCAGCTGGAGATGGATGTCGGCCAGCGACTCGAGCGCTTCCGGATTCCCCGGGGCCAGCACCAGGACCTGTCGGTAGGCCCGCAGCAGGAGCTGGGGCTGCGGATCGGAGAACCACTGGGTGCGGGCGAAGGCGATGTGCGCTTCGGGGAGATCGGGCTGAAGCCGGAGGGCCTTTTCCGCGGCTTCCTTCGCCTGTGCCAGGCGCTCGGGTGAGCGATCGAGCGCATGGAAGTACATCACGTTGTGGGTCCGGGCGAGATAGGCCCAGGCGAGCGCGTACTCGGGGTCGAGCGTGGTGGCACGGCGCAGGAGCTGGAGGATCTCCTCGTTGACCGCCAGCGTCCGACCGCCGCCGTGCCAAAGCGCGCGCGCATTGGCCAGCAACTCGGCCGCCTCGGCGCTGCGCGTCGGGCGGCGGCCGAGCGTCTGCCGCTCGGCTTCGGTCAGGTTGGCGGCCAGCGCGCGGGCGATCTCCTGCGCGACCGACTGCTGCACTTCGAAGGCATCGGCCAGTTCGCTCTGATACGTCTCGCTCCACAGTTGCACGCCGCCCGCGGCCTCGACCAGACGCGCGGAGATACGCACTTTGCGGCCTT
This sequence comes from Verrucomicrobiota bacterium, assembly GCA_018240025.1. Taxonomy (GTDB): domain Bacteria; phylum Verrucomicrobiota; class Verrucomicrobiia; order Chthoniobacterales; family SZAS-18; genus SZAS-18. The sequence goes on from JAFEGM010000018.1 coordinate 105,315, forward strand.
CGCGCCGCACGCTGCCTTCGAGAAAGGCCGTGCGCGGTCCGGTGAGGCCGAGTCGGGCGCGATCCTCCGGCACCGCACTGGAGCCGAGCGAAACGATGCGCAGCCCGCGCACTTTGTGCAGACTGGAAAGCAGGTCCTCGCCCACGCCGCGCGCGAACTGCTCGCCGCCCGCGTCGCTGCCCAGATGCGTGAAGCGCAGCACGGCCACCGTCGGCAACTCGGCCGTGGCGGGCGGCACCGTCGGCGGCGCCGCGGGCGCTGGGGTGGACGTGGCGGCGGCCGGAGGTGGACGTTGAAGTACAAATCGAACCAACCCCGCCCCGGCCAGCGCCAGCACGATGCCGGCGGCGAGCGCCCCGGCGCTGGTCCACCAACGGGCGGGCAGTTCGATGGTGATGCGCGTGCCAACCGTCGGCGAGGCCGACTCCGCCCGCGAGGCCGGGGCGGTCAGCGGCACCGGGGCCGTGGCCGGGGTCGGCGGGGCGGCCAGCGGGGTCGTGGAGTCGCTCAGGCGCAGGCGCGCAGCGGCGAGCGCGGCGGCGGCGGCGGTGGCATCGCGCGGGCGATCCACGCGGCTTTTGGCGAGGAGCGAGGCCAGCACTTCCCGCACGGGGGCCGGGCAGTCGGGCAACGCAGACCAGGGCGGCGCGCTCTGAATCTGCATCTCGACCAGCTCCCGGTGCGAGCGGGCGACGAAGGGCGGCTGGCCCGCCAGCAATTCCCAGAGGATGCAGCCGAGCGCGTAGAGATCGCTGCGGGCGTCGAGATCGGTCCGTTCGTCGCATTGCTCCGGACTGGCGTAAGCGGCCGTGCCGCGGAATCCGGTGGTCGGCAGCGGAGCGTCGTCGTCGGGCGCAAGCGGACCCGGCTCGGTGGCGCGGGCCAGGCCGAAGTCGATGATCTTGAGCTGGCAGCCGCCGGCCGCGCGCAGGGCGTCGGCCCGGGTGGATCCGGCCGGGTGGGCCAGGACCATGATGTTGGGCGGTTTGAGATCGCGGTGGATCAGCCCCTGCTCGTGGATGGCGGCGAGCCCCTGCGCGATCTGCTCCGCGAAGGCCAGCGCCTGCACCGCGGCGAGTCGACGCTGGCGCCGCAGCCAGCCGTGGAGCGTGACGCCATCGACGAACTCCATGGCGTAGAAGAGCGTGCCGCTGTCCTCCAGAAACGTGACGGCGGCCACGTTCGGATGCTGCACGCGCGCGGCGGCGCGGGCCTCGCGGAGGAAGAGCAGTTGCGTCTGCCGGTCGCCGAGGCGGGCCGGATGAATGACCTTGAGCGCGACCTCGGTCCGCAGGCGGGTGTCGAGCGCGCGGTACGTCAGCCCCATGCCGCCCGCGCCCAGAACCCAGGGCGAGCCATCCGCGCGTCGTTGCACGCGGAAGTGCTGGAACTGAAGATCCGTGGTACCCGACTCAGACACGGACGCTCATCCTCCTTCCCGGGCAGGAGAGGCAAGAGGGAAATTGCGACGGAGGGCGGAAAGTTTGCGACTCCGCGGGGAGCGGGGGAGCGGGGGAGC
>JAFEGM010000019.1:0-16287 GCA_018240025.1 Verrucomicrobiota bacterium
TCGGCGACGGCGCCGGCGCGGCCGTGCTGCAGCGGACCGAGGGCCGCGGGCTGGGCATCATCTCGACCGACAGCGCCAGCGACGGGCGTTTCGCGCACATTCTCAATCAGCCTGGCGGCGGCTCGACCACGCCCATCACGGCGGAGAACGCCCACCTCAAGCTCGCGACCCTCAAGATGTCGGGCAAGGAGGTCTTCAAGCAGGCCGTCGGTGCCATGGTCAGCAGCTGCCATAAGGCCCTCAAGCGCGCCGGCCTGACCATCGACGACATCAAGCTCGTCATCCCGCATCAGGCCAACGTGCGCATCATCCAGGCCGTGGGCGAGCGGCTGAAGGCGCCGCCCGAGAAGGTCTTCATCAATGTCGAACGCTTCGGCAATTCCGGCGCCGCCGCCGTGGCCATGGCGCTGGACGAGGCCCACCGCGAAGGCCGCATCCTGCGCGGCGACAAGATCCTGCTCGTCGCCTTCGGCGCGGGGCTGATCTGGGGGTGCGCGGTGATTGAGTGGTAGGGGGGAGCGGGCGGCAGGGGCGGGGAGAAATGCTGGGGGGAAACTCGAAGTTCGAAACTCGAAACTCGAAGGAAACTCGAAGTCTGAAGTTCGAAGTTCCCTGTGCGACGGTCTTGGGAGGCGCCCTAGAGAGAATGGATTGAGGCAATCTGATTGTCTTACGCTCCGAGCCTGACTCCCACCTGCGGGCCTTCGAACTTCAACCTTTGAGCTTCCTTCGAGTTTGCCTCTTTCTGACGAGTTTGCTTGAAAGGCTATCTCGCTTCGCTCGGTTCGAACTTCGAACTTCGAGTTTCCTCACCGATCTCCTCTCCCGGAGAATCGCTAGATATTCCCCGCTCCCGCTTCCTCCGCGAGCTGCGGCGGAGTGTCACCGGCGGCGTACACTCGGCGGCCGCGGACGTAGGTGGCGGCGGTGGCGTGGGGGCCGCCGCGGTAGATGCACAGCGCGATGAGATCCTGCGGCGAGAGCTCGTGGGGGCGCGGGCCGGATTTGCCGTAGGGGACGATCTTGTCGAGTTCGACGACCACGAGGTCGGCCTCCTTGCCGACATCGAGCGTGCCGGTTTCGCGCCCGTGCCCGAGCACTTCGGCGCCGCCGAACGTCGCGAGGTGAAAGGCTTCGATCGGCTTCAGCGGTCGGGCGTCCTTTTCGTAGAACGTACGCGCCCGCTGCTGCTCCACCGCCGAGCGCATGACCATCCACATGTTGAGCTCGGGGCCGGCGGCGACGTCGGAGCCGAGGCCGATCTTCAGGCCGGCCGCGCGCCAGCGGTCGAGCGGCATGATCCCGCTGGCGAGGTAGATGTTCGAGGTCGGGCAGTGCGCGACGCGCGAATCGGTCTCCGCCAGCCGCGCCACTTCGCGCGGGTTCAGATGGATGCAATGCCCGAGGACCGTCTGCGGGCCCAGCAGACCGCATTGATCGTAGACGTCAGTGTAGTCCTTCGCCCAGGCGAACTGGAACTTCACCTTCTCGATCTCGCCGAGATTCTCCGAGAGATGCGTCTGGATGGGCGTGCCGTATTGCTTGGCCAGCTCGGCCGCGCCGCGCATGAGGCGGTCGCTGCAGCTGACGGCGAAGCGCGGGCTAAAGACGTAGCGCAGCAGCCCGCCGTTGGCATTGTGCCACTTCTTGCAGAGCGATTCGCTTTCCAGCAGAGAGACTGACAAAATCTTCTTCGGCTGCAACGGACCGTAGGAGCCCACGTCCATCATGACCTTGCCGAGGCCGATGCGCAGGCCGCTGGCGGCGGCGGCTTCGAAGGCGAGGTCGGTGCTGTCCTCGTAGATGGCCGAGTAGAGCCAGGCGCTGGTGGTGCCGTGGCGCGCCAGATCGTGGAAGAAGAGCGGCGACTGCAGGGCCGCGCGCGGTTTGGCGAAGTCGCGCTCGAGCGGGAAGATGTATTGTCGCAGCCACGGCAGCAGCTCGCCGTCGCCCCGCGCCACGGCCGGGTATTGCGGCAGATGCGCGTGCACGTCGACCAGCCCCGGCAGGATGGCGAACTCCGGGCCGCCGACCCAGCGGACTTTCTGCGGGCGATGCCGGCGCTTGAGCAGCGCGTGGTCGCCCATCTCGACGATTTTCCCCGTCGCGGAGTCGATGAGCAGCGCGCCGTCGCGCCACGACCGCAGCTGCCCGAACACGGGTGCATCGAGCAGATGACCGCGCAGGCCGAGCAGTTCACCGCTCATGGAAGGTGCCGGAGGAGGCATTGAAACCCCGATGATGAGCGGGTTCGCGGACCGATGCAAGGAGGGGCGAGCGTCGGCCTATTCAGACGTGCCCGCGAGCTGCCTGAAGTGACGAGAAGACCAGGTGACAAGCCGAGGCTCGCGGTGGAAGTCGCGCCGGCCATGCACACCTTCGACCTCCGCACGCTCGACCCGCTCAACGTCTACAAGCTCCTCTGCGGCCTCGTCACGCCGCGTCCGATCGCCTTGGTCACCTCGCAGGATGCCGACGGCCGGGTCAATGCCGCGCCGTTTTCCTACTTCAACGTCTTCGGCTCGGAGCCGCCGGTGCTGGTCATCAGCGTGGGCGACCGCCCCGACAACGGCGAACCGAAGGACACGGCGGCCAACATCGCCGCGACGCGGGAGTACGTCGTCCATCTGGTCGATGAGGCCATCGCGGAGCGGATGAACCAGACCTCGAAGAACTACCCGCACGGGGTCAACGAGATGTCCGAGGCCGGGTTCACGGCGCTGCCTTCGCAGGCGGTGCGGCCGCCGCGCATCGCCGAGTCGCCCGTGCATCTGGAATGCGAGCTGGAGCAGATCCTGCGCATCGGCGCGAACCGCCTGATCATCGGCCGCGTGCTGCTCCTGCACGTGCGGGAGGACATCGTCGATCCGGCCCGCCACCACGTCCGCGACGGCACCTTTTTCCCCATCGGTCGCATGCATGGACTGGGTTGGTACACCCGCACTCGCGACCAGTTCGAGCTGAAGCGGCCGAAATAGGCCCGTGGCGAATTTCACGATTCGCACTTTCCCGCGCCCGTCAGCCCGGCCAAGATCGGCCTTCCTTCCTCCTCCGGCATGATTTCCGTCACCATCGAAGGTCTGATCAAACGCTTCGGCAGCATGACGGCGCTGAACGGAATCGATCTGCGCATCGAGCCGGGCGAGCTCTTCTTCCTGCTCGGGCCCAGCGGCTGCGGCAAGACCACGCTCCTGCGCAGCATCGCCGGCTTCTACATCCCAGAGGCGGGGCGGATTCACTTCGGCGACGACGATGTCACGGAGCTGCCGCCGCACCGGCGCAACACGGGCATGATGTTCCAGAGCTACGCGCTCTGGCCGCACATGACGGTGGCGGGTAATGTCGCCTTCGGTCTGGAGGAGCGGAAGGTGCCCAAAGCCGAGACCAAGGCCCGCGTGGCCGAGGCATTGGCCTCGGTGAAGATGGACCACCTGGCCGAGCGCAAGATCAACCAGCTCTCCGGCGGCCAGCAGCAGCGCGTGGCGCTGGCCCGCGCGCTGGTCATCCGGCCGCGCTGTCTGCTGCTCGACGAGCCGCTTTCGAACCTCGACGCCAAGCTGCGCCTGGAAATGCGCACGGAGATTCGCCGCGCCTGCAAGGAATCGGGCCTGACGGCCATCTACGTCACGCACGACCAAAAGGAGGCACTCTCGGTGGCCGACCGCCTGGCCATCCTCGATGGCGGCAAGCTGGCGCAGATCGGCCCGCCGCGGGAGGTGTATCGCCGCCCGCGCTCGCGGCTGGTGGCCGACTTCATCGGCGAGACGAACTTCATCCCGGGCGAGGTCGTCTCGATCGACGATCGCGAATGCCACGTGAAGACCGCGCACGGCGCGTTCGCCGGCTACCTGACCGACCCGACCTGGCACCCGACCGTCGGCGAGGCGGTGGTGGTCTCGGTCCGGCCAGAATGCTGGACGCTGGAGCGTTACAGCGATTACTCGCCGACCGTGAACGTGATCCGAGGAAAGGTTGGCCGAGGAATCTATCTCGGAGAGATCGCGCAGTACGAGTTTCAGTCGAGCGTGGCTCCGAACCTCGAGCCCATCACGCTGATGGAGAGCAATCCGCAGTTCGGCGAGCACACCGGCCGGGGCGATGACTGGATCGCCTGTGCGCAGGCCAAGGATGTGGTGGTGCTGAGAGCCTGAGGGGAAATTGGCCTGCGGCAGCGGTCGTTTCGAGGACGAGGACGAGGACGACGACGAGGACGAGGCCGGAGCGCTGAGGCGGGGCGACACTGCTGGACGGAACGAGGCGCCAGCGGGCTGCCTACGCGTCGCGCTTTACCGATGCCTCCGGCTGCGGCAAACGCGGTCGGTGCAGCTCTGGATACGCTGAGGCCACCGAGCGGGCCTTTCACCCTTGCTCGTCCTCGTCGTCGTCCTCGTCCTCGAATCGATCACCGCCGCAGGCCAAATCAGGGCGTGAAGGCCCGCACGCGGTAGAAGAACTTCGGGCCGCCGGTCCCGGCGGGGTCGTTGCGCGAGAGGTTGCCGCCGGTGCCGGCGACGACGCTGCCGACGGCGTTCCAGGGGCCGAGCAGGTCGGCGCTGCGCTCGAGCTGGTAGTTCACATTCAGCTTCGAAGGGAAGGTGACGGTGAAGCCGCTGCCGTCGCGGGTGGTGGAGGCGATGCGCAGCGACTCGGCCGAATTGCGCGGGTCGGTGCGGGCGATGAACTCGGCGAGATTGCTTTGGCCGTCGCCGTCGGCGTCGAGCGCGGCATCGGCCGGGTTGTTCGGATTCAGGCCGTTCGCGATCTCGTAGGCGTCGGGCAGGCCGTCGCCGTCGGTGTCGGCCGCGGCCTGCAGGGTGAAGTTCGACGGCGAGAGCGCAAAGTACACATTGCCTACGGCCACGATCTTCACCCAGGCCTGCGCGCTGGCGGCGACATACGGCACCGCGAACGTGGCCGAGCCCGTGTTGGGCACGCCGGCCGCGAGGGTGATCGGAAACGTCTGGCCGCCGTCGCGCGAGAGGAGGATGTCGACGTTGGCGGTGTTGATCGGGCTGGCGCTGGTCCCGGCCACATTCCAGGTCACGGTCTGCGTGGTGCCCGCGGTCCAGTTGGCGCCGGCGCCGGGGGCGTTGACCACGAACGGACCGGCCGCGGTGGCGACGGTCAGCACGACCGGATTCGAGGTCAGCACTCCGCCGCGGCCGTCGCGCACGGTGCAGCGGAAGGTGAGCGGACGCGCGGGCGCACCGGTGAAACTCGGCAGGCGCTCGCCCGGCGTCGACGTGCCGGCGAGGAGGTCGGCCAGGCGCGGAAACGTGCGCGTGCCGCTGGCCACGGGGGCGAAGGAGCGGAAGAGCGGCAGCCGGCCGTTGTCGGGGTCGCTGAGCGCGTGGCCGCTGGAGGCGAGGTCGGTGTCGAACTGCTCCCAGCAGTAGGTCAGCGGATCGCCGTCCGCATCGCTCCCGACCGCGCTGAGGGCGAAGGGCGTGCCGTTGGGGATGGTGGCATTGGCCGGCAGCACGAGGGTCGGCGCGCGATTGCCGGTGGCGGAGAGGGTGGGGCAGGTGCTGCCGCCGAGCACGGTCACGTAGCGCTGGATGGCGTCGATGCTCGCGCCGTGGAAGTAGGCGTCATTGCCGATCTGCAGGTCGTCCGCGTCGCAGACGCCGGCCGTGGCCATGATGGTCGAGCCGCTGCCGGGCTCGTAGGCGCTGGCGCCGTTGCGATTGCCCGCGCAAAAGCCCGAGATGCTGTCGAAGGTGTGGGTGGCGTCGAACTGATGCCCGAATTCGTGCGCCACGTAGTCGACGTCGAAGGGATCGCCCGAAGGCGCGAAGGTGCCGGTGACGGCGCGCGCCTTGATGCCCGTGGCGCAGACCGAGCCCTGCAGCGAAGTGCCCGCGTCGCTGGTGCAGAGCACGTGGCCGAGGTCGTAGTTCGCGTCGCCGATGACCGCGTCGAGATTGGCCTGATTCTGCGACCGCAGCAGGTCGGGGTCGGCGTTGGTGTAGGGATCGGTGGCCGGGTTGAGATAGATGAGCGCGGCGTTGTTCGCGACCAGTTGGAAGCGGATGGAGAGGTCGCGTTCGAAGAGCCCCGTGACGCGGTTGATGGTCACGACCACCGCCGAGAGTGCGGCGTTGGTCGTGCCGCCGAAGACGGCCGCGTATTCCCCCGTGCAGGCGACGGCCAGTCGGTAGGTCCGCAGCTGCTCGCCGAAGCTCGCCTCGGTCAGCGCCCCCGGAGCCCGGGAACGCTCGCCGCTGGGCTGGCTGCGATCGCGCAGGCGCTGGGCGGCGGGGCGATAGGCCTCGCGCTTGGCGTAGACGAGATAGAGCCCCGTCTCGCCGCGGTAGAAGGGATCGATGTACCAGGCATCGCCCGGTCGCAGCACCTGCGCGTGGAAGCCGAGTTCGGTCCAGCTCAGCCGCACGAACGAGCGTGGATCGTCCAGCCCGCGGCCGGTCAGCGTGACGAATTCCGGGAACTGCCCGGCCAGCTCCGGCGCGAGCAGCGCGGTGCGCTCGACCGCGAAGCGCTCGAAGCCGCCCGTGGGCGTCGGCAGGCTGAGCACGAGGGGCTCGGCGGCGGCGCGTCGCTCTTCCGTCGGCGCCGTCTGGAGCGCCGCGCGCAGCCGGGCGGTGTCGAGCGCGAAGGTCCGGAAGCGGTCCGCCTGCACCGTCTGCCGCGCGCCGCGCGGGGAGGTCGGCGCGAGCACCCCGCGTTGCGGCGTCCACCATGACTCCTCGGCCGCCGCGTGTCCGACCGCGGCGAGAGAAAGGGCGCAGGCGAGGAGCAGACGGAGCGGGATCATGGCAACGTGGGGGCGGGGACGGCCCATCATGCCTCCGACTTTGCGCGATGCCAGCGCGAGGCCATTGCCGCCGCGCCCGATTCCCCGCAACATGGACCCCATGAAGACCAAGTCCGACATCGTGGCCAACTGGCTGCCCCGCTACACGGGCGTGCCGTTGGGCGAGTTCTCGAAATACGTCCTGCTGGTCAACTTCAACAACTACGTGAAGATGTTTGCGGACATCCACAACGTGCCGGTGCAGGGGCTCGACCGGCCGATGGCGAGCGCGACGGCCAAGGGCATCACCATCCTCAATTTCGGCATGGGCAGCGCCAGCGCCGCGACCATCATGGACCTGCTCGGGGCCATCAAACCGAAGGCCGTGCTCTTCCTCGGCAAATGCGGCGGATTGAAGAAGAAGAACAAGCTCGGCGATCTCATCCTGCCCATCGCGGCCATCCGCGGCGAGGGCACCTCGACCGACTACTTCCCGCCCGAAGTCCCGGCGCTGCCGGCCTTCTCGCTGCAGAAGGCCATCTCCACGACCATCCGCAACTACCAGCGCGACTATTGGACGGGCACGGTCTACACCACCAACCGGCGCGTCTGGGAGCACGACGAATCGTTCAAGAAATACCTCCAGCGCGTGCGGGCCATGGGCATCGACATGGAGACGGCCACCATCTTCATCACCGGCTTCCACAACGAGATCCCGACCGGCGCGCTGCTGCTGGTGAGCGATCAGCCGATGGTGCCGGAGGGCGTGAAGACCGCGCTGAGCGACGACATCGTGACCCAGAAATTCGTCGACCTGCACCTGCGCATCGGCATCGATTCGTTGAGCGAGCTGATGAACAAGGGCCTGACGGTGAAGCACCTGCGGTTCTGAGCCGGCGGCGGAAAGTTAGCGAATTCGTCCTTTCGCTGCCGGGAATCCGACGTATGCGCGGCCATGCTCTCTCGTTGGCTCGGATTCGCCGCTCTGTTCACTTCCGCCGGGCTGACCCGTGTGGCCGCTCAGCCGGCCGAATTCGTCTGGGAAAATGGCCTTAGTGGCAACTGGAGTTCGGCGGCGGCGTGGCGCGGCGGCGTGGCGCCATCTCCGACCGCGCCGGTACACCTCCGTTTTCGTCCGCGCTCGGCGGGGATCCTCGCAACCTCGAACGATCTCGGGTCTTTCGACGATGTGCGCCTAAGTTTCGAGCTCAGCCGGGGCACCCTCGGCGTCCTGGGGACCAACGGCAATGCGCGCACCGTGAGTTCAAGTTTAGCGCTGCGCTTTCGGGCCGGAGGTTTCATTCACCAAGACGGTGCGGGCGATGCCGCGATCATCGCACCCATGACGCTGGACTCCGAGTTGGAAGTCGGGGGAGGAGGCTTGGGCAATCTCCGGCTCGGAGGCCCGCTGAGTGGCGCCGGCTCGCTTCGGGTCTCGACCGGACCGCACACGCTCTTCCTCTGGCCCGAGTCCGGGACCTCGACCTTCAGCGGCGGGGTGGATCTCATCTCCGGCCAGATTCTCATCGGCAACGGCAGCCCCTTAGGCACTGGCTCGCTGCGAGTGGTCAACGGCACGCTCGGCGTCATGCCGTTTCCTTCGCCGATCACGCTGACGGTGCCCAATGCCATCGACATCGCCCAGTCCCTGACGCTGAGCGGCTACGGGGGCCTGAATCTGAGCGGCCCCCTCAGCGGCGCCGGCGCATTGAACATCGCCGGACAGGCCTATCAGGGCGCGTATCTTGGCATTCGTGGTGTGCAGATTGCGACGGCCGGCGCGTTCACCGGCTCGGTCGATATACGCGGCGATGCCCTTACGGTCTCGCTCAACGGGACCTCCGGGTTCTCCGCCGTTTCAGGCGTGCGGGTTAGCGGCGGGGCGACGCTCGAATTGGACGATCGCAGCGCGGCGACTACGGTCGATCGCCTGGCGGACAACGTCATCGTGCAGCTTTCCAGCGGAGCGCTGGCTTTGCGCTCCGGCACCGGGCGAACGAGTCAGGAGAACATCGGCACACTGCGTACGAGCGGGCTGAGCCGCGTGCAGCTGAACGTCGGGTCGGTCGACGCCGGCAACTCGGCGGTGCTCTCGGTCGCGAACTGGGAACCGGCGCCGGGCAGCCTGACCTATTTCGCTGGCCGCAATCTGGGAGGCGCGGCACCGGGTACGGCCGGCTCCGATGCCGTTGTCTTCGGCAACGCCGCCGCCCTCGCGGCCAGCCTGGTCGGCGGCGGCGGCGCGCCCGGCACCCGTACAGTCAGCATTCTGCCCCAGGCCGTCGGGGCGAGCGGCCTGCTCAATCCGTTTCAGTTCGCCACGCTAGGCCCGAACGGAGTTCGCGCGCTCTTCGGCTCGGAGTTGTCGGGAACCTTGGTCGATGGCTCGAACGAGCTGGCCAACGTCCGGCTGCTTGATGCGGTCACCGTCAATACCGCCACGCGGGTGAATGCGCTGGCGTTGGACTCCCTCAGCAGCCCGAGCCCCCGGAACGGCAGCGTGAGCGGCAGCGGCACCCTCACGATCGAGAGCGGACTGCTCCTGCTCGGACCCTCCGCGAGCAACAGTCTGAGCGTGGCCAACCTCGACTTCGCGGGTCGGCGAGCTGTCATCACCACCGTCTCCGGCACCTTCGGCCCACAGATCTCCTCCCGCCTCACGGCGGCGGGGCTGACCGTGGCGGGCACCGGCCCGCTGACGCTCAGCGGGAACAATCAGATCGACGGGAGCATCGTGGTGGCCGCTCCTCTGAGTGCGAGCGCGGCCGCGCTCGGCGGCAGCGGGGCCATCGAAATCCAGGGGGGCAGCCTGAGCGTGACCGGGAGCGTGACCCGGGATGTCGTGGCGACTCCCGCCGGCGGCATTTTTGGCTCGGGCAATCTGCTGGGGACGCTGCGCGGCGCGGGCGAGATCCGGCTCGGAGGGACGCTGAGTGGAACGGCGGCTTTCGACGGTCCGACGCGGATCAGGTTTGGGGGATTGACGCTGGCCAACTCCGCCGCGCTCGACAGCCACGTGACCCTGCAGGCGCTGCTGGGCACGTTTTCGTCCGAGTTGCGGATCGATGCCCCGACCACGCTGGCCAATCCGCTCTTCGTCGGCACGCAGGATATCGCCAACTCTCTGACGGTCACGACGAACGCCAGCCTCACGGTGCCGGGCCTGCGCACGACCGGCGTGAGCACGATTCTGCCCTCCGGCTTGCTCAAATCTGGCAGTGGCACCCTCACGGTGGCCGGCGATCTTGACCTGCGCGGCCCGATCGCCGTACAGGCCGGAGCGCTCTACGTGAATGGGGCCGTCGCCGCTCCCGGCCTGAATTCCGCCGGCGCCTTCACGGTCAGTGCCAATGCCGTCTTCGGAGGGGAGGCGCGAGTGTATCGCGACGTGACGGTCTCCGGCATCCTCCAGCCTGGATTCAACTCCACCGGTCGCCTGCAGATCGCCGGCACGCTGACGCTCAATGCAGGCGCCGGCTACGTCTGGGAGCGCACGGCCACCGCCGCCGACCTTCTCCAGGCCGAAACGGTCACCTTCTCGGGAGGCACGCTGCAACTGCGGCTGCGCGCGCTCGATGCGGCGCTGCCCTCGGGCTTCGACCTGCTCCTGCGGGCCGATTCCAGCATGACCGGCACACTGCCCACCTTCGTGCTCGATTTCACCGATGCGCCCGCCTGGGCCGGCCTCGGGCTCTCGGTTCAGCAGATCGGCAACGATCTCTACCTCGTGCCGGAGCCCTCGGTACTGGCCTGGCTCGGCTGCGCGTTGGCGGGGCTGGCCGGCGCGGTGCGGGTGCGGCGTCGGCGCTGAGCAGTTGAGCGGCTCAGGGCCGAGCTCACGCGCTCACGCGCCCGCCACCGGCCGCCGGAGCGACTCCGCCCAGACGCGCAACGGGGCGTGCTCGGGGCGCTCCAGGCGGGGGTCGGCGGCCACGATCTCTTGCGCGGCGCGGCGCATTTCCAGCATGAGCGGCGCGTCGGCCAGGAGATCGCCGAGGCGGAGCGGGGGCAGGCCGCTTTGCGAGGTGCCGAGGATGTCCCCCGCGCCGCGCAGGGCGAGATCGGCCTCGGCCACCTTGAAGCCGTCGGTGGTGTTCTCCAGCACCTGCAGCCGCGGCAGCGCCTCGGTCGCGCCGGGATCGTGCAGCAGAATGCAGTACGATTTGTGCGCGCCGCGGCCGACCCGCCCGCGCAGCTGGTGCAGCTGCGCCAGGCCGAAGCGCTCGGCGTTCTCGATCAGCATGAGGTTCGCGTTCGGCACGTCCACGCCGACCTCGATGACCGTGGTGCTGACCAGCGCGCGCAGTTCGCCGCGGCGAAACGCTTCCATCACCTGCTGCTTCTCGACCGGCTTGAGGCGTCCGTGCAGCAGCCCGACCGCCTGCGGCGCCAGCGCCTCGCGCCAATGCGCCAGCTGGGCGGCGGCGGCCTTGGCGTCGAGCTTCTCCGATTCGTCGATCAGCGCGTGGACGAGATACGCCTGCCGCCCGGCGGCGAGCTGTTCGCCGATGAACTTCGCCGCCTCGGCGCGCTTGGCGGCTGAGCGCACGCCGGTCACGATGCGGCCGCGGCCGGGCGGGAGTTCGTCGAGAATGCTGACGTCGAGATCGCCGTAGAGCGTGATGGCCAGCGTGCGCGGAATGGGCGTGGCGCTCATGACCAGCACGTCCGGCCGCGTGCTGCCGGCGAAGCGGGCGGTGAGCTGCGTGCGCTGCAGCACGCCGAATTTGTGCTGCTCGTCGATGACGGCGAGGCCGACGCGCGCGAGGGCCGACTGACCCGATTCGTAGAGCAGTGCGTGCGTGCCGACCACGATCTGCGCCGGCGCCGAGGCGCCTTCGGCCTCGAGCGCGAAATCGCCCGCCAGCTCCGACAGCCGAATCTCCGCGCCGCCCACCGCCAGCCCCACGCGCAGGCCGAGCGGCGCGAGCAGGCGGGCGAAATTGAGCCAGTGCTGCTCGGCCAGGATCTGCGTCGGTGCCATGAGCACGGCCTGATGTCCGCTCTCGACGCAGAGCAGCATGGCCGCGAGGGCGACCAGCGTCTTGCCGCTGCCGACATCGCCCTGCAGCAGGCGGTTCATCGGCTGCGGCGCGGCCAGGTCGCGCCGGATCTCGGCGATGGCCCGCGCCTGCGCGCCGGTCGGTGCGAAGGGCAGCGAGGCGAGGAGCCGGTCGAGCAGCGCGCCCGGCCCGCAGTGGGCGGCGCCGGGATGCGAAACCGTCTCCGCGCGGCGCAGTGCGACCGCCAGCTGCAGGCCGAAGAATTCCTCCTTCTTCAACTGCTCGCGCGCGGCGGCGAGCGCGGCCTCATCGGACGGAAAGTGGATCTGCCGCAGCGCCTCGCCGCGCGCAAAGCTGGCCACCGCACCCGGCAACCGCTCGGGGATGGTGGCCGGATCGACCGCGGCCAGCGCGCGATAGATCACCCCGCGGAGCACCCGCGGCGAGATGCCCTCGCCGGCCGGATGGATCGGCACGATGCGGCGCGTGTGCACGCCGGCTTCCTCGCCGTCGTCTTCGATGAACTCGTAATCCGGATGATCCATGCCCACGACCGCACCGCGCCGGCGGGGCTTGCCGTGCACGACGACCACCTGCTCGACCGGGAACTGCCGGTGCAGATAGGGGATGTTGAAAAAGCGGATGACCAGCCGTCCGCTCAGCGCCGTCTCGGCCCGCTCGCGTAGTGTGATCTCGACCAGCGAGCGCCGACCCGGCAGTCGCTTGAGCACCGCCTTCTCGACCACCCCGCAGACGCAGACCGCCGTCTCGCTCTCCTCGGTCGGGAAGCGCGGAAAGCTGCGTCGGTCCTCGTGCCGCCGCGGGAAATGCTCCAGCGCATCGCCCACCGACTCCAGCCCCAGCGCCCGCAGCGCCTTGAGCCGGGGCGCGTTCAACCCCGGCAGGGCGGAGAGCGGAGCGTCGAAGGCGAGCGGCACGTCAGGCGGAATCGGAAGCGGCGGAGGACGTCGCCATAGCGCGGGGACGAGGCTCGGCAAGTCCCTCAGCCACGACGCTGCCGCAGACGCTTCCGCCGCCGGGCGCGGAGGGCGCGCAGGCGCCAGTAGAGGCGCGCGGACTCGGGTTGGCGTAGGGCATTGGCCAACTGGCGGTCGAGCGCGTTGAGTGCGGCGTCGAGCGCGGGCGGCTCGGGGCGGCGGTGCGCGCGGGCGTCGAGTGCGAGGGCCGTGGTGAGTCGGCGCCAGCCGCGCAGGTCGCCGTGGCCGGGAATGCGCCAGCGGCGGTCGAGCTGGGTCAGAGCCTGCCGGCAATGCACGCAGCGCGGAGCGGCCGCGGGCACAAACGGCGCGCGGCGGGCCCAGCGGCAGGGAAAGCAAACGTAGGTGCGCGAGGACATCTTCAGCGGGGCACAGCCTGCGGCAGGGACGGGCGGGAGCAAGCGCGCTCGCTTGCTCCGCGCCGCCGCGCCCGGCAGGCTGCGGCATGACTTCGCGTCTCGATGCCGCGCTGGCGGCGCGGCTGCTCGCGCAGGCGGTGACCAACGTGCAGCGGGAGTATCCGGTGCATTGGCCCCACCTGCTGCACTCGGCCGCCGATCTGCGGCCGCAGCGCGAGCTGCACCCGATCTTCTTCGGCTCCTACGACTGGCATTCCTGCGTGCACCAGACGTGGCTGATCGTCCGACTGCTACGGCTGCGCGGCGATCTGCCGGGAGCGTCGGAGGCGCGGGCGGTGCTGTCCGCGCTGATCACCCCTGAGCATGCGCGGATCGAGGCCGCCTATTTCGCGCGTCCGGAAGGCGCGTGGTGGGAGCGGCCGTATGGCTGGGCCTGGCTGCTCGTGCTGGCGGCCGAATTGCGCCTCTGGCCGGCGGGCGCCGCGTGGGCCGAGGCGCTGGCGCCGCTGACCTCGACCGTCCGGCAGCGCTGGCTCGGCTGGCTGGCGAAGTCCCGTCGGCCCGTGCGGGTCGGCACGCACACCAACACCGCGTTCGCGCTCGGGCTCGGGCTCGATGCGGCGCGGGCGGTGGGGGATACCGAACTGGAGCAAGCCTGCGCAGAGGCGGCGGAGCGCTTCTACGGCGGCGATCCGCCGTATGGGGGAATCGAGCCGGATGCGGCTGATTTTCTGTCGCCGGCGCTGGTGCAGGCCGATCTCCTGCGGCGCCTGCGGTCGGCCGAGGAATTCGGACGCTGGTTCAGCGCGTATCTGCCGGACTTGGCGAAGCCGCGCTGGCAGAGCCTGCGCGAGCCGGTGGAAGTCGATGATCCGGCCGATCCGCACGGTTCGCATTTGGCCGGCCTGGCACTCTCCCGTGCCTGGTGCTGGCGGGGCATTGCAGTGTCCCTACCGCCTGGGCACGCGGCGCGGGAGTTGGCGAGAGAGGCGGCGGAACGCCACGCGGAGGCGGGTTGGGCGTGCGTCTTCGGGCACGGCTACGCGGCCGAGCACTGGCTGGGGACGTTCGGGGTGTATCTGGAATTGGGCGCGTTGGGTCCCACGTAGGCGAACTCATGCACTCCACTCCTCGCGCTCTGCGGCCGCAGGCTGCCTGGCAGACGGCTTCCCGTGGGCGCAAGATGTTTGGGCCGAGTTCGTCGCCGCGAGAGACCGAGCCTCGCCGTCGGCTGCCACGGACTAGTGGCTGCACTTGTCCCAAGGGCAGTGCTTGTTTACGCCCCGCGCCGCCAGGGCCGCGTTGCGCGGACTCAGCCGCTGGGGACAGCGGCTACCACTGGCGAGCGGCTCCCATCGCGGCCCTCAATCCATCGGCAGCAGCGGCGTGATGGCGCTTTCGCCTTCGCCTTCCGGCCAGCCGCGCGGGCGCTCGAGTTTGACCTCGTCGATGTCGCGTCCGCTCAGCTCGTTGCCGCGGGTCTTCGGATTCTGCAGGGGCAGGTCCTCGAGCCGCAAGGTCTGCTTTTCCGGACCGCGGGCATTGGGCGGGGGCTTGCGCTGGCGGTCCTTGAGCTTGTACTCGCGATACTTGACGTAAAGTCTCTGTGGAATCTCGGAGCTGAAGAAGTGCAGCTTCATCTTCTCCGGAATGCAGCGGTACTCCTTGTCGAGGATGGCGCCGCCAAAGGCGAACTTCTTGACGAAGCTGAGGCTGTCCTTGCGCGACCCGTAGAGCGCGAGAAACGGCTGTTCGCGATCGTAGATGCTGAAGTGGAGCACGTCGCGATCGACGAACAGCTTGTCGGTCGGGGCGACCACCCGGTAGCGGCCATCCTCGTGCACGATCAGGATGCGGTCGAGCTCGCTGCACTTGAAGGCGACCTCGATGCCTTCGCCTTTTACGTCGGTGCCGAGATAGCCGCGCACCTTGTCGTAGGCGATGGGCAGGTTGCGCACCGCGAGGTCGCGCTTGTTCGTCTCCTCGAAGGCTACGATGCGGGTGCGCCGCGGGTACTGCTTGCCGTAGGACTTCAGCAGCGCCTTGAGGTAGGCGACCGCGTAGCGCTTGAGATGCTGCAGATCGTCCTCGGCCTGGGCCAGCGCGGCCAGCGCGTCGGCGATCTCGCGGCGATTCTGCGCCAGATCGAAGAGCGAGATGCGTTTGATGCGTAGCCCCAGCAGCATCTCCACGTCCTCGAGCGTGACGTCGCGGCGCAGCTCCTTGCGGAACTTGTTCACGCCGTCGAGCACCGCCTTCTGCACCGCCTCGTAGGTGGTGCATTTCTCGATGTCCTTGTAGATGCGGTTCTCGATGAAGATGCGCGCCAGGCTCTTGGCGTGGATCTCCTCGCGCAGCTTGGCCGCTTTGAGCTGCAGCTCCTTTTCGAGGATGTCGGTCAGCTGAGCGGTGTTGGCGCGCAGGATTTCGTCGACCCCCAATTCCACCGGCCGGTCCTGGCGGATGACGATCGGCCGCACGCTGATCGAGCGTTCGCAGGAGGTGAAATGGTAGAGCGCGGCGATGGCCTTGTGGACGTCCTCGCCTTTCTGCAGACGCACCTCCACCTCGACCCGCTCGGCGGTGAAATCGTCGATGGCGCTGACCCGGATCTTCTTCTTGCGGGCCGCGTCCTCGATCGACTCGATGAGCGCGTGGGTGGTCACGCCCCAAGGCAGCTCGCGGATCACGAGCGTGCCGGCCACGCCCTTCTTCTCCTCGATGACCGCGCGCACACGCACCTTGCCGAAGCCGCGGGCGTATTCGCCGGCATCCATCAGCCCGCCGGTCTGGAAGTCGGGCAGCAGCTCGAAGGGCTTGTTTTGGAGGATGGCGATCTGCGCCTCGATCAGCTCGTTGAAGTTGTGCGGCAGGATGGAGGTGGAGAGGCCGACCGCGATGCCCTCGGCGCCCATCATGAGCAGCAGCGGGATCTTCGAGGGCAGCGTGACCGGCTCCTTCTTGCGGCCGTCGTAGCTCGGAATGAAGCGCGTCAGCTCGTCATTGAAGAGCTGCGTGCGCGCCAGCTCGGTCAGGCGGCATTCCGTATAGCGGGGCGCGGCGGCGTCGTCGCCGGTGTAGATATTGCCGAAATTCCCCTGGCCCTCGATGAGGTAGCCCTTCTGCGTCAGGACCACGATGGCGTCGCCGATGGAGGCGTCGCCGTGCGGGTG
>JAFEGM010000019.1:16373-16590 GCA_018240025.1 Verrucomicrobiota bacterium
GTCGCGGATGACGTAGCTGGCGTAGGAGAGGAAATTCCTGTCGATCAGCGCCTTGAGCGCCGGATCCTCCGGCTTGGCCGGCTGGGCCTCGGCGGGCTCGGGCGGGACAGGAAGCTGGTCACTGGGAACGTCCGGATCGGGCATCGGGGGGCGAGAGGTCGCCGCACCGCGCCCAGTGTGCAAGAGGGAATCTGTGCGGAGGAGCGGAGGAGCGGAG
>JAFEGM010000001.1 GCA_018240025.1 Verrucomicrobiota bacterium
TGCGCCTCCGCGGCGCACGAGTGCGCGCAGCTTGCTGCCGCCGTCACCCAGGCAGCTTGCTGCCGTCTGGAAGGGGTGATGGGGAGAGAGACGTGGGGCGAGAAGAAGGACAGCCAACGCGGCTGACGGGGTCTTTTTGGCAGGGACGTGCCGACGGGCTTACTTTCTTCGTCCTTACCACGGTCTGAATCCTGGCTCTTGTAGCTCGAACCTTTTCCCGTTGAACCGCTCCGTCTCCCGCTCCACCGCTCCCGCCCCGCCGCGCTCGGCTTCGCAGCTGCTGCGCGTGTTCTCCTACGTCCGGCGCTATCCGGGTCTCGCCTCGCTCATGCTGCTCTGCGCGGCCGGCAGTACGATCATGGTGGTCGTTTTCCCGGCGGTCACGCAGCGGATCATCGACCAGGCCATCCGTGGCGGTCGGGGCGACCTGCTGGTGCCGCTCTGCCTCGCCGGCCTCGGCAGTTTCGTACTCCAGAACGGACTCAACAGTCTGCGCATTCTGGTCAACAACGTCTTCGAGCAGCGGGTCATCTGCGACCTGCGGAGCGATCTCTACGCGCATCTCCAACACCTCCCGTTGGCCTGGTTCGATAACCGCGCCACCGGCGACATCATGACCCGCGTGCTCGAGGACGTGAACTCGATGGAACGCGTGCTCATCGACGGCATCGAGACCGGCCTCATCGCGCTGATCCAGATCGCCGCGGTGCTGACGATGCTGATGCTCTACGACGTCAACCTCGCCTGCGCGGCGCTCCTGCCGATTCCGTTCCTGGCCGGCGGCGCCTGGCTGTACACGTCGACCGCCTACCGGCGCTACAAGGCCCAGCGCGAGGCGTCGAGCGCGATGAACTCGCTCCTGCACGACAACCTCGCGGGCATCCGGCAGATCAAGACCTACGTGCGGGAGGACGCCGAACACGGGCGATTCGACGGCGTCAGCAACCAGCTGCGCAAGGCCACGCTCTGGGTCATGAAGGTCTGGGCGGCGTATTCGCCCTCGATGGATTTCGTGACCAATTGCGGGCTCGTGCTGGTGGTCTTCTTCGGCGGTCGCGCGGTGCTCGAGGGGCGTCTGCAGATCGGCGAGCTGGTCGCGTTCCTCGCCTTGGTGAAATTCCTCTACGACCCGATCGGCAAGCTGCACACGCTCAACCAGATGTTCCAAAGCGGTCGCGCCGCGGCGGCCCGCGTGTTCGAAATCATGGACGAACCGGTCGAGCCGGGCAGGAGGGCCAAGGAGGAAGGAGGCAGGAAGAAGGAGGAAGAGGATCGAGCGCCGATCCGGGGCGAGGTGGAGTTCCGGGACGTGAGCTTCTCGTATGTCGGGCGGACGAACGTGCTGGAGCATATCACCCTGCACGCCCGGCCTGGCGAGACCGTGGCGCTGGTCGGCACGACCGGGGCCGGGAAGTCGACCCTGGTGAACCTGCTGACCCGCTTCTACGAGTTCACCGGTGGCGAGATCCTGCTCGACGGCCGGCCGCTGCGCGATCTGCCGCAGGATCATCTGCGGCGGAACGTCGGTCTGGTGACCCAGGAGAGCTTCCTCTTCAACGGCACCGTGCGGGAGAACCTGCTCTTCGCGAAGCCCGATGCGACCGACGAGGAGCTGCTGCGCGCGGCGGAATCGGCCGGCGCCCGCGCCTTCATCGAGCGCCTGCCGGAGAAGCTCGACACCGTGGTCGGAGAGCGCGGCGTGAAGCTGAGCGTGGGCGAGAAGCAGCGGGTTTCCATCGCCCGCGTGCTGCTGAAGGATCCGCCCATCCTCATCCTCGACGAGGCCACCGCCAGCGTGGACAACCAGACCGAGCGTCTGATCCAGGCCGCCCTCGAGGGCTTGATGAGGGAGCGCACCTCCTTCGTCATCGCCCACCGCCTTTCGACCGTCCGCAACGCCGACCAGATCCTGGTCCTCGAGCGCGGGCGCATCGTCGAGCGCGGCACCCACGAGGAACTCCTCACCCAGGAAGGTCGCTACGCCGAGCTCTACATGGCCAGCATGCACCGCGAGGAGGAAGAGCTGGCGGAGGCTTAAGCAGGCTCACGCGAAACAGGAAAACGGGCCTGGCGGCCGGTGCCGGTACCAGAGTATCTACGCGTAGATCTTCAAGAGCTGCGAAGGCGCGAAGATTTTCTGGAGGTGGTCACTGTGCAGGGGGTGCTTTCGGCGTTCGATGACGCACCCCTGAAGGAAGCAATGACCTCCGTGGCAGCTACGAAGCGGGAGAGTAAGGCTGTCATGGGCCTGCCCTCTTTTTCATCCCCTTCGCCGCTTCGCCCCCTTCGCGCGTTCGCGTGACACCCCGATGCACCTGCCCTGAGCTTTTGGCATCCCATTCGCGCAAGAACTCGTATCAAATGCGCGCTATGAATCTCCCGCTCCTTCGTTTCTCGCTCGGCCTCGGCCTTCTCCCCCTCCTGGCTGGGTGCACCGCCCCCCAGGCCCCCTCGGGCAGCATCGTGGTCGGCTACGACGCCCGCACCTATGGCGTGGCCTTCAAGAAACCCGGACAGACCGTCCGTTCGGACGTCGTCGAAGTCGTCCGCACCCGCCCCGCCAACGCCACCCAGATCCGCCTCGCTGAGGCGCGCTGCAAAGCCTATATGCTGCGCCTGAGCACCGCGGAGAAGCAGTTCATCCGCGCCAGCGGCGCCACCCACCTCTGCGTGTTCACCGCCCAGTCGAAGGGCCATCAGGGCGAAAAGACCGTCATGTTCTGGGACACGCAGACCCAAAGCCTGGTCGGCAACACCGTCTACGAGATCAACAACGCCCCGCCCGACAACACCAAGGTCGCGCTGCCGGATTTCACGGTGCTGCACATTGGCAACGGGGTCTGAGAGCCGACGAGTCCCATTTAGAGCTGGCGGATGATCTTTCCCGCGGAGTCTTTAATGTTGCGAATCGAATAGGTCGTCTTCGCGGGATCCCCGGTCGTGACCCACTCCACGTACACGAAGCCAGAGCCGCTCGAGCCCTTCACCTCAAACTCAACCCAGCCATTTCCTCCTCCTACCTTGCGCGTCACGGAAGCGGCGGATTTCTCGACGGCGAGGACGTATCCGAAGCACTCCCTCACGTTGGATGAAGCTGCCACGACCGCCGCGGCGTCCTTAGCCTCTGGCGAACATTGGACCAGCAGCCAGGAGGCAAGGCAAATGAGGAGCGCGAGGCCTGTCACGATCGCCTTGCGCAGTGAGGTCGGAAGCATCGACCACAGATAGCTTGCCAAACTCAGGAGAGATACATTTTTCGGTTTCGATCGACTGGCGGTTTTGCATGAGCGCTCGAGTTTAAGCCAGCGGACATCAACCAGCCCTTTGGTCTCGTGGTCGGCGCTTGCGGCCACGCCAACAAAAAACCGCCGCCGGATCGCTCCGGCGGCGGCTGGGAAATCAGCACTAACGTTCGATCAGAACGTGTAGCGCAGACCGAACTGCATCTGCCAGCGGGCGTCCAGATTGGCTTGGCCTGCGGAAGGCGACGAGAAGCTGCCGCTGGTGCCGGTGGGCGTCGTGAAGGCCGGGAAGTTCGCCGGAGTCACCTGATAGGTGTAGGCGCCCGTGGTCTGATTCACCGAGGCAGTCACGCCACTGAAGAACACATTGTTGAAGAGCGAGCCGCCGTAGGTCTTGACCCCGCCCCAGCGGGAGCTGATCAGGTTCAGCACATTGAGCACGTCGAAGTAGGCTTCCAGCTTGCCGAAACGGCTGGGAATCGGAATGCCCTGCGTGATGCGCAGATCGAGGCGATTGACCCAAGGATTGGTGCCACCGTTGACCGGCAGGATCCGCCCCTTGTTGTCGCGCAGGAACTTCTGGCTGTCGACATACGCGAAGAAGGCCGCCGCACCGGCCGCGTTGGCCGCCGCCTGCTGGGCCGGCGTAGCACCCGTGATGGTCGGCACGGTGATCGTCACGTCCGAGGCATCACGCGGGACATAGAAGGAGTCGTTGCCGGAGATGCCGTCACGATTGATGTCGCTGCCGAAGACCACCGAGTAGGGCTGGCCGGAGTGGCCGTCGTAGAACAGGCTGAAGGTCGTCTGCCACGGCTTGCCGACGTTGATCCCATAAGAGATCGAGGCAATCAGTCGGTCGCGAATTTCGAAGAACGAACGCGTGGTGCGCGGATTGTTCGGGTCGTCGGTGATGACGTTGTTCTGCCAGTTCGAGAAGGCGACGCTGGAGGTGTAGTCGCCGGCGGTGCGCACGTTCGAGCGGGTGTAGGCCACCTTGAACGACCAGCCATCCTTCTGCATCGGGCGTTCGAGCGAAACGGTGCCGATGTAGGAATAGCCCTTCGAAGTATTGCCGATCTCGATCACGCTGGAGTAGGCGGCATTGGCGCCGGCACTCGGATAGAAAGAGCGACCGTCCTGAATGCGCAGCGGGAGCGCCGCCGGCAGGTTCAGGTTCTTGTAGGTGACAGCTTCGATGTTGCGCGAGAGCAGTCCTTCGAGGGTGAGCACGAAACCCCACGGCAGCTTTTGATCGATCGCCAGGTTGGCGCGGAAGAGCTGCGGGAAGTTGAAGTTCGAGTTCGTGATCGCGATGGCCGTCTGATTCGCCGGGATGGCGAAGGAGACGTCGGACGTCGGCGTGCTGTAGTTGGCGGCGGCCAGCGCGGCATTCACCTGGGCGATCGTCAGCTGACCGTTCGGATTCGCACTGAAGAGCGGGATCGGAACGACGCGCGTGCGCGTATCAGCCGGATTGCCGGGATTGAGCGGCACAGTGATGCCGTTCGTAGAATTGAAGTTGGTCGAACCCAGCGTGACGGTCGAGAACGACTGCGCACCCGTGGCCCGGACGGTGGTCGTGCGCTGAATCAGGTTGGTGTCGATGCGGGCGAAGTCGAGGCCGGTATTGCTATACTGATTGGAGATCCACACCGACGGCGTCTTGCCGTTGAAAACGCCGGCGCCGCCGCGGACAACCGTGCCGAGTTCCCACCAACGCTTGCGGGAGGTGGTGTAGGGGCCACCCTTCGCATCCGCACTGACCGGAGCCTCGCCGGTGGAGTTGAAGTCGGTGCCGAAGACGTTCCAGTTGAAGCCGAAACGCGGCGAGAAGACGACCTGTCCCGAGGGAAGCTTGCTGGTGTCGCGGCCGGCGAAATCCGTCGCAAAGCGCTCGTTCCGGCGCGGATCATCCGGGAAGATCGGCATGTCAGCGCGCACGCCGAGGGTCACGGTCAGGTTCTTGGTCACCTTCCACTCGTCCTGCAGATAGAAGCCGAGGTTGAAGTAGCTCCAGTTGACGGTGTCGTTGCCGCCCGGCAGCAGGTAGCTGTTCTGGTAACGGGCCGGAGTTCCAGCGGCATACTGGGCCGGCGTGGTGAACGTGTAGGTGCCGAAGGCGTCCTGAACGAAGAAGTTCCGGTAGGAGAAGTTATCGACGTTGATGCCGGCCGTGAAGGTATGATTGCCGAAGAAGTAGCTGGCATTGAGCACCGACTCGATCACGTCCTGGTCGAGCTGATTCTGCTGGCTGCTGCGCTCCACACCGAAGTTGAGCGTCTTGCCGCTGTCGACCAGCACCGCCACGCTGGAGAACGGCGTCGCGACCTGGCGCTCGGTGCGCAGACGATTGTAGGCAACACGAGCCTCAGTGGTGAAGGTGGGCGACCAGGTGCTAAAGAGCTGGGCGACGACGGAGTCGGAGCTGTAGGGACGGAGATACTGACGTCCGGTCAGCGTGTAGGCTGCATTGCTGCGCGAGGCGCCGTCGGTGAACTCGGACTCGACGTGGTTGTAACGGAGCGTGAGCTTCTGGTCCTTGGTGATGTTCCAGTCAATGCGGGCGAAGTACTTGTCATCGCGCACGCGGTCGAGCGAGGTGCCGGTCGTGCCCGGATTGTAGTTGTACTGATTGATGGTCGTATTGATCACCGCGGCGGTGTTGGTCGTTGCCAGCGTGGTGAAGAAGCCGCTGCCGTCGCTGCTCACACCGATGGAGCCCAGCTGAGGCTCGGTGCGGCTTTTCCGCTCATAGCCCACGAAGAAGAAGAGCTTGTCCTTGATGATCGGGCCACCCAGCGTGAGGCCGTAGGTGTACTCCTCGAACCCGTTCAGCCGGCTGCGGAATTTGCCGCGCTCGTTCGCCGGGGTCGGCGTCGTGAAGGTCGTGCGGCCGACGAAATCGGCGTCGCGGTAGAAGCCGTAGAGCGAACCGTGGAACTTGTTCGTGCCGCTCTTGGTCACGGCGTCGATGGAACCGCCGGTGAAGTTGCTCTGGCGCACATCATACGGGCTGAGCGAGACGCGGACCTGATCCACCACGTCCAGCGAGATGGGCTCGGAACGGGCGGTCAGCAGGCCGCTGGCTTCGAGGCCGAAGGCGTCGTTGATGGTGGCGCCGTCGATGGAGATGTTGTTGAAGCGGTTGTTCGCGCCGCCCACCGAGCCGCCGTTCACCTGCGGGGTCACGCGTGTGAAGTCCTGCAGGCTGCGGGAAATCGTGGGCAGGCTCTCGATCTGCGCGCGGCCGACGTTGGTGGCCGTGCCGGAACGGGTGGGCGAGAAGATCTCGTCATCGACCACGGAGGCCTCGACGATCACTCGGCTCGGATCGCCGGGGGCCGCGGCGGCCTCGGAGGCGATGGGCGAGGGCGGCGCGCCGGCGCCCAGGGCGACGTTGACGCGCGTGGCCTGCGAGAGGTCGGTGTTGATGCCGCTCACCCGCTTGGTGGCGGAACCCGACGAACTCACCGTGACGGTGTAAGGCCCGCCGACCTTGACGTTGGAAAGCGTGTAGTTGCCGCCGCTGCGCGTGACGGTGGAGTAGGTGCTGCCGGAGGGCGTGTGCACGCCGGTGACATTGGCGCCCACGACGGGCTGCCCCGACGCGTCGGTAACGACGCCTTCGATGGCGGCGGAGGTGACACCCTGGGCGCGGACATGGCCCGGAGCCAGGGTGAAGAGCGCGGCCACGGCCACGCCGGTAAACAGGCGGATGAGATTCCTCATGGTGGTTAGGTTAAGTCCCGCGTGACATCGGAGGATATGACACGCGGGTGCCACGCTTACCGGCTGGCGGAGCCGGGAGCAAGCCGGAAATCTTCACGGAATCTCCACATTCACTCTATTGAGGGTCGCCCGTGAGACGTGGGCGGAACCGGGGAAATCCGTCATCGGCGTGGCGCCGGCGGCCATTCCGTCCAAGGTTCGCGGATGCGAGTGCTGCAACTCCTCGTTCTCGCCCTCCTGACCGCCGTCGGCTGGGCCCAGTCTCCGGCCGCTCCGACCCCGGACCGGCGGACGGTGGTCTTTCTGGGCGACAGTCTCACCGCGGGCTACGGACTGACGGCGAACGAGGCCTTCCCTGCCCTGATCCAGCGACGCCTCGCCGAGCGCGGGTTCGCTTGGGACGTGGTCAATGCCGGCATCAGCGGCGACACCACGTCCGGCGGGCTGGCGCGGCTCGGCTGGCTGCTGCGGCGTCGGGTCGACGTGCTCGTCCTGGCACTGGGCGGCAACGACGGCCTGCGGGGGGTCTCCGCCGCCGAGACGAAGCGCAACCTCACCGCCATCATCACGCAGCTGCGGGCGAAGTATCCCAACGCGCAGGTGGTGCTTTGCGGCATGCAGCTGCCGCCGAACATGGGCGGAGATTTCGGGCGCGAGTTCCAGGAGACCTTCCCGGCCGTGGCGCGGGAGCAACAGACGGAATTCGTGCCCTTTCTGCTCGAAGGCGTGGGCGGCGTGCGCGAGCTGAATCAGGACGACCGCATTCACCCGACAGCCGCCGGGCAGGAGAAGCTGGCGGACAATGTCTGGGCGGTGCTCGAGCCTCTGCTTCGGCGAATAGAGAAGAAATAGGTGCACGGACCGATCAGGCGTCCGACGCCAGCGGTTCGCCGCGCAGCCAGACGTGGATCACCCGCAGGGACTCGTCGAGCCGGACGAGATCGGCCGGGCCGCCGACGCGCAGTCCGCCCGATCTCGCCGTGCTGCACCACGCCGGCAGGCGGCCGTCGCGTTCCCAGTTCGCACTACCCAGCCGCCAGGCGGCCCAGACGGGCAGCCCGTGGCGGTGGACCAGCCCGCGCACGGCGTCGAGCAGGCGAATGGTGCTGCCGGCCAGGGCGCTGCCGTCGGCGAGCAGCCCCACCCCGCCCTGCACCCGGCAGGCGCGCCCACCGAGATCGAACTGCGCGCCCTCCGGCAGACCGCAGCCCGCGGTCGCATCGCTGACCAGCCGCAGGCCGTCCGGCAGTTTCGCGCGCAGGGTCAGCTCCACCAAGGTCGGCGAGACGTGGTGGCCATCGGCGATGAGCTCGACCACGCAAGAGCGTCGTGCGAGGGCGGCTTCGAGCAGGCCGGCGACCCGATACGGGCCGCGCCGACGGGCCCCGGACATGGCATTGAAGAGATGCGTGCCGCGAAAGGCCCCGCGCTCGAACGCGGCCCCGACGTCCTCGTCCCAGGCATCGCTGTGGCCGAGGCTGGGCACGATGCCGGCCGCCAGCAGGCGATCGATCCCCTCCAGCGCTCCAGGCAGTTCGGGCGCGAGAGTGACCAGCCGCACCGTCTCGGCGCGGGCGACGAGGCGCTCGACCCAGACTCGGTCCGGCACGCAGCAGTGCTCCACGGCCTGCGCTCCGGCTTTCGCCGGATTGAGGAAAGGGCCTTCAACGTGCGCGCCGAGGACGGTCGGACAGCCCGGTCGCGGCGAGCGCTGCCAGTCGGCCACGCGATCCAGGAAGCGTTCCAAGACGACCCACGGCGCAGCCACGCTGGTGGGCAGCAGCGCGGTGGTCCCGCCAGCGGCATGATGCCGCAGGATGGTGGCGAAGGCGGTCTCGTCCGCCTCCATGAAATCGCGCCCGAGCGCCCCGTGGAGATGCTCGTCGACCAGGCCGGGGGCGAGGTAATCGCCAGCGATATCGAGCCGGCCCGGCTCTACAGGACCGGAACCTTTCCCCAGCTCGACCACCCGCCCGGCCTCGATCCGCACCCAGCCGGGCTCCACGCCGTGCGGGAGCACGAGACGGGCATTGGTCAGAAGGAGCGACACGACTCCGGCCTCAGATCTTCACCACCCGCTGCTTGCGCTGTTCGAGCAGGGCCTCGAGCGCCGCCGCCATCTCGTGGGCACGATAGGGTTTGGCCAAGATCGCGCTGAAGCCGAGTTCGACGTAGTTGGCGCGGATCTCGTCGGTCAGATAACCGCTGCAGGCCAGCGTGAGCAGCTGCGGATCGACCGCGCGCAATTGCTTCACTACCACCAGACCGCCCGGGCCACCCGGCATGGTGAGGTCGAGCACGGCGATGTCGAAGGGGCGCCCAGCCTCGCGCGCGGTCTGGAACATCTGCACCGCGGTCGCTTCGTCGGCGGCCGATTCCACATCGTAGCCGAGCCCGTGGATCATGATGCCGGCCACGCGGCGCACGTGGTCGTCGTCGTCCATGACCAGCACGCGCACGCCGTTGCGGATCCGCTGCGTGGGCGGCGGCAGGCGGCGCGTCTGCTGACGCACCGGGGGCGCGGATTCCGAAGCGGGGAGCAAGATGCGAAACGTTGCACCCCTGCCGGGGGTGGAGTCGACCGAAATGTAGCCGCCGTGCTTGTGCACGATGCCGTAGGCCGTGGCCAGACCGAGCCCGGTCCCACCCTCCTTGGTGGTGAAGAACGGGTCGAACACCTTGGGCAGGACCTCGGGAGGGATGCCCGAGCCCTCGTCGCGAAAGGTCATTTCCACGTACCGCCCAGCGCGAATGCCACGGGCGTCGTGCAGGCCGACCTCGCGCACCCCCGCGCCGACCGAGAGGCGCCCACCGCCCGGCATCGCCTGTTTGGCGTTGAGGACGATGTTGTGCACCACCTGGCTGATCTGCCCGGAGTCCGCCTCGATGGCCGGCAGCGCGGGCGGCAGGTTCAGCTCCGCCCGGATGTTGGAACCGTGCAGCGCGAAGCGGGTGGATTCGGCAATGATCTCCTCGACCCGCGCGAGGTGCTTCAGCGGTGCGCCGCCCTTGGTGAAAGTCAGCAACTGGGCGGTCAGGTCCCGGGCGCGAATGGCGGCCCGTTCGGCCTCGCCCAAGCGGGTCAGCAAGGCCGGGTCGCCACCCTCGATGAGGTTGATGGCATCGGAAATGTTCCCGAGCACCGCGGTGAGGATGTTGTTGAAGTCATGCGCGATGCCCGCGGCGATGACCGAGAGGCCCTCGTATTTCTCGATCTTCACCCGCTCGGCCTGCATGCGGTCTTCGATCGAGATATCCCGGAAGACCCGTACCACACCCACGATGGTACCGCTGGCGCTGCGGATGGGCGCAGTGCTGCTGGCGGTGTGGAACGAGCTGCCGTCCTTGCGCAGCCCCCAGACGTGGCGGTGCGAGTGCAGCGTCTCGCCGGTGCTGAGCGCGCGCGCCACGGCGTCGGAGCCGAGCCCGCGCGGATGCGGCGGCGAAAGGTCACCGGGCTGCGGGGGCCGGACTTCGAACAGGGACGTCAGCGCCCGCCCGCGCAGCTCCGACTCGCTCCAGCCCAGCATTCGCTCGGCGACGGGATTGGCCAGCGTGATGCAGCCGAGGGCATCGGTCGCGATGACGGCATCGGCGATCGACCCCAGCGTCACGCGCAGGCGGTCGGTCTCGTCGTCGAGCGCCGTGCGGGCCGCTTCGTTGCCGAGCGCGAGGGCGAACGAGCGGGCGGCGCTGAGGACGTGGTCCTGCTCCAGCCGCGTCCAAGATTCGTCGGAACGCGTACGATGCAGCGTGAAGATTCCGCGCAGCACACCGCGCACGATCACCGGCGCAGCCAGCACCACCCGGGCGTCGGCGCGTTCCAGGGCCACCCGCTCCTGCTCGGGTAGTTCCGCGGCGCGGCCCTCCCAGGTGGCGCCGGCCGCCAGGGTCGTGCGGATCTCGTCGCGGTACCGCGAGAGCTTCATGCGCAAACCGCCGGGGCGTCGGACCGAGGCCACCTCCGGCGCGCACCATTCGCCGGCCAGCTCGAGCATCGTCTCGCCGTCGGATCCGGTCGCGCCATCGAAGAACAGCATGCGATCGGCCTGCATGGTGGCGGCCATGATGCCGAGCAGCCGATCCAGGCGCGGCCGCAGCGGGACCGGCTCGAGCAAAAGTCGCTGCAGCTCGGTCAGCGCCGCCAGATGCCGGTCGCGCGCCGCCACGGCCTCCTCGGCCTCACGCCGCTCGGTGATGTCGCGCGCATTGATGACCAAGGCGCCGACGTCCGGATCGGCCAGGCGATGATTGCCCTTCACCTCCATCCAGCGCCACGCCCCATCAGCCCGCTGCACGCGGAAGACCACGCGATGCGACTCTTCGCCGGAAGCAAAACGGCGGAACCGCGCGCGCACTTCCTCCCGGTCCTCCGGATGCACAAACTGGAGGCCGGGCTGGTGCACGAACTCCTCCGGCGCCCGGCCCATGACGGGTCGCACGGCCTCGCTCATGTAGGTGATGACGCCATCGGGGCGCAGCAACGCGACCACGTCGGAGCTGTTCTGCACGAGACTGCGAAAGCGCCGCTCGCTGGCCTGCAGGTTCTCCTCCGCCTGACGCCGCTCGGTGATGTCGCTGCCGACCCAGATGATGCCGCCGATGTGGGGATCAGCCAGGAAGTTCTGGCCGCGCATTTCGAGCGGCACCCAGGTGGCGTGGTCGGCATGTCGCAAACGCACGACCGCCCGGACCACGCCGCCCTCGGGATCATCGAGCAGACGCGCGAAATTCTGCATCGTACCCGCCAGCTCGTCGGGATGCAGCAGCTCCCAGACGAGGCGTCCGAGCAGTGCGCCCTCGGGATAGCCGAGGATGCGCGTGGCCGCTGCATTGACGAAGCCGATGCGTCCCTGCTGATCGAGGACGGTGAACAAGTCGGTGACATTGCGGACGAGGCTGCGGAAGCGCTGCTCGCTCGCCCGGATCGCGCTTTCGGCGGCGATCTCCGCGGTGATGTCGCGGACGTTGCAGACGATCCCGCGCACGGCCGGATCGTCGAGCATGTTGGTCGCCACCGACTCCAGATGCACCCAGCGGTCCTCAACCGCGTGCTTCACCCGGAAGGTCACCCGCCGGTCCGCGCCCGGATTCTCCAGCAGCCAGGCCATGCCCTCCTGCGCCGCTGGTACATCGTCCGGATGAAACTCGACCCAGACCGGCTGCGGGCCGAGCGCGAGCGGAGGTCGGCCGAGGATGCGCTGTACGGCATCGCTCTCGAAGAGCACGTGCCCTTCGCGGTCGAGGATGGCCACGATGTCGGCCGTGCGGTGCACCAGACTGCGCAGACGATGCACGCTGGCTTCAGCCGCCCGTTCCTCGGCCACGCGCTGTCCGATATCGATGGCCCGGCAGACGACACCCGCAATGTCGGGATCGTGCAGATGATTCCTGACGTTGGCCTCCACCTCGACCCAGCGTTCGTCGAGATAATGCTGCACCCGAAAGCGCACGGTGGCGCGGCCGAGCGGCGTGGCGACCACATTGCGGAACACCGCAGAGAGCCAGTCGCGATCCTGCGGATGGAGCCGGTCGAAGGCATTCGCGCCGAGTCGCGCACCGAGCTCCCTTCCGAGCAGATCGGGAACCGCGCCACTTTCGAAGACAATGTTCCCCTGGGCGTCGAGCACCAGCACCGCCTCCGAATCGTGGCGCAGCAGCGCCTCGCAGCGCCTCGCCTCCGGCCCGCGCGCTGCCTCCTGCTCCGGGCTCATGTCGCGGAAGCCGGCTGCGTCGCCAGTTGCATGACGGCGGCAATCTCGGCGATGGCGTAGGGTTTGGGCAGGACCTCGATGAAGCCTTGGCCCCTCAGTTCATCGCGATCGAGCGTGACCATGTAACCGCTCATCGCGATGGCGCGCACTTCCGGGTCGAGGCGACGCAGCTTCTGCAGGACATCGAGTCCGCCCGGCCCGCCCTGGATGGTCAGATCGAGGAGCACGGCGGAATACGGGTTGCCATTGGCCCGGGCCCGCTCGTATTCGCGCAGCAGGCTGTCGCCGTCCCCGGTGGCGCGCCCGCCATAGCCGAGTTGATGGAGCACCCTCACGGTCAGATTGCGGACGCTCTCCTCATCGTCGAGCACCAACACCCGCGCCACGGACGAAGGCGCCTCCAGCGTCTCCTCGGGCGGACCGGGCGTGCGCGTGGCCGGGAGGTAGAGTCGGAAAATGGTGCCGTGGCCGACGATGGAATCGACGTTCACATCGCCCCCGTGCTGCCGGACGATCGAGTACACCGCCGAGAGCCCCAACCCGCTCGCGCCGGCCTTGGTGGTAAAGAACGGGCTGAAGACGCGCGGGAGCAGTTCAGGCGGAATGCCGGAGCCTTCGTCCTCGAAACAGAGCTTCACGTAGCGCCCCGGCGGCAGGCCGGTGGGGTGTCCTTCGCCCAGCGCACGCGCGACCGCCCAGACCTCGAGCTTGCCGCCCTGCGGCATGGCATCGGCCGCGTTCATGGTCAGGTTGCGCACCACGCGACCGAAGAGCTCGCTGTCGAGCTCCACCAGCGGCAGATCCTCGGGCAGCGTGAAGACGGCCTGCACGTTGGTCCCGCGCAGTGCGATGGTCACCTGCTCCTCGACCAGATTGCTGAGCATCTGGACCTTCTTCACCGGGGCCGCGCCGCGCGTGAAGGCGAGCAACTGTCCGGCCAGATCGCGCGCCGTGTCGCAGGCCAGCTGCGCCTCCTGCAGGCTGGCCAGCGCGTCGTCGGGCTGCTGGCGCAGGGTCATGCCGGCGAGCGAGAGATTCCCCGAGATGCTGGTCAGCGCGTTGTTGAAACCATGAGCCACGCCGCCGGCCAGCGAGACGACCTTCTCATACTGGTCTGCGCGGAGCGCTTCGGTCCGCATTTTCTCCTCGCCCGTGATGTCGCGGAAGACTCGGACGGTGCCGCGAATGGCGCCTGTCGTGTCCCGGATGGGAGCCGTGTGGCCGCCGACCGAGACGGCACCGCCATTGGCCGCCAGTGCCCAAAGCCCGGTTTGCTCGAAGACCGTCTCGCCCATTTCCAGCACCCGGCGCAGGGGACCGGCCGGGGGTGGGTCGTCGGATTCCTTGCGCGGATCGCGCCGGGTGAAGAAGCTCTCGAGCGGGCGACCGCCAAGATCGCTGGCGGTGCGTCCGAGCAGCCGCTGCGCGGCCGGGTTGGCCAGCTCGACCAGACCAGAGCGATCCGTCATGAGCGTCGGATCGCCCAAGGCCAGCAGCGTGGCTTCCAACCGTTCGCGCTGATCCTGCAGGCGGAACTGCTGGTACTCGGTGTCGAGGGCCAGGCCCAGCGAAGCCGTCAAAGCGCCGAGAGCCTGCTGCTCCTCGCTGCTCCATTCGCGCGGCGCGTCGCAGTCGTGCAGCAGCACGAGAGCGAACGGCACGCCGGCGGCAAAGGCGCTGCAGCCGACCACGCTGCGGGCACCGGCCTTGCGCAGGATCTCGGCGAGCAGCGGCGGGGCCTGCTCGCGCAGGAAGGCGAAGGGCTCCGCGCGGGTCCAGCGCGGGACGACGTCGGGCGGGAAAATGTCGGCATCCAGACGCAGTCCCGCCCCGGTCACGATTTGGGGCGAGGTATGGGGCGCGCACCACTCCTCGCGCAGCAGCGCGGTGAGGTCGTCGCCGCCGGGTTCCTGGCGCAGCCGCAGATACTGGGCCCGGGAGGCGCGGAAGCGCTGTCCGACCAGCTCGAGCCACCGGCGCAGGCGTGGCGTGACGGGGCTGGGCTCGAGCAGTTGCCGGTAAATCTCATGATCCTGTGCCGGGACCGCCGCTACGGCAGGCGCCGCGGCCGGCGTACCGGCAGCGACCCGCGGGGTGCGCTGCAGGATGGCCAAGGCGAGGGCCGCATTCTCCCGTAGATTATGGCGCTCGGTGGTCGAGAAGAGACGCGGAACCCGGTCGAAAACTGCGAGCAGTCCGAGCAGCTGACCGTCGGGGGTGAGCAGCGCCTTGCCGGCGAAACCGCGCGCTCCGAAAGGATCCTGCGTCCAGGCATCGTGGCGAAAGAGTTCCTGGGCCGCCGCATCCTCGACCGAGAACACATCGGGATCGCTCAGCACGCGACCCGCCAGCAGGCAGCGCTCACGCGGCGCCTCTGCCGCCACCAACCCGAAGGAGGCGATGGCGCGAAAATGCGACTGATCCAGCAACGCCAAGACCGCGTGGGAGACGCCGCAGGCCCGGGCGGTCATGCTGGTCAGACGCTCGAAGAGCGGCTCGGGCGGGCGGTTGAGCACGCCAAGGGCATTGACCGCCGCGACGCGCGCGGCTTCGCCGGGCATTTCGAGGCGTTGCCGGAGTTCGAGCAAGGGCGCCGCGATCTCTGCCGTCCGGATGCGTCGGGGGTTGCTGGCTGGGTTCACGGAAGACAAGGGCAGTCGGAAAGGCTGCCAGCTTCCTTCAGGGTAGACAAATACAAAGCTCGGCGGTCGCTAGCGCAGTCCCGCGATCGCAGCCACTACCGTCGAAAGAAAACGGGTGCGGGCCGTGTCGGCTCGGCTGGTCAAAACCACCGGCACCCGGGCGCCGACGAGGACGCCGGCTGCCGTGGCTCCTGAGAGATACTGGAGTTGTTTGACCAGCGCGTTGCCGGTCTCCACCCCGGGCACGATGAGCACGTCCGGGTCGCCGGCGATGGCGGAAGCGATGCCCTTCACGCGGGCGGCGTCGGCAGAAATGGCGTCATCGAAGGCCAGCGGTCCGTCGAGCATCGCACCCTCGATCTGCCCCCTCTCGGCCATCTTGCAGAGCGCAGCCGCATCCAGACTCGCCGGGAAGCGGTGGCTGACCACTTCCAGGGCGGCCAGCAAGGCAACTTTCGGAGTCACCAGCCCGAGCGCCCGAGCGACGTGAATCGCGTTTTGTACGATGTCGCGCTTCATACCGAGGTCCGGCTGGGCATTGACCACGGCATCGGAGATCAGCAGCAGCTTCGAGTAGGTGGGCACATCCAGCACATTGACGTGCGAGACCCGACGCCCGCTGCGCAGACCGGTCTCGCGGGCCACGAGGACGCTGAGCAGCTCGGCCGTGTGCAGGCTGCCTTTCATGAGGACGTCGATCTCGCCGCCCACGGCCAACCCGCAGGCGCGGCGCGCAGCCTCGGTCGGCTCGCCGACCGAAATCAGGCGGGTCTTGCCGAGGGAAATCTGGTGCTGTTCCGCCAGCGACCGAATGGTGATCTCGGGGCCGATGAGCGTGGGCGTGCCGAGACCCGCCGCCGCCACCTCCATGGCACCCTGCAGGGCCTCCGCCGTGCAGGGATAGACGGCCGCCAGCCGCAGCGGCGGACGCTGGCGGACGCGCTCGATCAATTCGGAGAACTTGCCGGGATGGGGAGAACCTGGAGAAAGCACGAGAGTGGAGAATGAGGCGGGCGGGCGCGGGGGTCAGCATCATTTCGCCCGCAGGGCGCGGAGCAGCGGTTCACCGGTTCGGACCTTGCCCAGCGCAGCCTCGGCTTCGATCCGGCCGGCCGGGTCGCCGGCGCGCAACTTGGCCAGCACCGGTCCGGCCAACGCCCAGTCATCCAGGTAGCGCTGGGCCAGCGGTTTGAACTCGCCGATCCATGGTTCCTCACGGGTCGCGGGCGCCTCGACGAAGGCACGCAAGAACTCGACCGAACTTTCAAATTCCGAGGCTTTCCAGTTCTTCAGTCCGAAGGCCAGCAGGCCCATCGCCTCGACCGTGCGACCGTCATATTGGCGGCGTACGGCGGATTGCACCGGCCGGTTGTCCGCCATCACGCGCGCGACTTCCGGGAAGAGGTTGGCCAGTTTCCGCCGCGCCGGCTCTTCGCTGAAGAGCTTTTCGCGTTGCATCGGTTCGAACCACTCACGCGCCGCTCCGGTATCGCGGTCGAGCAACGCCGCCAGGCCCGCGTGGAATTTCATCCAATCGCGCAGCGGCCGGGGCGTATCGGGCGAAAGGGCCGGCCCCCGCAGCAGCTCCAGCGCAGACCCGGCCTGGCCTTCGACCAACAGGCGGCGGGCTTCGTCCAATTTCTCGCGCGCCCCTGCATCGGTGGGGACGCGCGGAGCCGCCACGGGCGCGGCGGGATCGGGCGGAGCGTGGAAAATGCGGTCGCGGAAGACGAACGTGGCCACGGCGCCGAGCACGAGCAGGACCAGCACGGCCAGCGTGAGCCAGCCGCTGGCCGTCTGGGTCTGTCGATTCTCCATGGCGGCCCGCTCCCGCTGCCGCGGGCGGGCGGTGCGTTCGCGCCACTGATCGAGCGCATACCGCAGATGCGCCAGGCACTCGGCGTAGCTCTCGTAGCGATCCTCCGGCTCCTTCGCCAGCATGCGATTGACGACGTAGGCGGTCTCGCTCGAGACATTCGGCGCAAACGCCTGCAGGCTGACCGCCTGGCTCTTGAGATGCTTGAGCGCCACCAGCGTGGCATTCTGCGCCTCGAACGGCGGGCGCCCGGCGATCGCATGGAAGAGGGTGCCGCCGAGGCTGTAGATGTCGCTGCGAAAGTCTTCGGGTCGCTTGTCGAGCTTCTCCGGGGCGATGTAGTAGGGCGTGCCCCAGATTTCGCCATCGCCCTCGGCGTCGTCGATCGGCCGGGCGAGACCAAAGTCGGTGATCTTGGCGGTGTGGGCGTCGGCGAAGAGGATATTACCGGGTTTTACGTCGCGGTGGATCAGACCCGCCTCATAGGCCGCCTGCAGTCCTTCGGCGATTTGCACCCCGACTTCGAGCGCCTGCGGTTCGGCCACGGTGCCCTGCAGCTGCATTAGCTCGTCCAGGCTGCCGCCGGCCACGAGTTCCATGGCGAGGTAGTATTGCCCGGCGTCCTGTCCGAACGAGAACACGCGGACGACGTGCGGATGGTTCACGCTCGCCGTGATGCGTGCCTCCGCCTCGAACTTCGCCACGAATTCCTCGTCGGAGGAGACGTCCCGCCGCAGGATCTTCAGCGCGACCTGACGATCGAGCGATTCATCGAGCGCCCGAAAGACCGAACCCATGCCGCCCTCGCCCAACTTCTGCAGCGGGACGAAAGGTCCATAACGGCGCTGCACTTGGAACGGAGCGCTGCAGACCGGACATTCCATCTCGGCCAGGGGCTCGAGTTCGGAGACATCGAGTTCGGTCCCGCAAGTGGGGCAGGGTTGGAGTGCGGCGGCATCCACGGGTACTGCGGGGCGATGAAGCGCTGAGCCGGGGGAAGTGTCGAGCGAAACCGCGCGATGCGCCGGTCATTTCCGCAGAGCTTCCGCCAAGGCCTCGTAGGCCTGCAAATCCTCGTTGTAGACCACGATGTCGTTGTACAGCGCGGTGCGTCCGTTTTGGTCGTAGGGTGCGAGCCGCGATTTGCGCTGGAGCAGCGACTCCTCCCGCGACTTCAGGAGCGCCTTGACCTGGTTCAGCTCTTCGGGCGTGCGGGGCAGGGCGGGGCGGCTGGCTTCGTCGCGCCGACTCGCCTTGGCAACATCCGGGGGAATCGGAATGGGCTCCGGCTTCAACCGCATTTCCTCCATGCGCCGGGCCTTGGCTCGGTCGGCTTCTGTCGTCAATGAGACCGGCGGCGCCAGCCAGAAGACCAAACCCGCCAGCAACAGCGGGAGAAGGGCGAGGCCAAGCCAGCGACGATCCATATCGTCCGTCTTTCGCAGCAGGATTTCGACCCGGACGGAGGTTGGTGCGCGTTTTCCGTGCGCGGCCTGGTCAAGCAGCGCGCTGACGCAAGGTCCGGATGGCTGCGGCGTAGTCGCTCTGGCCGAAGACCGAAGTGCCCGCCACGAACACGTTGGCCCCGGCCTGTCGGGCGATGGCGGCGGTTTCAGCGTTGATGCCGCCATCGACCTCGATGTGGTAGCCAAAGCCCTCGTGGCGTCGGCGATCGGCCGCGGCAGACACCTTCTCCATCATGTCGCCCATGAACTTTTGTCCCCCGAAGCCCGGCACCACCGTCATGACGAGGAGCAGGTCGATGTCGCTCAGGAACGGCTCCACCGCCGCGAAGGGAGTGGCGGGATTCAGGCAAAGGCCGGCTTTGCAACCGGCACCGCGGATGGCGGCGAGGGTGGCCGCCACATTGTGGTCGGCCTCCACGTGGACCGTGATCGTCTGCGCTCCTGCTTTGACGAAGCGCGGGAAGTAGTGGTCCGGCCGGCTGATCATCAGGTGGACATCGAGCGGCAGCTTGGTTTGGCGGCGGATAGCCGACACGGCCTCGGGGCCGAAGGAGATGTTGTCGACGAAATGGCCGTCCATGACGTCGAGGTGCAGCCAGTCAGCTCCGGCGATCTCGGCAGCGTGGGCTTCCTCGCCGAAGCGTCCGAAATCGCAGGCGAGGATGGAGGGAGCGATGAGCGTTTGCATGGTGGCTTCGTCGATACTGGCTTTGGCGGCGGGATGCAGGCAAAAAAAAGGCCGGCCCAAGCGGGCCGGCCTTTGGAAAGAAGTAGGTTACTTCCGGCGACGACGGAAGAACATGAGAGTCGCCGCGCCCGCGAGGCCGAGGGCATAGGTCGACGGCTCCGGAATCACCGTCGCGTTGCCGAGGAACAACTCGTTGGCGTTGTCACCCGCGTTGAACTGCAGCGCACCGAGGGCGCCCGAAGGGACGAAGGTGCCAGAGTCAGAGATGTCGAGCACGTTCGTCGCGACAGCACCCGAAGCGAAGGTCCAACCCGGGTTCGAAACGATGCCCCACTGCGTCGCCGCAGCGGAGGTCGACGCGTTGAAGACCCAGACGAAGAGCGGTTGGCCAACCACGGCCGCCGCACCCGCGCCGGAGAAGCCGTTCGTGCCGGCAATGGGGTTGCCGGAGATCTGGCCGTAGAAGGAACCGGCCGGGACGGAACCGCCACCCGCTTCGTCCTGCCCGACAAAGACCTGATCGAGGATGGTGAAGTTCTGCAGCAGCGAGTTGAGCGTCGTGTTCGCGGAGAAATTGAATCCTGCCGGGAACTGGCCGACGTAGGCCAAACTGCCTGCCGGAACAGCGGCACCAGCGTTAAGATGGAGCGGGGTCGTGCTGCCCAAGGCCGACCAGTCGATCGACTCGGCCCGGAGGGTGGCTCCGAAGGCCAGAACGGCGGTGGCGACGAGGAAGAGTTTCTTCATGGTTTTGATATCGGTGGTTTAGAGATTCATGGTGGGCGCCGGAACGACCCAGGCGAAGTCGCCGCGACCCGCCTTGCGGACGATCAGGACGGCAGCCCCTTCCGGGATCGTGTCAGTCGAGCGATCCGAAGCACCGACGCGAATCTGGCCGGTGGTGTGGAGGAAGTAGGTGGTCGACGGCGAGCCGCCGGCCGCGATGACCACGAGATTGTCAGCCTGGGCAGCGGTATTGCCACCCACCAGACCGGTCGCCACGTTATTGGTGAACAAATTCAGCTGATTCAGCTGACGCGAGGCGAGCGGATAGGGATTCGGCACGAGCGTGGTCTTCTGGGCAGCGCCGCCGTAGACCGCGATCTCGGTGGCACCCAGCTTAACTTCGCCGGTCAGCGTGAAGCTGACCCCGGTGCCGCTCGTCACCTGGCGCTCGAAGAGCAGGCCGACGTCCGGACGGAGAACGACGTCAGCAGCGTTCGAGGCACCCGCGCGCCACTGGCCCGTGGTATGAACGAAATAGGTCGTCAGCGCGCCGGTCGAACCGTTCACGAGGGTCAGCTTGTCGGCGTTGGAGGCCGTGGCGGCGGACTGGAAACCGGCCGTCGGAAGCGCCGTTCCGATCGTCCAATGCGGGCGAATCCGGATCGTCGACGTGCCGCCGGTCAGGAAGGCCGAGATGTCCTCCGAGAGGGTGATCGTGTTCGTGGTGTTGGAGACGATATCGGCGATCACGCCAGCCCCGGCACCGTTGGTCACTTCGATGAAGTGGGCATTCGCCAGTCCGAGCCCCTGCGCGGTCGAGGTGAACTGATTGGCCGTGAAGGAGTTGGCCGGGAACGTGAGCGTCGTGCCGGCGGTCGAACTCACCACGCCGCGATAAGCGGTCGGGCGGAACATGTTCAGCGCAACGTACGTGAAGCTACGCGTCGCGGTGGGGCGGGCCGCCACCGTAAGCGTCGTGAACCCGACGGGCTCAGTCACCACCGACTGGGCGGGGGCAACGGCAGCGCCGGCAAACAGGAGGGCGCCGCCGAAGAGGGCGGCAAGGGATGAGCGCATCATGGTCATATGGGGCAAACAGTGACAGGTTTTAGGGTTTCGGAGTGAGTAAGCAAACGTTTTTTTCGGAACTGCGGAAATTTTGCCCGGGACTGGAGCAGGGGCATTTTCAGAGACGGGCGGATTTATGCGGCGACTGTGGCAGGCGGAAGGTGAAGACATCATGAAGATACGAAAAAAACGGGGCCAGGTTGCACGAAACCTGGCAGGCGCGGTCGGGCGACCCTGAAGTTGGCGAGCCAGATCCGTGGTAAGTGGCAGCAAGACTGGCAGTTTGCGGGGGCGGGGGCGGGTGACGACGATGAAAGCCGCCGTGCGACCCGGTCCGGCGAGCGGGGTTTGACATCGACCTAACGGCTGCTCATCCTGATTGTCTGATTGGGTGGACCCATCCTGTTGTGATGAACGGCAATTCTTCGATCCTGGTCGGTGTCGCCCCTGAAGCGGTCTGGGTGCAGGTGCGCGGCCGCGGCTCTTTTCAAAACTCCTCCTGCCTGAAGGCTTTCGCGACGGAGATGATCCAGCGCGGGCATCGGGAGTTCGTCGTCGACCTCGAAGAGTGCCCCATGATGGACAGCACCTTCATGGGGACGCTCACCGGCATCGCACTGAAGCTGAAGAACGCCGGCTCTGGCGAAATCCATGTCGTCAATTCCAACGCCCGGAATCAGGAACTCATGAGTGGGCTGGGGCTGGACCAGATCCTCCGCGTCGGCGACTGCCCGCAGGCCCGGCAGCTCCCGGCTTCCACGGATCGACTCGTCACCGGCGATCTGGAGAAGCGGGCCACCAACCGCACGATGCTCGATGCCCACGAAGCGCTTTGCCGGGCTGACGCGGCCAATGTGTCCAAGTTCAAGGACGTGTTGGATTTCCTGCGGCAGGATCTCGGCGTCACGTCGACCCCGATCAACGGCGGCGGTGCCTCGCGTTGACGGAACTGGCGGATGAACCCGCCGCGGAAGCGGGTACGTTGGGGGTAATGTCCGCTTCCACCTACCACTTGACCCGACTCCCCAACGGCGTGCGCATCGCCACGGCCGAAATGCCCGCCATGGCCAGCGTGAGCGTGGGGCTCTGGGCAGGTGTCGGCGGCCGACATGAGGAGGCCTCCCACAACGGAGCGGCCCATTTTCTCGAACACCTGCTCTTCAAAGGAACGCGTCGGCGCAATGCCGCCCGCATCACCCGGGAAGTCGAGGGACTCGGCGGCGATCTGAATGCCTTCACCAGCGAGGACCACACCTGCTACTACGCCAAGGTCGAGGCCCGCCATCTGGCCCGCGTGACGGACGTGCTCCTCGACATGTACGCCCATTCCACCCTGCCGGCCGCTGAGGTGGAACGGGAACGCAGCGTGATCCGCGAGGAGATTCTGATGGGCCGGGACACGCCAGCGCAGGTGGTCGAGGAACTGCTCGCCGCCACCGTCTGGCCACATCATCCGCTGGGCCGCCCGCTGACGGGCACGGTCGAGAGCGTGGGCGGAATGACGCGAGACCAGTTGCTCGATTTCTGGCGCGGCCACTATCACGGTGGAAACACGGTCTTCACCGCCGCGGGTGCGATCCGCCATGAGGATGTGCTGGCAGTGGCGAAGCCCCTGCTCGGACAGATCGCGCCAGGTCCCCGCGCACGACCCCGTCCGGCGGCTCGACCCGCCCCGCAGCGGCGGGTGCGCCTGGCGCTCGACCGCCGCGACGACGAACAAGTCCAGCTCGCGCTGGGCTTCCCCGGACCGGGGCGCAAGGACCCGCGCCGCTTCGCCGTGCGCGTGCTCAACACCATCGCCGGCGAGAACATGAGTTCGCGCCTCTTCCAGGCGCTGCGCGAGAAGCGCGGGCTCTGCTACTCGGTGCTTTCGCAGGTCGACGTGCTGCAGGAAACCGCCCTTTTCGCGATCTATCTCGGTCTCGAGTCCAACAAGGTGGCCCGTTCGCTGGAATGGATTGGCCGGGAGCTGCGGCGCCTCGCCGACGCCCCGCCCAGCGCCGCAGAACTCAAGCGCGCCAAGGACTACCTGGTCGGGCAGCACCGGCTCGGCCTGGAAGGAACCACCAGCCAGATGACTTGGATGGGCGAATGCCTGCTCGGCTTCGACGAACTGGTCGATCCCGACGTCGCCCGCACGGCCGTAGCCCGCGTGACCGCCGCGGAAGTGCAGGCCTGCGCCCGGGAGGTCTTCTTCGGCGCAGGGACCACCGTCATCGCCGCGGTCGGGCCGGTCGAAGAAACTGCTGACGCCTTGGAGGCACGATTCCGCAGGGGTGCGGGGTCGTGACGGATCGGCTCACACCAAGGCACGAATACAAAGTTGTTTGGATAGGTTCGGGAACGCGCCGGCTTCCCGTATCGCGGGCCGTCGGGCCAGTCGGATTCTGCTCCTCTTGTGCCTTCGTGCTTCGTGTGAGCCGCCCCGGCTAAGGCTCCGCCGCCGGCGTTTCGGCCGGCTCGTTCTCCAGCCGCACGAAGCGGACCGCACCCACGCGGCGTCCGTCGCTGTGCACGACGGTGGCGCGATACGGCCCGATATCGACGTGCTCTCCCGCCCGCGGAATGTGGCCGAGCAGGTTCGTGATGTAGCCGCCCACCGTGCTGACTTCGGCGCTTTCGAGGCGGAGATCGGTCAGGTCATTGAGCTCGTAGAGACCGAGCGCGCCCTTCACGGTGAATTCCTTCTCGTTCACACGCTGGAACTCGATCTGCTCGGCGTCGAACTCGTCGCGGATGTCGCCCACGATCTCGGAAAGCACATTGTCGAGCGTGACGATGCCGACCGTGCCGCCGAATTCGTCCACCACGGCGCCAAGATGCGCGCGCTTGCTGAGGAAGAGCGTGAGCAGCTTCTCCAGCGGCATCATTTCCGGCACCAGCAGCAGGTCGCGCTTGATCTTCAGCAGGTCGGGCTGCGGCGTCGTGCGCATCTGCGCCAGCAGGTCCTTGATGTGCACCAGGCCCACGTGCTGATCGAGATGCTCGCGGCAGAGCGGGAAGCGCGTGTGCCGCGATTCCGTAGCCCGGCGCAGGTTTTCCTCGAAAGGCAATTCGAGATCGAGCGAGACGACCTCGTTGCGCGGCGTCATGATGTCGCGCACGACGCGGCGGCGGAAATCGAGCGCATTGATGAGCATCTCGCGCCCGAGCGGCGTGACCTCCTTGGCGTCGCCGCTCTCGCTCAGGATGACGCGCAGCTCCTCCTCGCTGTGAGCCAGCTCGTGCTCGCTGACCGGGCCGATGCCAAAGACCGTGCGGAGAATGAGATTGGCCGAGCCGTTCAGGAACCAGATGGCCGGCTTGAGGATGATGTAGAAAAAATGCAGGGGCGCGCTGACCCAGAGCGTGGTGGGGAGCGACTTGCGGATGGCCAGTGACTTGGGTGCCAGCTCGCCCAGCACGATGTGCAGAAAGGTGATGGCACCGAAGGCGAGCGCGAAGGAGGAAGTGCGGATGACCGCCTCCGAGGTCACGCCGAGCTTGAAGAAGATCGGGTGCAGCATTTCGGCCAGGAACGGCTCGCCGATCCAGCCAAGCCCGAGGCTGGAAAGCGTGATGCCCAGCTGGGTGGCCGAAAGATAGGCGTCGAGGTGCTCGACTGCCCGATGGGCGAAGGGCAGGCGTTTGTCCGAACCCTCCAGCGCCTCCAGCTGCGAGCCGCGCACCTTCACGAGCGCGAACTCCGAGGCGACGAAGAAGCCGTTCAGCAGGACGAGCGCAAAGACGACCACCAGCTGCCAGAAGATGGTCGAGCCCGACTTCCATTCGACCGCCAGCGGCTCGCCGGCAGTGGCGAGCAGGGTGGCGAGCAGGGGTAGAAATTCGGTACTCATGCGAGGCTGAGGGTCCTCCCTGTGCCCTGGGACCGC
Source organism: Verrucomicrobiota bacterium (assembly GCA_018240025.1). Taxonomy (GTDB): domain Bacteria; phylum Verrucomicrobiota; class Verrucomicrobiia; order Chthoniobacterales; family SZAS-18; genus SZAS-18. The sequence continues at coordinate 24,967 of JAFEGM010000001.1, forward strand.
CAGCGATGTAGGATCAAGATGCGGAAGGGATCAACGCAGAACCCCGGACGAGCCAGGGTTCCTGAAAGCACGAAAGGGAATGGCACCCGCCATTCCCTTGCGAAGCTGAACTGAAGGCGGGCGGGTTACCAGCTGGCCTTCGTCACGCCGGGGATCAGACCCTGCGAGGCGAGTTCGCGGAACGTGATGCGGGAAATCTTGAAGCGGCGCAGGTAGGCGCGGCGGCGGCCGGAGACCTGACAGCGGTTGACCACGCGGGTCGGACTGGCATCGCGCGGCAGCTGGCTCAGGCCGATGTAGTCGCCCTTGGCCTTGAGTTCCGCCCGCAGAGCAGCGAACTTCTGCACGGTCTTGCGCTTGCGCTCGTTGCGATTGATCCAGGAAGTCTTGGCCATATTTGGTCGAAAGGGCCGGGAAAGTAGGCTGGGCCGGCCGAAGTGCAACGAATTTCTTTGGGGCGAGGTTCAGCGGCGCAGGAAAGCAGCGATGCCCGCCCGGTGTTCGGGAGTTTCGGCATAGGCGAAAAACTCCACCCGCTCCACCTCGGAGAGCGGTCGGACGGGCGGGGTGAGCCGCCGGATGAGCCGCTTGTTCCAGCGGGTGGCATTCGGGGCGTTGGCCAGAATGCGGGCGATGGTGCGCTCGATCTCGGTCTCCAGGGCTTCGGCAGGCACCACCCGCGTGACCAAACCCTTGGTGCAGGCCTCCTCGGCGCTCAGGATGCGGCCCTCGAGCAGCAGCTCCGCCGCCACCACGGGGCCGGCGGCCGCCAGCAAGCCTTCGAGTTCGTCGGGCGCCATGGGAAAGCCGAGCTTGGCGATGGGCGCGCCGAAACGGCTCCCCTCGGCCGCGAGGCGCAGATCGCAGCACAGCGCGATTTCCAAACCTCCGCCGACGCAGACGCCCTCGATCGCCGCCACCACCGGATGCTGGCAATCGCGCAGCGCCCGGAGGGCGCCGGCCACCACCGATTCGTGGTAGTGCCGCACCCGTGCCTCAGTGTCGCGTTCGGTCGGGAACTCGGAGATATCGGCCCCGGCGGCGAAGTTTCCATCCGCCCCGCGCAGGACGACGCAGCGCAGGGACGGGTCCGAGGACAGTTCAGTGCAATGCGCCTGCAACTCGCCCCACATCGCGACCGTCAACGCATTGAGCCGACCCGGATGCGCCAGCGTGAGCCGGGCGACGGGGCCCGAACGCTCCAGATGGACCCCGCGCTCCACGTCAGGACATCTTGTGCGCCTGCGCCAGGAGGAACGACCACATGCCGGAGCCGGGCAGGTTTTGGCCGCCGTCGCAGACGAGGACCGTGCCGGTGACGTAGGACGCGAGCGGCGAGGCCAGGAAGCAGGCCACCTGGCCGATCTCGTCGACCGTGCCGAAGCGCCCGAGCGGGACGGCCGATTTGAAGTCCTCCTCCATGCCTTCGGGCATCAAGCGCTTCATGCCTTCGGTATTGGCGATCGGCCCCGGCGCGATGCTGTTGACCCGGATACCGAACTTCCCCCACTCCATAGCGAGGTTGCGCATCATGTTGTCATTGCCTGCCTTGGCCGCACCGACGTGCAGCTGCCAGGGATACGGAATGAAGGCCTGACCGGCCGAGATGAAGGTGACCGAGCCGTGCGTCTCCTTCAGCTGCTCGAAGGCCGCACGGATGGCGTGAAACGTGCCTAGGGTGTCGATCTCCAGCACCGAGCGGAAGCCGTTCGAGCTGAGCTTCTCCGCCGGACAGGGGAAATTGCCGGCTGCGCCCGCCACGAGCACGTGCATCGAGCCGAACTGCTCCTTCGATTTGGCCATGGCGGCCTCGACCGCGGCGAAATCGCGCACATCGGCTGCCGCCGTGCACACTTGGGCGCCGAGGGCGCGCAGTTCCTCGGCGGCACCATCCAGCCGCTCCTGCGAACGTCCGCAGATCGAGAGGTTCGCGCCGAGCGCGGCGAAGTTCTTGGCGATGCCGAGATTGATGCCGCTGCCGCCGCCCGTGACGAAGACGGTCTTTCCGGCGAACAGGTCCTTGGCGAAAAGTTGGGTGACGAGCATGGGGATAGGATTTGAGATTTGCGGGCGAGGCTCGCAGAGTGGTCGTCCGGCCCCGGCCTGTCGAGCGCCCAACTTCCACCGACCTGTCCCACTCGTCCATGCGTCCGCTCCTCTTTGTTCTCGCCGCTCTCGCTCTCGCCGCCAGTCTTCCCGCCGAAGAGACCCTGCTCCTGCGCGACGGCCGCAAACAGGAGGGCAAGATCCTCTCCGTCAGCGCCGGGACGGTCGAGATGGAGATCAAGCTGCCCAACGGCTCGACCGGCAAGATCGGCTTCCCGGTCGGCGGCATTGCCAGCGTGACGATGGAACAGCCCGCCGCCGTACGGGCCGGCCTGGCCGCCTATGACGCCGGCGATTTCGCGAGGGCGCTGAGCGAGTTGCGCGCGCCGAGCGAGAAGTTTCGCGGCCTGCCGACCGAATGGGCACGGCGCATGACCGCCGTGATGGGCGACGTTTATCTGGAAAACAAGGATCTCGCCCGCGCCGAGGCCGCCTACGCCGAATACAGCCGCGCCTACCCCGGAGGAAAAGGCTCCCTGCGCAGCAATGTCGGTCTTGCCCGCCTGGCTGCGGCCAAAGGCGACCAAGCCCGCGCGCGCCAACTTCTCGAACCCATCGCCAAGGCCGCCCTCGAGGACGCCGCGCCCGCCGAGGCCGATGGCGCCATCTACGGACAGGTGTTTCTCCTGCTCGGTCAGGCGCGAGAGGCGGAGAAAGACTACACCGCTGCGCTGCAGGACTACCTGCGCACGGTCACCCTTTTCTATCAGGATCGGTCCATCGCCAGCGCCGCTCAGAAAGCCGCCGACGCCCTCCGCTCCTCGCAGAAAGTGCAGGCACCGTAGGCAGAGACCCCGGCTCTCCCCGTTCTATCGCCTATCGCTTATCGCCTATCGCCTATCGCCTATCGCCTATGCCGAGCCTCAGCGAGGCTAAACCTGCATCAGGCGGCGGCCCTTGGGATGAGCAATGGCGAGAACCGAGCGTGAAGTCAGGCGCCCCCGGTCGAGCCACTTGGGGATGAGGACGAGGACGGCCAGAAAGGTGGAAGCATTGCCGGCCATCTGCGGCGGGATGGGCACGGAGCCTTCGGCCTTGTCGCTGTTGACCATGCGCCAGACGTCGACCAGGGCCATGTCGGGCATGGTGCCGCCGCGGAGGACCTGGATCTCGGAGACCAGGCGGTCGAGATAGGTGCGGTCGAAGCGCCGCGCGGGGTCGAGGCTGAAGAGAAGTAAAGCGCGGCCCGGAGGGGCCCCCGGCTGCCAGAGACGTTCGTCGGCTCGCACGAGGTGGGCCAGTACCAGCGGGCCCTGCTCGAGGATCAGCTGTTCTTCGGTCTTGCCGTCGATAGCCACGCTGGTGGCGGCCGTGGAACGCAGCGAGGCCAACCCGATGACTCCGGCGACCAGCAGCACCACCCCGGCGGCGCCGAGCAGCCAGTAGCTCCGCTCATTGACCCGCAGGAGGTAAAAGAAGATCGCTCCCGCGACCGGGGCACCCAGCGCGATACAGATCAGCGCCCAGAACGGGAAGCCCTTTGGGCTGGCCGAGCGGGGAGTGCTGGTACCGCCTTCGCGGAGACGCGTCCACAGCCGGTCGTCCAGCTGCCGGGGCGTGGCCTCGTAGCGTCGGCGGAGTTCGTCGAATTCTTCCATGGCTGGAGGACGACCGAAACCAGCAGATTGCGCGCGCAAGCGCAATGCCGAGCGGAGAAAATCTCACGCCGGACCCCGTAGGCCCATGGTTGCGCCCGACTCCACCCTCTCCCATGATGCGGTCATGCTTGCACGCCGTTCCGCCTCCCCTCGCGGTTTCACCCTGATCGAGCTGCTGGTGGTCATCGCCATCATCGCGGTACTGATGGGGCTCCTCTTCCCCGTCGTGAGCAGCGTGCAGGACAAGGCGCGCAAGACGCAGGCGGCCAGCGATTGCGCGCAGATCGTCACCGCCGTGAAGGCTTACTTTGCCGAGTATGGGAAATACCCCGTTTCTGACGTGAAGCAGGGCGACCCCAATGGGATCGGCACCGTGGTCGGCGATCCCAATGCCGACGGGCTGCAGGGGAAGTACAAAAACGGCTTGGTCATGGATGTGCTGCGGGCCATTCCGAAGCGACGGAGCTATTCTTTGGACGGAAATTGGAACGACACGCCGCCGCACGGCCTGAATCCGAGGCAAGTGGTGTATTTCGACGGCAGGCAGGCCAAGGACTCGGCCAAGCCCAAGAATGGATTCGCCACCAGCGGAACCTTGGAGGGCTGCTACTTCGATCCGTGGGGGAATCAGTTCATGATCTTCTTGGACACCTCGTACAAGAACGCCCTCGATTTTTTCAGCATCTACCTCGACCAGAAAGACAAGTTCAAGGGCGATCCCGAAGAGACCTGGGTCCGCCTGGGTGTGGGTGCCGCCAGCCTGGGTCCGGACGGACGGGTCGGAAAGCTGGGTGACAAGAAGCTGATCAATTCGGACGACGTGGTTACCTGGCGCTAGAGCATTCTCGGCGCGCGCTTCGGGCCCCGTTCCTTTGGTGGTCACAAGAGTGCCCACTTGTCGGACTTCAGGATTGCCGACAGGCTACTCTGGCATTCTAGCCTTCTGGCCACCTGGCGCTCAACGAACGGCTACGGACTTTGTGAAACGCGCCAAATAGCCTTCCCGGCGCGGGCCTGTGTTCCAGCAAAAAGGCCGAGTGACCTTTCGGATCACTCGGCCCCACCGGGGGTTTGGTGGTGAGTCAGCTTCTGGGGGAAACAGACGCTGCCCCGGAAAACCTAGCTGGGTTCGACCAAGCCGAAGCCGCCGTCGCTCCGTCGGTAGAGCACGGCCAGCTTCTCCGTCTCCACGTTGTGGAAGATGATGAAGTCGCGCTGCCAAAGGTCAAGCTGCACAGCGGCTTCTTCCACGTGCATGGGTTTGACCGGATGCTTCTCGTTCGAGACGATCTTGGGCTTCGGCGGCACCGGGGGTTCGACCAGTGTCTCCGAAGCTTCGTCCACCACCGGTGCCGGCGCAGCGGCGGGCGCCACCGGGGCGGCGTGGCCGTTGGCCGCGGCCGGGGCCTTGTACGAATGGTCCTCGAGATCGAGGAAACTCATGTCGATGACCTGCTCGTCGAGGTAGCGGACATTTTGCCGATGCGGGCGGAAGCCCTTCATCAGGCGGGTCTTGTGCTTGCGCATCTGCCGGGCCGCCTTGGCCACCGTCTCGTCGATCGAGGCATACAGGTCGCTGGTGACCTCGTGCGCCTCGATCGTGATGTGGTTGTTGCAATGCAGCACCAGTTCGGCCCGCTGTCGGTGTTTATCGACCGCCAGGATGAAGTGCGCGCCCATGATCTTGGGGTAGTCGAGATGGAGTCCGTCGATCTTCTTGAGGCAGTAGTCGCGGATCGCATCAGTGACCGGCATGTGCCGGGCGGTGACAGTCACGGGCTTGTTCACATTGACCGTTTGCATGGGCTTACTTTTACCGTGGGGTTGGGGTGAAGACAGGGCGTGGGTCGAGCAGAAATTCGCACGCCGCAGACCCTGCGAGTGTGGTTCGGTGAGAAATGCTTCCGGGAGCGCGCCCCGCGCGCTGCTCCTGCCATTCTCCAGACGTTTTCACCGGACTTCGGGATCTCCGCGGGCCGGTTTTGACCCGCTTCGATGTTGTGGATGAGGAATGTTACGACTCTGACAACTCCAAGAGCAAGACCCCTGCTGGAAAATTTTCGGGTGACACGATGTTCCCTTCATCTCCAGAGTGTTTGGCACGCGCCAAGCCTCATCCCCTCCGGAGCACGAATGCGTGCCCGGGTCGCCCCCCGTCACTGTCCGGCGCACTGCCAAATTCGTCTGATGCTCCGTTCGCTGCTCGCCGTCATTCTCCTCGCCACTGCCTTGCCTGCCGCCGACGCCCAGTCCGACCTGCCGCCCGCTGAGATCCTGCGCCGCGCCGCGCGCCGGGATCAGGTGCTGCGCCGCGAGCGGCAGCGCTACGAATGCGACGTGCGCCTGACGGTCGAGTCGCTCGACCGCGCGGGAGCCGTCACCGAGACGCGCACCAAGAACTACGTCATGCGCCCGACGGCCGACATTTCGCTCGGCGGCGAGCTGCTCGACGCCAGTGGCAAGACCGACAAGGACGCGGTCGAGGCCCGCAAGTTCATGGCCGTGATGGACCTCGACAAAATGGGACCGCGTTACGAGCTGACGCGAGAGAACAACGCCAGCGAGAGCGGACGCGAGTGCTTCGTCATCCGCTACCGGCCGAAGAGCGGGCAGCCCTACGACTCGAACGAGGAAAAGATCATGAACCAGCTGACCGGCCGGCTCTGGATCGCGCGGGACGATTTCTCCATTCTGCGCAGCGAAGGGCATCTCGAGCGCCCGGTCACCGTCGCGCTGGTGGCCAGCGTCTACCGACTCGACTTTGCCTACCGCTCCGCCCCGCTGCCCAGCGGCGAGCCCGCGCCCGAGAGTTTCGAACTCGCGCTGGCCGTGAAGGCCCCGTTCTACCACTCGGCCCAGCGCCAGCGCAGCGTGCTGTCGAGGTACCGGGTGGTGGGCAGATAGCGGGGGAACCCAGCGCCTCATCTTCTTCGCCCCTTCGCCCTCATCGCAGCTGCGCGAGAACCCTGCCGTTGCACCGCACGCAGTTGCCCGCGGGCCGGGCTTTCGGACTTCGAGTTTCGAGTTTCCTTGAGGCCCGATGTTCCGCGTCACCCTCGACCAGCTGATCTTCCTCTACCTCTTCGCCTGCGTGGCGCTGGTGGGGCTCATCTGGTGGCTGCAGGAACGCCGCCGGCTGCGCCAGACGCGACACGCTTTGCAGGACCGCGTGCATTGCTCCGTTTGCGCCTACGACTTCGAGGATGCATCTTCCGACCCCCTGCCGATCTGCCCGCGTTGCGGCACGCGGAACGAACGGCCCCGCTCGCGACCTCTCTGACCGCCGCACCAACAGTATTCGAAAGGACCTTCAAATCATGGGCATGTGGATCGGACGGAATCGCAAAGCGCGCGTCACTTACGGCTTCGACGAAATCGCGCTCGTCCCCGGCGAGGTGACCATCAACCCCAATGAGGTCGACACGACCTTCCACATTCCGCGCCCGGACGGCTCGCGCATCGAGCTGAAGATCCCGATCCTGGCCAGCGCCATGGACGGCGTGACGGACGTCCGCTTTTGCATCGCCATGGGCAAGCTCGGCGGACTTGGCGTGATCAATCTGGAAGGCGTCCAGACCCGCTTCGAAAATCCGAGCGAGGTGCTCGACGAGATCGCCAATGCCGACAAGGACGCGGTCACGGCCCTGATCCAGAAGATCTACCTGGAACCGATCAAGGAGCATCTCATCGGCAAGCGCATCTCCGAGCTCAAGGCGGCCGGCGTCCTGGCCGCGGTCAGCAGCATTCCGCAGAAGGCCGAACGCTACGGGGCCATCGCGCAGGAAGCCGGCGCGGACGTGTTCGTGGTGCAGTCGACGGTCTCGACGGTCCGGCACGTCAGCACCGAGTACAAGAGCCTGCCCCTGGCGGAATTCTGCCAGGCCATGCGCATCCCGGTCATCATTGGCAACGCCGTGACCTACAACGTCACGCTCGAACTCATGGGCTGCGGCGTAGCCGGCGTGCTCATCGGCGTGGGCCCCGGCGCGGCCTGCACTTCGCGGGGTGTGCTCGGACTCGGCGTGCCGCAGGTCACGGCCACGGTCGACTGCGCGGCAGCCCGCGACGCGTATCACAAGAAGACCGGACGCTACGTGCCCATCATCACGGACGGCGGCATGAGCAAGGGCGGCGACGTCTGCAAGGCGCTGGCCAGCGGCTCCGATGCAGTCATGATCGGTTCGCCCTTCGCCCGCGCCGAGGAGGCGCCCGGCCGCGGCAACCACTGGGGTATGGCCACGCCGCACGCCAACCTGCCGCGCGGCACGCGCATCAAGGTGGGCGTGACCGGCTCGCTCAATCAGATCCTCTTCGGTCCGGCCACGGTCGACGACGGCTCGCAGAATCTGGTCGGCGCCATCGTGACCTGCATGGGCAATGTCGGGGCCTCCACCATCCGCGAGTTCCAGGAGACCGAGATCATCATCGCGCCCTCGATCAAGACCGAGGGCAAGCTCTTCCAGACCGTGCAGTCGGTCGGCATGGGCACGCGCTGATCGACGGGCTCGTCGTCACACGCTCGTCGTCACGCAAGCGGCCTGCCGCAAGAGAGCGCGGCAGGCCCAACGCGGCACGGATTTTCGTCACGCCAACGCCCGCCGCAGGCTCTGGTACAACTCCGGGGCCAGCACGTCGCGGATGCGTTCGAGATGCTGCGCGTAGGTACACATCCCGAGCTGTCCGCCGGTGTTCATGTAGTGGTTCAACTGCGCGAGATTCTCGCCGTGCTCGATCGTGGGCCGCACACCGGCCCCGTCGGCCACGAGGATCTCGCGCCAGGCGATGCGGCCGCCCTCGGCGCGACGCAGCAGACGCTGGGCGATCAGCGCGATCAGCTTGGCGGCCAGCACCGTGCGGGCGGATTCCTGCTCCTCCGGCGGAAACATCCGCACGATGCGCGGAATGGCGTCGACCACGGTGCCGGCGTGCACGGTGGCCAGCACGAGGTGCCCGGTCTCGGCGGCTTCGAGCGCTTTCTGGATCGTCTCCAGATCACGCATCTCGCCGATCAGGATGACGTCCGGATTGTTCCGCAGCGCCGTCCGCAGTCCGGAGGCGAAGTCGCGGGTATCCCACCCAACCTCGCGTGCCTGGAAAATGCTCCGGCGCTCGGTGAAGACGAACTCCTGCGGGTCCTCGATGGTATAGATGCGGTCCGGGTACCGCTGGTTGATCCACTCCAGCAACGCCGCCAGGGTCGTCGTCTTGCCGGAGCCAGTCTTGCCCGCGAGCAGGATGAGACCGCCCTGCGCGTGCCCGGCGGCCACGAGGTGTTCGATCAGTTTCTCCTCCAGTCCGATTGACGCCGGGCTGGGCGGCTCGGCTGGCAGCGGGCGGTAGGACCCGACGAGACGGCCGTTGGAGAACGAGGCCGAGAGGCGGAAGCGCTGGACCGCCCCGCTGCTGCCGGGCTCGGTGACCGAGGCATCGATCTCGGGTAGTTCGGCCCGGTCGAGGCAGAGCGGCAGCAAATCCGGCCGATGCCGCAGCGACCAGCGGATCAGGTGCATCGGCTCCGCCACCTCGAAGCATCGGCGCATGGACCCGTCGACGCGGGCCAGCACTTCCCCTTGGGCCCCCTCCCCGCCCGGGACCGAGCGGATTAGGACGTCGGACGCCCGGCAGGTCACGACCACCTCGTCCACGATGCGCGCCCAGACGGAGGCAAAGTGCTGCGCCCATTCCGGGCTGAAGGCGGGCTCGGTCTCGCTCATGGCGCGGGCGTCGGCGTCGGGGTGGCGGCGGGCGCATAGCCGACATCGTGGAAGCCATTGGCCGCACGGTCGCCGCCCTCGTCGGGATCCTGGGCGGCGGCGGCCCGAGCGGCCCGCACCTCGGCGCGGGTATCCATGGCGATGGTTCCCGCCAGCACGCCACTGTAGCGGGCCGTCATGTTCAACGAACAGGTGCAGACGGCGCCGGAGGTCAGATTGGCATAGGCCCCGCCACTCGGGCAGGTGGGCAGACGGCCACCCGCGAAATAGCGGCGCAATCCATTGGCATCGTCTGGATCGGTCGGGATCGCCGTGCCGGGGAAATCGGCCCGGAACTTGGCCTTCGCATCCTCCAGGAGTTGCAGACTCAGCCCGCAGCTCCGACCGCGTTGGCGGATGGTCTGCTCGCGGTAGTTCCAGACGGCGAAGGTCATGAGCCCCGCGATGATGGCGAGGGTGCAGACCAGTTCGACCAGCGTGAAGGCGCGCCGACGATGGGCCGATCGCAGGTGAGGGGAGAGCGGAGAGGGAGTCTTCATCGGGAATTCGGGCGCAGGCGTTCGACGGCGGCATCGACGCCCCGACGCGTGAGATCGTAGGGGCCGCGGCCGTAGGCGGAAGGAATCGGGACAGGCTCCGGGCGGGCTGGATCCGAGGTTTCTGCGGTACCAGGGGCAGCCATCCCGGCCGACGACGGCGTGGCCGACGGAGCCGGGGAGGCATCTCCCCGCCGGGCCTCGGCGAGGTCGATCGCCTGCAGCGGATAAAGGTAAAAGGTGGTTCCGGACGGCACGAAGACGTACGCGCCGTTGGCGCGGATCTCGTCCTGAATCCGCGCCACCTCGCTGGCCAGCACCGCCGAGACGCCCCCGAGGGCGGCGTTACGCGGGGTGCTTTCGACCTCGCGCGTTGTGCCCTCCCGCGTGGCCACGCTGACGGTGCTTTGCAGTCCGCTGGCCGCGCTAGCGAGGAAGGCGGTCGCGAACTCCCGGATGCGATCGGCCGCCGGATCGTAGAGCGTCACGCCGCGCAGGCCGCCGTCGCCATCGGCCACCGCCCAGGCGCCCGGCCCGGTCTCAGCGCGGTTGAGCGCAGTCGCCCGGACCGTCAGCTCGGCGCCGTTGGCGATCTCGGCGAACTGGGGGAACACGAGTGTCCAGCGCTGGCCGGTGCGCAGCTTGCGAGCGCGCGAAGGCCCGGTCAGTCCGCCGACGGTGCCGTGCACCTTGGTGCCTTTGGGAATGACAAGGCGCCCGTCGAAGTAGCGATCCTCCGTCACCATCCCCACCACCGGCGTTTCGGTGGAGTCCGAGGCCACCGCGAAGACGAGAGCACATTTGACCGGCTCGCCGAAGGCCAGAAAACGCGACGCGCCGCGGCGCGAGACCGGGCGGGACGGAGCCGGCGTCGGCGCCGCGCCGGTAGGCGGATCCGCCGTGGGCGCAGGTGGTGCCATCGCCGTATCCTCGAAAAGCGCGATCGTCATCGGCAAATCCGGACGGGCCGGCGGCGGAGCCAACGCTCGCGGCGGCGGAGGCGTCACCGGGCTGCGAGAGGTCGGCAGCTCCCGCGGGCTGGCCAGCGCCGGCACGGCGCCGGCCTGACGCTTGTATTCGTCGATGGGCCGGCGATTGCGTTCGTCCTCTTCGGCGGGCCGGAGCGGCTCGGCGACCGCCCCCACCGCCGGAGCCGTGGCCCCGCGACTCGGGCGCAGCGCCACCACCGCGAGCGCGAGCAGGCTCGTGACGGAGGCGGCCAGCAGTAGCCAGTGCCGCGACGAAGGAGAGTTTTCCGTCATGGCTTGGAGGGCGAGGCCTTTTTCGACTTCTTCACCACCGGCGCGGCGCCGGGGCCTGCCGGGGTGGCGACACAGATGATGTAGAAACGGTTTTTCTCCGGCTCGAGCAGGTTTCGGCTGCCCTGGACTGCGCCGCCCACCACCACGAAGAAGGCGCGGCGGGTTTCACCTGGCGGCAACACCGGATCGACATCGGCCGTCACCGCGTCGAAGCGCGGGCCTTGCAGTGGATCGCCGGCCCGAACCGCGAAGCTCGACCGGTCGATGGTCAAAGGCGTGCGTCCGGTGTTCGTCAGGCGAACGGCGAAGGCCAGCGCATCGAGCCGTGCATTGCGCAGCGTGTGGGAGAGTTCGATGCGCAGGGACTCGATCTCCTGTACCTCGCCGCCGGGCCGCGCGACAAACTGCACGTCCGGCATGAGCGCCGCTGCTTTGCGGGCAGCTTCCGCATCGCCCAGTCCGGCCAGCAGCTTGAGGGAATCGAGCACGCCCAGCACGCGCGCGGGGCCCGCCGACCGCCCCTGGGAGGGAGGCCGGCTGAGGCTTCTGCTAGGCTCGGATAGGCTCTCAGCCGGACTCGTTTCGGTCGGCTCGGCGCGGATCGGTTCGCGGCCGGGGCCGCCGCCGGGCAGGCGCAGAACGACGCTGAAGGCGGCTGCCCCCCGCGGCTGGGCGGGATAGACATCGAGGGAATACACGCGGCCTTTGGCGATGATGTTGAGATTCCGCCGCGCACCCTCGACCAGGGGGGTGATCGACAGGTAGTTCGCGCCCGGCCGGGCCGCGACGAAGAAATCGCCTTTGATCTTGGCCGGATTCGGCGTGAAGCCCGTGCCGTGCAGATCCTCGATCGGAAACGGAAAGACGATCGTGGTCGTCCGGATCATGCTGGTCGGCACGGGCACGGGTGCCTGATCGTCGAGGTCCATCCGGAGCATGGTGGGCTGGCCGCCGCTGTCGGACTCGCCCGCACGATCGGTCGCGGCCGGCGGTTCCGCCGGATTCAAGTCCAGCCCGGTGGGTGCGCCCGCCGCGGGCGTCTTCGGCTCGTCGGCGAAGAGCGGGTTGCGGAAGGTCGGATCTTCCTGAGCCGGCGGCGATCCGGGCGGAACTTGCGCGGCGAGCGGCATCGGCAGAAGCGCGACACCAAGGGCGAGAAGGGGCGGCAGGCGCATGTTCAAGGGTTCTCGGGAGACTCGGCGCCGAGCGCAATCTTCACGTCGCCGACCACGAACGGATAGGCGCCGGTCTGCTCGAGGCGCGGGTTGGGGACAAAAGCCAACACCGCCGTGTAGGGGAGCAACTCGCGGAATGGACGCCCCTCGAACTGTCCGCTGCGTTCAAGGCGGCCGAGCACGGCGACGAACCGGCGGCCGGCCCGCTCCCGGACGGCGCGCACGCGTTCGACGTGCACTTTTTGCGAGATCTTGCGCACGGCGAAATCGCGCATTTGCACCGCCAGATCCGCCTCGACCGCACGTCGGCCCTCGTCGTTGAAGAGCAGACCGAGTTCCTCGTAGTCGTCGAAGACTGCTCCGTCCTCGCGACAGGAGCGGGAGAGCGCGGTGCGGGCGGCCGCGATGGCCAGGCGGCGGAAGAGTTCGCTCTCCAGGCTCAACCGTGCGCCGGGGCCGGAATGCACCACGCCGGCCGCATCGACCACAAACACAACCGGTGCGCGCGCCTCTTCGGCCCGGGAGAAGACAGTCAAGGTGAGCGCGCCAAGCGTCAGGAAGCCACCCGCAGCCAGCCCGAGCAGCCCGAGTCGTTCGCGGGCGGCGATCAGACCGGCAGCCGTCAGTGGAGAAGCTGCAACCCCCTGCAGGCGAGGCGCCAGGAAGCGGGAGAAATCGAGTCCCATGGCTCAGCGTCGGGCAGGAGCCTGGGTGGGGGTGGCCGCTTCCTTCGGAGGAGCGATCGGCTGCGGCGGGGCGGCCTTCTCCAAGCGCTCGAGCCGCTCGCCCAGCCGACGCAACTCGGCTTGCAGCGCCGCCCGTTCACGAACCTCCGTTTCGCTCTGGCCGGGCAGCCGGGCCTTCAGCTCCCGGGCCAGTCGCCCCACTTCCGCAGGCTCGCGGGTCAAAGCCGCCTGCGCTTCCTTGAAACGAGCCGCGCCGGCCGTGACCTCCGCGGTGGCGACCCGCTGACGCGCCAGTTCCGCGGCGAGCTCGGCCGTCCGCGGGGCCGGGCGCGAGCGCACCCGCCGCGCACCCGCGGCGGGCCCGGTCTCCACCACCTCCCGGGCGGGCGTCAGAATCCAGCCACCGTCATCCTCCCGCCGCCAGACGACATGGCCGCCATGCAGCAGTCGCGGCTGGGCGGGGTCGACGTAACGGCGGAAGTAGTAACCCTTCGTCACCCCCGGCTGCCAGACCGCGGCCGCCGCCCCACCGCGCTCGCAGGGAGCCGCCGGGGCGGACGGGGCCTCAGGCCCGGCCTGGAGCTCGGAGGCGTTCCAGCCGCCAAGCAGGACAAGGAGCAAGATCTCGGTGAGGGAGCGAAGGCGATGTTGCACAGAACACCGCTTTAGCGCTCACCCCGGCCAGAGGCAAGTCTAAAATTATGTTTTCCTAAAACTGTCCGTTCTTCTCCGCAGAAGAACCGGCAAAGTTCAGTTTTTGCGCGGCTTCTTCGGGGCCGCAGGAGTCGCTTCGGCTTCCCCCTTGGTGGCGTCCCGACCGGCTTCCGGCGCCGCGGATTTGCCTTCCGTCTCGGGGGCTTCCGCACCGCGACCACCCTTGCCCTTGCGCGGCGCAGGATCGAAGGGCGATTTGGCGGCCTTGAACATGTTCACGCCGAAGCCGACGCCGGCAAAGGTGCCGACGAGGAGTTGCGGCGCGCTCAGCACGCCGCTGGATTTGAGCAGAATGCCGTCCTCCGTCCGCTCGGTCGTCAGGATGAGCGGGACGAGATGCCGGGCGATCGACTCCGTGTTCGGGAGCTTGTCGAGGTCGACCATTTTGGTGACCGACGGATTGTCGGAAACCGCCGGCGCGAGGCCGCGAGCCATGCCGTAGGCCTTCTCGAAGAGCCCGCGCAGATTGAGATAGAGCAGCGTCTGGTCCGGCGTGACACCCGCCAGCGCATCCTTGAACGCGGACGTGCCGTCCAGCCGCGTGGCGTTGCCACTGCGCGCCCGGACCACCGCGGAACGCAGCTCGGTTGGGCTGAGTCCGAGGAGCACGTGCTTGTCGGTGATGGCGATGGTGGGCGTGAGAGGCTTGCTCTGCGGCACCGCGGTCAGGGAGCGGTACTCCACGCCGTCCTCGACCTTGATCTTCCACTCGGAGCCCTTCGGCGTGCCTGCCTTCGCAACGGCGCGATCGATCAGGCGCACCGCGGTGGCCCGATCCTTCAATTCCAGCGAGAGAATCGCAGACGGCCAGGGCGCACCGTTCGGCCAGTCGAGCTGCAGCGAAGCTTCGTTCATGATGGCCTCCTTGATCTCCCGCAGCGGCAGTCCGGCGGCCTCGAGTTCGGCCAGCAGCTTGGCCACCGGCTCTTGCCCGCCGCGGCGAGGGCCCTTGTCCTTGGTCGTGTCCTGCGCTTCGCCGGCCTTCGGTTCCTCGGGGAAGCGGAGCATGGAGGTGAAATACAAGAGGGTCTCGCCCGTGGTGAAACTCATCGAGCGCTGCGAGATCTTGCCCGGTGCCCAGCCGGCCGCGCCCAGGCCGAAGATGGTGTCCTTCACCTGTCCATTGACGAGGGCGGTGGTCGCGCCCAGCGCCTTCAGCGCCGCCAGTTGCTCGCGGGCCTCGGCGTTGATCTTCGTGCCCGTCTGCTCCAGCGTCTCGAGCAGGAGCTTGGCCAGCGGCGGCGCAAAAACGTAGGCGAAGCTGTCGTGCCTCTCGGGCAGGCGCTTGATCACACCCTTGAACTCGGGGGTCTCCGCGAGCGCATTGGCCGCGCCCGCCTTCTTATCGTACCGGTCGAGGGCGCCTTTCACCATTTCGACCGAGCTGCCCAGGAAACACCACTTGTCGGCCACGCAAAGGGCGAGGGTCTTGTTCTTGCCCGAGAAGACTTCGATGGTGCGATTCCCGTGGGTCACGACGCTGGACTTGCCGTCCGGCTCGCTCTTGCGCGCGCTCGCGATCGGCTTCTCCAGCACCGGGTCGAGCGCGGGACGCCCACCCTCGAACTGGAAGCCCAGCACCGCGCTGGGCGTCTTCTGGTCGAACGAGGTGAAGGCCACGAAGAGGTTGCGCGGCTGCAGCGTGTCGAGCTTCGACAGCACGGCATTGGCCTCGTCCGGGATGGGTGGGATTTGCGAGATCGGCTTCCCGAAAAAGGTCTGCACCTCGGGTTCCTGCCAGATCTTGTAGAGCGCGGAGCCCTTCCAGGAATCGATGGAACGCTTCGGGTCGGGCAGCGAAAGGTAGAGGAGCGCATCGCCCGGAGCGACTTCCGCGGCGGCCAAATCAGGAGCGAGGGCCGCGGGCGCGAAACGCGGCAGGAGGAGGGCAGCCGCGAGGGCGGCCGCGAAGAGGCGTGGCTTCATGAGGCGCCACCAGAGTCTCCGGTGGCCTGCTCTGTCAATGCCGGGCTGTGGCTCGGTCTGGAGAAGGCCTCCGATTGGCAAGAGGCGCGCGCGGCGGCGGAGCCATGCATTCGCCACGGATTCGCGCTCGACTCCGCGCACTCCTGCGCAAACATCGCTCCACACCTCACTTCCCAGTCATGAACAAGTATCTCGTCGAATTCATCGGAACCTTCTTTCTCGTCCTGACCATCGGCTGCTCCGTCATCGGCGGAGCCGCCCCCGCCCCGCTGGCCATCGGCATGGCGCTGGCGGTCATGATCTACGCCGGTGGGCACATCTCCGGCGCGCATTACAATCCGGCCGTCACGCTCGCCGTCACCCTGCGCGGCAAGTGCACCATGGGGGATGCCATTCCCTACATGATCTTCCAGGTCATCGGCGCCGCCGCTGCCGCCTTCGCGGTCAAGTTCCTCTACGCCGGCAAGGTGGCGGCCATGAAGGCAGCCGCCCCGATCGAGGTCGGTCCCTCGCTGGTTGCCGAGTTCCTCTTCACCTTCGCGCTGGCCTGGGTGGTGCTGAACGTGGCCACCTCCAAGGACACGGAAGGCAATTCCTTCTACGGCCTGGCCATCGGCATGACCGTGCTGGCCGGCGCGTTCTCGGTCGGCGGCATCTCCGGTGGAGCCTTCAATCCGGCCGTAGCCATCGGAGCGGCGCTGATGGGTCTGCTCGACTTCAGCCAGATCTGGATCCACCTCGCGGCCGATTTCGCCGGCGGCGCGGTCGCCGCCATCGCCTTCAAGGCGCTGAGCGCGAACGACAAGTAAGTGGAGCCGGGGGTGCCCAGCCGCCCCGTCCAGCCGAGCCTTCACAGATCGGGGTCGCATTTCCTGCGCATCCCACCGTCCGTTCGTTTTCCCGCTGGCCGCACCGACGGGCCAGCGGAATGGTGCGGGCGCATGATCGAAGCGCGCGCTCTTTCGAAGCAGTTTCGGGACTCGAGGAAGACCGTGATCGCGGTCGATCAAGTCAGCTTCCAAGTCCGGCCCGGGGAAATTTACGGTCTGCTGGGCGCCAACGGCGCGGGCAAGACGACCACCATGCGGATGCTGGCCACCATGCTGCGTCCGACCGGCGGCGCGGCTTCGATCTGCGGCCATGACGTCGCCACCGACCGCGAGGCCGCGCGGCGTTCGCTCGGGTTTCTCTCCACGGCCACGGCGCTCTACAACCGTCTGACGGCCTTCGAAATGGTGCAGTACTTCGGCCGCCTGCATGGACTCGACGACGCCGAGATCCGCACGCGCGCGCAGCGGATCTTCGAGCGGCTCGACATGGGCGAATTCCGCGACCGCCGCTGCGAAAAACTCTCCACCGGGCAGAAGCAAAAGGTGTCGATCGCGCGGACCCTCATCCACGACCCGCCGGTCATGATCTTCGACGAGCCGACCCTCGGGCTCGATGTGATGGCGGCGCGCACGATCGTCGAGTTCGTCCGCGAGTGTCGCGCCGCCGGCAAGGCGGTCATCTATTCCACGCACATCATGAGCGAGGCGGAGAAGCTCTGTAATCGCCTCGGCATCATCCACGGCGGCCGGCTGCTGGCCGAGGGCACGCCGGCCGCGCTCCGGGCCGAGCATGCCCCGCAGGGCGATCTCGAAGACGCCTTCGTCCGCGTGGTCGAATCGTTCCGCGCCACTCCCGCCGCTGCATGAACCCGATCGCCGCCGTCTACCGCAAGGAGTTGACCGATCTGTTGCGCGACCGGCGCACGATCATCTCCATGATTGTCCTGCCGATGGTCATCATCCCGGCCATCATGGCCGGCTTCGGCACGGTCTCCGCCCGCCTGGTCAAGGACGCCCTCGCCCAAGTGCCGAAAATCATGGTGCTCGGGGCCGAGCAGTCGCCCAAGGTGCGCGCCGCGCTGGAGAAGGAGAAGCAATTCGAGATCGTGCCCGCCGCGTCGGACTACGCCGCGCGCATCACCGACAAGTCGCTGCGGGCCGCGGTGGAGATCCCGGCCGATTTCGATGCGCGTCTGGCCGCCGCCGNNGATCTACCACTATCAGGGCGAGATTCGTTCCGGCTTCGCGGCCGACCAGATCGAGCGCTTCTTTCGCGACCTGCGGGATCGGACCTTGGCCGAGCGCCTCGAACAGCGCGGACTGCCCAAGGAGTTCGCGCGGCCGCTCGGGACGACGCGGCAAAACGTCGCGCCCCCGGAAAAGGTCACCGGCAGCATCGTCGGATCCATTTTGCCGTACATCATCATCCTGCTCTGCTTCACCGGCGCGATGTATCCAGCGCTCGATCTGACGGCCGGCGAGAAGGAGCGCGGCACGATGGAGACAATCCTCTCCTCGCCTGCGCGGCGCGGGCAACTGGTCGCGGGCAAGTTTCTCGTCGTGCTCACGATCTCGCTGGCTACCGCGCTCTTCGCTGTGACCTCGATGGCGGGTTTCTACCTCGTCACCCGCGGCTTCTTCGGCTTCGCCACCAAGGGGACGGTCTCGGCGAGCGATCTGACCATCGCTCCGGAATCGGTCGTGGCCGTCTTCGGACTGCTCGTGCCGCTGGCCGTCACGTTCACTGCCGTGCTCCTCGGGGTCGGCTCCTTCGCCCGCAGTTTCAAGGAAGCGCAAAGCTACGCCGGCCCCATGGTCATGGTCGTCATTCTCCCGGCGCTGGCCACCATGCTGCCGGGGGTGGAGCTGAACTGGAAGTTTGTCTTCGTGCCGATCCTCAATGTCAGCCTGGCCGCCAAGGAGGTCTTTTCCGGCACCTACCCCTGGCCGATGCTGGCGACCATTTTCGCTTCGTCCTGCGCCTATGCGGCGGTCGCGTGCTTCGTCATCACGCGGATGTTCCACCGCGAGGAGATCGTGTTTCGGAGCTAGAAAAGTAGTTTGAGGGGCGGATCGGGGCCACGGCAAGGCCTGGAAGTTTCAAGCATCAAGATCCAAGGAAGGTTCAAGAGGCAGGGCCCAAGGAGCAAAGACGGCGCGACTGCTGCCTGACGCTGCGCTGAGCAGAAGACCCGATCCCTTCGACGGCTGCGAGCTCGGAGCTACGGTCCGTACGCAAAAGGACCGCAGGCGGAGCCTGCGGTCCCTGGCTATCAGGCGCGGGAGAGCGCCTGTCGGAAGGCCTTGCGGCTAGTCCTCTTCGTCATCGCCACCGCCGCCGTCGTCATCGTCGCCGC
>JAFEGM010000020.1 GCA_018240025.1 Verrucomicrobiota bacterium
TACATCATGATCCTGCCGGCCATGGGCATCTCCTCCGAGATCCTGCCGGTCTTCTCTCGCAAGCCGGTCTTCGGCTATCGGGCGATGGTCTGGGCGATGGCCAGCATCGGCTTCCTGGGCTTCATCGTTTGGGGCCACCACATGTTCGTCTCGGGCATGAACCTGGTGCTCTCGGCCACGTTCTCGATCTCGACGATGTTCATCGCCGTGCCCTCGGCCATCAAGACGTTCAACTGGATGGGCACGATCTGGAAGGGCTCGATCCGGTTTACCACGCCGATGCTCTTCGCTCTGGCCTTCGTTTCGATGTTCGTCATCGGCGGCCTGTCGGGCATCTTCATGGCCTCGACGCCGGTGGATCTCTTCGTCCACCACACCTACTTCATCGTCGCGCACATCCACTACGTGCTCTTCGGCGGTTCGATTCTGAACATCTTCGCCGGCGTGTACTTCTGGTTCCCGAAGATGTTCGGCCGCTACATGAATGAAACCTGGGGCAAGGTGCACTTCGTCCTCACGTTCATCTTCATGAACCTCACCTTCTTCCCGATGCACAATCTCGGGCTCGGAGGCATGATGCGCCGCATCGCGGACCCGACGCAATACGAGCACCTGCGGAACCTGCAGCCGATCAACATCTTCGTCACGATCAGCGCCATCCTGCTGGGGCTCAGCACGATCATCTTCTTCGTGAACTTCTTCCACTCGATGTACCACGGCGAGAAGGCCCCGGAGAATCCATGGCAGGCGACCACCCTGGAGTGGACGCTGCCTTCGCCCGTCACGCTCCACGGCAACTTCGAGAAGACCCCGGTGGTCTATCACGGGCCTTACGAGTATAGCGTGCCTGGGATGGATAAGGACTTCCTCATGCAGACCGAGCAGGCCCAACCGGGGGCCAAGCTCGACGCGCACTGAGTTTCGGTTCGGTCGGGACTGCCCGTTCAATTCGACAGGCTCCCCGGTCGCCGCTGAAATCGGCAGCCGCTGGGAGCTTTTCGTTTTTGGCTAGTTCGTTCGTATGGATTCCGTTTCGCGACCTTCGGCTCTGTACCGCTTCGCCTGCTTTCTCGCCGGCGCCGTGGCCCTGCTGATCTGCAGCGGTGGGCTCGTCACCAGCACGGGCTCCGGGCTGGCCGTGCCGGATTGGCCGAACTCCTACGGCTACAACATGTTCACGTTTCCGTGGGCGCGTTGGGCCTCGGGCGGGGTGTTCCATGAGCATTCCCACCGGCTGATCGCCTCGGGGGTTGGCTTCCTGACCATCCTGCTGGTGGTCTTCCTCGCTCGCGGCGATGGGCGGCCCTGGCTGCGCAAGCTGGGCTGGCTGGCGCTCGGAGCGGTCATTCTGCAGGGCGTGCTGGGAGGGCTGCGCGTCGTCTGGCTGAAGGACCAGATTGGCATCTTTCACGCCGGTCTGGCGCACGCGTTTTTCTGCTTGATCGCCTTCATCGCCTTCGCGCTCTCCAACGCCTGGAAGTCGCTCGGCACGACGCCGCTCCCGGACAAGGGCGCCCGCAATCGGCTCCGCTCGCTCGTCGTGCTGGGCGTCCTGCTGATCTACGGGCAGTTGCTGCTGGGTGCCACCATGCGCCATGCGCATGCCGATCTCTCGATTCGCGACTTCCCGCTCGCCTACGGGCAGATTCTGCCGCCCCTCGACGATGCCTCCATTGCGCGGATCAACGAGGAGCGGAAAACCATCCTGCACGTTCCGCCGACCACGCGCTCCCAGATCGTGATCCAGATGCTGCACCGGCTCGGCGCGGTGTTGACGGTGGCCGTCGTGATCGGCGCGTTCGTCCGGGGTCGGAAAATGCACCAGCTGCCGGCGCCCGCCCGGCGTGCGCTGGTTGTCTGGCCTGCCCTGCTCGCCGTGCAGTTCGTGCTCGGCATGTTCACGATTTGGACGGACAAGGCGGCCGACATCGCCACGGCCCACGTCGCCGGGGGTGCGGCTTCGCTGCTGCTCGGCGTGTTGCTCGTCGCCACGCTTTCTCGCTGGGGCGCGGCGGTGCCGACCCCGCGTGCGACCGCGGCGCGTCAACTGGCTGCGGCCGCCTGAGGAACGACGATGAAGACCGCGCTGAGCATCGGCCTTTCCGAGGAAGCCCAACCGGCTGAGAGTGCGCCGATGTCGGACGGACTGCCTTCGGAATCCCGTCGCGCCGAGTCGCCCTCGCTGGCGGCCGACGTGATGGACCTGGTGAAGCTGCGGCTCTCGCTGCTGGTAGTCTTCACCACTTGGCTCGGCTTCTATTTGGGCTGGCAGGGGCCGATGAACTGGCTGCTCATGTTCCACACGGTGTTCGGCACCGTGCTGGCGGCCTGCGGTGCCGGCGCGTTGAATCAATACCTCGAACGCGAGCACGACGCCCGCATGCGGCGCACCCGCGAGCGGCCGCTGCCCTCCTCACGACTGACGCCGGACACCGCGTTGATCATCGGCGTGGCGCTCAGCATCGCCGGTCTGCTGGAATTGGCGGCCTTCGCGAGTCTGCTGGCCGCCGTCCTCGCGGCCGCGACCATCGTCACCTATCTTTTCTGCTACACGCCGCTCAAACGGCGAACTTCGCTGAATACGCTGGTTGGGGCCATTCCGGGCGCCATTCCTCCGCTGATCGGCTGGGCGGTCGCGACCGATGGCATCAATTTCGGCGGCTGGCTGCTGTTCATGCTGATGTTCGCGTGGCAAATGCCCCACTTCCTGGCCATCGCCTGGATGTATCGCGACGACTACGCGCAGGCCGGTTTCGTCATGCTGCCGGGGAACGACGCCGACGGCTCTTCGACCGGACGTCAGGCCGTGAACTACACCCTGATCACCTGGGTGCTGGGCATGGCTCCCGCCATGTTTGGTCTGACCGCCCCATGGCACGCGGTCAGCGCTCTGCTGCTGGGCGCTTGGTTCGCTCTGGCGGCCTTCCGTTTCCATCTCGAGCCCGTGCAGGCGCGGGCGCGGACGCTCTTTCTGGTCTCGATCGTTTATCTGCCGCTCCTGCTGGCGAGCCTGGCGATCTTCAAACGTGGATGAACGCTGTGCGACCCGTCGGCCCCACTCCTGAACAGCGCAAGGCCAACCGCCGCGTGGCGCTCATCATTTTCGCTTTCGCCGTCCTGCTCATGACGCTGGTCCTCTGGCTCATGATCCGGGCGAAATATCCCTAGTCAGCTTTCCCACGACGCGACAAAATCCGTGCACTTTGGCGCCTCGCGGGCGAATCTCCACTCACCTCACCGATCCGATCCCACCATGTCCTCTGCTTCTGCCGTCGCCGATAATCGCGGGCTCCATCCCGTGGCCCCGAATCCCATCGTCCGTTTTGGGATGTTTACGTTTCTGGCTTCGGAGGCGATGCTCTTCGCCGGTCTGATCGGCGCCTACATCGTGCTGCGCGTGAGCCAAGGCGACGCCTACTTCCCGCAGGGCGCGACCAAGCTCCCGGTGCTGCAGACTCTCATCGCCACGGTCGTGCTGGTCGCCAGTAGCTTCACCTGCCACTGGGCGGAAGTTCGCGTGCGCAAGGGCAAGCGGGGGACTTGGGCGCTCTTCCTGACCATCGTGCTGGGCAGCGCGTTTTTGGCGAATCAGGCCTACGAGTGGAACCACCTCAAGCACGAGGGCATGTGGTTCAACACGATGGGGACCTACGCCTCGAACTTCTTCGTCCTGACCGGCTTCCACGGACTGCACGTGTTCATCGGCGTGCTGCTCCTGATCGCCTCCTGGCTGCTCTCGATGGCCGGTAAGTTCGACGGCTCGAACCACAACTTCCTCGAGTGCGCTTCGCTCTACTGGCACTTCGTGGACATCGTCTGGATCGTGGTCTTCGCGATCATCTATCTGTGGTGAACGAACCTGCTCCCAAGTCGGCGGCGGGTTCCGGATCGGGGAATCCGACGCTGCGCTGGGTGCTTTGGGCCGGCCTCGCGCTGGTCGTCTTTGGGCTGCTGGTCGCGTTTGCGCGGCAGAGCTGGCTCAATGCGGTCAAGAGCCGCAGTCAGGTCAGTCTCGACCGTTTCAATACGCTTCCGGCGTGGGAATTGACGGAGCGCTCGGGGCGGAAGCTGGGTTCGCGCGAGCTCCGCGGGAAGATCTGGCTGGCGAATTTCATCTTCACCACCTGCCCCGGGCCCTGCCCGCGGATGACGGAGCGCTTCTACGAGCTACAGCAGGCGCTGAAGCGCTCGCCCGACGTCAAGCTGGTCTCGTACACGGTCAATCCGAGCTACGACACGCCTGAGGTCCTGACGAAATACGCCCAGACCTTCAACGCTGTCGAAGACAAGTGGTACTTCTTCACGGGCACGCGAGACGCGATCTACAGTCTCGCCCACAAAGGTTTTCTCCTGGGGATCACCGACGCTGAAAGCGGGCGCGAGATCATCAAGGAGGGGGATTTCGTACACAGCACCAAGTTCGCCCTGGTCGACCGCAACGGGCAGGTGCGAGGCTACTATGACTCGAATGCGGCTGAGAGTGTCCAAAAGGCCCTCGTTGACGTGGGCAACTTGCTGCGCGAACAGCCGAACTGAGGCGAGGCAGCCTCGATGTTGAGACTATGGAAACGATCTCCCGACACATGACCAAGCTGGTGGCCCTGGGCTGGCTGCTGCTGCCGGCGCTCGTGCAGGCCTGCGAGGGCTGTAAGTCTTCCGCGCAGGAGAACGGCTCGCCCAATGCGATCGGCGAAGCCTTTGGGTACAGCATCTACTTCATGCTGCTGTGTCCCATGGTCATCGTGGGCGGCATGGTCTGGATCGGCGTACGCCAGTTCCGCCGCCTCGAACAGGAACGCGCCTTGGGCACGGCTGCCAACCGATGACGATCCAGGATTTTCCCGCACTCAACGCGAGCCTCAACGCCCTCAGCACGGTCTTCATCGCGACCGGCTGGCTACTCATCCGCAACGGGCAGAAGAAGGCGCACATCGCCTGCATGATCAGCGCGCTGGTCACCTCGACCGCGTTCCTGACCTGCTACCTCATCTACCATTTCAACGTCCTGACCGTTCGCTTCACCCATCCGGGGGCGATCCGGTGGTTCTACTACGTGCTGCTGCTTACGCACGTCGTGCTGGCCATCGCCGTGGTCCCGCTGGTGCTGATGACGGTGATCCCGGCGCTGAAGGAGCGTTTCGACCGCCACCGTCGCTTCGGCCGGTGGACCATGCCCGTCTGGCTCTACGTCTCGGTGACCGGGGTGCTCGTCTATTTGATGCTGTACCGCTGGTATCCGTCCGACGACCTGAAAAAGCAGGGGCGGGTGGCTGCCAACGCGGTGGTGGAGCGTTAGAACTGCGGCTTAGCGCGCAGCCGCCGGGAAACGGCCGTTCTTCAAGCCGCAGAGACGCAGAGAAAAGCAAAGCATCGAGTGGGCTGTCCGGCCGTTCTTGTGCTCCGTCAGCCGCGTTCGGAGAGTGCGAGATGCGCGCGACTCTCACCTCCTCAAGCGTCGCCGCTCGCACTTGTTCATCCTCCTATGCGTTTCTTTGCGTCCTTGCGGCAAGGACTGGGTGCTTTGCGCCGCCGTAGCGCCTGCGGTCGCCCCGCCATTCCTGCGATTGCAAGGTTCGGCGTTGCCGAAGCGGGATCGATGTCCAAGATGACTTCCTCCCCGATGCGTACTCTCCCCGCGCTTCTCCTCGCCGCCACTTTCTCAGTCACTTTGCTCCCGGCTCAGCCGGCCAGCCCGCCGCCGGCGGATGGCCAAACGAAACTGCTGCGCTTCCCGGCGACCAACGGTCGCCAGATCGTCTTCACCTACGCCGGCCAGCTCTACACCGTCGGGCTCGACGGCGGCGTCGCGCGACGACTGACCAGCGCGCCGGGCGTCATCTCGTTCCCGCGCTTCTCGGCCGATGGCAAACAGCTGGCCTTCACGGGGCAGTACGATGGCAACACGGAGGTCATGGTCATGCCGGCCGAGGGCGGCGAGCCGAAGCGCCTGACCTACACCGCGACGCTCAACCGCGACGATGTGGCCGATCGCATGGGGCCGAACAACATCGTCATGACCTGGAAGAACAAGGCCGCGGAGGTCGTCTTCCGTTCGCGCATGCGGGTGTTCTCCGACTTCCAGGGCGCGCTCTACAGCGTGGGCATGGACGGCGACCTGCCCACGCAACTGCCGTTGCCGCGCGGCGGGTTCGTCTCGTTCTCCCCGGACGATTCCAAGATCGTCTACAACCGCATCTTCCGGGAATTCCGCACCTGGAAGCGTTACCGCGGCGGCATGGCGGACGACATCTCCATCTACGATCTCAAGACCGGCGCGGTCGAGAAGATCGCGGTCGATGCCGCGCAGGACATCTGCCCGATGTGGGCCTCGAACGGCCGCATTTACTTCCTCAGCGAGCGCGACGGCCGCCTCAATCTCTACAGCTACGATCCCGCCACCAAGGCGACCAAGCAGCTGACCGAGTACACCGACTGGGACATTCGCTTTCCCTCCCTCGGGCCCGGCGGAATCGTGTACGAGAACGCCGGCCTGCTGCACTACTTCGATCTCGCGACCGAGAAATCGCGCCAGGTTCCCATCAGCGTGAAGGAGGATTTTGCCTCCGGACGATCCGGGCATGTCGAGGCAGCCAAGCACCTGACCACGTTCGGTCTGGCTCCCGATGGCAAACGCGCGGCCGTCGGTGCGCGGGGCGAGATCTTCTCGGTACCGGCCAAGGACGGCGTGGCGCGCAATCTGACCAACACCAGCAAGGTGCACGAGCGGGACGCGGTCTGGTCGCCGGACGGCAAGTCCATCGCCTACGTGAGCGATGAGACGGGCGAGACGGAGATCTTCATCCGCTCGGCCGACGGCAAGGGCGCTCCGGTGCAGCTGACCAAGAACGCGGACACCTACTATTACGGTCCGCAGTGGTCGCCGGACTCGAAGAAGCTGGCCTTCGCCGATCGTCTGCAGCGCCTGCGCTACGTCGATGTGGAGACCAAAGCCATCGTCGAGATCGACCGCAATCCGCAGTTCGAGACGCGGCAGTTCGCCTGGTCTCCGGACAGCAAGTGGATCGCCTGGACGCGTCCGGACGAGAATGCCCTTTCGAAGGTCCTGCTCTACTCGCTCGAGGCCAAGACCAAGACGGAGGTGACCGATGGCTGGTTCGCCGCGTCCGATCCGAGCTTCAGCGACGACGGCAAGTATCTGCTGCTCGCCTCCAGCCGGGAATTCAAGCCGCTCTACGGCAACACCGAGTTCAACCACATCTACCGCGACATGGAGCGGATCTACCTGGTGGTGCTCGCCAAAACGACCGAGAACCCGCTGAAGCCGCGCAGCGACGAGGTCGGTGTGGCTGGCCCCGCGGACAAGAAAGACGACAAGAAGGGCGATGACGCGAAGGAGTCCGACGCCAAGAAGGACGGCGGCCCGGAGCCGAAGAAGGACGAAAAGGCGCGAAAGGCGGTGACCGTCAAAGTCGATCTCGACGGGCTGCAGGATCGACTGGTGGCCGTGCCCGTCATGCCGGCGAACTACAGCAATCTGCGCCTGGTCGGAGAGCGCATCTTCTACGTCCGCACCACCGTGGCCGATGAGGGCGACGACGAAGGCCCGGGCACCCCGGAAAGCCGGAGGACGCTCGCTGCCTACAGCCTGAAGGACCGCAAGGAGACCGAACTGGGGAAAATCGACTTCTATCAGATCAGCTCCGATGGAAAGAAGATGCTAGTGAAGATCGCGAAGGATTACGCCGTCATCGACCTCCCGACACAGAAGATCGAACTGAAGGACAACAAGATGTCCCTGACTGGTCTGGACATGAACCTCGATCGCCGCGCCGAGTGGGCGCAGATCTACTGGGAATGCTGGCGCCAGATGCGCGATTTCTTCTACGCGCCGAACATGCACGGGGTCGATTGGAAGGCGCAGGGCGACAAGTACGCCTCGCTGCTGCCGTGGGTGAACCACCGTAACGACCTGAGCTATCTGATCGCGGAACTCATCAGCGAGCTCAACGCCGGCCACGCCTATGTCGGCGGCGGCGAGCGCCCGGAGGCGCCGCGCATTCGCATGGGTTTGCTCGGCGCGGAACTGTCGCGCGACGCGGCTTCGAAGGCTTACCGCATCGACCGCATCTTGCGCGGCGAGAACTGGCAGGACCGCACGCGGTCGCCGCTCACCGAGATTGGCGTCGACGTGAAGGAAGGGGACTTCATCCTGGCCGTGAACGGACAGCCGGTCGCCAAGCTGGCCAACATCTACGAGGCGCTGGTCGGCACCGCGGGCAAGCAGGTCACGCTGCGGGTCAATGGCAAGCCCACGGACGAGGGCGCGCGCGAGGTGGTGGTGGTGCCGATCGCCTCGGAAGCGTCGCTCTACTACCACGCCTGGGTGCAGCGGAACATCGACTACGTCAGCAAGAAGACCGATGGCAAAGTCGGTTATCTGCACATTCCAGACATGGGCCGGGCGGGGCTGAACGAGTTCGTGAAGCACTTCTACCCGCAGCTGCGCAAGAAGGCGCTGGTGGTCGACGTGCGCGGCAACGGCGGCGGCAATGTCTCGCCCATGATCATCGAGCGCCTGCGGCGGGAACTCGTCATGGTCAGCATTTCCCGCAACGGCATGCCCCAGACCAACCCCGGTGGCATGATTTTGGGGCCGATGGTGGCCTTGCTGAACGAGTGGTCGGCCTCCGACGGCGACATCTTTCCATATCGCTTCCGCCAGATGGGACTCGGCAAGCTCGTCGGCAAGCGCAGCTGGGGTGGGGTGGTCGGCATTCGCAACAGCCTGCCGCTGACCGATGGCAGCTACCTGAATCGTCCCGAGTTCGCTCCCTATTCCAAGGACGGCAAGGAGTGGGTCATGGAGGGTCACGGCGTCGATCCCGACATCGTGGTCGAGAACGAGCCGCTGAAGGAGTTCAAGGGCGAGGATCAGCAGCTCGACAAGGCCGTCGAGGTCGTGCTCGAAGAGCTCAAGACCAAGGGCCGCGACCTCCCGCCAGTGCCGCCGTATCCGATCAAGAAGCAAGGCACCCAGCCCGGCGAAAAGCCCGGCAGCAAGTAGCCGGCCCTGCCGGTGCCATTGCGCTCGCTCCGCCGCGGCGGACGCGGCAGGCTGCCGTCATGGAAGAACCAGCGAACGAATTGACCAGCCTGAGCTGGCGCAACCTGGCGTCGACGGACGCCGCGGCGCTGCAGAGCGCGGTCGCCGCTCATCCGGAATGGCCGCAGGAAATCTACGCGCTCTTTCGGCGCGGCGATGGGGCCCTCGTGCTGCACCTCGGGGCGCAGACGGGACCGTACGCGGGCGGCGGCGAGGTGGTCGTCGCGCAGCGTCAGGGCGAGGGCTGGGAGCTCGTCAGGACGGGTTTCTGGACGCTTTGATTCGCGACCTATGCCTGCCAATTCCGACCCCACGCACTTCCCGCCGGCTGCACTTCAGTTTCTCCGCGATCTCGCCCGGCACAACGAGCGCGAGTGGTTCAAGCCGCGGAAGGAACAGTACGCGCGCGAAGTGCTGGAACCGCTGCGCGCCGTCCTGACGGCGCTGACGGCGGCCTTTGCCAAAGCGAGGCTGCCGCTGCGCGCCGATCCGGAGAAGTCGATTTTCCGGGTGCATCGCGACGTGCGCTTCTCCGCCGACAAGCGCCCATACAAGACGCACGCCAGTGCCATCCTCTCGCCGGGCGCCGACAAGTCGCGCCGGGGCGTGGTTTATCTGCATCTGCAGCCGGCCGAATCATTCGTGGCCAGCGCGTTCTATCAGCCCGAGAAGGACGAACTTCAGCGCTGGCGGGTGTCGTTCGCCGAGCGCCCCGGAGATTTCGAAAAAGTGCTTCGTCAGCTGCGGAAGAACGGCCTCGAACTCCGGATGGACGAGTCGATGAAGACGATGCCGCGCGATTTCGGCGAGTATGCGAACTCCTCGCTGGCGCCATGCTTCCGTCTGAGGTCCTTCCTCCTGTCGCGATCGCTGACCGATACCGAAGTCACTCAACCCGGTTTGGTGAACCTCGTCACCGATTTCGCTCGCCGCAGCCGCCCTCTCCTCGATTACGGCTGGAGCCTGACGGAAAGCGCGTCCGCCTAGCCCAGATCGAGTCTCCAGTCTCCAGTCTCCGACATGAGCACTCCGCCCGTCGAGCGACGCTTCGAGCGGGCCTTCTTCGTCTTCGGCCTCCGGCGCGGGGGCAATCACGCGCTGGCCGAGTGGCTGAAGGGGCACTTCGCGGCGGACGAGGTGCTGCACCTCAACAATGCGCGGCTCGCCGCCTTCGACGTTCGCGAGGCGGCCATTCGTTTCGACGACGGCGAGCACGCGGCCGTCACCCCCACCGCGGCGCAGCGCATCCTGCTGGTCGGCTACGAGAACGTCGACTTCCTGCGCTTCCCGGCCGCGCAAAATTTCCAGATCGCCCGCCGCTGCGATTGGCTGGTGCTGCTGCGCGATCTTCCCAACATGGCGGCCTCGATCTGCCGGAGTGCGCGCGAGCGGCCCGACTTCGTCTGGCGGCATCGCCTGCGCGATTTCCCCGAACTCTGGAGCATGTATGCGCGCCGCTTCCTCGCCGCCGCCGGCGGCGCGCGCTACGTCAGCTTCAACCGCTGGTTTGCCGAAGAGGCGTATCGCCGCGAACTGGCCGCCGCGCTCAAGCTCGAATTCACCGACCGCGGGCTGAATGCGATCAGCGCCGTCGGTGGCGGGAGCTCCTTCGACGGACTCGCCTTCGACGGCCGTGCGCAGGCCATGCCGGTGCTGGAGCGGTGGCCGGAGTATCTCGACGATAGCCTCTTTCGCTGCCTCGTGCTGGCCGAGCGCGAGAGCCTCGCGCGCAATGCGGAGCTGTTCGGGAACTTCCCCTACAGCTTTGACGAACTGCTGGCGCGCGGCCGCTGAGAGCCGCGCGCACTAGGCCGACGCGCAATCAGTCGACTGCGCTCTTCACCAGCTCCTCGAAGGCGCCCGAGGCCGTCTTCACGATATCGGCGGGGCCGGTGAACTTGACGAAGACATCGCCGTTCGGGCTTTCGAGGATCACGCCAAGCAGCGCGTAGTTCTTCAGCGGCGTGGTCGGGCCGCCCGGCATGCCGCTGGCGAAGGTGCCTTCCATCCGCACCCGCGTGAGCTTTACGCCCTTCACTTCGGCCTTCTCGATGACCGGCTTCGTATCGGGCTTGTCCGGGGTGAACTGGCCGACCCAGCGCTGAATGTTCGCATCGACCCCGCCGCCGACGCCGGCGCCGAAGTGGAAGAACGTGACCTCGCCACCCTTGGCGGGATCGCTCGCATCGCCCACGGTCAACCAGGCCGCGCGCATGCCGCCGGGCGGCACGGCGCGCCAATTGAAGGTCGAGGGGCGCTTGAAGTTGAAGGATCCGACCTGGAAAGTGCTCGGGTCGGCCGCGAAGAGCTGCAGGGCCAGGACTGAAACGAGAGCGAGCGAGGACAGGAAGCGGCGCATGACGGGGTTCAGGATGGAGGGGTTGAGGAGCGCTCCGCACGGGGGCCGTCCGGAGACGCGCCTCCTTATCACAGGTTGCCGCCGCCTGCCGAAAAACTCGTGCAGCGCCGACGGCCGCGCGGCCTCACTTCCAGGTGAGGACCGCGTTGATCGAGCGGTGGTCGCTGCACTCGGGGCCGGTGTCGCCCACGCGCATCTCGGTCGCCTTGATCGGCCCGTTCAGCAGGATGTGGTCGAAGGTCGTGGGCGGGTAGCGCCCGTGGCCCGGCATGGTGTAGCGGCTGCGCGGCTCCAGCATGGCCAGCGGCCAGGTGTAGCCCGCGCTGAGGAAATTGCGCAGCGTGCGCTCCGCGCCGAAGCGGGGGTCGTCGAGCGACGTGTTCATGTCGCCGCCGATGATGACTGCCACCTTGCCCAGCTTGCCGTAGGCGGCCTGCATGGCCTGCACGTGGGCGAGTAGCTGGCGAGCCGATTCCTCGCGCACCTGCTCGTTGGGCGGCTCGCCGTTCTCGGGTTTGCGGTTGCTCTTCAAATGCAGCGAGTAGACCAGCAGAATGCGGTCGGGCGCCGGCTGGAGCGCGGCGAAGGCGAATCCGCGCCGCGGCGAGAAGCCCTTGGCATCGGCCTGCCACGCTTCGTACCAGGCGCCGATGCACGGATAGCGGCTCGCCACCGCGGTCTGCTGCTTGATGACCGTGCCGTCCTTGTCGCGGAAATTGGAGACCACGTTGACCTTCAGCCCGGGCACCTTGGCCACGGCGGCCTCGACCGCGGCCCAGTCGGCCACTTCGCTGAAGCCGATCACGTCCGGCGCCAGCTTGGCGATCTCCGGCTGCACGTTCTCGATGTGCACCTTCTTCTCCTCCGGCGTGGACTCGGGTCGATGGCCCGGGAACCATTCGAGATTCCAGAAAGAAACGCGGAAGCTGCCGGGCGCGGCCGCCGGCTGGGCCGGCAGGGTGGGGGCCAGGGCGGCGAGCCCGGCAAGGGCGAGGAGCGCGAGGCGGAGGCGTGGGATCATGAGGGAGGGGAACGGACGGGACTTGGACGGGAACGCGCCGCGGATGTTCGAACGACTTCGAGCGACGGCGCAATTCTTCGTGCCAGAATGCCGCATGCCGAGGCCCGATGCCATCTTCTTCGATGCGGCCGATACCCTCATGTTCCTGCCGCGGAGCGTGGGCGAGCACTACGCCGAAGTGGCGGGCCGCTTCGGCGTGACGGCCGAGCCCACGGCGCTCGACCTCGCCTTCCGCCGCGCCTGGCAGGCCATGCCGCTGCGCGCGATCACTGCCGAGGGCGTGGCGCGGGCCGATGACGATCGCGGCTGGTGGGAAGCGCTCGTGCGGCTGGTCGCGGCCGAGGCGATGCCGGAGCTGCCGGATTTCGACGCCTACTTCGGCGCGGTCTACGACCACTTCGCCGCGCCCGGCGTGTGGCAGGCCTATCCCGAAGCGCGCGAGGTGATCGCAACGCTGCAGCGCGCCGGCCTGCGGCTGGGCATCGTCTCGAACTTCGACCGGCGGCTGCACGCCAACCTGCGCGATCTCGGGCTGCACGCGCCTTTCGAACACATCGTGCTCTCGAGCGAAACCGGCGCCGACAAGCCCCACGCGCGGATCTTCGAGCGGGCCTGCCGGCTGTTCGAGGTCGCCCCCGAACGCGCGCTGCACGTGGGCGACGATCCGGTCCGCGACTGGCAGGGCGCGGCGGCGGCGGGTCTGCAGGTCTTCCGCCTGCAGCGTCCGGAGAACGATCTGCGCACGCTTCTGGCGGAGTTGGGGCTCGACCGCTGAGGCGTTGACGGTTGCGGGCGGCCGGAAATTGCGCTCGCTGCCCCATGCTTTGGTCCAACCGCCGCCGACCGCTCGATCTCGCCCGGCGCGGCGCCGTGCTCGGAATTCTCAACGTCACGCCCGACTCGTTCTCCGACGGCGGACAGCATCTGGCGGTCGAGCGGGCCGTGGCGCACGGACTGCAGATGCTGGCCGAAGGCGCGGAGATCATCGATGTCGGCGGCGAATCCACCCGTCCCGGCGCGGCAGCCGTGGGGGCCGAAGAGGAGCTGCAACGCGTCCTGCCCGTGGTACGCGGGCTGCGCGCGGCGGCGCCCGAGGCGCTGCTGAGCATCGACACCTCGAAGGCCGTCGTGGCCGAAGCGGCGCTGGCCGCCGGCGCCGACATCATCAACGACATTACCGCACTGCGCGGCGATCCCGCGATGCGCGCCCTGGCCGCGAGTTCGGGCGCCGGCGTCTGCCTGATGCACATGCAGGGCGAGCCCGGCACCATGCAGGCCGCGCCGCACTACGACGACGTGGTCACCGACGTGCGCCGCTTCCTGGCCGAACGGCTGGCCGTGCTGGCGGCCGCCGGCGTGGCCGCCGAACGCGTGGTGCTGGACCCCGGCATCGGCTTCGGCAAGACACCGCAGCACAACCTGCAGCTGGCGGCGCGGCAGCGCGAACTGCTGGCGCTGGGCCGGCCGCTGCTGCTGGGCTGGTCGCGCAAGTCCACGCTGGGCGTCGTCACCGGCCGCCCGGTGGCCGAGCGGCTGCCGGCCAGCCTGGCCGCGGCGCTGTCGGCGGTGGTCCACGGCGCCACCGTGCTGCGGGTGCACGACGTCGCCGCGACCGTGGACGCCCTGAAAGTGTGGCGCGCCATCGACGAAGCAGGCGCTGCCACCTAGAACAAATGCTCACCTTCGGGGGGTGGCGGCGCAACGGCACGGGGCTGGTGCGCGGGACAATCCCCGGCCATGAGCAGAACCTACTTCGGCACCGACGGCATCCGCGGCGCGGTCGGGCAGGCCCCGATCACGCCCGACTTCATGCTCCGCCTGGGCCACGCCGTGGGCCGCGTGCTGCGGCGCACGCTGGCGCGGCCGACGGTGGTGATCGGCAAGGACACCCGCATCTCGGGCTACATGATCGAATCGGCGCTCGAAGCCGGCTTCGTTTCCGCCGGCGTCGACGTGCTGCTCGCCGGCCCGCTGCCCACCCCGGGTGTGGCCTACCTGGCGCGCGCGCTTCGGCTGGACCTGGGCGTGGTGATCAGCGCTTCGCACAACCCCTACGGCGACAACGGGGTCAAGTTCTTCTCCGCCCGCGGCGAGAAGCTGCCCGACGAA
>JAFEGM010000021.1:0-47698 GCA_018240025.1 Verrucomicrobiota bacterium
TCGAAGGGCACGCCCAGCTCGTGCGCCACCACCTGCGCCACCTTGGTGTTCGGGCCCTGGCCCATCTCGGTGCCGCCGTGATTCACCTGCACGCTGCCGTCGGCGTAGATGAGGACGAGCGCGCCGGCCTGGTTCAAGTGTCGCAGGGTGAAGGAAATGCCGAACTTCACCGGCGTGATGGCCAGGCCGCGCTTGGCGTGGACCGAGCGTGCGTTCCAGACCGCCAACTCGGCGCGCCGATTGTCGAAATCGCTCGTCTGCTTCAGCTCGTGCCAGATGCGCTGGAGACGATTGTCGCCGATCTCCTGGCCGTAGTGCGTGGTGTTGGTCGGGCCGCTGCCGTGGTACAAATTCCGCTCACGCACGACCTCCGGCGGCAGGCCGCAGTTCCGTGCGACGTGATCCATCACTTCCTCGATCACCAGCATGCCTTGCGGTCCGCCGAAGCCCCGGAAGGCCGTGTTCGAGGAGAGATGCGTTTTGCAGACCCGGCTCGCGGCCGAGACCACCGGCAGATAGTAGGCATTGTCGAGGTGCAGGATGGCGCGATCGGCGATGGCGGTGGAGAGGTCGAGCGACCAGCCGCCGTCCGCGAAGAGCTCGGCCTGCAGCGCACGAATTCGGCCGTCGCGATCGTGGGCGACCTGCCAGCGGGCGAGGAAAGGATGCCGCTTGCCGGTCAGCATCATGTCCTGGTCGCGATTCAGCCAGACCCGCACGGCGCGTCCGGTGTGATGCGCGCCGAGCGCGGCCAGCGCGGCGAAGGTGTTGCCCTGGGTTTCCTTGCCGCCGAACCCGCCGCCCATGCGCGGGCTTTGCACGATCACGAGATGCTTCGGCCGGTCGAGCACGTGGGCCACGATGGTCTGAATCTCCGTCGGGTGCTGGGTGGAGGAATGCACCAGCATCTCGCCGGGTTCCTCGCCCGGCTCGGCCCACGCGCATTGGCTTTCGAGATAGAAGTGCTCCTGCCCGCCGAAGCTGAACTCGCCCTGCAGCTGCTGCAGGCTGGCATCGGCGAACGCCGCCGTCGGATCGCCCCGGCGGATGCGGTGAAAATCGGTGTGGAAGCTGCCCTGCCGAACCGCTTCCGCGACCTGCAGAATGGCCGGCAGCGGCTCGTATTCGACCTCCACCGCGGCGGCGGCGGCGCGGCATTGCTCCGCGGTCTCGCCGATGACGAGGGCGACCGGATGTCCGTGGAACGAGACGAGATCCTCAGCGAGCAGAATTTCGTCATGGCGCACGGCGCCGACGTCGTTGAGCCCCGGGATGTCCTCGGCCAGCAGCACCGCATGGATGCCGGGCAGCCCGCGCGCCTTGGTCGCGTCCCGCCGGAGAATGCGGGCGTGCGCGTGCGGCGAAGTGACGATCCACGTTTCCAGCATGCCGGCGCGCGCCTGCTGGTCGTCGACGTAGCGCGCCCGTCCGGTCACGTGGCCGCGGGCGCTCTCGTGCGGCTCGGGCCACTGCGCGAGGCCGGGCCAGGGATCGATGTTCTCGAGCGGCGTGCGGTCGAGCTCGGGCTCGCCTTCGCCGCGGAGGAACTTCCCGAAGAGATCGCCGATCAGGCCGGTGCGGTACGGTTGGCCGCCGCGCACGTCGGTTAGCGGGGTGAACGCCCCCTCGAGCAGCGGTCGGATCCCCGGCAGGAGCGCTTCGTTCCAGATCCGGCCGAGCAGCCACGATTCCGCGGCGGTCGCCCGCTTCGGCGTGGCGGCGACGCCGCCGTAGGCGAGGCGGGTGTGCTGGACGACTCCGGTCGCATCGACCTCCACGCAAAAGACGCCGGCCACCGTGCTGATGTCCATCTCGCGGCGGCGCGAGACCTTGCAGCTCCGGACCTGGCGGACCGCGCCGACGTTCCGCGGGCCGCGGGGGACCTCCACGCGCAGGAGGAGTTCGTTGGGGCGGAGCGCGGTCTTCCGGTAATCGAGGAAGAAGTCGGCGATGGGCAGCGTGCGCTCGCCGGCCGGCGAAACGAGCACCAGCGTGGCGTCGAGCGCGAGAAAGGCCGGCGCGAGATCGCCAATGGGCGAGGCGGTGCAGAGGTTGCCGCCGATGGTGGCGCGACTGCGGATCTGACGGGAGCCGAACCAGCGCAGGATGTTGCGCAGGACCGAGCGGGGATCGCTCCAGGCGGGAGCGGGATCGGCCGCGAGATGTTCGTCCAGCTGGGTCAGCGTCAGGCCGCCGCCGAGGTGCAGCGCGTCGGCCGTGCGCTCGAACCGGCGCAACTCCCCCAGCCCCTCCAGCGAAATGAGCACGGGGAAGCGCTGGAATTTCTTGGTCACGAAGAGCGAGAGCTCCGTACCGCCAGCCACCAGCCGCGCCTCCGGGTGCTGCGCGCGAAGGGCGAAAAACTCCGCCAGCGAGGCGGGGCGATAGAAGCGCTCGCCAGCGCCGGCAAATTCCAAAGCCGTCAGCTCGGCCGGAGCCTCCGCCGGTGCGCTGGGCGGCCGCTTGGCGAAGGCGCGCGATGCCGCGTCGCGGATGGGCCGGTAGCCAGTGCAGCGGCAGAGATTGCCCGCCAGCTGGTCGTCGAGCTGCCAGCGTTCCTGCAGATCGGGACGCTGCCAGCCCTCGAAGGCGGAGACGACGAACCCCGGTGTGCAGTAGCCGCACTGCGAGGCGTGGCAGTGGGCGAAGCACTTCTGGACCGGGTGCAGCTGGCCGCCTTGTTCCAAGCCCTCGACCGTGACCAGTTCGCGCCCGGCGGCCATGGGCAGGAGGACTAGGCAGCTGTTGACCGCCCGGTAGGTCGGTCGGCCGTGGGCATCGCGCTCCACCCAGGCGACCGTACAGGCGCCGCAATCGCCTTCCGCGCAGCCTTCCTTGGTGCCGACCCGACCCGTGCTGCGCAGCCAATTCAGCAGCGTCGTATTGGGAGACGTCTCCGGGCCGATGCACACCTGCTGGCCGTTGAGGGAGAACGAAAATCCGGGGGAGGAGGCGGTCAGGGAGGACATCTTGGGGGAACGCGGACCGTTCATTGAAGCCGATTCCGCGCCGGTCTTTGAAGGCGAAAATCCGGCTTTCGGAAAGCCGGCGAAGGCCTTTTGGCCGAAAAGCGGTCGCCGCCCGAAATAGGACGGCGGATCGCGCGCCGGCTCGGATGCGGCCGCTGGAGGTGGGGTGCGGGCGAACCGTGCCCATCGCCTAGGTTTGGGAAAGCACGGAGCAGACCAAGTCGGCGGCGTTCGCCCAGAACGGACTGCTGCCTATCACTCATGCTCTCTGACGCGCTCTTCCAGCACGTCTCGTCTCCGGTCTTCCCTGTCTCTCGTCTCCTCCCGTTTCCCCGTACCATTCCCTCGCCACGCGGGCCGCACTCGGAGAGGGCGGACTACGTTCCCGTCTCCCGTCTCCAGTCTCCGATCTTCCGCTTCACACAACGCCCAAAAAGAAAGCCGCCCGCTGGCAGGCGGGCGGCTCTGAAAAGAGGGAGGGTGGAAGCGGGGTCGCTCAGGCGGCGACCGCCTTCTTCGGACGACCGCGGCCGCGGCCGGCCTTCTTGCGGGGACGGCCGGTTTCGCCGTGGATCGTGTGCGGATGCGCCAGATCGATCAGATGGAAGCGCGCGCCGATGACCGCGTGGTGGCCGTCGACGGTGCCCATGATCTTCTCCACGCTGAAGCGCAGATCGGTGAACTTCTGGACCATGCTGACCGCGGAGAGCAGCACCATGTTCCAGAGATTGCTGGTGATCTTCAGGCTTGGCGGGATGCGGCCATGCGGGAAGAGGATGTTCTTCAGGTTCTCGATGGTCGTCTCGACCGGCCACTTATCCTGCTTGGACAGGAAGTTGTAGAGCGGACGGGTGTATTTGCCGGGCAGACGGAGCTGATTGAACAGGTCGTCGGCCTCGAACTCGTTGCGGAGGGTCGGCAGGAGCGAGAGCAGCACCGGGGTCAGGGTGACCACGATGTCGTTCATGCCGGACTTCTCCCAGTACACACTGGAGGCGAGGAGTGTACGGACGCCGGGGTTCTTGGCCCAGCCGCCCGCGCCCTTGGCCGGGCGATGGCCGGCAAACGGCAGATAATACTCCACCTGGAGCAGAATCTGTACGATCTTCGGGCGGTCCTTCTGGGGAATGCCCAGAGCGGCCAGATTGACCCGCGCTTCAGCGGTGACGGGGTCGGCGAGGCGAAAGACTTCGCCGACGACCTTCGAGACGATGGCGAACATCGCGTGTTTCTGGCCGGCGCCGCCCATGCCGCGCCAGCGGTGAGAGACAAGGAGGTGGGCCGTGCTGCGGTCGATGCGTTCGGTGAGGTTCATTTTTTCAGGGTTGGTGCGAGGGCTTCAAGGCAAACATAGCAGGTGAGTGACCGAGATAGCCGGTATTCGCAATATATTTACTCAGGGGTTCAGACGGGGAGCACAAAACTACTGACCTATGCCGGCCAAAAAAAGACTTCGGCCGACACTCGCTATGACGCCGGTTTTTTGCGGAAAAGCAAGCGGAAATATCAAGGGGTTCGGTACTTATCCAAATTTTCATTTTCGGGAAAACCTTTGTTGCTGTGTCTATTTTAGTGTGATTGGATAAGACATTCGGATTTCCTCACAGCTAAAAATCTTTTTCGGCGGAAATCCGAGTCCGTCGGACGCCAAAAATATTCCGT
Organism: Verrucomicrobiota bacterium; assembly: GCA_018240025.1. Lineage (GTDB taxonomy): Bacteria > Verrucomicrobiota > Verrucomicrobiia > Chthoniobacterales > SZAS-18 > SZAS-18. Next base: position 4,632 of record JAFEGM010000021.1, read on the forward strand.
ATGAACACGCCTCAACGCACCTCGCCGGTATCGACCCGTTTTCGGGCCCATCAAAGGATGAATTTCCTCCGCGCTACGCTCCCAGCTGCGCTGCTGGCTGCCACGCAATCGCCGCTGTTGGCCGCCGGGACGCGCCTGCTGGCGCAGGCCGGCGCCCAGAACCTGCAGACCATGTTCTCGAAGCTCCTCTTCCTGGTCATGACGGTGGGGCTCGTGTTCGGCGTCATCAAGGTCATCCAGGGTGCCATCGCCCTGACCCAGGGTGAGTCCGGCTGGGGCCAGATCATTGGCGGATCCATGATCGCGGCCGCCCCCACCATCATGTTCTTCGCCTTCGAGGCCGGAGGGGTCGCGGATGTCGCCATCCAGCCGAAGGACATCAAGAGGTAGGCCGCGGCCGCCCCTGCGACGTCATGCCTGAAGACGATCAAGTGCGTCTGCTCCGCTTCCCGGCCGCCCCTGGTGACGGACGCGGCGGAGAGATCCTCGGCCTCCCCGGTCGCATCTGGATGCTTCCTCTGGCCGGGCTGCTCCTGACTCTGTTTCTGCTCACCGTCGGCGGCTGGTCGCCTCCGGCAGCTGCCGTGCCTTTCGGCGCGACTGGGCTGTTCACCTGGTTCTTCTTCCATCAGCGTCCGCCCCGTTTCCTGGAGGACTGGTGGTCCTCCCGCCTGCTCGGCCCGCACGCCGAGCTCTCGGCCGCCCGGGTCCGGGCGGCGCGGCGCGATTTCCACCCCTACCGACGCGGTTCCGCGGATTCCCGGCCATGATCCGACAGCAACTGCTGCCCGACGGCTACTTTCTGGGTGACGTGCTCTTCTGGGGCTCCGCGACCGGTCCCGACGCCGTCTTCTCGCGGGGATTCGACCTCTCGGTGCCGGATCTGGCCACGCTCGGCACTGCGGCGCGAAATGACTGGCACGAGGGCTGGCAGGCATTCCTCAGCGGGCTGGCGCCGGACCATGCGCTCCAGGTTCAGTTCGCTCCGACCAGCGACTATCGCCTCGAGCTCGAGCGCTACGAACTCGCCTATGCCGAAGAAGCGGCCGGCCCGTGGAGCCACTTCGTCCGCCAGCAGCGGGCCGAAGGTCTCCGCGCCGCCATGCAGGCTGGGTCGCTCCGGCGCGAGCGCCTCACGCTCTGGGTCGGGCGCCGGGCGGGGCCAGGCCTGGCGCGGTTCGCCCCGGCCGCTCAGATTCAGGCTGCGGCCGAAGCCATCGGCTGCGCGCTCGCTGAACGGGTACAGGCGCTGACGATGCATCTGCCCGCCGGCAGTCGCGCCACTCCGCTCGATGCGGCTGGGCATTACCGCGAACTCCGCCGCTTCTTCGCGCCGGGGCTCCCACCGGAGCAGATCGAGGGCGAGGTCTTCGATCCCTTCGACACGGTCCTCGGCCAATGCCTCAGCAGCGACGTCGGCTCCTCGCGTCTGCGCGACGGCGAGGTCTGCCTGCGGCCCGACGGTCGACCGCATGCCTTTCTCGTCGTGACCGGCTGGCCGGTGGAATTTCGTCCCGGGCTGATGCTGCCGCTGCTGCGCGCGCCGCTGACCGACTACCGCATCACGCAGCTGTTCCTGCCGGTCGATCCGGCGGCAGAGCTGCGCCAGGCGGAGAAGGATCTCGATCGCCTCGCCCGGCAGATGCGCGGTGGCGCACAGAATCTCGAAACGCCGCACGAGCACGCCCGGCAACGCGTGCTGGCGTTGCAGGAGGGCCGGACCCTGCCCCTGCGCTCGCTGACGGTGGCCACCGTCTGGGCTCCGACCGCGCAGGAACTCTCCGCCCGGCTGGCGACCCTGCGAACCTCCCTCGGGGCTCTCCAGGGCGCCCGGCATCACGTGGCCAGCGAGCCGTCGCAGGCGCTCCGCATTTACGAGGAGACCTTCCCGGGCCGCGTCTCCGGACGGGTGCGCGACTGGGATCTGGCCGATTCCTCCGAGCGTCTGGCCTCGTGGGTCTGCGCCGGCAACACCGCCACCGGCGACCTCGCCGTGGCCGAAGCGATCTACGAAACCGACCAGGGCGGCTTGGCGGGCGTGGCGCTGTTTCGCGGCGGCCAGCCCCAGCATTTCCTCGCCCTCGGCGGCCAGGGCAGCGGCAAATCCATCTTCCTTTTCGATCTCCTCTCGCAGGCCTGGCCGTCGCTCGGCTTTTGCATCATCATCGACGAAGGCCGGTCATACGAAGCGTTCGTCCAGCTGCAGGGCGGAGTGACCCTGATGCCGCATCCGGAAGCGGATGATTTCTGCCTCAATCCGCTCGATCCGCAGGGGCTGCCGATGAGCGAAGCGGTCGTGGCCGCGGCCATCGGGCTGACTTCGAAGATGGCGCGCGTGCCGGCCGGTGAGGCGGGCGCCGTCGACCGCGCGCTGCTCGAACGGGCGCTGCAGGAGGTGCTCGATGGCGTGGCGGCGGATGCCTGGACGGACGACGAGGCCGGCCAGCTGGATGCCCTGGCGGAGGCGCGCTTGATCGAATGGTGGCAACCCGAGGCCTGCCGGCGCGCCGGTGAAAACCTGAGCTTCATCGATGCGTGGCTCGATTTGCGCGAAGTGGCCGCGAGCGATCCCGAGTGGGCCACACAGGCCCTGGCTTCGTTCCGCGCGGACGAGCAGGGGCTGCTCAGCTTTCTGCACACCGCGGAAGGCCGCCGGCTGGCCCGCAATCTCACCCTCGGACGCCTGGCCTCGGCGGATCAGCCGACGCTCAGCGTGCTGGCGGCCGCGCTCGAAGACCTCGAGGGCGATGCCCTGCAGCAGGCCCGCGCCCGCGAACTCGCCGCGCGCCTGCAGCCGTGGTGCCGCGGCGGCCGCTACGGGGCGCTCTTCGATGGTCCCACCACGCTCGACCTCTCGGCGCAGCGGCTCGTGTATTTCGAACTCTCGCGCATCGGCCGCAGTGCCGAGGAGCTGAAGGACGTGCTGTTCTACTTCCTCTCCGAATTCTCGCGGCGCGAAATCCTGCGGCGTCCGCGGGCCCAGGGGAAGCTGCTGCTCATGGACGAGCTGGCCCGGGCCTCGAAGAATGCCGAGGGCATGGCATTGGCGGGAGAGTCCGTCGAGCAGCTGCGCAAATACGGCTGCTGCTTCGGCGGTGTCTTCCAGTCGCCCAGCCAGATCGATGCCGTCCTCGGCCTCTCCTCGCTGCGCGAGAACCTCAAGCAGTGGTTCCTGCTCAAGCAGCTCACCGCCGAGGCCGCGGCCAAGCTCTCCGCCATGGTCGGTCTGACCGACCAGGCGCGGGCGCGGCTGACCCAGTTCCCCGCGCCGGAGCATCAGCCGGCGGAATCCCGCGCTGCCTTCGTGCTGCACGCCCGGCGCGGCGGCGCCCGCCTCGAGACCAATACGCTGCGGGTGCGCGTCTCGGAAGAGGTGCTCTATGCCGGCGAATCGAGCGGCGAAGTTTTCGATCGGCGACGCGCCGCGCTGGCCGCGCACGACGACCCGGTCGAGGCGATCCGCGCTGAGGTCATCTATCGCCAGGCCGGCCTGCCGCCAGCGCCGGCCGCCCGCCCGACTCTGCCGGCCTTGCCCACCGTATGAAATCGATTTCCCTCACACTACTCGCTCTCGCGCTCTCCGCCTGCTCGCAAACCCCTGCCGAATGGGCCGAGCGCGGCGACGGCCGCCTCGTCCGCAACGGCAACTACCGCCTGGGCTACCTGCAGGCCCAGAGCGACGCCATCAAGCGCGAATACTGGCGTCGGCAGGAGGCGGAGCGCGGCGCTCCGTCCGCGGAGGAGCAGGGCCGGACGGTCTACTACACGCTCCCCGGACCGCGCGAGACCGCCGATGGCGTCACCCTCGCGCCGCACACGATCACCGTGCCGATCGTGGAGTAGGCGCACGGAATTTCAACCGAACACCCCAGCACGCGCACCCATGCAATCATTACGTATATATTTAACGATGTTTATTGCTTTCACCCTTGTCACGGCACCGACCCACCGCCTTTCGGCGCAGCTGAAGGTCTTCGATCTGACGAACTTCCGCCAGGCGGTTGACGCCTTCAAGCAGGCCAAGGAGCAGCTGAAGACGGTCACCGATACCCTCCGCGAAGTGCGCTCGGTCGTGCAGCAGGGGAAGGAACTCCTGCGCATTCTGGGCGATCCACGGGCGCTGCTGAATGCGCTCGGGCTGAGCGAGCTCACCGCCATCCTGAAGGAGGTCGGGGAAATCGCGGACTTCGGCCGCAAGACCATGGCCGAGGTCGCGGCCCTCGCGGACGAGGTGAAGAGCCTGACGGATGCGCGGCTCAATTTGTTCTCCAGCGGCCGCACGCTCGGCCTATTGGTGAACGGCGCGCCGCGCGACAGGGGACGCTACCGGGGTTTCGCCATCTTCGAGACGCAGCTGAGCGAGTCGAACAAGGTGCTCGACGAGATCAAGCCGAAGCTGGCCGACCTCGCCCGGCGGAAGAGCGAGCTGACGCAACGTCTGCAGTCCGTCACGACCGAGAATGAACGCGAAGCGGTCCGTTCCGGGCTCGCAGCTGCGACTTCCGCCGAGCAAAGCCTGCATTATCAGGCGCAGGCGGCCCAGGCGCAGGTCATGGCGGCCGATGCCGGCGTCCGCCAGGCCCGGGCGAAAGAGCGCGAGGGGCTGGAGGAAGAAGAAGAGATTCTCGCCGCGCAGGCGGAGCAGGAAGCCCGCAAGAAGAACGCCGAGCTGCGCCAGCGCCTCTTCGGCCGGTGAACCCAAGGCCATGTTCGACTTCCTGCTCGAAGAAGGCGGCTCGCTGATCGGCGGCTCCATGCGTCCGGACGCCTTGTTCAATCCTGCCACCGGCTCGCTCTCCACGGCCTTGCGGACGGCGGTCGCCCTGGCTTCGACCCCGTTTCTGCAGCTCGGCTATGTCCTGCTGGTCATCGGGCTGGTGCAGGCGCTGATCCGCCAGAGCGACTCGCCGCGTGAGCAGCTGAATGCGACCGCGCGGGTCGTCATCCTGGCGCTCGTCATCTCGCTGGTCCGGCATCACGAAGAGTGGCGGAACTTCGTGCCCGAGGTCTCCGGCGCCATGGCGAGCCGGATGAACTCGCCGGCCGAGAGGGCCAGCAAGTCGATGGGTCACTTCGTCGAGCTGCTCTACCCGGGCGGCGACTTCAACAGCACCAAAGGCAGGGGCGCCTATCGGACGTGGTTCTTCAACGTGACCGGACGGGCGGTCGAGATGGCCACGAACCTGGTCGTGGGGCTGATCGGCATCCTGGTGCTCTGCCTCTGCTTCGTCGCCATCTTCATCGGCTGGCTGGTCGGTTTGGTCGTGGTCTGGCTCTCGGAAACTCTCTACACGTTCGGACTGGTGTTGGCTCCAGCGGCGATCGGCGCCCTCGGCGTGGACGCGCTCCGCAGCGTCGGCAGCAGCTATCTGCTCGGGCTCGTTTCCGTTGGCACCGGGAAGCTGGCGCTGGCCCTGGCGCACGTTGGCACCAATGCGTTGCTGGAGTGGGTGGTCGGCCTGGTGCACTCGCTCACCAAGGCCGACGTGAAACTCATCCTCACGGCGCTGCCAACCGCGGGACTTCGCCAGGATTTTGCCGATGGCCTCGCCCAGCTACCGCCCGGCGGCTGGGGCGTGCTCTTCCTTGCCGTTCTGCTGGTCGCGGCCTGGACCATCGTCACGCCCGTCTTCGCGTGGAAGATCTTCATGAACACCCTGCGCACGGGCGCGCAGTTCGGTACGCGGCTGGGCTTCGCCTTTGCGGGCGCCAGCCTGCGCGCGCTGGGCAATGCGGCCGAAACCGGCGGGGCCGTGCTCCAGCAGAAGGCCAAGGGTGGCGGCGTGGGCGGCTCCGGCGGGCGCGCGGGCGGCACTCGCGGCGGGGGAGGTGGAAAAGGCGGGCCAGCTGGCGGCGACGGCGACGAAGGCGGCTCCGCTTCCGCCCCGCGCCGGGACGTCGCGAGTCAGGAAGGCGGCGCGGCCGCTGCCGGCGGTAGCACGACGAGCGAAGGCCCGCCGCTGCGCGGAGCGCCGTTGGCGCAGGCGCGTCGACGCGTGGGGGAGGCCGCGCTCCGCGCGCACCTGGCCAATTGCCCGGACGAGCAGATCCACGGCATCTGCGCGCAGGTCGCCCGTGCTTCCGGCGCGCCCACGGCGCAGGCGACCGAGCTGGCTTCCGAAGTCTGCCCGGCCCCGGCTGGCGCGGCGAGAGAGGCGGCCGCAGCGCAGCCCGCAGCCGCCGCGCCGGCAGCTTCGAGCGAGCGACCGGAGTTGGCCCGCCTCGGTCGCCGACTCACCGTCGCGGCCGCCGTGCTGCGGCGGGCCAGCGCCCATGCCAGCGAGCAGGTGCCCGATCCCACCGATCAGGGCGTGCTGGCGGCCTATCAACGCACGCTGCCGAAGCCGGAGAAGCCCGCCTGAACGCTCCATGGCCACGCTGGCTCGATCGGTCGCGAAGAGTGCGCTGCGCCGCTGGCTGTGGCGCGCTCTCGTGGCCGCGGTCGGGCTGAAGCTGCTGTTCCTTGGTCTGCTGACGCTGATCATTCTCGCGCTGACCGGAGTGATGCAGGAAGAGCGCCGGCGCGAAGCGGCTCGGCAGGAGGAGTCTCTCGGCCTGCCGCTGCCCGATCAACCCGCGGCTCGGGCGGAAGGCGCACCCACGGGGCCGATCGCCCCCGCGGCCGGAGCCATCGATATCGGGGCCCCGGATCCCGCCCGCGCCCAGCAGGGCTTCTCATACACGGCGCCCGCTGCCATCGATTACGACGGCGACCCCTTCGCCTACGCGCCTCCCACCAGCGGGTTGCCCACGAGCGACTATCTCGCCAATGCCGGCCGGCCCGGAAACTGGTGGGGCCTCGAGACCGACACCGGAAAGCCCAGCGGGACGCCCAAGGTTCGCTCCGACGGCTATTACATTTCGCAGACCTCCCTGCGCCTGCACGGCCGCTCGCTCGATGCCCGCGTCGTTCCGTTCGTCGCGCTGCCGCATGGCTACATGGGCGCAAAGCTCGGCGACTACGCACTCGTCACGAACAACAGCACCGGCCAGCGCATCTGGGCCGTTTTTGGCGACGTCAGTCCGCGCCAGGCGCGCGTGGAAGTCAGCCCTGCCGCCGCCAAGGCGCTCGGCGTCGGCTTCACCAAGGGCGGCACCACCTCCAACGCCGGCTCGCTCACGGTCACGATCTATCCCGGCACCCGCAATCTCACCGACCTTGCCGCCCGTGTCGGCGGCCGTTGAACCCCAGCCACCTGTCCGCATGCACCGTCCTTCCTGCACCCGCCGTCTCCCGCTCGCCTTCTCCCTCCTGCTCACTGCCTGTCGCTGCCTCGCGGCCTCGGAAGATCAGGCGCAGGAATCGCCGCTCATCGCCGAGGCGCCCGCCGCCTCCGGCTGGCGCTTCGAACGCCTCGAAACGGAACCCGGCGCCGCCGCCCGCCTGCACGCGCCTTCGGGTGCGACCGTCCGGCTGGAGGGCCTGCCGGCCGACGTACCGGTCGATCTCGTGGCCTCGGCCGATCGCGCCGCGCTGGCGCTGCTGGTGCATCATCGGAAATACACCGACCTGCTCGCCTGGCGGCAAAACTCCGCCGGCGAGCTGGTCGAGGAAGTGCTGCCCATCCTGCCTGCGGCGGAGATACTGCGCAGCTATCCTACGGGAGGCAAACCCCCGGCCCTGCGCAAACCGCGGCTGGCCGGCATGAGCATCGAGCGCGCCGGCTGGGGCACCGGCCGGCGCCTGGCGGCGCGCGTGCGCCTGCTGCTGGTCGACGACGCCACCGGCGAGACGGGCTGGAGCTACCTCGTCGACGCCGTCTGGAGCATGCCGCCGGTGACTTCGCCGCCGGGCGCGCGCGCCGTGCTGACGCTGCTCAATGTGATCCTGGAGCCGCCGTGCTGAGCGTCTTCGTCTCCACGATGCTCTCCGCCGGGCAGCGCTCCATCGCCTCCCGCGCTTCCGCGAGCAGCTCGGGCCCAGCGGGCTGGCGCAGCACGTAGGCCAGCCCATCCGGCGCCTCGGCGAAGACCTCGGGCAGGTTGGCGGTGCATTGGCCGCAGTAGATGCAGTCGTCCGTCACATGGAACGGACCGGGGGCATTGAGTGGATGAGGCAGGGCTGGCATGGCCGAGCCTGCGGACAGCGGCAAAGCTTGGCGCATGCAAGAAAAGCATTTATTCATGCAGGCTTAGCATGAATTTCCTCGCTCTCGATCCGGCCGCCCTGCGGCTCTGCTGTGCCGTGGCCGAGACGGGCAGCTTCTCGGCGGCCGGCCGGCGCTGCGGTCTGACGCAGAGTGCCGCCTCCCGCCAGATCCAGCGGCTGGAGGAGGCGCTGGGCGTGACGCTGTTTGAGCGCACCACCCGTTCGGTGCGGCCGACGCCCGCCGGCGAGTTTCTGCGTGCCCATGCGCTCCGCCTGCTGGGGGATGCTGCGCTGACGGTGCAGCGTCTCGGGGAAGAGTTTGCCGGTGCGCCGCGCACGCTGCGCGTCGGGTGGTCGCGCTCGATCGGCATCTCGCATCTGCCCGGCCTGCTGCACGCCTTCGAGGCCCGCCATTCGGAGGTGCGGCTCACCCTGGAGCAGAACGCCGGGGCCGCACTCCTGGCCGGTCTGGAGCAGCGGGCGCTCGATCTGGCCATTGTCTCGGACCCGGCCCGCCTCCCGCGCACGCTCGAGCGGCTGCATGCCTTTGCGGACGAGTTCGTGCTGATCGCTCCGCGCCGTTTGGGGCCGGCGTCGGCCAAGGCCCGGCCTGCCCGCGAGCTGCTCCGAGCCTGGGCCGACGAGCGCTGGCTCCTGCCGCTCGGCAGCAGCGGCGCGGGCGGCGACGTGCGGACGTGGCTGCGGCAGCACGGGTTGCGCCGGCACAGCGCCATCGAACTCGACAGCTTCGATGTCATCGCCAGCCTTGTGGCGCTCGGACTCGGCGTCAGTCTGGTGCCGCGCCGGACCCTGGCGCTCTTTGCCCGCGGTCGGCGTCCGCTCGTGCATCCGATGCGACCGCGCTATCGGCGGCGCATCGCGGTACTCGCCCGTCGGGAGCTGCCGCGGCCCGCGCAGGTAACCGATTTCGTGGCTGCCATTCTCTTCCGCAAATGAGCAAGCGCGGAGGCGCGGAGCCGCTTGAAGTCAGCTGCATTCCGCTGCTTCTTTCGCCATGTCCACAGGCCAAGGCTCCGCCGGCAACGTCATCGCGGCCATCTGCTCCTTCTTCATCCCGGGCCTCGGGCAGTTGGTGCAGGGACGCGTGCTGTCCGCGCTGTTCTTCCTCATCATGACGGGGCTGATCTGGTTCTTCAGCTTCGGCATGCTGGGCTGGATCGGCCACATCTGGGCGGCCGTGAATGCGGCGCTTTGGAAGAAGTAGGCGGCCGCCTCCGGCTCAATCTTCCGCCGCCGAGCGCCCGGCCAGCCAGCCGGTGGTCCAGGCGGCCTGGAAATTGAAGCCGCCCGTGATGCCGTCGAGGTCGAGCAGCTCGCCGGCGAAATGCAGGCCGGGCACCAGCCGGCTTTCGCAGCGCCGGAAGTCGACCTCCTTCAGGGCCACTCCGCCGCAGGTCACGAACTCATCCTTGTTCAGGCTCTTGCCGTGCACCGGGAAGTCGCAGGTCGTCAGCTGCTCCGCCAGTGCCTGCAGCTGCTCGCGGGTGGTGGCCGACCAGCGGACGTCGGGGCCGATGCCCGCGGCCTGCGCCAGTCGCTCCCAAAGTCGGGCCGGGATCTCCCCGAGTCCGGCGCCGGCCACGACGCGCCGGCCCTCGGCTTCCCGCTGCCCGCGCAGCCGGCCGAGTGCCTCGTCGCGGCCGGCCGGACCCAGCCAGCCGATCCGCACGGTGAAGCGGTAGTCGCGCTCGGCCAACTCGCGCGCGCCCCAGGCCGACGTCCGCAGAATCGCCGGGCCGCTCAGGCCCCAGTGCGTGACGAGGACGGGCCCGGTCTCGTCGAGCGAGGTCCCCGGCACCCGCACGCGCGTCGCCGGCACCGACAGCCCGGCGAGATCCGCCAGCCGCGGATCGGTGATGCTGAAGGTGAAGAGCGAAGGCACCGGGTCGACGATCCGGTGCCCGAAGCCCGCCGCCAGCGCCGCGCCGCCCTGGCCGGCGCGCGGGCTGCCGGTGGTGAGCACGAGACGCGCGCATGCCAGCTCGCCGCCCCATTCGAGCCGCAGGCGGAATCCGCCCGCGGTCCGCTCGGCTGCGGTCACGCCGCAGCGGGTGCGGACCTGCACTCCGGCCCGGCGGGCCGCCCCGAGCAGGCATTCGATGATCGTCTCCGAGCGGTCGGTCACCGGAAACATGCGGCCGTCGGACTCGGTCTTCAGCGGCACGCCACGCTCCGCGAACCAAGCGATCGTATCGCGCGGCTGAAAACGGGCGAAGGCCCCGCGCAGTTCCCGTCCGCCCCGCGGATAGCGCGCCACCAGCTGCGAAGGCTCGAAGCAGGCGTGCGTGACATTGCAGCGCCCGCCGCCACTGATGCGGACCTTGGCCAGCACGGTGGAGGATTTCTCCAGCAGCACGACGGGCCCGCCGCCGGCCTCGGCGCAGGCGATGGCAGCGAAAAAGCCGGCCGCGCCTCCCCCCACGACGGCCACGCGGGCCCGCTGGGGCAGGGAGGAATCGGGAGACATGCGGCGGCGGCGACGCACTGAAGCCGCGGAATTCGGCTCGTCAGCCGTTTTCGGTTTTCGGATTTCCGCATCCCACGCGAAGATCGCCGATGTCTTGGATCGACCGACTTGAAAAGCGCCTTGGCTGGATCGCCATCCCCGGCCTGACCAAGGGTATTGCCGTACTGACGGCGATCGTCTGGGTGCTCACGCGGGCGAATCCGGCCTACGAGAATCAGCTCGTCCTGCTGCCCGCGGCGGTCTGGGCCGGCGAGTGGTGGCGCCTGATCAGCTTCCTCTTCGTGCCGATGGTGAACGACCAGTTCCTCTTCTTCGAGGTGGCCTACAGCAACGGCATCTGGATGCTCTTCGCCGTCCTCTTCCTCTGGTTCATCGGCAATTCCCTCGAGCGGGAGTGGGGCGCGTTCCGACTGACCCTCTACATCCTCTTGGGATACCTCGGCATCGTGGCCAGTGCTCTTGTCCTCGGCGCGCCCGGGAGCTTCGGCCCCATCAGCCTCGCGCTCTTCTTCGCCTTCGCCACCCTGGCTCCGAACTACGAGATCCTGGTCTTCTTCATCCTGCCGGTGCGGGTGAAATGGCTCGCCCTGATTTCGGCGGTCATGCTGCTGCTGATGTTCTTCACGGGCGGCTGGTTGGTCAAAGTCTGGCTCCTCCTCTGCTACGTGAACTACCTCGTCTTCTTCGGCCCCGAATGGGTGAGTCGACTGCGGCATTCGCGCGAGACCGCCCAGCGACGGAACCGCTTCGAGAGCGCGCGCCGTGAGATGGAGCGAGATCAGCCCACCATGCACGCCTGCGCCGTCTGCGGACGGACGGAGCTTTCCAATCCCGAGCTCGAATTCCGGGTCAGCGGCCTGGATGAGAAGGAGTATTGCCGCGAACATCTGCCGAAGCCAGCCCAAAGCTGATCTCTCGCCGCCCCGACGTCATGATCAATCCTCAGCCTGTCGTCCTCGAAGGCCACGGTGTGCGCCTCGAACCGCTGACCTCCGAGCACGCGCCCGGCCTGCTCGCGGCGGCGGGATCGGGCGAATTGTGGAAGCTCTGGTTCACTTCGGTGCCCGGACCCGAGCTGAGCGACGTGCAGGCCTATCTCGCCACCGCCGAAGCGGGCCGGCAGGCCGGTCACATGCTGCCGTGGGCCGTGCGCGACCTCGCCAGCGGCGAGCTGGCGGGCAGCACGCGATATCACGACATCGTGCCTGCGGCGGACCGCGTGGAGATCGGCTACACTTGGTACGGTCAGCGTTGGCAGCGCACCGCCGTGAACACGACCTGCAAGCTGCTCCTGCTCGAGCACGCCTTCGATCACCTGGGGTGCCAGGTCGTCGGCCTCCGCACGGACAACTTCAATTTCGCCTCCCAGCGCGCCATCGCCGCGCTCGGCGCCAAGCAGGACGGCGTCATCCGCCACCATAGCCCGCGCCGCGACGGTTCGGTCCGCGACACCGTCATGTTCAGCATCCTGGCGACGGAGTGGCCGGATGTGCGTAAGCACCTGGGGGCCCGGTTGGGAAGATTCAAGAATCAAGAATCAAGATTCAAACCGTGATAAGGGGAAGGTTCTAAGGATAGAGCACCGCGAGCCCGCGGCGACCATCCTTAAGTCTTTCCCCCTATCACGGTTTGATTCTTGATTCTTACCCCTTGGCACTTGCCCCCCCGGCGTTACGCGGAGTATTTCAGCACGCAGATCGCCACGTAGTCCGGCATCCGCAGGATGGAGAGATCGGGCGGCACGTTGTTCACCTCGAACAGCTCGTTGCCGACGAAGTTCTGGGTCTGCGTGTCCCACATCATGACCGTCTTTTCGCCCTTGTGCTTGCCGACCGCGGGCACTTCCACGCAGACGTGGGTGACGCCGAGGCTGCGCAGGTAGTTCTGGTCGCCCGCCGGGAGCGTCTCCCAGAAGAGTTTGGCGCGCCGGGCGCCGATCTGCCGCTGCGCCTTGGTCGAAATGGTGCGCTGGACGACCTCCATCTCGCGCTTGTTCTCGATGGGTCGGCGGACGCCTTTGTACTGTTGGGTGTCGAGCCCGGCCAGCTTGCCGCCGGGGGTGAAGGTCGGCACAGAGGAGCAGCTGGTCAGGACGAGCGCAGCCAGCAGCGCGGCGGAGAGAAGGCGCGGGGGAGTCATGGCGTCAGATCTACGGGTGAGACCCGGGGACGGATGCATGCTTATGACGAATTCGGGTGAGCCGGGCGAGCATTTTCCCGCGCATGGGGCGGCCGCCGATGCCACTTTGGCAACCCGCGGATCGGGCCGGCGAGGCCCGGGAGCGGACAGCTTTCGGTCCACCTTCGATCATCATATGCCCACCCTTTTCGATCCCCTCCAAGTCGGCGCCTTCCAGCTGCGCCATCGCATCGTCATGGCCCCGCTGACCCGCTGCCGCGCGGTCGGCCGCGTGCCGAACGACCTCATGGTCGAATACTACCGCCAGCGCGCCGGGGCCGGCCTCATCCTGACCGAGGCGACGAGCGTCGATCCGATGGGCGTCGGCTATCCCGACACGCCCGGCATTTGGTCGGACGAGCAGACGGCCGGCTGGCGCAAGATCACCGACGCGGTCCATGCGGAGGGCGGGATCATCCTGCTGCAGCTCTGGCATGTCGGCCGCATCTCGCATCCGCACTATCTCGATGGGCGCACGCCGGTCAGTGCCAGCGCCATCGCGGCCCCGGGCCACGTCAGTCTGCTGCGCCCGAAGCAGCCGTTTCCGACGCCCCGGGCGATCGAGCTGGCGGAGATCCCGGGCGTCATCGAAGCCTATCGCCGCGGGGCCGAGAATGCGCAGCGGGCGGGCTTCGACGGCGTCGAGATCCACGGCGCGAACGGCTACCTGCTCGATCAATTCCTCCACGTGGAGTCGAACCAGCGCACCGACGAATACGGCGGCTCCGTCGAGAACCGCGCGCGGCTTCACCTGGAGGTGACCGATGCCGTCGTCTCCGTCTGGGGCGCCGATCGCGTCGGCATGCACATCGCCCCGCGCGGCGATGCCCACGGCGTCGGCCCGGCCGAGGGGCGGAGCAATTCGGCCATCTGGCCCGCGAACTCGGCCGCCGCAAGATTGCCTTCCTCTGCGCGCGAGAGTCGCTGGCCGAGCCCCGTCTCGGGCCGGCGCTGAAGCAGGCCTTCGGCGGCGTCTACATCGCCAACGAGGGCTTCACGCTGGAGTCGGGCAATGCGGTGCTCGCGGCCGGCGAGGCCGATGCGGTGGCTTTCGGCGTGCCCTTCATCTCGAATCCCGACCTGCCCGTGCGCTTCGCCCAGGGCGCGCCGCTCAACCCGCCGGACAAGTCCACGTTCTACGGCGAGGGCGCCCGGGGCTACACGGACTTTCCGACGCTGGTGAGTTGAGGTATCGAGAGCGCTCCGACGTGGACGCGTCCCCCGGCGCGTCCCGCCTGGCCCATCCGGCTTCCGCCCGCGCGGAGCCGGGGCCTCGTGCCTTCCTCTGACCAGACCCGACATGCCCGCTCTCTCCCTTTCCGGCTCCGGCCTCACCCTCGGCGCGCTGCGCGCCTGGATCGCCTCCGATGCGCCGCTCGAGCTCGATCCCGCCGCCCGCCAGCGCGTCGCCGCCTCGCGCGCCGTGGTCGAGAAACTGCAGCGCGGCAAGCGCGCCATCTACGGCATCAACACGGGCTTCGGCATCCTGGCGGACACGCGCATCGCGCCCTCGCAGATCGAGCAGCTGCAGGAGAATCTGATCCTCTCGCACGCGGTCGGGGTCGGTCACGAGGCGCCGGAGGAGATCGTGCGGCTGATGCTGGCGCTGAAGATCAACGGCCTCGCGCTGGGCTTCTCGGGCGTGACGCTGGAGCTGGTCGACCGGCTGCTGACCTTCGCGAACCGGCGGATGCATCCGCTCGTCTACGACAAAGGCTCGCTCGGCGCTTCGGGCGATCTCGCGCCGCTGGCCCATCTCACCCTGCCGCTGCTCGGTCGCGGCCAGGCGCGCTGGAAGGGCAAGGTGCTGAGCGGTGCGGAAGCCCTGCGGAAGCTCAAGCTCGAGCCGTTGCGGCTGCGCTCGAAGGAAGGCCTCGCCATGATCAACGGCACGCAGTTCATGTCGTCCTACGGCGTGCATTGCCTTTGGCGGATGGAGAATCTGCTGGCCTGCGCCGATGTCATCGGCGCCATGTCGCTGGAGGCCTCGCGCGGCAGCGCCACGCCGTTCGATGCGCGCATCCATGCCGCCCGGCCGCATCGGGGGCAGATCCAGACGGCGGAGAATTTCCGCACGCTGCTGACGCAGTCGCAGATCCTGCCCTCGCATGCCGATTGCCCGAAGGTGCAGGACCCGTATTCGCTCCGCTGCATCCCCCAGGTCCACGGCGCCGCGCGCGACGCCGCCCGCCGCGTGGCTGAAGTCATCGAAACGGAAGTCAACTCGGCCACCGACAATCCGCTCGTCTTCCCCGAGGGCGAGATCCTGAGCGGCGGCAATTTCCACGGCGAGCCGCTGGCGCTGGCGCTCGACCATCTGGCCGTCGCGGCCGCCGAACTCGCCAGCATTTCCGAGCGCAGGCTCTATCTGCTGCTGGCCGGCGACACCGTGGGCGAAAAGAAGGTCCCGCGGCTGTTGATCAAGGAAGGCGGCCTGAACTCGGGCGCGATGCTGCTGCAGTACACCGCCGCCGCGCTGGTCTCGGAGAACAAGGTGCTCTGCCATCCCGCCTCGGTGGACAGCATCCCCAGCTCGCTGGGTCAGGAGGACCACGTCTCGATGGGCGCGATCGCCGCCACCAAGCTCCGCCAGGTGATCGAGAATGCCGAGACGACGCTCGCGCTCGAACTCCTCGGCTCCGCCCAGGCGCTCGATTTCGTCCACCCGCTCGCCGCCGGCACCCCCATCGAGGCCGCTCACAGCGCCCTGCGCCGCCGCGTTCCCTTCATGGACAAGGACCGCCTGCTCCGCGAGGACATCGAGCGCGCGATTCAGACCGTGCAGAGCGGCGAACTCGTCGCGGCGGCGGAGAAGGCCAGCGCGAAGCTGCACAAGTGGTGACGATGAGAATCAAGGTTCAAGAGACAAGAATCAAGATTCAAACTGTGTTAAGGAGCAAACGCTAAGGAAGGTGCGCATCACTGGGCTGAAGCCTCAACACTCCCTTACCCGCCCGCGTTACCGGCGAGGCTCCTTGATGCTTCCCCCTTAATACAGTTTGAATCTTGATTCTTCCCTCCTACGCCAGCAGCGCCCCGTAGTGCTCCCTCGCCAGTGCCTCGCAGGCGGCCAAAATCTCCGCGCCTGACTCCATCTGCAGGACGCGGGCGGTCAGCTCGCGGCATTGGGCGATCGTCAGGACCTGCACGGCGCGCTTGATGCGGGGGACCATGTGGGCGGCGGCGCTGAATTCGTCCACGCCGAGGCCGAGGAGGAGCGGGGTGAAGCCGATCTCCGAGGCCATCTCGCCGCAGACGCTGACTTTCAGTCCGGCGGCGTGGCCGGCGTCGACGATCTGCTTCATCAGTCGGACCACCGCGGGGTGGGTCGGCTCGTAGAGCGGCGCGACGGCCTCGTTCATGCGGTCGACCGCCAGCGTGTACTGGGTCAGGTCGTTCGTGCCGATGCTGAGAAACTGGACCTCGCGCGCGAGTTCGGCGGCGCAGAGCGCGGCGGCGGGGACCTCGATCATGGCGCCGACCGGCAGCTTCTCGTCGAAGGCCACGCCCTCCTGCCGCAGCTGGGCGCGCACCTCTTCCAGGATCGCATTGGCGTGCAGCAGTTCGGGCAGGCCGCTGATCATCGGATACATCAGCCGCACGTTGCCTACCGCGCTGGCCCGGAGGATGGCGCGCAGCTGGACGCGGAAGATCTCGCAATGCTGCAGGCAGAGCCGCACGCCGCGCAGGCCGAGGAAGGGGTTGTCCTCGATGGCCAGCGGGAAGGCGGGGAGGGGCTTGTCGCCGCCGACGTCGAGCGTGCGGATGACCAGCGGGTGCGGGTGCAGCTCCTTGGCGATGCGGACGTAGTTCTGATACTGCTCCTCTTCGTCGGGGAGTTCGTCGCGATTGAAGTAGAAAACCTCGGTCCGGTAGAGTCCCACGCCTTCCGCGCCGCTCAGTTTGTGGATGGGCAGTTCGTCCACCAGCCCGAGGTTGGCGCTCAGGCGGATGCGGTGGCCGTCGCGCGTGACCGCACTGGTCTCGCGCAATTCGCCCAGATCCTCCTCCACCCGGGCGCGCTGGCGGGCGAACTCCTGGTATTCCCGGATCGTGTCGGCGAGCGGATTGACGATGAGCAGCCCGCGGTAGCCGTCGAGGAGCAGCTCGTCGCCCGTGTCGAGCAACGCCTCGAAGCCGGGCGGCAGTCCGCTGACCGCGGGAATGCCGAGCGAGCGGGCAAGGATGGCGGTGTGCGAGTTCTTGCTGCCGATTTCGGTGGCGAAGCCGAGCACGAGATCGCGATTGAGCGAAGCCGTGTCCGAGGGCGTCAGATGGTGCGCCACCAGAACGTGTCGCGTCTGGATGGCCGAGAGCCCGGGGTGGGCCTTGCCGGTGAGGTTGGTGACGAGTCGGCGCGAGACGTCGAGGATGTCCTGCGAGCGCTCCGAAAGATACGGATCCTTCAACGCCGCCAGCTCCTCGGCGTAGCGGGCGGCGGTCTGATGCACGACGTATTCCGCATTCTGCCGGTCCTGCTCGATGCCCCGGACGAACTCATCGAGCATCGACGGATCCTCCAGCACGAGCAGGTGGGCGTCGAAAATGCCCGCCTCCTTCCCGCCGACCGCGGCCGAGAGGGCCGCCTGGATCTGCTCGATCTGCCGGCGCGTGGCCTTCAGCGCGGCTTCCAGGCGCAGGATTTCCGCATCGATCCGTTCCGGTCGGATGGGATAGCGCGGGATTTCCTCCTTCCCAGGATGGTGGACGAAAGCGATGCCGTGCGAGACCCCCGGAGAGACACCTGTCCCTTTGTAGCGGCGTTCTTCGCGGGGAACGTGGGGCATTTCGGAAAAGCTCCTTTTATGCGCCTCCGCCGGTGTGTCCAGCCCGCAGCGCGGCGACCTCTGCTTCGAGCGCCTTGACGCGTTCCATCAGCTTGGGCAGACGCCGCACCCGGGCGATCGACTCCGTCGCCTCACGCATGGGCTCCGCCGGCGACCCGAACATCTTCGCGCCCGCCGGGACGCTCTTGGAAATGCCGCTCTGCGCGCCCACGATGGCGCCGTCGCCGATGTGGATGTGGCCGACCACGCCGACCTGCCCCGCCAGCACCACGTGGTGGCCGAGCCGCGTGCTGCCGCTGATGCCGACCTGCGCGACGATGAGGCAGTGCGGTCCGATGACCACGTTGTGGGCGATCTGCACGAGGTTGTCGATCTTGGTGCCCTCGCCGATGCGAGTCATGCCGAAACGCGCGCGGTCGATGGTCACGCCAGCGCCGATTTCCACCTCTGCCCCGACCTCGACCCCGCCCACCTGCGGGATCTTCACGTGCTTGCCGTTGACCGTCTCGAAGCCGAAGCCGTCGCTGCCGAGGACCGTGCCGCTGTGAATGACGCAGCGCGGCCCGATGTGCACCCGTTCGCGGATGGTCACGTTCGGATGCACCAGCGTGTCGTCGCCGACCCGGCTGTGCCGGCCGACGAACGTGCCCGCGCCGAGCGTCACGCCCCGGCCGATCTGCGCGCCGGCCTCGATGACCACATGCGCCTGGATCGTCACCTTTTCGCCGATGACGGCATCGGCCGCGATGACCGCGCTCGGATGAATGCCCGCCGGCGGCGGCGCCAGCGGCGGCTGCAGCGCGCCGACCACCAGCGCGAACGCGAGCGACGGATTGGCCACACTGATCAGCGCCTGCACCCCCGGGATCGCTTCGCTGAAACCGGTCGGCACCAGCGCCACGCCCGCCTGCGAAGCCCGCAGGGCCGGGAGGTACTTCTCATTGCCGAAGAAAGTCGCGTCCGTCGCCCCAGCATCTTCCAGCGCCGCCACCCCGGTCACCTCCACGTCGGCCTTCCCGGCCAGCAGCGAGCCTCCGATGAGTTGGGCGATTTGGGCCGCGGTCATGTGCCGCGTTAACGCTTTCCGTCGGTTCCGGCAAGAGTTGACGCCGTAGTCCGCACTCTCCGAGTGCGGCCGTTTGCTTCTGCGAGACTTACTTGGCCTTAGGAACTGACGACGCTGGCCCTTGTCAGCCGACTGCCATCTCCGACATTCCTTTCCCGTCTCCCGTCTCCCGTCTCCAGTCTCCAGTCTCCAGTCTCCAGTCTCCAGTCTCCAGTCTCTTCCAAGCCGGCCGCACTCGGAGAGTGCGGACTACGCTCAGATCTCCAGTCCGCTCCCAATGACCCTCCTGACCCGCTACCTGCTGCGCAGCTTCCTGCTGCCCTTCACCTATCTGATGGTGGGGCTGCTGGCCATCTGGCTGCTGGCGGATCTGGCCAACTATCTGAACGACTTCCTCGAAGCAAAGGTGCCGGTCCGCGGCATCGCCAGCCTGTATTGGAAGCAGCTGCCCTTCGTCATCGTGCCGATCCTCCCGGTCAGCGTGATGCTCGCGCTGCTCTATTCGGTTATCCGGCTCTCGCAGGCCAATGAACTGCAGGCAATGTCGGGCTCGGGCATCAGCTATGCGCGCATTCTGCTGCCGTTCATCGGCGTCGGGGTGGTGGCCAGCGTCATCGTGGGCGTGCTGAACTACCGCCTCGCCCCCGAGGCCGAAGGTGCCAAGGGCCGGCTGGTGGCGGAACTGACCGGGGCGCGCGACGGCGACGGGCGGCTCAAGATCGACAAGTTCGAGTACGCCACCGGGCATCTCTACGCCAATCGGCGCGACGCCCGGCTCTGGTACGTGCAGCGCCTGGCCCGCCGCGCCAACGAGCCGTTCCGCGGGGTGCAGGTCACGCAGCAGGATGCGGCCGGCAATGTCATCGCCAAGTTCGACGCCCCCAGCGCGCTCTACGACGAGAAGAACCGGACGTGGAAGCTGGAGAAGCCGCGCATCGTGCGCTTCGATGAATCCGGCGAGCTCATCGCCGAGCGCTTCCCGCCGGAGGAGATCGTGCGCGAATGGACCGAGACGCCCGCGCAGATCGCCGCCGCCACGCTGCAGGCGCAGTTCCTCGGCGTGCCGGAACTGCGGCGCTATCTGACCATCAATGCGGACGACTCGGATTCGCAGCTGGCTCCGTTCCGCACCCAGCTGCTGCACCGCTATTCCTTCCCGCTCGTCTGCATCGCCCTGGTGCTGGTGGCGGCGCCGCTCAGCATGAGTCACGCCCGCCGCGGGGTCATCGCCGGGGTGGCCGGGGCCATCCTCATCCTCTTCGCCTTCTTTTTCCTCAATCAGCTCTTCCTCGCGCTCGGGCAGGGCAATCGCCTGTCGCCCTTCTGGGCCGCCTGGACGCCCATGGTCCTCCTGCTCCTCAGCGGGGCCATCATCCTGCGCCGCCGCACCATCCATCAGGCCAATGCGCTGACCAGCGTGGCCGGCTGGAAGCGCATGCTGGGACTGGGCTGATCCTGCCATTCCCGCCGTGCCGGGTGCCATCCGATCCGCCGCCGCGCCATCCCCGCCTTGATCCGGGGGCGGTTTCCGAGTCCCTTCCCGCCCCGCATGTTGTTCTTCAAGGCGCTCATGTACACCATCCGCAAGAAGGCGGCCGCGCGGCCGGCCGTCGAGGATGAGACCAAGCCCTTTCTCGATCACCTCGAGGACCTGCGGAACATGATCGTGAAGATGGCGGTGACGATCGCCCTCACGATGACGGTCGGCTTCATCTTCCGGCAGGAGCTGATGCGCTTCTGCCAGTGGCCGCTGCGGGCGGTCAACGAGGAGTGGGCGAAAAGCCTGCAGTCCCTCGGCGTGGCCGATTCCTTCACGCTCTCGTTCACCCTGGCCTTCCACGCCGGGCTGGTGATCGCGTTCCCGTTTCTGCTCTACTTCTTCGCCCAGTTCGTGCTCCCCGCCCTGACTGAACGGGAGAAGAAATACGTCTATCCGGCCGTGGGCGTGGGGTTCGCGCTCTTCCTCACCGGCGTGACGCTGGCTTTTTCCTGGATCCTCCCCATCACGCTCAAGTTCCTGGCCCAGGATGCGCAGGAACTCGGGCTCCGACCCTCCTGGACGGTGCGGGAGTACTTCGCCTTCGTGACCCAGTTCGTGATCGGTTTCGGCCTGGCCTTCGAGCTGCCGGTGGTCGTGCTCACGCTCGTGAAACTCGGCGTGCTGAGCTACGAAATGCTGGCTACGACGCGGCGTTACGCAGTCGTGCTGATCGTCACGCTGGCCGCGGTCATTTCCCCGACCACCGACCTCCTCTCGCTGGTCCTGCTCTCGGCGCCGCTGCTGATTCTGTACGAATCGTGCATCTGGATCGCCCGCTACATGGAGAAGCGGGAGAAGAAGCGCGAGGCGCTGGAGGCCGAACTCCGGCTGAAGGAGGACATGGCGCGGCGCGAGGCCCAGCTCGCGGCCCAGCCGCAGGCGGCCTTGCCCCCGGCCCCGACCCAGCCGACGCTCACCCCGCCGTCCTCGCCGCCCCCCAATCACGGCGAGGAATTTCACCCCTAGGCGTCCCCGTCCCGCGCGGCCCTCGCCGGGGCGAGTCCCGATCCCGCTTTCCCCATGGAGAAAACCCGCGTCGACATCGTGCAGGAGCAGTTCCACGCCTACCTGGCGGGCGCCATCGCTGGCGTGCCACCGCTCGCTCCGGAAGCCCCGCTCGGGCCGCAGACCTCGCTGACCGCCCGCCGCGCCGTGGCATTGTTCGAGGATCAGGTCGCCAGCCGGCTGCTCGACGTCGCCGCCCGCGCGCTGCGCAAGACGAACCAGTCCTACTACACCATCTCCAGCGCCGGCCATGAGCAGAATGCGATCGTCGGCTCGCTCCTGCGGCGGGACGATCCCTGCTTTCTGCACTACCGCTCCGGCGGCCTGATGATGGCGCGCTCGCGGCTCGACACCGCGACCGATCCGATCCTCGACTGCGTGCGCTCGTTCTGCGCCTGCGCCGACGACCCCATCTCCGAGGGCCGGCACAAAGTCTGGGGCAGCAAGCCGCTCTGGGTGCCGCCGCAGACCAGCACCATCGCCTCGCACCTCCCGAAAGCGGCCGGCCTCGCCTTCGCCCTGCGGGTCGCCCGCCGACTCGGTCAGGCGCGCGATCTGGCCGACGACTCCATCGTGCTCTGCTCGTTCGGCGACGCCTCGGCCAACCACGCCACCGCCTTGGCCGGGATCAATGCCGCGCGCTATTCGGTTCGCCGCGGCGGCTCGGCGCCCATCATTTTCCTCTGCGAGGACAACGGCATCGGCATCTCGGTCGAGACGCCGCGCAACTGGATCCAGGATACCTACAGCCGGCAGCAGCATCTGAAGTACTTCGAGATGACCGGCTCGCTCGATGATCTCTGGAACGTGGCCAGCGAAGCAGTCGACTTCTGCCGCCGCGAGCGCACGCCGGTCTTCCTGCATCTGCGCACCATCCGGCTCTGGGGGCATGCCGGGACCGATGTCGAGGCGTCGTATCGCAGCGTGGCCGAGATCGAGGCCACCGAGGCGCTCGATCCGCTGCTGGTCAATGCGCGCCGGCTGATCGAGAGCGGGGCCGCTTCGCCCGAGCAGCTCCGCCAGGTCGTCCGTCGCGTGCAGGATCGGGTCGATGCCGCCTGCGCCGCGGTCGTGCAGCGGCCGAAGCTGGTCAGCGTCGAGCACATCGTCCGTCCCCTCGCGCCCTACGACGAAGCCGCCGTGCGCGCGGCCGCCGCGGTGGCGGTCGAATCCGCCCGCCGCAGCGAGCTCTTCGCCGGTGCCCTACCCGAACAGGCTGCGGCGCCGACGAAGCGCACGATGGGCGCGCACATCAACTCGGCTCTGGCCGACGAGCTGCTGCGCCGCCCCGAGACCATCTGCTTCGGCGAGGACGTGGGCCGCAAGGGCGGCGTGTACAACGTCACCACCGGTCTGCAGAAGAAATTCGGCCCGCACCGCTGCTTCGACACGCTGCTCGACGAGACCACCATCCTCGGCGTGGCCCAAGGCGCGGCGCTGACCGGCGTGCTGCCGATCCCCGAGATTCAATACCTCGCCTACATCCACAACGCGCTCGATCAGCTGCGCGGCGAGGCCTGTTCGCTGCAGTTCTTCTCCTCCGGCCAGTTCGCCAATCCGATGGTCGTGCGCGTGCAGGGCCTCGCCTACCAGAAAGGCTTCGGCGGGCATTTCCACAACGACCACTCGATCGGCGCGCTGCGCGACATTCCCGGCCTCCTGCTCGGTGTGCCCTCGCGCGGCGACGATGCGGCCATGATGTTGCGCGGTCTGACGGCCGTGGCCCGTGCCTGCGGCCGCGTGGCCATCTTCCTCGAGCCCATCGCGCTCTACCACGAGCGCGACCTCCACGCCGACGGCGACAACGGCTGGCTAACCGATTATCCCACGCCCGAAAAATACCTCCTCCCCGGCGAGGTGGGCGTCTATCACGAGGGGGCGAAGGATCTGCTCATCGTCAGCTACGCCAATGGCCTCCGCCTCTCCCTGCGCGCGGCGAAGAAGCTGCGCGAGCAAGGCATCTACGCCCGCGTGCTCGACCTCCGCTGGCTCAATCCGCTCCCGTTCGAGGCCGTCCGCCGCCACGCCGCCGAGTGCACCCGCGTGCTGGTGGCCGACGAATGCCGTGCCACCGCCGGCGGCATCGCCGACGCCATCATCGCCGATCTCGCCGAGCACGGCTACCGCGGGCCGCTCGCCAGCGTGCGCAGCATCGACAGCTACGTGCCGCTGGCCGCCGCCGCGAATCTCGTGCTGCTGAGCGACGCCCAGATCGTGGAGGCGGGGGTGAAGCTCGGGAAGAGGAGTTGAGAAGATTCAAGAGCCAAGAGCCAAGAATCAAGGAAGGCTCAAGTTCAAGGATCAAGGATGCGCGGGCGCCCGAGAGGAAGGGAGCTTGAGGCCTTCTCCTTGAGGCTTCCTGAAGCTTGAACCCTGGAATCTTGATTCTTCGGTTGCGCCCGGGCGCAACCGCGCTACTCTCCCGGCCCCTTTTCTAAAAACTTATGGCCAAGGAAGTCGTCGCTCAAATCAAGCTGCAGATCCCCGCCGGTCAGGCGAATCCCGCTCCCCCGGTTGGTCCGGCGCTCGGTTCGAACGGCGTCAACATCATGGCCTTCTGCAAGGAGTTCAATGCTGCCACGCAGAAACAGGCGGGCGACATCCTCCCGGTCGTCATCACGGTTTACAAGGATAAGACCTTCACCTTCATCACCAAGCAGCCGCCGGCGGCGGTCCTGCTGAAGAAGGCGGCCAGCATCGCGGCCGGCTCGAAGGAGCCGAATCGCGTCAAGGTGGCCAAGCTGACCAAGAAGCAGGTCATGGACGTGGTGAAGCTGAAGAAGAAGGACCTCAACTCCCGCTCGGACGAGGCCGCCTTCCGCGTCATCGCCGGCACGGCCCGTCAGATGGGCATCGAGATCGTCGATTAACGATCACATTCTCCAAACCCCACAGGCAGGAGAGCTCCGCCAGCCCGGCGGAATTCGTCAGGACTGCAAACCCCATGGCTAAAACACGCTCCAAGCGCTATCGCGCCGCCATCAAGCATGTCGATGGCAACAAGAAGTACTCCCTTGCGGAGGCTGTCGGCACGCTGAAGAAAATCGCGACGCCGAAGTTCGATCAGACCGTCACGCTCTCGTTCCACCTCGGGGTGGATCCCAAGCAGAGCGATCAGATGGTGCGCGGCACCTGCCCGCTCCCCCACGGCTCCGGCAAGAAGGTCCGGGTCCTCGTCTTCGCGCAGGGCTCGGCCGCCGAAGCGGCGCGCGAGGCGGGCGCCGAGTTCGTCGGCTACGAGGACATGATCAAGAAGTGCAACGAAGGCTTCCAGGACTTCGACGTGGCCGTCGCCACGCCCGCCGCCATGGCGGAGGTCCGCAAGCTCGGCAAGGTCCTCGGACCGCGCGGGCTCATGCCGAATCCGAAGACCGGCACGGTGACCGATGACACCGCCAAGGCGGTGCGCGAGGTCAAGGCCGGCCGCGTGGAGTTCAAGCTCGACAAGGGCGGCAACCTCGCCGTGCCGATGGGCAAGTTCTCCTTCTCCGAGCAGCAGCTGGTCGAGAACGGCGCCGCCGTCATCGACGCTGTCTCCAAGGCCCGCCCGGCCACCGCCAAGGGCCGCTTCATCATGACCGCCACGCTGGCGGCGACCATGACCCCCGGCCTGGCGCTCGACGCCGGCTCCATGGGTAACACCACCGCCTAAGCCCCCGCTGCTCCACGACCATGAGACCCGAAAAGGCTTACATTCTCGAAGATCTCCAGACGCGCTTCCAGGCGTCGCCGTTCCTCCTCGTGGCCGACTACTCCGGCCTGAAGGTGGACGAATTCTCCAAGCTGCGCGACCGCCTCGTCGAGGCCGGCGCCCGCTGCCAGGTGGTGAAGAACAGCTTCCTGCGCCGCGCGACCGCTGCCGTGGGCGTGCCCGACCTGAGCGAACACCTGACCGGCCAGACGGCCGTGATCACCGGTGAGAGCGACGTCGCCGCCGCCGCCAAGGTGCTCAAGAAGTTCACCGCCGAGTTCAAGAAGTTCACCGTCCGGGCCGGCGTGCTCGAGAACAAGGTGCTCGGCAAGGCGGACATCGACGCCCTGGCTGACCTGCCCTCGAAGGCGGCACTCCAGAGCCAACTGCTCGGTCTGCTCAACGCCCCGGCCACCCAGCTGGTGCGCCTGCTCAACGAGCCTGGCTCGATGCTGGCCCGCCTCCTCCAGGCGGCCATCGACAAGCAGAGCGCGGGCGCTCCGGCCGCAGCCGAAGCCCCGGCAGCCTAAATCCCAAAACCCTTTTCTCGCCCGTCGCCAGACGGGCGGGAGCCCCCGCCGGCCAGGCCGGCAAACTCGAAACTCGAAGCTCGAAACTCGAAGGAAGCTCGAAACTCAAAGTTCGAAGATCCTGAGAGCAGCGAGCTGGGTGGAGAAACCAAAACCCAAACAAAACCTGAGTCAGATCGATCCCGCGGCTGCGGGATTTAAGTGGGTCGGAGCCCCGATCCTCGAGTTGGCTCGCAATTGCTAAGAACATGTCGGACCTGAATGCATTGGTGGATCAGATCAGCGGGCTGAGCCTGCTGCAGACGGCTGAGCTCGTGAAGGCCCTCGAGGCCAAGCTCGGCGTGAGCGCCGCGGCCCCGGTGGCCGTTGCCGCTCCGGCGGCTGGTGGTGGCGCGGCCGCGGCCGCTCCGGCCGAGGAGAAGACGTCCTTCGACGTCATCCTCAAGGAAGCCGGCGCGAACAAGATCGGCGTCATTAAGGAAGTCCGCGCGGCCGTTGCCGGCCTCGGACTCGCCGAAGCCAAGGCCCTCGTCGAAGGGGCTCCCAAGACCCTCAAGGAAGGCGTTTCCAAGGCCGAAGCCGAAGAGATCAAGAAGAAGATCGAAGCAGCCGGCGCCAAGGTCGAGATCAAGTAATCTCCCCTTTCCCAAGGCAAATTCCCGCAAGGCGGAGGCGCAAGCCTCCGCCTTGTTTTTTGACGTCGAGTGCGTCTCCCATTGCGAAGATGAGCCGTTGGGGTGAAAGCGGAAAGCCTACTTCGTTTCTATGCACCTTCGTCGAGCTCTACCCCTGGCGACCGTAGCCTTCTTCCTTTTGGGCGACTCTGGAGAGGCAGCCAATCCCATCGCTGGGAACGATTTGCTTCAGATCCGGCCGGGGGTGGCCTTTTCGGCCATCGAGCCACGAGTCAACGACTACGACCCGGACGGCGGCGCCCTGAGCATCATTTCCTTCACCCAGCCGGCTCATGGCGCGTTGACCCAGAACGCGGACGGAACGCTCAACTATACGCCCAGCCCGGGCTACACCGGAGGGACCGACACCTTCAGCTACACGGTCCAGAGTCCCGGAGGTTCCACCGCCACGGCGCAGTACACCGTGGTCACGGATGACAGTTTCGGTCGCGACTGGGCCACCTTCGGCGGAGACTACGAGCGAACCAGCGCCTATCCCGGCGCGCTCGGCAGCGCGTTGTTGCAGCAGCGCTGGCAGGCGCCCGGAAACTACAACTTCCTCGCGGTCACCACCAGCACGGTGATCGCCTCGGGCGGCGGCGGTGTCTCCGCGTTCGATGCCCGCACCGGGGCGCTGCTCTGGACCGACAACCGCACGGCCGGAGGACCGAGCGTTTTTGGCAGCGTCGTGTATTACCAGCTGCGCAATGTCTCGCTCATCCAGGCGAAAACCGTGGCCCGCAACGCTCGCACCGGCGCCTTGGTTTGGGAAACGGCCCCCGGGCCTTCCGACTTCGATTATCTGGCGCCCGTGGCCTCCGCTGCCGGCATTTTCGAGGGAGGGGGCAATCCGCGCGGCTTGATCGGCCGCGAAACTTCCGACGGAGCGCTCCGCTTTGCGGTGGGGCTGCCCAACCAAGGCCGAGCCTGGACGGGAAGTCTCGGCTCGGCCGGCCTTTTCACCTTCGTGGCGGGCGCATTGCGGCGGCACGACGCCGCCACCGGGGCGGTCGATTGGACACTCGACCTCAATAACGCAGCCTCCATCGCCTCCGGCGCCCCCGTTCTGTCCGGCAATCGGAGCTTTCTCGTGCACAACCTCGTGGGTGGCCCGGCCAAGGTGTACGCGCTGGACCTCGATACGCGAGCCACCCGCTGGGAGGTCGTGAATTCCAATGGCGGTGCCAAACCGGCCGTCTCCGGCGGCACCGTCTTCGTCCTCTCCGGCTTCAATGTGGCCGCCCTCTCCGGTACCAACGGACAACTCCTCCGGACCTACCAGCCGGGCTTCGCCTTCGTCCAGTACGACGCGGGGCCGATCGCGACGGCCGACAAGGTCATTGCCAGCAATCTTACCGGGACGGATCTGTGGGATCGGCAAACCGGCACCCGCCTGCAGACGCTCTCGTCGGCGCGCGATCTCGCCGTGGCGAACGACGTCCTGTTCTTGGCGGGTTCGAACGGCAATCTTTTCGCGGTCGGTGCACCGCGCGGCAGCAACCAGGCTCCGGTGGCCCTGGCGAGCCAGTGGACTGTGGCGGAAGAGGGCCAGCAGACGATCACGCTGAGCGCGACAGACGCCGAGGGCGATGCGCTCAGCTTCGCGATCACGTCCCTTCCCGCCAGTGGAACCCTCTATCAGACCACCGATGGCGTCACCCGGGGGGCGCCGATCTCCGCAGTTCCTGCGGGCATTCTCGACCCCCAGCGGCGGGTAATCTACGTTGGAGCCTTGAACGTCGTGGGATCGGGTGCGGGCAACTTCAACTTCCGCGTCGCCGATGACTTTGGCCTCTCCGCCGTGGCGACCGTTCAAGTCGACGTCACCCCGGTCAACGATGTGCCAGTGGCGGTCAATGATTTGGCGATCATCGCGCCGGGCGGGCAGCTGGTCGATTTCGATCCGACCCTGAACGACTACGACGTGGACGGCGACACGTTGACCCTCGTGTCCTTCACCCAAGGCCCCCGGGGCACCGTCACGCAGCAGCCGAACGGATTGCTCTCCTATTTGCCGAAACGCAGCTTCACCTCCGGTTCGGACAGCTTCACCTACACCATCCAGGATGCCAGCGGCGCGCAGGCCACCGCCACGGTGACCGTCACGATGAGCGACACGCTGGGGCGGGAATGGCTCACGTACGGCGGAACTACCAGCCGCAGCGGCTATCAACCAGTCTTCCTCGGCTCTCAGCCGCTGCAGGAGCTTTGGTCACGCTCGCTGTTCACCGACCAGAGCAACGTCTTCGCGGGACAGCCAGCCGTCCAAGGTGGGACGATGCTCATTGGCTACGGGATCAGCGACGGCCTTCAGAAACATTTGGCGCTGGAGGCCTCGACCGGAGTCCAGCGATGGAGCATCCAAGCGGTCGGAGCGTTTCCGCAGGCGCCCGCCATGGAGTCTGGCCGGGTGTTCCTGCCGCTCTCCGGCAGCCCCAACCGCCTCGAGGCACGGGCGGCGGCCGACGGAGCGCTGCTTTGGACGAGTCCGATTCCGCTGGGCTCGAATGCCTTCCTTGCCCCGGTGGCGGATGAACAGGGAACTTACGCAGCCGGGACTGGCCAACTGCTCGGGTTCGACGCCGCGGGAGGAGCGCTGTTCAATGCGACCGTCGAGAACCCCGGTGGCTGGGGACCCACGCTGCATCAGGGCGCCGTCTACACCCTCGTCTCCGGCCAACTACGGCGCCACGACCGCCAGAACGGTCAGGTGCAGTGGACACTGCCGCTGGGGACGACGGATTCGGGGCCGGTGGTTTGTGCGGGCAACCGCGCCTACGTCGTGCTCCGGCCGGGCAGTGCGCAGGAGCTGGTGGCGGTCGACTTGGCGGGTCCGGCCGTGCTTTGGCGACTGCCCGGGAGTTTCAGCACCCGCTTTGCGGTGGCCCACGGGCGCATCTACGCGCCACCCAATGGCGCCGGCGGAGTGCAGGAGATCGCGGCCGAGACCGGAGCAGTGCTGGGCACCTTCATCCTGCCGGGGAATGCGTTCATTGGCCATCAGCCCGTTGTGACGAATGACACTGTGGTGGTCTGCACCGTCGGGCAGACCTTCCTCTACGATCTGCGCACGCGCGCTCTTCGTCAGACGCTTCCGATCGGCGGCAATCTCGCAGTGGCCGGTCGTGCCGTGTACGTCCTTGGCGATTCGTCGCGTTCGGCCGTGGCCTACGGGCGTCCGACTCCCGGCAATCAGGTGCCGACCGCCACGCCATTGGTGCAGACCGGACAGGAGGACACGCCCTTGGTCGTGAGCCTGCAGGGGCAGGATGGCGATGGCGACCCGCTCAGCTTTGTGCTCAGTCGGCTCCCCCAGAACGGACAACTGTATCAGACCGTGGATGGAGTTACCCCGACGGACCCGATCCTGAGCACTCCGGCCAGGGTCACTTCCCCCCAGGGACGCGTGATCTACGTCGGTCGGCCGAACGAATTCGGATCGAATGTAGCGCTATTTGGCTACCGCGCCTTCGATGGCAAGGATCTCTCGCCGGAAGCTGTCGTGAACCTCGGCCTCGCGGCCGTCAACGACGCACCGTTGGCCCGTGACGACTACCGGCAGGTCGTTCCAGGTGAGTACCTCAGCCCCGTGCGGGAAGGGTTGAACGACAGCGACGTGGAGGATGCCTCCCTGACGATCGATTCATTCACGCAGCCGTCGTTGGGCACCGTTGGACTCAATGCGGACGGGTCCCTGCGCTACGAAGCGCCGGACAATGTGTTGACCGGTCAGACCCAGTTTCAGTATACGGCGCGCGATTCCGGAGGGCTCACCTCCACCGCCACCGTCTTCATCGAGATTCGCGCGAAGCATGGCGGAGAGTGGGCCGGGTTCGGCAACGGAGCGCAGCGGACGGGCTACTCGACGGCACTGCTGGGAACGGCCCCGCTCTCGCTGCGCTGGTCGAGCAATGCGCTTTCGCAGGTCAGCGGGGTCGCCGTGGGTGGCGGCCGGGTTTTTGCCACGGCGGATTCGCCGACGGTGAAATCGATCGTGGCGCTCGACGAGCGCACGGGCGCGCAGCTGTGGCGGCGCGACTTCACGGGATCCTATACCAGCATCACCTACCCGACCTACCGCGCCGGCGTTGTCTACTTCGGTATCATGGGAGACACGGCCGTGCCTCCGTCGGTGCCGAATCCCGTGCTCGCCTTGGACGCGGCGACCGGGCTGACGGTCTGGAGGATGACCAGTGTTGGCAGCATCACCGCCATGCGCTCGCTCGCGGTCACCGACCAGGGGGCGCTGATGCCGCGCGCGAGCGCCTTGATTTCCTACGATCGCCTGACCGGCGCGCAGCAATACTCCGCCGCGTTGACGGGATCCCACGCCTTCTGGGCGCCCGCAGTACAACCCGGAGGTACCGCCTTCTCGCTGCGCTCAGACACCCTCAGTGCCCACGCGGCGGACGGGGCCATCCAGTGGTCGGTCCCGCTCGGGACCGGCTTCAATCCGACCACGGCGGTGCTGGCGGAGGACAGGGCGCTGGTGGGCAGCGGCAACAGCACGGTCGGAGCGCTGAAAGCGATCTCTCTGGCGACCCAGTCCGTGGTCTGGACTGCCCCCAGCCTCCCGGGCACACCGGCGGTGGATCGCGACACGGTCTTCACGTCGGCGACCGGCGGCATCTTTGCCCGGCGTCTCTCGGACGGACAACTGCTTGGGCAGTATTCCATCGGCTTCCTCAGCGGCGTGGAGCAGCCCGTCGTCACGGACGAGCTGGTCATCGTCCCGGTGGGCACCCCGGTCGGCGTGCTGGTTTTCGACCGCAAAACCCGAACGCAACTGCAGAACATCTCGGTGGTCGGCAGCACTGCCGTGGCCGACGATGCGCTCTTCATCGCGGGCAGCGGCGTGCAAGCCTACGCGGCCGCCGCGCCGGTCACGTTCAGTCCGGTCAGCGGCGCCTCTTCCACTACCCCGGTCAACGTGACGCTGACCGCCGCAGGCCCGGGCACGATCCGCTACACGCTCGACGGTTCCGCGCCCAAGCTGGATAGTCCGACGCTGGCCAGTGGCGGCAGTATCCCGGTGCGGGCTAGCGGCCGGGTGCGCGCGATTCTCGTCAACGGCGCGAGCATCAGCCGTATTCAGGAAGCCCAGTATACCATCGCGGACAGCGACGGCGACGGGATCCCGGATTGGTGGGAAAACGCGACCTTCGGAAATCTCGTCACGGCCGATGCCGCCTCGGATCAGGATGGAGACGGTTGGTCGGATCGGGCCGAATTCTTCGCCGGGACCGACCCGCGAGACGCCACGGACGTGCTGCGCGCAACCGTCACGCCGGTGGCGGGAGGAGTGAGGGTGGCGTTCTTCGGCCAGTCCAACGTGCAGTACCGCCTGGAGGCGTCGCTCGACCTGCAGACCTGGACGCCGGTGACTGAGCCCATCCCCGGGGCCGGCGCTGTCATCGAGCGCACGTTTGCCTTCGGGAGTGAAGGTAAGCGAGTCTACCGCGTCCGCGTCGTTTCGCTGTGACCGATGAATTTGCCGCTCAGCTGCTCAGCTACCTCCGCGTCAGCTCGACCCCGTCGACCGTCATCTTCCAGACGCCGTTCTCCTGGGCCGGCGGCTTGCTGACCACGAACTTGGTCGTGACGAAAGCGAAGCCCACCACGAAGTCATTGCCCTCGAACTTCTGGATCGGGCCCTGCACTTTCGTGGTCGTGCCGTTCTTGGCCCGCGAATACTGCACCCGGCCATCCTGGGTCACGATGATCTGCATGGCCTCGCCGCGCCAGTCACCGGCGTAGTTGGTCTTGTCCGGTGGCAGCGGCTGACCGCAGCCGGCCAGGAGCAGGGCGAGAAAGAGGACGAGGAAGGAGCGCAGGAGGTTCATGGACCCACCCCAGCAGAGGAGTGCGGAGCCGACAAGCCCGGCGGCCTACGCCTTCTGCCTCAGACGCGGGCAGCCTGCCCCCCGTCAGGCGGCCCGCAGCGTGAAGGAAATCTCCGCGCCGCCCTCGGGGCGGTCGGCCACGGCGCAGGAGCCGCCGTGCTGGTCGACGATCCGCCGCACCACCGACAAACCTAGTCCGCGGGTGTTGGTCACGGCGTGGAGTCGTTCGAAGGGGTAAATCCGCTGTTCGCCCAAGCCGGCGCCGCGATCGCGCACGAAGCAGCGGATCCAGCCGTTGGGTTCGGCGCGCCAGTCGAGCTCGATCTGCGGGGCATCGCCGCCATGCTCCAGCGCATTGGTCAGCAGGTGTCGCCAGAGGGTTTCCAGCGCCGGCGCATTTCCCAGCACCGACGGCCAGCTGGGCGGACCGCTGATCCGCGCGGACTTGCGCTGTGCCAGGAGGGCGACCCGCGCCTGTACGGTCGGGACGACCTCCCCGAGCGCGACCGGCGTCAGTTCCAGCGGGTCGATGGCCGACTTGGCGAAGAAGCTCATCTTGTCGATCAACTCCCGCAGGCGCTCGGCCGAACGGACGATCGAGGCCAGGAAGCCCTGCACGTCGGTCTGCGCGGCGGGCGTGATCTCCTGCAGCAACTGCCCGAGGGTCAATGCGCTCCCCAGCGGCGTGCGCAGATCGTGAGCCATGCGCCGGCCGAGGCTGCGCAGCGTGCCTTCGTAGCTGGCATTCTCCAAAGCGAGCTCCAGCCCGCGCCAGCCGGCCCGCAGCAGCGCGCGGACGTCGGCCGCGGTGGAGGCCGCGGGAATCGGGCAGAGGAAGGTGATCGTGCCGATGGCCAGCGCCGGCACTTCCTCCGTCTCCGCGGGGAGGAGCCGGAGGACGGCGAAGTCTGTCCCTGTCAGCGCCGACGGGTCCCGGCAGACGAGCGCCGCCGGACAGATCTCGGCGGCAGCCGCACGGGCCGCTTCCTCAAGGGCAGGGGCGAGTCCGGAGAGGAGCAGGGCGGTGGCAGGCACTTCCATTCTTCGCATGCGCGCGGAAAACACGCTCAGGGAAACTCCACCGCAAACGCGCCCGCCGTGACGAACGGATCGAACGATGTGTCGCGGAGATGACGGGCCGGGCGCGCGTGCATGACCCACCTTCGCCGTAGCTGACCGAGGCGCGTGTCTGAAGGCGTCAGATTCTTCGGAATCCGCGCCTCCGCCGCGCCAAGAAGCCTCACTGCCCGCCCGGCACAGCCAGAACGTCGGATTCTCCAGCCCGGCGTGCCTACGGGTAGCTGTAGCGGACCTCTCGGCTCTCCTCGCCGCGATTCACCACGTCGAGCGGCACGCCGTTGTTGGTGCCATCCGCCTCGATCTCAGTGATCGTGCTGATGTTCTGCTGCAACACGCCCTTGGCGGGATCGACCGGGAAAAGGCCGCCGATCTTCGAGGTGACCCGACCCTTGCGCATGCGCAGACCGTTCGGCAGCGGGACCTGGAAGCTGTTGATGAGGAAGTCGCCGGCGATGCGCAGAGCCGGTCCGCCCGCCCCGGGGACCACGGCCTCGAGGGTGCAGCCACCCTGCAGGTCCTTCGCTTCGAATTTCGTGCCCGTGCTGCTGGAGAGCGCCGCCGCGGCGGCCTCCGCGTTCAGATTCCACCGCTGGCCCACCTGCTTGCGCTCGGTCGTGCCGAACATCGTATCGTCGGGCGACTCGTCGCCCGAGAGCCGGAAAACCACCGCCAGCAGCTTCCCAGCCTTGTCCTCGAGCGGCTTGCCGTCCCGGGTGTAGACCGTCTTCTTGGTCGTGTACTCGGCCTCGATCGCGGTGCCGTCGGGGAAGACTTCCGCCGGTTTGCCGTCCGCCTTGGCCGAGACCTTCGTCTCGGTCAGACGCACCTTCTGCGGTTTGCCCTTCGGCGAGACCGCCAGCACTTCGACCGCCGCCTCGAACTCCACCTCGCGCGCCTGCCGCTGCTCGGGAATGACCTTGTCGCCGGCCCGCACGTTGGAGACCTGCACCTGGCTGCCCTTGGTGACCACCCGGTAGCGGTCGCCGACCTTCATCGGCCGGTCGAGCTTGATGAGGTAATCCTCGGCCGCCGCCGCGGGCAGGGACAGCAGGCCAAAGCCGACGAGAGCGGGAAGAAAGATGGAAAGACGCATGGAATCAGGAAGCGGCCGCAGAAGCCGCCCGGCAACCGAGCGCAGGGGGCCGGCCCGGCAACTGGAAATGCGCCGCGGCCACCGCCCGAAGCCATTACCGCTGGACCCGCACCGGCGTGCCGAGCCGCGCTGTCTCGTAGAAGACGCGGGCGTTGCGCCGCGGCAGGCGAATGCAGCCGTGCGAGGCGGGATAGCCCGGGACCTGCCCGGCATGCAGTCCGATGGGACCGGCGATGCGCAGGAAATACGGCATCGGCGCGCCCTCGTACGTCGTTCCGGGCGGACGCGGGTCGCGCCGGACGTCGACGCCGGCCACCACCACGCGACCGCCGGCCACGTAGGCGCCGTAGAGCCCGGAGCGATGGTCGAGCTTCTTCTCGGTCACCCGGTAGTTCCCCGGCGGCGTGCTGTAGCCCTCCCGTCCGCTGGAGACGTCCGACTGCAGGACCAGCGTCCGACCTTTGTAGAGATAGGCCTGCTGTTCGGAGAGATCGACCACGATGCGCGGCGTGCCGCGGACCGTGCTCGGATCGAGGCTGGCGCAGCCGGAAAGGAACGCGAGGAGGAGGAGAAGGAGGAGTCGCATGGCAGAACCGGGCCCGGTGCCCTTTTGGCTTCTTTCGCCGAAGGCGTCCCGGATGCGTGTCTGCCACTGCAAACGCTGCGCCACGTGCGCGGCCTATTTCTGCCCAGCGCGGCCGCCTTCGCCCACGATGCGCCGGAAGCGTTCGTGCCCCCGCAGCGGATCCCACTGCCAGCGATGCCGCAGGTCGGCCAGGCTCAGGCTGGCCTCGAACGACTGCAGTGCTGCACCCGGAGTGTGGAGCAGGCGTTCGACCAGCTCGAGCGCCTCGTCCGCCAGGCCGAGGCGCGCATGGATCAGCGCGAGCACGGCCGCGGCGGTCGGACCGTCGACCGCGTCGTTCTTCTCGGGCGTCAACTCCACCGCCTTCCGCCCCTCGCGCAGCGCCGCCTCGCGTTCGCCGAGATACGCCTGGACCAAGCCGAGCTGCGCCCGCCGGAAGGTCGACCCCGGCAGCGCGCGCACTTCCGCCTCCAGCTCGGCGCGGGCGGCTTCGAGCAGTGGACGCGCCTCGTCGGTGCGTCCCTGGGCCAGCGCCACCGCGCCAAGCAGGTAGTTGCGCGAGAAGGGAATGCCGAAATTCCCCAGGACCAGCGTGGCCTGGGTCTGCGTGACGGCCCGGGTGGCGGCGGCGAAGTCGCGCGCCAGACAGGCGGTGTCCCAGCGGGCGAGCGTGAAGGCGCCGTCGGGATCCTCGCTCAGCGGCACCGCCTCCAGCGCGCTCCGCACGGGGCCGAGATCCTCGCGCGCCCAGAACGCCAGCCAGGCGGCGTTGACCCCGACCGCGGGAGTCTGACCGGTCAGCGCGAGGGTCTTGCGCGCGGCGCTCTCGGCCTCGGGCCACTGCCGCATCTGGGTGCGGATGATGAACACCTCCTCGGCCGCGACCGGACTGCGGATGTCGCGGGCCAGCACGCGATCGAGCCGCGTGGCCGCATCGACCCAACGCCCCTGGCGCCGTTGGATGTAGGCAATGGTGCTCTCGACATCGAGGTCGTTGGGCTGCAGGCGCGCCGCATTCTGCAGCCAGCGCAGCGCCTCTTCGTAATTGCGGTCGAGCCGGTAGAAGCAAAGCGCCTTGGCCACGTGCGCCTGGCCGAGCTCGGGCTGCAGGCGCAGCGCCTCGTCGGCTTCGCGGCGGGCGCGGTCGCGCACGGCCTCGGAGGGCTCGGAGTTAAGGTAGATGTAGGTCAGGGTCGAGGCGATGCGGGCGCGCGCCAGGGCGAAGCGGGGATCGCGCTCGATGGCCTCGTGGTAGAGCCGCACCGCCTCCTGGAAGTTGGCCAGCGTGCCGCCCGGTCGCGTCTCGGCCTGGCGGGCTCGCAGATAGACCAGGTAGGCCTCCGAATCGCCGGTGGGCTTGGTGGCGACCCGCGCGCGCTCCTCCGGACTGAGCGTGGCGTGAAGCTCCCGTGCGATCTCCTGGGCCAGCTCGCCCTGCAAACTGAGCGCATTGGCCAGCGTGCGATCGTAGCGCTGCCCCCAAAGCTGCAGGCCGCTGCGCACTTCGGTCAGCGCCGCGTTCAACACCACGCTCGTGCCGGAGCGACGCAGCCGGCCTTCGAGGAGATGCGTGGCGCCGAGCTCCTGGCCGATTTCCTTCAGCCGCTCGGGCTTCACCTTGCCGCGATACGGCTCGACCGAGGAGCGACCGATGACGCCGAGCTTTCCGATCTTGGCCAGGCTGGCGAGGACGTCGTCGTGCAGCCCGTCGGCGAAGAACTCGTTCTCCCGCTCGCCGCCCAAGCTCTCGAAGGGCAGCACCGCAATGGTCTGCAGACCGGTCGGAGGCGGCGCGCTCGGGCGGGGGCCGAATTGCTTCCAGCCGAAACCGCCCAGGCCAGCCAGCCCGACCAAAGCAGCCGCCCAGGCCCAGGACCGGCGGGTGGGCGGCGCTGGCGCCGGCGGTGTCGCGGTGTTCGCTGGGACCGCACCGCCGGCCGTGCTGGCATTCGCCAGACCGGCGGTCGAACCCACGCTTCCGGCCGCAGGCGGGGGCGGAGCGGCGACCGATTCCACCAGCGTCTCGTCCGCCTCCACCGCCGGGATCGACGTCAGTTGCAGGCTCAGGCGCTCCAGCTCCCGCGCTACCGCTTCCGCGCTGGCGTAGCGCTCGCCGCGATCCTTCGCCAGCAAACGCAACACCACCCGGCGCAGCTCCGGGGGCCAGAGCGCCGACGGCTCGGTCGGGAGCGGCGCCTGCACGTGCAGATTCATGACCTCGCGCCGCGATTTCGCCCGGAATGGCGGCGCGCCGGCCAGCATTTCCCAAAGGATGCAGCCGAGGGAATAGAGGTCGCTGCGGCCGTCGAGATCGTCGCGTTCCTCGCACTGCTCCGGACTCGCGTAGAGCACCGTGCCGCGGAAGCCGGTCGTCAGCGCGGCCGCCTCGCCGTCCGCGGGGCCTTCGGTCGAGCGGGCCAGGCCGAAGTCGATGATCTTCGGCGTCCAAAGCACCTCACCCGGCTCGCTGCCCGCGCGTAGCATCATGATGTTGGCCGGTTTCAGGTCGCGGTGGATCAGCTGCTGCGCGTGGATGGCGGCCAGCCCGCGCGCCAGCTGCCCGCCGATCCCGCAGACGAAGCCGAGGCCGATGGGCCGATGGCGCGGCAGCCACTCGTGCAGCGGCTCGCCGTCGATCAGTTCCATCGCATAGAAGAAATGCCCCGGCTCGTCGCTGAGGAAGAGCACGCTGGCCACGTTGGCCTGCCGCACCCGGGCCGCCGCGCGCGCCTCGCGCAGAAAGAGCGCCTGAGCCCGCGCGCTCTCGATCTGTCCCGGTGCGATGACCTTGAGCGCGACGGGCACGCGCAGCTTCTCGTCCCAGGCCTTGTAGGTCACCCCCATCGCCCCGCTGCCCAGCTTCCAAGGCGCGCCGTCAGGTCGCCGCTCGACGCGATAGTGCGCGAAGCGGCGTGGCGCGTCGTCCCGGGCCTCGGCCATGGCGGCAGACTAGCGCGGCGTCGGCCCGTTTTCGAAATGCGATTTGTGCGGGCGGGAGGAATGCGTGGGGACGAGCCAAAAAGAGCCCTCGCGCGGGTTTGCGGCCCAGTCGGCTTCGCTTGCCGAAGGCGACCTTTGCCCCGACGGCAGCGCCATGATCCAACTACCGGCGGAGTTTCTGAGCTATCTGCGCAGCGATGCGCCCAAGGCCGGAGACCTGAGCGGATTCCCTTCGTACTTCCAGCTCTGGGAGGAAGCGGAACTGGAGCCCTTCAACCGCCAATACGGGCTGACGGGGCGCGCGCCCGGATTCTGCGGCTTCGGCAGCGACGGGCACGAGGAGATCCTCGCTTTCGACCCGGAAGGTCGGATCCAGGCACTCCCGATGGCGGATCCCAGCCCCGCCGCCGCGACTCTCGTGGCCGAATCCTGGCCGGAGTTCGAGGCCTGCATCCTCGGCAGCATCGACCCTGGAAACGAGGGCATCCTCGGCGCGGGGGAGGAGGAATACGTCGCGCTAGCCTGGATCCCCAGCGCTGAAGCGGGCCGGCTCTTTCACGCGCTCGAGCAGGAGGGGATCCGGTTCCGCTGCCGCAGCAGCGCTTCGAAGGCCGGGTTGGACGAGACGGTGTCGGCCCTGGGAGGCGGGGCCTTCGGGCAGCAGTCCGAGTTGCTCGTTTCCGTGCATCGGGACGAACTCGATCGTTATCACGAGGTCTTCCGCCGGCTCTTTCTGCCCGAGCCGCCACCTGCGCGTCCAGATTGGCGGGATCGCCTGCGGAACCCGTCATAGCGCCTCCGCGGATCGCGCGAGCGGTCGCGGCCGAGGCGGCGCGACGGCCGCGTCCCGGGAGACGCGCGGGTCACTGCCGGCCTTATTGGCCGATCAGCTTCAGCACAATGAAGACCAGCAGGGCGAGGCCGAGGCCTCCGCCGAACAGCCAGACGAGAAAGGCCCAGCCAGCGGCGGCGACGAGGAGCGGAGTGGAAGCGAGGAGGATCATGGCTTGGAGAGGTTTGGGTTGAATTGGGGGTTCGGTTGAATCGATGGATTCACCCAGCGTTCGCGTGCTGGTGGAAAGTTGGTTGCCGCGGCGGTCCGACCTCGTCGACTGCACGACCCGGCCGCGGCTGCCGCGCAGCCTGCGCGACGCTGGCAACTGCTCCAGCGAGGAGCACCCGCGACGTCCGTTGCGGAATGCACGGTTTCCTCCGCTTGGCGGCGTCGCGCGCCCGCGCGTCACGAAATTTTTTTCGCGACGTGACCGTTTTTTCTCCGCCAGCGGTCACGCCGCCCGATTTCCCGCGTGTGACTTGATGAGGCGCGTTGTCGCCTCGTAGTCCCATGACCCGCATTACCCAACTCATCGCGAGCTTCCAACGCGCCTCTCTGCTCTCGACTTCCCAGCGGCGCAGCGCAACAGATGAAGCATGGAGTTCGACTGGCTCGACTGCCCCTTTGACCTGCGGGTTTTGCCACCGCGCGAGATCGAGGAGAGCTTCGAGGACCCTTTCAATCTGCGGCTGCTGCCAGATTTCCCTGGGGGCACAGCCGCCCGCTACTTCTGCCTCGGGCGCACTTCCGCCGGCCGCGGAGTCTTCAGCGTTTTTTGGACCGATGGGAAGAAGTATCGGGTCGTCGCCGCGCGTCCGATGACGCCGGACGAAAGCGCTTTCTATGAGCGCAAGAACGCGGAGGCGGCCGAATGAGCCAGCTCCGCGTCATCCGGCAGTGGGCGGAAGTGCCCGCCTTCGAGACGGAGGAGGAGGAGGCCGCATTCTGGGCCGAAGCCACGCTCGATGCGCGGTTGATGAATGCGTCCCTGCACCGGGCCGATACACGCGAGTCGATCAGCGTGACTCTGCGGTTCGATCCGCGCATGCTGGCACGACTGAAGCGGCTGGCCCGCTCCCGCTACCTCAATTACCAAAGCATGCTCAAACAGTGGCTCGCCGAGCGACTCGAACGCGAGATGCGGGAATGAGGACCCGGAGCGACCCAGCCACGGTTTCCCATCCCATGAGCGCCTTGCTGAATTCCGGCCCGCTGCCCGGCGCGAACGTCGCGGGGGAAGTGGTTCAACGCTGGTGGGGTCTGCACTTCGCCGACCCCGACCGGGAGCGCAGCTTTCTGCGCGACCTGCTCCTGCAGGGCTTTGCTCGCAACCGGGTCACGATCGCCGTGTGCCTGGTGGTCGTGCTGGTGAGCGGCGGCATGGGGCATTTCCTGATCGACGACCCCGCGGCCCGGGCAGGGTGGATCCGCGCGATGTCGGTAAGGTGCGCCCTCCTCTTGCCGATCTGGGGCGGTGCGCTGCTTCTCGCCTGGCAACCGGCCTTGCTCCTCCGTGTGGGCGTCTGGGCGGCTTCGGGCGTGCCGCTGACCGTCTTGTCGTTTTCGTTGGAGTTGGCTTGGGGCGGCAGCGAGGTCAGCGAAATGCGGCTGCTCTATCCCGCCTTGGTCTTTCTGGCCGCCGGCGTGCTCTTTTCCTGGGCGTCGCGCGTTTTGCTCTGGGTGACCGCGGCGTCACTCGTGGCGGGCCCGATCTCCTACGTCTGGCTGGCCGGCCCGCTGCGTCCGGCCGCACATTGGAACGTCTGGGGCGTCTGGTTCTGTGTGGTCATCTTTCTGCTCATCGGGTCGCGTCGGCGCGAACTGGCGGAGCGCGAGCTCTTCCTGCACCGCGAGGCGCAGGAGCGCCTGGTGGCGGAACTGCGCGTGGCCAATGACGACCTGCGGCAGCTCAACCGTTTGCGGACCGAGTTTCTCACCCTGGCGGCTCACGACCTGCGCAATCCGCTCACCGTGGTGCTGGGCAACGCCGCGGCGTTGGCCGATGGCACGCTGCGGCCGGAAACGGCCGAAGGGCGCGAGGCGCTCGGCGAACTGGTCACTTCCGGCGAGCACATGCGCGACATCGTGCAGCGCTTCCTGGAGGAGCCCGCCCGGAAGGCTCCCGAAGGCTCGGCACTGGCGCTGCGGCCCCAGGCGGTCGGAACGCTATTCGAGTCGGTCGTCCTGCACACCCAGCCGACGCTCCGGCGCAAGGCCCAGACGCTGGAGGTCGCGCCGCCGCCCGCTGGGCTGGGGGTGCGGGCCGATTTCTCCCTCCTCGTGCAGGCCCTGGAGAATCTGGTCAGCAATGCCTCGAAATTCTCGCCGGTCGGCGGCCGTATTCGCCTCGAAGCGGCGCCGAGCGCGGACCGCGCCCTCACCCGGCTGGCGGTCGTCGATCAAGGCCCGGGGTTGAGCGCAGAGGACCAGGCCGCGCTTTTCCAACGCGGCCGGCGCCTGAGCGCCCGCCCCACCGCCGGCGAGCCCTCCGCCGGGGTCGGACTTTCGCTGGTGAAGTCGTGGGTCGAACTAATGGGCGGAAAAGTCGGCTGCGATTCGGAGGCTGGGCAGGGCGCCTGCTTCTGGATCGAACTGCCGCACGCGACCGTCACCCCGCCCGGGGGCCGCGCGCTCCGCCAAGTGTGAGCCCCCGCGCGACGACCGTTCCGACGCGGCCTCCGCCCTGCCCATCTGATTTTCGGAAACAATGCTCGACTTCCCTCAAATAATGAGCAATCACTCACGTTCATGAGCGACCCACGACCGAACGAGGGGGAAGGCGGCGTTCGGACGGGTCTCCTGGCACGCTGGCGGCCCATGGGCCTCGCCCGCCGCCCGGGGAATCCGAGCCGCCACGACCGCATTCTCCGCGAACTGGCCCCCGCCTGCGATTCCATCGACCGCGCCGATTTCCTCTCCGGCATCCGGGTCGAGCCCTTTCTCCGCCTGGCGGACGGAGCGAGGAGGGGGTGAGGGGGGCGCCGACGGCACCGGCGGGCTGGGTCGCGACCGTCGTCCGATGGACAACCTGAACACCCGCGAATCTCTTCGGCGGCCGTGCTCACCGTAGTTCACGCCAAGCCTCAAACTTATCAATTGCAGACCCGTCTTTCTGCGGGCTCGGAAAGTGGAGGCGAGGGGAGTCGAACCCCTGTCCTCGAGGACTTCAGCGCAAGCATCTACAGGTTTAGCCTGGTGTTTGATTTAAGCCCGGCGACTCCCACCGACAGGATTCGCTGAGCCGAGCAGCCACGGGATCTGTCTCGTTCTCATCCGCGGTTGCTCCGGACTCGAACCAGCCTGCTGCATCGCTCCCCCGCCTAGCAGGCGTCAGTGGGGGAACGTCGAGGTCAATTAAGCCGCGAGAGCCAGGTCAGAATTGGCGTTTGATTTTTTGATCCGATTTTTTACGAGGCCAACGAATCATCCTCGACCTGCCGCCTGTGCCTCCGACCAAGAGTCGAAACCAGTACGCCCCCGTTGTTTTTTGGGAGGGAGCAAGGTAGGCGCGGAAGGCGAAAGGGCAAGCTGGGTGACGCGGGGCGAGCGCGAAGAGCGAGGGTGGACGAGCGGAAGGAAAGAAGACTGGAGACGGGAGACTGGAGACTGGTGACGGGAGACGGGAGACGGGAGACGGGAGGTGAGGGGGAGGAACCACAGAAGACGCAGAAGTTTCAAAGGTTCGGGCTGTGAAGCGAGCCAGATGGCGCGTCGGGCGAGCAAGGCTGAAGGAAGCGC
This sequence comes from Verrucomicrobiota bacterium, assembly GCA_018240025.1. Classification (GTDB taxonomy): domain Bacteria; phylum Verrucomicrobiota; class Verrucomicrobiia; order Chthoniobacterales; family SZAS-18; genus SZAS-18. The sequence continues at coordinate 46,795 of JAFEGM010000021.1, forward strand.
GGTGGGAGCCGCATTCCCGATGGCTGCGGGCCGGAGCGAGCCGGGGTCGGGGCGGATATGGGGACGTCCTCGGTGACGGGCTGGCGCGAAACGTTCAGCATGAGCATCAAGGACGATGTCGGGATGACGGAAGCGGACGAGCGCGGCATGCCGTCTGCGGAGACCAACGAGGGCGCCACGACGTTGACGCAGGAAGCCGCCTACTGGCGGGCCAAGCACGCTTCGCAGCCGTATGCCCGGGAGAGCGGGCGGCCGTTCGAGGATTACGAACGCGGCTACCGCACCGGGTTCGTGGGCTTTCGGCGCGGGACGACCTTCTCGGAGCGCGAAGCGGAGCTTCGCGCCGCCTACGAGCAGGATCATCCGGCCGAGGTGCCGGGCACGATGCAGCACGCTATGAGCACGCATCCCCTGCGCTGGGCCGATGCCCGCGCCGCGGCTGCGGCGGCCTACGACCGCATGGCGCAACTCACGGGTGCCTCCGAGCCATGACCATGACCCCTTTCGATGCCCGCCAGCGGGCCGCGCTGGGCGGCGATGTGCGCCACGACGAGATCGAGGCGCTCGCCCAGCGCATCTATCTCGACGAGGGCTGCCCGCCCAACCGTGCCCTTGAGCATTGGCTGCAAGCCGAGCGCATGCTGCTGCAGTCCCCCCACGAGGTCCCTCTGCGCTCCGACGAACTTCCGCGGCCGGCGTGATGGCCGCCGAACGGCGCGGCCGCCTCGCCTGGCGACTCAGGCGAGACGGCCGCGAGGGAGCGGGGGAGCGGAGGAGGGGGGAGCAGAGGAGCGGAGGAGCGCCCCCAATTTCGCCGATGTCATTGAACCGATCGCAGCCATTGGCTCCACTTCCTGGCGGATTCGTCTCCTCGACCGCTTCCTCGGCTCCTCGGCTCCTCCGC
>JAFEGM010000021.1:47775-50483 GCA_018240025.1 Verrucomicrobiota bacterium
CTCCTCCGCTCCCCGGCTCCTCGGCTCCTCCGCTCCTCGGCTCCTCCGCTCCCCGACTCCTCCGCTCCTCCGCTCCTCCGCTCCTCGGCTCCTCGGCTCCTCGGCTCCTCGGCTCCTCTCGCCGGTCTCTGGGCCGGCATTTATCAGGTCCGCACCGGTCTGCGGAACCGCCAGATGACCACCATCGTGCTGGTCCTGGCGGGATTGCTCTACGTCAGCGCGCTGGCCGTGCGCTTGCTGGACTGACATGCCGGTTGCGGCGGGCCGGTCCTGCTGTTCCAATCCGGTGATGCATTACGATCTCCTTGTCATCGGTGGCGGACCGGCCGGCTACGTGGGTGCGATCCGCGCGGCGCAACTGGGCAAAAAGGTGGGCTGTATCGAAATGGACCGCGCCGGCGGCACCTGCCTCAACTGGGGCTGCATTCCGACCAAGTCCCTCCTGCGCAATGCGGAGCTCTTCCACCTGCTGAAGCACAAGGGCGGCGACTACGGGTTCAAGTTCGACAACCTCGCCTTCGACTGGAGCAAGATCATCGGCCGCAGCCGCGACGTCTCCAACAAGCTCGCTGGCGGCATCGAGTTTCTGTTCAAGAAGAACAAGGTCGATTACCTCCGCGGCGAGGCCACCTTCAAGGACGGCAAGACCGTCACGGTCAAAGACAAGGACGGGAAGACGGCCGAGCACACCGCCGATAAATACCTCATCGCCACCGGCACGGTGGCGCGCGCGCTGCCCGACCTGCCGTTCGACGGCGAGAAGGTGCTCAATGCCCGCCAGGCCATGGTCCTGGCGAAGCAGCCCGAGCACATCGTCATCCTCGGCGCCGGGGCCATCGGCGTGGAGTTCGCGTATTTCTTCAATGCGTTCGGCACGAAGGTCACGCTCATCGAGATGATGCCGCGCATTCTGCCGGTGGAGGACGATGAGATCAGTGCCGCCCTCGAGCGCAGCTTCAAGAAGGCCAAGATCAATGTCCTGACGGGCGTGAAATCGAACGGCGTGAAGAAGACCGCCAAGGGCGTCGAGGTCGCGCTGGCCGGAGCCGACGGCAAGCCGGGCGAAACTCTCGTGGCCGATTGCGCCCTCATCGCCATTGGCGTCTCGCCGGTCGTCCCCGGCGGGCTGAAGCTGGAGCTCGAGCGCGGCTACATCAAGACCGACGCCCGCTACCAGACCAGCGTGCCGAACGTCTACGCTGCCGGCGACATCATCGGGCCGCCCTGGCTCGCCCACGTCGCCAGCTGGGAGGCCATCCAGGCGGTCGAAGGCATCTTTGCCGGCCACACGCCGAAGAAGGTCGAGATTTTCCCCGGCTGTACCTACTGCCAGCCGCAGGTCGCGAGCGTCGGCCAGACCGAACGCGCGCTGAAGGAGAAGGGGATCAAATACAAGGTCGGCAAGTTCCCGTTCAGCGCCAGCGGCAAGGCCCTGGCCACCGGCGAGAGCGAAGGCTTCGCCAAGCTCATCTATGGCGCCGAACACGGCGAACTCCTCGGCGCCCACATCATCGGCAACGAAGCCACCGAGCTGATCGCCGAGATGGGCCTGGCCTTGACCATGGAAGCCACCCACGAGGAGATCGAGGCCACCATCCACGCCCATCCGACGCTGAGCGAAGCGATCCACGAGGCGACGGGCGTGGCCTTCGGGCATCCGGTGCACGTGTAGGGGAGTGCCCCCCCCCGAGAGAAAAAGACGCGGCGGGCGTAGCGCAGTTGAGAGAAGCGGCAGTGCCGTCGAAAACGCCCGCGGGTCCACGCGCTGCCGTCGTGGCGCTCCAAGCGGCTGTCGGTTCACGCTAGTCTAAAGTTACGCGCCGCTCGTCTCACACACAGGGATCAGCCAATCCCTCGGTCAGGCGCCGGTCACGCGACGATGCCGCCGCCGTCGATGTCGATGACTGCGCCGGTCAGGAATGGATTCGTCGCGACCTCGATCGCGAGGCTCGCGATGTCTTCAGGCTGGCCGACCCGACGCGCGGGGAGACGACCGGCGATGGCCTGGAACATTTGCTCGCGGGCTTCGGCGGGCATTTCGAGGTAGGCGTCGGTGCCGGCGACCATGCCGGGCGAAATGCAGTTCACGCGGAGCGGCGCGAGATCGCGGGCCAAGGCGCGGGTCATGCCTTCGACGGCGGCATTCACGGCAGCCAGGACGGCGTCGTTCTGGCCGGGCCGACGGCTGAGGATGCCGGACCAGAAGGTGATCGAGCCGCCGGGGCGCAGTCGGGCGTGGCGGGCGCAGAGGAACGGGCCCACGAACTTGCCGCGGAGGGAGAAAAGGACGTCCTCCACGGGCATGGTGCGCCACGGACCGAGGCGCAAGGCGGTGCCGGGGATCAGGAGGTAGTCGATCTCGCCCGCCGCGCGAAAGAGCTCGACCACAGTGGCTTCGTCGGTGGTGTCGACCACCTGCGCACGGACCCCGCCGCCGAGCGTCTGGCGGGCGCGGTCGAGCTTTTCGGCCGACCGCGCAGCAATGGTCACCTCCGCGCCGCCCCCCAAGGCCTTTCGAGCGATAGCCAGACCCATGCCCGCGCTGCCGCCCACCACCACCCAACGTGTGTTTTCGAATCGCATCGGGATCCTTCGCCTCGTCCGCGGTGCAGCGCACGGGAAAAGGCGAGCGGAGGAGCAGGGGAGCGGAGGAGCAGGGGAGCGGGGGAGCGGGGGAGCGGGGGAGCGGGGGAGCGGGGGAGCGGAGG
>JAFEGM010000021.1:50547-51267 GCA_018240025.1 Verrucomicrobiota bacterium
GGGGGAGCGGAGGAGCGGAGGAGTGGGGGAGCGGGGGAGTGGGGGAGCGGGGGAGGTGCGTGCTGAATTGCTTGGGAGTTGCCGACCACGAGCCACCGCGTTCGACATCAACAGGCTGCGCGCACTTTCCCCTGCTCCTCCGCTCCTCCGCTCCTCCGCTCCTCCGCTCCTCCGCTCCTCCGCTCCTCCGCTCCTCCGCTCCTCCGCTCGGCTGCCGCTCTACGCCCTTCGACGCATTTACCGGCTCCGCGGGGCCGGGCAGCTTGGGGCCAATGTTGTGCAGGGAAAACGACGGATCGGCGAACGGGAATGAGGCGGGCGAGGGCCTGGAGCTGCAGGAGGTGGTGGAACGCCACTACCGGCCGTTGCGGAACTTTGCCATCAGTCTGGTGCGGTGTCCGGCGAGGGCGGACGACCTGACGCAGGAGACGATCCTCATCTTCGTGCGCCGCGGATCGCAGATCCGGCAGCGGGAGTGCGTGCGGCAATGGCTGTTCAGGGCCGCTTCGCGAGTTCCTGCGCGAGGTGCGCCGGGTTGGCCGCATTCTGCCGCTGGACGATGAGGCGCTCCATCCGGTGGCCTCGGGGGGCGTGGAGGATTTCGCCTGCTGCGAGCCGGGACAGGTCCGCCGGGCGCTCGTGCAACTGCCGCAACGGTGGCAGCAGATTCTGGAATTGCGCTACTTCCGCTCCTGTACCGTAACCGGTGCGCCAACCCCC
>JAFEGM010000022.1 GCA_018240025.1 Verrucomicrobiota bacterium
TCGTAGCTCTGCCCGCCGTAGATCGGCACGGCGTGCACGCCGCGCTTGAAGAACGCGAGCTTGCCGACCTCCTCGGCCACCTGCACCGCCAGTTCGCGGGTCGGGCAGAGCACCAGGCACTGCACCGCGCGCACGGCGAGGTCGATCTTCTCGATGGCCGGAATGGCGAAGGCCGCCGTCTTGCCGGAGCCGGTGGCCGATTGCCCCACCAGATCCTGACCGGCGAGCACCACCGGGATGGCGGCCGACTGAATGGGGGAGGCCTCCTCGAAGCCCATGCGTGCCACCGCATCGAGCAGAGGCTGAGAGAGACCGAGTTCCGAGAAGAGACGCTTTTCCATGGCAGAGGCCCGTCGATTCGGCGGCATGCCGACGTCGGAGGGGTATTGACCATACCCCGAATGCGCGACTGCGCCACTGCGGGTTGCATCCGCCGCTTTCGCGGCCTGCCTACTCGGCGCGACGGCGCGAGCGCGCCCCCCAGCGCACCGAGCGCAGCACGCCGAACGCGCAGAGCAGCAGCCAGAAGATCAGCGCAGCGACGGCGGAGACCTCCCAGAACGCCCCGGCACCCGGGGGAAAGAGCATCAAGCCCAACACCGTCCCAACGGCCAGCAGCGTGGCCAATCGGCCGGGCCAGGTCAGGGCGGTCCACTCCGGGTCCCAGCGGAACGAAGGCGCCAGCACGAGCGGGCAGGCCGCGCCGAAGAAGAGCGCGGAGTAGAAACCGATCTGATGCAGCGTGGGCGCGAGCGAGGCGCCATCGCCGGCCAACCCAGGGGGGAAGACAGCCATCAAAGTGAGCGAGACTGCCTGCAGCCGCATCAGCAGCACGCCCAGCGGCACCCAGGCCGTCGGCTGGAGGGCGCGTTCGACGCAGAGCGAGATAAGCACGGCGGCGACCGCCCAGCAGCCCAGGGCCGAGGCGACCAGCGACTCATGCACCCGGCTCAATTCGGTCAGCAGGTAGCTGCCGGACGCGAGACTCTTCACGCGCACCCGTGCGACGAACAGGAGATCGGCTGCTGCGAGCAGCAGTAGAATGCAGAACACGGAGACGCGCGCGGCGGTTCGGCGGCGTTTTTCTATCAGGTAGGACACCGTTGACGGGGGCTTGGGACGATCTGGGCGGACCCGTCGGGGCAGTCGGGCAGGATCGCTTCCACGCCCCTGCACCGCGTCGGGTGGGGCGCATCATCCAAAGACAGCGCGGCGGGGGCAATCGGAAATCCTCGGCTGGATGCCGATCCGACGGCGCTAGTTTCCGATCAACCGCTCCAGCGTAGGATCGGGCGTGGCCCCCAGTTGGGTGGCGCGGCGGTAGTGCTGCTGCGCCAGCTGCTTGGAGGGCGGCTGATTGGTGGCGTAGATGACCGCGAGATTGAAGTGTGCGTCCGCGTAGTTCGGATTCAGCGCGATCGCCTTCTTGAACTCCTGCTCGGCCGCCTCGGGCCAGCCTTTTTGCCCGGCCACGATGCCGAGGTGATTGTGCGCGCTCGGGCTTTTCGGATCGAGGGCGATGGCCCGCGTGAGCTGGTCGATCGCCTCGTCGAACTTCTTCATCCGATAGTACACGATGCCGAGCGAGGAGCGCGAGTAGGCGTCGTTCGGATTGCTGGCCAGCGCGCGCTTCAGCGTGATCTCGGCCTGCTTCAGCTTGCCCTGCCGCAGCTGCGCCACGCCCAGCGAGGAGCGGGCGAAGAGATTGTCCGGATATTTGGCCAGGATGCGCTCGGCACCCTTCTCGGCCTCGACGTATTTGCCGCCGTCGAGCTGCTCCTTCATCTCGCGCGCCATGCCGACGGCATCGGCCGGCACGTTCGGATTCATGTTCGTCTCGACCATCGGCCCGGGCGGCGGCGTGCTCCCGCCCTCCGGCACGGCGGGATCGGCGCCATCGGGCGTGTCGCCGGCGCGGCGCTGTTTCACGGTCGCGATCGTCACGGCCATCGACGTACTGCCGCCGTCCGCAGTGCTGATCTCCGCGTCGCGGAACAAGGCGCGCACTTCGTCGCTCAGCTTGAGCGTGGGTGCGCCCATCAGCTCGACCTGTTCGGTCAGCGTCTTCGATTGCACCTCCAGCCGCGCGAGTTCGGAAGTCAGGAGCTTCTTGGCTTGCTCACGCTTGGCCTGCTCCTTCAGCTGCTGCAGGACGATGCCCTTCAGCAACTCGTTCTCCCGCGTCATCTTGTTGATCTCGTCGCTCGTCGCGCCGCGCTTGCGCACGTCGGCCAAGTCCTTGGTGGCCTGTTCGAGCTGCGCGCGCATGTCGGTGATGACGGTGGCCGATTTGTCGTTCTGATCGCGGGCCAGATCGAGCTGGCCGCGCAAGGAGGTGATTTCGCGCCGCAGCGACTCGCTGTCCTTGCGCTTGGCTTCCGCCTCCTCGGTCAGACGCTGCACGGTGCTCTCGGCCGCCTCCAGCTTACGCATCGTCTCCGCATTGGACGCCAGCAGGGCGTCGATGCGCGCGCTGGCATCCTTGCCGGACTCCGCCTGCGCCTTGGCCGCGTCGCGCTCGCTGGTGAGGGCCTCGACGCGCTCGGTCGCGGCGGCCAGCTTCTTGGCCACTTCCTCGCGCTCGCTGGCCGCGGAATTGGCCTTCCCCTCGGCGGCGGCGACCTGCTTCTTCAGCTCGGCCACCTGCTCGCGCAGGGCCTTGCGGGTCTCGGCAGCGTCGGGGTTTTTGCTCACCGCCTCCTGCGCGATGTCCTTGGCCTTCTTCAGCTGCGCCTCCAAATCCGTCGCTTCGGCGGCCGCGGAATCGGCCCGCTTCTTCTCCTTCTTGGCCTCCGCGCGCGAGGCGTTCAGTTCGTTCTCCAGCTTGTCCCGCTGCTCCTTGGCCGCAGCCAGTTGCTTGCGGTTCTCCTCGAGATCGCGCTGCAGCTTGTCGAGCCGCGACTTGGCGTCCTGGGCCGAACGCGAGATCGTTTCCGGCGCCTGCGCCGCCGGCAGCGGCAGTGTGGTCGAACCGCCCGCGCCTGCAGGGGGCGGCACCCGCCGCACCGAGGCCGGCATTTCGGGCTCGTTGGTCGGAAGCGGATCGGTCCCGTCGCCCGAGGGAATGTAACGCGACGGCCGTGTGACCGGCGCGGCCGGCGGTGGCGTGGGCTGCGGCACCGGCGGCGCGGCGACCTCGGGCGGCGCGCTGCCGTCGGGCTTTTCGAACTGGATGCGCTGCTCGGCCCGGCCGATCGCCTCGGCCGTCTTGCGCGTGCGGTAGCTGACGATGAGCGGTTGCCAGTTCGGATTGCGCTGGGCGATCTGTTCGAGCAGCGAAGCGGCAAAGCGGTACTTGGAGACCGCAGCCTTGAACTTGCCGTCCCGCTCCAGCTTTTCGCCCTGTTGAACCGAAGTGAAGGCCTTGAGAAACAGTTCCGAAGGATCGTCCGCGTCCGCCTGGGCAGGCAACATGCCCGGAAGCAGCGCGAGACACAGCGCAACGAGGAGCAGCGATAGACGGGAGGGGAACGACATGGCGAAGCGCGGAGAGATAGCACCAGCCCGCCGCTCTGAACAGGGAAAGCCCAGCATCCTCACCTCGCCCCAAAACGGCGCGGGCCTCGCGGACGCGTCATTGGCCAAAGAAGGCGTTGACCGGCGGCCGGGCGATTCCTCTTTCCGCCATGTCCGCATTCCACCCCACGCTCGAAGAGGTCCGCGCCTTCGGGGCCCGCAATGCCGGGCACTTCCTCGAAATGAACATCACCCGCTACGACGAGGAAGGCACCGAGATCGTCATGCCCATCACCGACAAATGCCGGCAGCCCATGGGCCTGCTGCATGGCGGGATGAACATGGTGTTGGCCGAATCGGCCGCCAGCATGCACGCCTGCTGGGGCCTGGACCTGACGAAGGTCGCGCCCGTGGGCATCGAGATCAACGGCTCGCACCTGCGCTCGGCCCGCGAAGGCAGCGTCCGCGCCACCGCCCGGGTCATCCGCCGTTCCCGCACGCTCGTGGTGCACGAGGTGGAAATTCACCATGTGGAGTCGGGCGAACTCCTGTGCGTCTCGCGGGTGACCAACTTCCTGAAGGCGCAGGGAGGGTAACGTTCAAGATGCAGGAACCAAGGATCAAACCGGATTAAGGTTGAAGATCTAAGGAAGCGCTTGCTGTCTGCGGAACTCCGGCTGTGACGGTTTGACGGCGTCACTTGGCGCTTTGGCTTCGCTCCGCTCCCCAGCGCTCGAGCGACTCCTCGTGAAAGTGGCGCTTGCGCCGCCAGAGCCGCGGCAGCACGCCGTAGCGGGGGCCGAAGAGATAGGCGGCGCCAAAGAGCAGACCGAGGAGCAGGGCGATGCACGGGCCGCTGGGCAGGCCGAACCAGTAGGAGAGCAGCAGGCCGACGCAGGACCCGAAGGCGCCGAGCAGGCCGCCGCCCCAAAAGAGCCATTCGAAGCGATCGGACAGCAGATAGATGGTGGCCGCCGGCGCGATGAGCAGGCCGAGTGCGAGCACCACGCCGACGGCCTGCAGGGCCGAGATCATGGCCAGCACCACGAATCCGGTGGCCAGCAGACTGATGGCATCGACCCGCACGCCCTGGGCGCGGGCCACGTTGGGTTCGAAGAGGAGCAGGAAGAGCGGTCGCTGCAGGATGGCCATGGTCGGCAACGTCACGAGCGCCACGGACCAGGCGATCCAGAGGTCGCTCGTGCCCTGGCCGAGGACATTGCCGAAGAGGTAATGCAGCAGCGAAACGCGGGTGGGCGCGAAAGTGATCAGAACCGCGCCGGCCGCGAAGGCCACCGTGTAGAGGATGCCGAGCGAGACCTCCTCCTTCACCCGTGAGCTGCGCGAGATGACCGCCGCCCCCAGAGCCACGAAGAGTGCCGCCGCCAGCGCGCCAAAGAACAGACTGAAGGGCGTGAGGCCGAAGAAGATCACGCCGAGCGCCAACCCCGGCAGGAGCGAGTGCGAGAGCGCATCGGCCATCAGCGCCATCCGCCGCAGCAGCACGTAGGCCCCGAGGAACCCGTTGGTGAAGCCGATCAGCGCACAGCCCAGCAGCGCGCGCTGCATGAACTCGTGGGTGAAGGGTTCCCAAAGGATGGACACCCGTCAGTCAGAGCGCGGGACGACGCCTTTTGCAAGTTACTCGCATTTTCGAGGAGGACGGAAAGGACGGGAAAACTTGGCCTGCGGCGGCGGGTCGACGCGAGGACGAGGACGACGACGAGGACGAGGACGACACGGCGTGACTCGCATCGACGGGCGCTTGGTCCCTTTCGTCCCTCTCGTCCTCGGCGCAGGACGCTGCCGCACTCGCACTCGGAGAGTGCGGACTACTCTGCAAACGACGAAGCCGGCCTCCTGGCGGAGAGCCGGCTTCGCGCGGAAAAGACGGACGGTCGTGCGCAGATCAGCGGCCGCTGCCGGCGCGCTCGACGCCGCGACCGACCGACTCGACGTCGCGGCCCACGCCCTTGACCGTGTTGCAGGCGGTGGAGGCGAGAGTGGTGGCGAGCAGAGCGGCGACGACGGCGAAACGGAGAAGCGTGGACATAAGTTGGAGAGGGTTGTGAACGAGTGCCGGCGGCCCTGCCCCCGGCGGGATCGATATGCGGCGGACCACCCCCTCGGGTCAAGCCCGCGCGCGGGGCGAATCCGCAAATCTTCGGGCGTTCGCCGCGGCGGCTCAATGCTCGCGTCCAAGCGAGGCTACCGCATCGCGCTGCGTTTGCACCGCGACCTCGCAGGCGATGGCCAGGCCCTCGACGATCGCATCGAGCGGCAGCGACGGCGTTTCCGGCCGCTCCGCCACCTGCTCCGGGATGAACGGCACGTGGATGAATCCGCCCCGCGGCCGCGGCCGCTGTCGACTGCGCGCGAGCCACTGCATCAGCGCGTAGGCCACGTGATTGCAGACGAAGGTGCCCGCCGTGTTGGAGAGATCGGCCGGAATGCCCTGGGCCCGGATCGCCTGCACGATCGCTTTGTTCGGCAGCGTGGTGAAATAGGCGGCGGGGCCCCGCCGGGCGATCGGCCGGTCGAGCGGCTGCGCCCCGGCGTTGTCCGGAATGCGCGCGTCGTCGACGTTGATCGCAACCCGCTCCGGCGCGAGCCCCGGCCGTCCGCCCGCCTGGCCCGTGCAGATCGTCACCACCGGTCGATGCCGGCGCAGCGCCTTGCCCAGGACTGCGGCCGCGCGCCCGAAGACGCAGGGCAATTCCACCGCCACTACGCGGTGCCCCGCGATGATCGCGTGGTGCAGCGCACGAGCCGCCTCCCACGAAGGGTTGATCGTTTCGCCGCCAAAGGGCTCGAACCCGGTCAGGAGGATGACCGGCTCGGAGTGAGATGTTCGGGTCGTACGGCGCGCCATCGGACACCGTTCGGAGAGGCGGCCGGGCGCGCAAGCGGTGCCATGGCGGCCGGCCGCATTCGGAGAACGCGGACTTCCTGCCGCGCTCTGCGTCCTAAGCGCCACACAGCTTGCCTCCGGGTCGGCGCGTGGTTGATTCGACCACACCCGTCCGGCGCCGCTCCCTCCCCCTCGGTGGCGACCTGACCAAACCCCATGTCCGCCTGTCCATGACGACGACCCTGCCCGAAGCCCCGGCCGCCCAAGCCGAAACCAACGACGATCCGCGCTGCATTCCTCTCGAGCTCGATGGTCCCATCCTCGAGGGCGATGCCTGCCCCTACCCCGACTACACCGCGGAGGAGCATGAGACGTGGAAGATCATGTACGCGCGGCAGCGGGAGCTGCTGCCGACCCACGCCTGCGACGAATTCCTCGCCGGCATGGAGCAGCTGAAGTTCCCGGAGGACCGCATTCCGGCGCTCCGCGACGTGAGCCGCGACCTCAAGAAGGCCACCAACTGGACGCTCGCCCGCTCGCCGGGACTGCTGCACGAGAAGGACTTTTTCGAGCTGCTGGCCCGCCGCTGCTTCCCGAGCACCGACTACATCCGCCCGCGCCACGAGCTCGACTACACGCCGGCGCCCGACTGCTTCCACGACATCTTCGGGCACTGCCCGATGATCACCCTGCCGGCCTTCGCCAATTTCTACCAGCGCATCGGCCAGGCCGCCGCGAACGCCGAGGGCGATATCCGCGTCGGCCTCGTGCGCATCTACTGGTTCACGGTCGAGTTCGGCCTCGTGCGGCAGAAGGGCAAGGAACTCATCTACGGCAATGGCATCGCCTCCTCCTACGGCGAGGCCAGGCACGCCCTGACCGACAGCGCCGAGAAACGCCCCTTCATCCCCGATCTCGTGGCGCAGCAGCCCTACGACATCTGGCACATGCAGAAGACCCTCTTCGTGGTCGACTCCTTCGAGCACCTCGAGCAGAGCTTCGACGACTGGGCCAAGCGCCACGGTTTGTTGTAAGCCGGTCTCGCCCATTCTCGCCGCCGCGCCCGGAAATGCCGGGCTCGGCGGCGTTTTTTTGTCCGCAGATTCAAGGAATCGCCGAGATCTCCGAACGCGAAACGAACGGAGAGATACCCCGCCTCCCCACGAATGGAGAGGCACCCGCCTCCCCCAACCCGATCATCTGCGTTCAATCCTGCAAAATCTGCGGATTTCCTTTCGTCGGCGAACCCGCGATCCGACTAGTTCTGGCTCGGCACACTCACCTTCGGTCCGGTGCCCGAACTCTGCGCCGGCGCCGGTGCCGCAGGCGAGAGGGAGCGCGCCTCGCGGATAATCTGGTCGAGATTCTGCCCGGGCTCGCCGCGGGCCACCGGCGGCGGCGTGGCGGGTTGGTCCTGCGTGGCGGCCTTGAAATTGTCGATCGCCACCACGATGGCCTCGGCCAGCGAGCGCCGGAATTCCGGCTGGGCAATCTTCTGCGCCTCCTCGGCGTTCGAGACGAAGCCGCCTTCGAGCAGGACCGACGGTAATTCGTTCATGCGCAGGACGTGGAAGCGCGCGCGCTTGATGCCGCGGTCGTCGAGCGGCAGACGGCTGAGCATGGCCGAGTGCATGGCCGTGGCCAGGGCCATGTTCTCCGGGTCGCAGACATTGCCCGGCCACTGCTGCAGCTCGGCCGCGTTGGGCGCGCCGTCGCCGTTGTAGCTGGGCACCAGGCGCGGGGCCATCAGGTAGGTCTCGATGCCGGTGCCGACGCCGCTGCCCGCATTGAAATGGATGGAAACGAAGAGCCCGTTGTCGCGGTATTGGTTGGCGAAGCGCGTACGCTCCTCCAGCGGGATGAAGTAGTCGGCCTGACGCGTCAGCAGCACCCGGAAGCCGCGGCGACGCAGCATCTCGCGGGCGCGCAGGGCGACATCGAGGGCGAAGTCCTTCTCCACGCCGAACGCGCTCGTCGCACCGCGATCGTGTCCGCCGTGGCCGGGGTCGAGGATGATCGTGTTGATCGCCCCGAGATTCCGCAGCCGATGTGGCCGCAGCACGGGCTCGATCAGCTTGGTCAGGTCGTTGCGCGAGAGGTAGACCATGTCGCCCACCGCCAGGAGCGGGAAGCTGAGGATGAACTTCACCTCGTTGATGAAGAGCTCCTTCGAATTGACCGTGCCCCGGAGACTGCGCCCGGGCGAGGCCAGCAGCACCTGCGTCTGCGCGCCGGCCTGATTGAAGCGCAGGCCGAGCTTGTAGAACTGCGAGACGTCCGTCAGCGGAACGTACTCACGCCCGTCGAACGAGGTGAGATTCCACGTCGCCGCTCCTGAACTCGCGGGGGCGAGCCCAGCCAGCAGGAGCGCGAGTACAGCGAGGAGGCGGAACATCTGCGGGAATGACAGTGTAAGCAGATCCCGCTCCCAGCGAAAACGGAAATCGCGCCTCCGTTCCGCCGGCTCTCACCTGCGCGGAAGTTCCGCAGATTTGCGGGAGGAATGCCGATTTCTCAGGTCTGAATCTCGCCGCCGTCAGGAACCCCATCCTCCACTGTTCAAATCTGCGTCGAATCCTTCAAATCTGCGGACCTTCAGTCTCCCCCTCCGCGGCTGCCAGCCCGTCGAGCGCATTTCGCATTTCCGAATCCCATTTCCCGGCTAAATCTCCCGCCCCTTTTTATGAGCAGCACCGCCGAACTCGCGAAGACCTACGAACCCGCCAGCGTGGAAGCCAAATGGTACGACCGCTGGGTCGCGGGCGGTTGCTTCACGGCGGACGAGCATTCCCCGAAGCCGGCGTACTCGATCGTCATCCCGCCGCCGAACGTGACGGGCCGACTGACCCTCGGGCACGTGCTGAACAACACGATTCAGGACATCCTGGCCCGCCGCGCCCGCATGCTCGGGCACGAGGTGCTCTGGCTGCCCGGAACCGACCATGCCGGCATCGCCACG
>JAFEGM010000023.1:0-19113 GCA_018240025.1 Verrucomicrobiota bacterium
TATCCGAAGAGCTGGGTGAAGATCACCTTCCTCATCCTCACAATCCTGATCATCGTGCTGATCATCGCGAAGTTGGGCAGCAAGTAGCGGAGTCCGCCATGTCTGCGCCGAGCCTCCCACCTCAACCCGTGGGTGGAAGACTCGGTGGCCGGACGATGGTCGCTCTGGGCGCAGTCGTGTCGGTCTCTTTCACCGCGAGTCACCTCGCGCCGAATGTCTGGGTCGCCTTGGTCTGCGGAGTGGTTGGTTGGATTGCCATGCATTACCTGCTCAAGCGCTCTCCGCCTTCGTCATGGGTGGTGACCGAGCATGTGCTGGTGGAAGAAGGTGCTCTCCTCGTGCGACACTGGTCGGACTCGTGGGGTGGAGTCGCGGGCGAAGCCCGGCCGTTGCAGGATCTTCAGGCGCTGATCGAGTGGGTGGGGGCCGAGGACGAGTTCCACGAGATCGTCTGGCGAGACGGCGCGACTTGGCGCATCTCGCCTTGGTTCGGCCGCCCCCTGGAGGAGCACCTCGGGGCCATCATGGCGAAGCACGGACTTCGCTTGCGCGCGGAGCGTCGAGGCTTGGTCCTGCGAAGCCCGGAATCGTTAGTCCAGCCGGTGGCGGGGAACTCGCTCGCAGCTGGTGGGCCGGCCGCACGCGCGTAGACTGCCGCATGCGTCCGAAGGTGAAATGGCCGTTCGTGCTGGCGGGCATGGCGGCGATGGTCTACGCCGCGCTCTGGCTGGCGTTGCCGCACGAGCGTCGCCTGGTTCAGCGAAGTGCGCTGTCGAACGCCGTCATTTTCGGCGCCGTGTATTGGTTTTTGACCTCGCCCCGCTTTGCCCGCTTCCGCCGCGAACCCGCGCCTGGCCGCGTGCTGGGGCAGCTCCGGCAGAAGGGCGTCGATCTGCTTTATCGGGTCGACGCCCGGGACGCCGAAGAGCGCCGCAGCGCCGAGGAATTGGTCCGCTTGGTCGAATGGGTGGGCCCAGAGGAACATTTCTGCGAGTTGATCTGGCAGGACGGAAAAGGCTGGCCCGTCGACGGAGATCTCGGGGAGTCTGTTCGCGCGGTGCGGGAGGCGCGCGCAGCGGCCGGCCTGCCGGCGCTCGAAGCTGAGCGCCTCGGACTGGCCCTGCGTCCCTCCGCTCCCGCGGCTTCGCCTGATTGAGTAATGGCGACGGCGGGGGTGCTGTGGCTGGTGATTGGCAAAGGCGGGCTTTGGCGTGGGTGACTATTCCATTTTGACGGACGCCTGCCGCAATGGAGAGTTCGACCTAGTGATGGAGAATCGCTCTTCCAGTTCGAACCACAACGGTCGGCTGGTGTTCGGCTTGAAGCTGGCCTTTCTGGGGCTGGTGCTCGCCGCGGTGGGGATCGTCTTGGTGGGTTCGCTGCCAACTGGTTGGAGTACGGTTGCGTCAGGCCCATTGGGAGGCTTCATCGCTGCTTTCCTGATGCTGGCGTTGAATCGGCGTTATCCGCCTCCAGTTCTGCCACCTGTAGCTAGTGACCGCTCGCTGATGGTCGAGGGGAACCGTCTGGTGAGAAAATGGCGAGACGATGGGGGCGGCCCAGGCGACGAGGCGCATCCGCTCACGGATTTGGTGGTCTTGATCGAGTGGGTCGGGTTCGAAGGTGGTTTCATGGAAATTGTCTGGCGGGACGGCACGCGCTGGCGGATCGACCAGTGGGTCGGGCAGCCCCTGCCGAGCTACTTGGGCGAGATCATGTGCCAGCATCATTTGAAGCTGAAGGTCGAGCGACGCGGGCTGGTGCTGCGGGAAGCGGAACTGGCGGTATCGCGCCGGTGAGCTAGGTTGCGAAGTTGTTTTGCAGCCATGGATTACGCCTCTGCCGACCGACTGCCGGAGCACCCCTCGGATGTCGACGCGAGGATGCACCGGCGACTGACTGCGGCGGTGGCCGCACTCGGGTTGAGTCTTTGTGCGCTCTTACCCGAAGTCAGTGGAAAGATGATCGGAATTGCACTCTGCGGCTTCGGGCTCTGGCATTACCGAAGGGGTCGTTGGTATCCGATCGATCTGCGCCGGGAAGGCGGCCTCCTCGTGCTGCGAACTGAGGCGGGATGCTGCGAAAGGCCGGTGGGTGAACTCGCGTCCGTGATCGAGTGGAGAGGTGCCGAGGGCAACGTGATCGACTTCGTGTTTCATGATGGTTCCAGCTGGACCGTGCCGGAGCGCCTTGAAATGAGGCCGTCGCTTCGGGGTTGGGTCGAACGCTCGCTCGCGGCGGTGGGCCGCTCCGAATTGAAGATCGAAGAACGCCCGCTGGTACTCTGCGCCGCCTGGCTGCAGGGCCCGGTGGAAGCGATACCATCGGCCGGTGTGTCTTCACAGCGCGCGGAAGCCTGATGGCTCGGGCCCGGACGAACCGCTCCATAGTCTCCGCACCATGTTACCCCGTGTGCTCCATCCCTCCGACGCTGCCATTTATCAGGCGCTGCGCCTGCGCGGCCTGCGCGAGGAACCGCGGGCCTTCAGTCCGACGTTCGAGGAGGAGGCCGGTCTGACCATGGAAGAGGTCTCAGCGGCGCTCACCCCGACGGGCGAACGCCTGGTGCTTGGCCTTTTCGACGGCGACCAGCTCGTGGGCCTGGCGGGCGTAGCTCGGGAACGACCGAGCAAACTGGCGCATCGGGCGACCGTCTGGGGCGTGTATGTCGCGCCCGAGGCGCGCGGCCGCGGCGCGGGGAAGGTGCTGATGCAGGCAGCGGTGGAACACGCCTATGCCCTGCCTGGCATTCGGCAGCTCTACCTCAGCGTCCAGGAGGCGAACTCGCCAGCGCGGCGGCTCTACGAGTCGCTCGGCTTCGAGGCCATCGGCGTGGAGCGCGGCTTCATGATCGTCGACGGCGTGGCGGAAGACGAATTGCACATGGCGCACTGCGGGCGGGCCTCGCTAAGGCTCGGACAAGCCTCGCTAGGGCTCGGCATAGGCGATAGTGGATAGGCCATAGGCGATAGCGGAGCGGGGAGCGGGTGGTGATTGCCTATATAGGCGATGGGTGATGGGCGATGGGCGATGGGTGAAGCGCTGATGGCGGAGCGCGATGCGTTGGTGGTCGCGATTCGCGCGGGGAGCGTGTCTCCTCATTTGCCCGCGGGGGCAGCAGGCCTTAGATGCACGGCGTTCGCGGCAGCACCGCGGCAGAAACCTCATCGACCCCATTCCATTGCAGCCATGAAAATCTACATCGACGGCGAATTCTACGACAAGGAGAACGCGAAGGTCTCCGTGTTCGACCACGGTCTCCTTTACGGCGACGGGATTTTCGAGGGCATCCGCTTCTACAATGGCCGCGTGCGGCGCCTGGAGGCGCACATCGACCGGCTCTGGGATTCGGCCAAGGCGCTTTGCCTGACCATTCCGATGACCAAGGCGGAGATGACCGAGGCGCTGCTCGAGACGCTGCGGGTCAATGGGCTCGAGGACGGCTACGTGCGGCTCGTCGTCACGCGCGGGGTGGGGAACCTGGG
Organism: Verrucomicrobiota bacterium; assembly: GCA_018240025.1. Taxonomy (GTDB): domain Bacteria; phylum Verrucomicrobiota; class Verrucomicrobiia; order Chthoniobacterales; family SZAS-18; genus SZAS-18. The sequence continues at coordinate 3,486 of JAFEGM010000023.1, forward strand.
GCTCGATCCGAACCGCTGCGAGCGCGCGAGCGTGATCATCATCGCCTCGACCATCAGCCTCTACCCGGAGGAGCTCTACCAAAAGGGCCTGATGATCATCACCTGTGCCACGCGCCGCATGTCGTTTGCGGCCATGCCGCCGGCCATCAAGTCGCTCAACTACCTCAACAACATCCTGGCCAAGATCGAGGCCAATCAGGCTGGCGCCGCCGAGGCGCTGATGTTGAACGAGGCCGGCTACATCGCCGAGTGCACGGCCGACAACGTTTTCGTGGTCAAGAAGGGCCGCATCTTCACCCCGCCGGTCAGCGCGGGCTCGCTGCGTGGCATCACCCGCGGGCTGGTCTTCGAAATCGCCGAGGAGTTGGAGATCCCGATCACCGAGGTCGAGCTCACCCGTTACGATGTCTTCACGGCCGATGAGGTCTTCCTCACCGGCACGGCCGCCGAGGTGGTACCGGTCCGCGAATGCGACACTCGCATCATCGGCGACGGCAAGCCCGGCCCGGTGACCCATCGCGTGACCAAGCGCTTCCGTGAGTTGGTGCGCACGACCGGCGTCCCGTTCAAGAAGGCCGAGCCCGCCCTCGTCGGGGCCCACTGAGAGAAGTTCGAACTATGGTGTGCGACGCCTGCCAGACCAATCCCGCCACGGTCTATCTGACCCAGATCGTGGAGGGAAAGATGCAGAAGGTGAACCTTTGCGACCTCTGCGCGAAGGCCAAGAAGGTGCTGGATCCGACCGGATTCCAGCTGGCCGACCTGCTGCTCGGGCTGGGCGTAAACACTGAATTGGAGAAGCCGCAGGTGGAGACCGCGCCGGCACCCGTCGAGGTGGCGATGCTGAAATGCCCTGCCTGCGGCTTCACTCAGGCCGACTTCAAGAAGACGCAGCGGATGGGCTGCAGCGAGTGCTACGAGACTTTCGCCGACAGCATCATGGCGCCGCTGCGCAGCAACCACAAAGGCAGCGAGCACATCGGCAAGTTGCCTGCCCGCCAGTTTCGGCGGGTCGAGGCCCAGCGCCGGATGGGCGCCTTGCAGTCCGACCTCGCAAAGGCAGTCAAGCAGGAGGACTACGAGGGCGCCGCGCAGATCCGCGACGCCATTCGTCAATTGGAGAGCCAGCTGAACGCACCCCGCGCCGCCTGATTCCATGCGTTTCTCCGCCTTCATTTCCGGTCCGGTGGCCGCGCGTCCCGCCGGCACGCACCACGACATCGTCATCAGCAGCCGCGTCCGCCTGGCGCGCAACGTCAAGGCGCACCCCTTTCCCGGCTGGGCCCGCAAGGCCGACCGGCTCGCCGTCCTCGAGGTGGTGAAGCCGGCGGTGGAGGCTCTGCCGCAGATGGAGGATGCCTTCTCGGAATACCTCCAAGACCTCTCCGCCACCGAGAAACAAATCCTCGTCGAGCGCCACCTCATCAGCCGCGAGCACGCGGCCAAGAGCGGCGGCAGCGCGGTGGTCATGAACCGCGAGCAGACGCTCAGCATCATGATCAACGAGGAAGATCATCTGCGCATGCAGGCGATCCAACCGGGCTTCCAGCTGAAGACCGTTTTCAAATCGATCGACGAGGTCGACACCCGCCTCGAGGAGAAGCTCGACTATGCCTTCTCCGAAAAGCTCGGTTACCTGACCGCCTGCCTGACCAACGTCGGCACCGGCATGCGCGCTTCGGCCATGCTGCACCTGCCGGCGCTGGTGCTCGACGACAAGGTCAATCAAGTCATCCAGGCGGTGAACAAGATCGGACTCGCCGTGCGCGGGCTCTACGGCGAGGGCAGCGAGGCAATGGGGAATCTGTTCCAGATCTCCAACCAGACCACGCTGGGCGAGCGCGAGGAGGACATCCTCGGCCGGCTCAACAAGGTCATCGAACAGATCATCGAGCACGAGCTGAACGCCCGCGCCGCTCTCCTGCAGCGCAAGACGGTCACGCTGCTCGATCAGGTCGGTCGCGCCTTCGGCATCCTGCGCCACGCCCACTCGATCACTTCGAAGGAGGCGCTCAACCTGCTTTCGTTCATCCGCCTGGGCATCGACCTCGGCTCGTTCCCGACCGGGCATCGGCAGCAGATCGACGACCTCTTCACCGAGACGCAGCCGGCGCATCTGCAGCGGACGTCGCCGACGAAGCTGCAGGCCGAGGATCGCGACGCGCTGCGCGCCGAGACGATCCGCCGGAAGCTGGCCGATCTGCCGGCGCCCGAGCCTCCGCGGGCCGCCAGCTGACGTGCACCGCACGCAACGCCCTTTCGCGAATTCCCTTGCTGCACGCGGGCGGCGCGCTTGATTCCTCCACCGGCCGCGGGTTTCCGACTGGCCGCATCCTCAAACATGCCAGTCTTTTCCTACCGGGCGCGCGATGTCGCCGGGAAGCTCGTGGAGGGCACGCTCGATGCCCCTGACCGCACCGCGGTCGTCCGCCAACTCGAACGCCAGAAGTGCGTTCCGTTCTCCATCAAGTCGGCCAATGGCAGCACTCCCGCGGCGGCTGCCCCCGCCGCCAAGTCGGCCGAAAAGGCGCCCGCCAGTGCGGAAAAGAAGGTAGACGCCAAGCCCGAGAAGAAGCCGGAAAAAAAGGCTGAGAAGCCGGAAGAGCGGCCGACGGCCGCGTCGGAGCGGGCCAAGGATGCCTCCCTCCGGCTCTCCCATACGCATCGGTTGCTGCTGACCGAGCAATTGGCGTATCTGCTCTCGGCGGGCATGACGCTCGACGAAGCGCTCAGCGTCATGCACCGACGGCTGAAGGTGCCGGCGCTGCAGCAGATCTCCTCCCGACTCCACCAGCTGCTGGTCGACGGCCGGAGCTTCTCGCAGGCGCTGGCGGAGTTCCCGAAGAGCTTTCCGCCGCTTTATGTGCACCTCGTGCAGGCGGGCGAGGCCTCGGGCGCGCTGCCCGAGATTTTGCAGCGACTGGTCAAGCATCTGAACGACGTGAAGGCGCTGCGCGACCGCGTGCAGCAGGCGCTGCTTTATCCGTCGATCCTCTCGATCTTCGGCATCCTGCTCATCATCCTTTTCATCACGGTCCTGGTGCCGCAATTGACCGGCTTCCTCGCCAAAACAGGCGGTGCGTTGCCGCTTCCGACCCGCATTTTGCTCGGGGTGAACGATTTCATCGTGAAGTGGTGGCCCGCCGCGGTAGCCGCAATCTTCGGTGGCTTCGCCCTCTTCAAGGTCTTCACGCGCACGCAGGACGGCAAGGAGGCCTGGGACCGCCTGCGGTTGAAGATTCCAGGTTACGGCGCAGTCGTGAGCTACCGTTTCTTCGCGCAGTTCGCCCGCACCATGGCCACGCTGCTCAAGAACGGCGTCACCCTTCTGCGCGCGGTCGAGTTGCTGGCCAATGTCGCGGACAACGCCTGGCTGCGGCGCTGCATCATGGCGGCGCGGGGGGACTTGTTCGACGGTTCCAGTTTGTCCAAGTCCGTCGCGCGTCAGGGGATCTTCCCCGAGCTGATGGTGGACATGATGGCCGTGGGTGAGCAGACCGGGCGGTTCGCCGAAACGATGACCATGATCGCGGACATCTACGAGCGGGAGCTGAACAAGAAAGTCGAGATCGCGACCGCGCTCATCCCCGTGGTGATCGTGATCGTCATCGCCCTCATCATCGGCTGCGTCGTCTTCGCCATCATGAGCGCCGTCTTCAGCATCACCAGCGGCCTGAAGAACAAGGCGGGGTGAGCGGGGAATGCGGGTCGGTCATCGGTGATCGGACCTCGGTGACCGCGCAACTCCGTCGGAGTGAACGTCGATGGCCCATCGACCCGGCAGGTGGTCGAACGGTCCCGATTGGGAGGAGCGACGGCTGGGCTTGGCCTCGCGCCCAGCGCGTCCAGAGGGCCACGCGGGACTCGCCGACCGGATTCAACTCTCAGCCTTTTCACAACGGTGAGCGATTCGCCGTCATCCCCGCGGGAAGCGAGGTAGACGCTATACGGATCCACCGATCAATCCTCGATGAGGACCGCGCCACGATCACGAACCGACGCCCAAGATGGCCGATCTCGCGGGATCACCCAACGCCAGCCAGCGACTACCGATCCCCGGTGCCACTCAATACTCCCGCCGGTCCGAGGCCTGCGAGAGCGGCTCGTTCAGCTCAGGCACCGGCGGGATGCCGCGGTCGCCGATTTGCTGCTGCAGCGCGATGCCCTTTGCGATGCTGCGGGCGATGCGCTGCCGGAATTCGGGCTGCGCGATCTTGGAGGCATTGCTCGGATTGGTCAGGAAACCGCACTCGATGAGCACGCAGGGCACGTCGGGATTGCGCGTCAGTCGCAGGCGGCGCCGCACGACGCGCCGATCCTCAAAGCCGGTCTCCTCGACCAGCGAGCGATGGATGCGCGTGGCCAGACCGTGGCTGTCGGTGCGCCAGAAAAACGAGATAACGCCGCTCTGGCTGCGCGGGCCGGAATCGTAGTGCAGGCTGACCAACACCACGCCCGATCCGGCCTTGGCGTTCGCCAGCGCCACGCGCTCGTCGAGCATCATGGAGCGGTCGGCCTCGCGGGTCATTTGCGAGCGAATGCCCAGCGACGCGAGTTCTTCCCGCAGCCGCCGCGCGGTATCGAGCGTCATGTCCTTTTCCCGCAGGCCGTGCCCCGCACCGCCGCGGTCGTCGCCGCCATGGCCGGGGTCGATCAGGACCAGCCCGATGCCGCCCGGTTGGCGGGGGTTGGACTGTCCGGCGGGATAGATCGCGCAACCGGCCAGCAGGAGCGTGACCAGGCAGAGCAGCAGCGGAGCGAGACGACGCATACGGCGAAAAGGAGAATGGAGGCGAATCAGAACTCGTAGCGGAACCGGCCCAGACGAGCGCCGATCTCCTCGACCACCCGCCGCTCGTCGGCTTCGTCGCGGGCCGCGAAGGTCACGCTGAAACGCAGAAAGGCGCCGGCATCATCCCACGGGACGGTCGACATGAGGTGCTGACGGATCAGCCACTCCGAGCAGGCTTCCGCGTTGGCGAATTCGACCGCGTCGCCGCCCGCCGTTGGCACGGCGCGCTTGGGTGCAGCCACGTAGAGGAAGAACGAGCCACGCGGCTTCTCGGCCGCGAAGCCGAGCGAGCGGAGCATCGGTACGAGCAGGTCCATGCGGCGCGAGTACTTCTGCGCGATCCGCTCGGTGATCTCGGGATGCTCGTAGGCGTACGCCGTCGCGTTCTGAATGCCGAGGAACTGTCCCGAATCCGAATTGTCCTTCACCGCACCGTAAGCGCTGACGAGGAGCGGGTTGCCCGCCACGAAACCGCAGCGCCAGCCGGTCATGTTGAAGTTCTTGCTGGCGGAGTGCAGCTCGACGCCGACGTCCATCGCACCAGGCGTGGCGAGGAAGCTGAGCGGCTTGCCTTCGAAGATCAGCGCCGCGTAGGCGAAGTCATGGATGACCACGATCTCGTGCCGCTTCGCGAAGTCGACCACCCGGGCGAAGAACTCCGGCGTGGCGCTGGCGCCGGTCGGGTTGTTCGGGTAGTTCAGCACCAGCGTCCGCGCGCGGCCGAGGATCTCGCCGGGAATGCGGTCGAGGTCGGGCAGGAAGCGGTTCTCGCGCGTGAGGGGCAGATTGTAGACCTCGCCGCCGTAGTACTTCGCGTGCGTGCCGAAGACCGGATAGCCCGGCACCGTCATGAGGGCGACGTCGCCCGGATTGATCAGTGCGGCCGGCAGAATGGAGAGCGCGGCCTTCGAGCCGATGGAGTGAATGACCTGCGTTTCCGGATCGACCTCCACCCCGCAGACCTCGCGCAAGTACTTGCCGGCCGCTGCGCGCAACGGAGCGCCGCCGTTGTCGGCATAGCCGCGGTTGCTGGAAATGCGGGCTTCGCGGTTGAGCGTGTCGAGAATGCCGTCGTCCGCCATGCCATCGGGTTCACCCACGCCGAGGTCGAACAGCTCCGTGTCCGGATGCGCCGCGAGGGCCGCGCGCTTGGCGCGCTTGATCTTCTCGAACTTGTAGATGGCGGTGTCCTTGCCGAACCGGGGGCCGCCGATGCGCTCGGCGAAATGGCGCTGGATGAATGATTCTTCGCTCATGGGAATGGGTGGGAGCGACGGCACCGACGCCGCCGCGAAACCGGAGTGGGCCTCTCCCCGCCGCGGGGGAAATCAGGCGAAAATGTTCTCCTTCTCGAAGTGCTGGACGAGGAGGTAGTGGATGACCGCGCGATACTTCTTGGGATTCGACGCGCCGAATCGCTTGATGGTGGCGGCGATGGCGGTGTTCAGCTCCGGACCGTCCGGGAGGCCGAGCTTGCCGATGAGGAAGCTGGTCCGCACGCGCTCGACTTCCTTCGGATCGGAGCCGGCCACGATGGAGGCGTCCGCGTCGTAGATGACCGGGCCCAGGTTCCGCGTGACTGCGGTCAGGAGATGGTCGTTGACGGATTCCGCCTTGATGACCTCGCGCAGGCAGAGGCGGTACGTGTCGAGTGCGTCGTCGAATTTACTCATTGGATAAGGCTGGAACCGAGCCGGTACGGTCGCGGTGGGGCGGTGGGGCGGCAAGCGCAAAGTCGGCTGGCGGCTGGCGCGGAGAGCCCGCAATTCTTCATTGTCTCGCCTGCGCAGCTTCGGCAGGGTCGGGCGATGGACGCACCTCCGTCGAGCCCCTTGCTGACGCCGCACGAGCAGTTGGGCATTCTCGCGCTGCGCTTTCTGCACGATCTGGCCAACCACGCCTCGGCCTTCTACGGATTCTCCTCGATCCTGACGGATGAGGTGCCGCCGGGATCGCCCGGTCGGGAGATGGTCGAGCAACTGACCGCTGCGGCCGATCGTTTCGGCACCGCGCTCGGCGAATTCGGCGCCTTCAAAAGCCAGCTGACCGGCCGGCTGCCCGTCATCAGCGCGATGGAGGCGACTCTCTCGCTCGCCGCCGGCCTGCCCGCCATGCCCGGCTGGGTGATGGCTCCGCCCACGGAGATCGCCACCGGCCAGCGCCTCGCGGCCGAGCCGCGCTGGCTGCAGCACCTTGCTGCGGTCATCGTGCGCCGCGCGCCCAGCGGCGGTGAGGTGCGCTTCCGCTGCGTGACCGATCAAGGCGAGCCGCACGCCAGCGTGGTCTTCGCCTTCCGGGGGGATCCCGGGCTGGCCGAGCGCATTTGGTTCGCGGCGGAGGGCGGCAAGGCGGACCTGTCGTGCGCCCGTGAGATCGTGCGCCGCTTCGGCGGCAAGTCCGAGGTCGATCTCGCCTCACGCAAGCTGCAGCTGCGTTTTCCGCTGGTCACTTAGTCGGGAAAGCGGGCGGCGCTCTGACGGTTCACGCGAAGCAGGGAGAACGAGCCTGGCGGCCGGTGCATGTACCAGAGTATCTACGCGTAGATCTTCAAGAGGTGCGAAGATTGCGAAGGCGCGAAGCAGAAGAAGCAGAGTCGCCGTTGAGCTGGCGACGCGGGCTGAATTTCGTTCCTCGTTTGCTTCGTTGCTTCGCCACCCTCGCGGCTTCGCGTGAAACTTCCGCGGCCTGCCACCGGCATTGACGGCTCCGCCGGCAGGAATTGGGTTGGCGCTGCCGTGCTGCGTTCGCTCTTCGTCGACTTCAACTCCTACTTCGCCTCGGTGGAGCAGCAGGAGCGGCCGGAGCTGCGCGGCCGGCCGGTCGCGGTCGTGCCGCTGATGAGCGACCACACCAGCTGCATCGCGGCGAGCTACGAGGCCAAGGCGTTCGGCGTAAAGACGGGCACGAATGTAGGTGAGGCGAGGACGCTTTGCCCGGGCATCGCGCTGGTCGAATCGCGCACGCGGGTCTACGTCGAGTATCACCACCGGCTGGTCGCGGCGGTCGAACAGTGCCTGCCGGTCGAGAAGGTGCATTCCATCGACGAGATGTCCTGTGCGCTGACGGGCCGTTGGGCCGAGCGCGAAACGGCCCTGGCGCTGGCGCGACGGATCAAGGAGACGATCGCCGCCCGCGTGGGAGAATGCCTGCGCTGCTCGATCGGCATCGCGCCGAATCGCTTCCTGGCCAAGACCGCGTCGGACATGCAGAAACCCGACGGACTCGTTTTGCTCGACGTGGGCGATCTGCCCCATGCGCTGCATCGGCTCGAGCTACGCGACTTCGCCGGCATCGGCGAGCGGATGGAGGCGCGACTGCACGCCCACGGGATCTACACGGTCGAGCAGCTCTGCGCCGCTTCGCGCGAAACGCTGCACGCCGCCTGGGGAGGGATCGAGGGCTCGCGTCTGCATGAAGAATTGCGCGGCGGACTCGTCCATCGCACGGCGGAGGAGCGCGGCAGTGTGGGCCACTCCCACGTGCTCGGTCCCGAACGGCGCAACGACGCCGGCGCGCTGGCGGTGGCACATCGGCTCCTGCAGAAGGCAGCCACGCGAATGCGCAAGATGGGCCTCGCGGCGCAGGGACTGCACGTGGCGGTGCGCAACACCAATCGCTCGGGCTGGAAGGCCGACGCGCGGTTGGAAGCGACGCAGGACACGCTCGCGCTGGAACGGGCGCTGGAGCAGCTCTGGGCCCAGCGCGAGCGCGGCGCGGGCGATCCGATGCGGGTCGGAGTGACGCTGCTCGATCTCGTGCCCGAGGATGACCTGACGGTGCCGCTCTTCGAGCATGAACGACGGCAGGCGCGGCTGGCCAAGGCGGTCGACGCGGTCAACGAGGCGCACGGACAGCAGGCGGCCTTCTTCGCCGGAGCGCATGCGGCAGTGGATTCCGCGCCGGCCCGCATCGCCTTCCGCAGCATTCCGCAAATCGCCGGCACCGAGGCGCCGGAATTCCGGGAGTCGTTCGTCTTCCGTGACGAGGATGCTGCGCCCGACGTGCCGGAGGACTAAACGACGTCAGGTCCGGCGCCGGCGGCTTCACCGGCGGTCCATCCAAGGCCGTTCCCAGCAGCGGTAAACGAGCGCGGACAGGCTCAGGCAAAGCGTGAAATAGGCCACGAGGGCCGTGGCGCTACGTCCGGGAGTGCTGGCCGCCTCGGGTAGAGCGACAACCTTCTGCAGCAGAAAGGCGGTCGGAAGGTTTACGAGATAGAGCGAGTACGACCATCGGGCGAGGGCTCGCACGCTGCGAAAGGGAAACCGTGTGGAGGCGGTCTGCCAAGTGTCCAGGCGCGGCAGCAGACACATGCCAGAAGCGGAGATCGCGGCGAACATCCAGGTGCGGCCGAACCAGTCGGGATGCAGCGGCGTGAAAAGGTAATAGTGTGCCAGGTACAGCAGCCCGCTAACCCCGACAGCCAGTGCCGGCCAGCGTGCCCGCTGCCACAGGCCCGGAAACTCCACCCGCAGCAGCGCGGCCAGGATGCCCCAGGCGATCGAGTCGAGCCGGTAGATGACGACCATTCGCACATCCATGTCCCAACGAGGCTGGTGCGCGGCGACGTGCCACAAACGCAGGAGTGCCGGCACCGTCAGCAGCACGAGGGTCGTGCAGAGCAGTGCCCGCCGGGGAGGGAGGCGGCTCCGCAGGCCAGCCATGATTCCAAGCGGGAAAAGCAGATAGAACCACTCCTCGACGCACAAACTCCAGCTTTCGAGATAGGCGCCGAGAGGAGCAGAAAAAAGGTTCTGCGTAAAGGTCAGGAAACGCCAGGGCTGGGGGAGCGAGGCCCCTAGCCGGTGGAGGATGAACCACCAGATTCCCAGAAACAGCAGGTAGTTCGGAATCGTCCGTAGCCAGCGTCGTCGCCAGAAATGCAGCACCGCAGCCGGGTCGCGCAGCTTTTCGCCGAGATCCAACACGATCCCACCGATGAGAAATCCGCTGAGGACGAAGAAGAGTTCCACCCCCAGCAAGCCAAGCGCGTGTACGTAAGGGAAGTCCGGGGGGTGCGGCTGCAGCACCAGGAAAGAATGGGCCGCCATTACCCCGCAGGCGGAGGCGGCGCGGAGAAGATCGAGGCCGAAGCGGCGTGGGGCGGGCGAGGACAAATGGCGGCAGGACGGAGCCCAAGCTATGGCCGAGATCGTGGCTGGCGTCGCCGGATTTTCTGCTTTGCAGCCGGGCGGCCGCATGCAGGGTGCCGGCCAACTTGGTTTCCGACGCTTACTCTCCCTCTGCCGGCCGGCGTCCAGCGTGGTCTCAGGCGTGGCGGATCGGGCTCCTCCTTGCCGCCCCCGTAGCGCTGATGGTCGCGACGCTGTGGAACTTCAGCAATGCGCCCTTTGCCGACGATTGGGGAATGCCGGGGTTGCTGTATGAGAAGCTATTGAGTGGCAGGCTCGGCCCCCCCGATCTTTGGTTGCAGCATAACGAGAGTCGAATGGTGTTTCCTCGCCTCTGGCTGCTCCTGACCGGTGCGGTCTGGGGCTTTCATGCGCTCCCCGGCGTGCTGACGGCCTTCGGTTTGATGATGCTGGCGTGGCTGTGGACGACACGTCCTTGGTCCGCGGTGCGCACCGCCGGGGATAAGGGGCGCTTCGGTTTGGCATTGGTCGGTAGCTGGCTGATTTTCACGCCGGCGGCGTGGGAGTTCTTGCCGTGGGCGATCCACTTTGCGGCGCAGGTGCCCGTGGCGGCTCTGCTGTTCGCGCTGGCCGTGCAGCGCTCGCCGGGGTCGTATCCGGTCCAGGTCCTCTTCTGCGCCGGGGCTGCCTTGGTGGCGACATTTTCCTTCACCCATGGGCTGATCGTCTGGGGGCTCGCGGCACCCCTGCTCTGGCGCCTCGCTTCGCGGACCGGAGGAATGTTCACCTGGGCAGACGCTGCCTATCTTGCGGCGGGCCTCGGCGCGGCCGTATTCTACGCCATCGGCTACGTCACCCCGGCGCATCACCCCGACCTGATTCGCCACTCGCCCGGATTCCTTTCTTACCTTCGCTTCCTGGCCAAGTGGGCGGGCGCTCCGCTGGCGCATTGGTCAGCAAGCCCGGAGTCGACGGCGCTCCTTATCGGTAGCGGCCTGGGTCTGCTTTCAGCCTGGGCGCTCTGGACTGCGCGCGACGCGTGGCGCGGCGCCTCCTCGGAAGCTCGGCACTGGACGGCTCTCTTGCTTTATGGATGGATTACAGGTGCAGCCGCAGCCTACGGACGTACGCAGTTCAGCGAGGCGTTCGCGCTGTCTTCGCGCTATGCAGCGCTGGCCTGTTGGATCCCCCTCGGGGCACTTGGCCTGCTCTGGTCGGTGCGGGGTGCAAGTCGCTCTTTCTGGCTCAGCGCGGTGGCCGTCGGCGCCTTGGCCTTGGCAGCCTGGCCTCCCGGGCTGCGCAGTCTGTCGGCCCGTCAGGATGAGCTTCAGCAGGATGCTCTCACCCTGCGTGCGTTGCCCCTCCTGACCGCCGACCCCCAGGTCGGGCGCATCGTGCTCGGCCGAGAGCGCACGCTGGAAATGCTGCGGCTCTTCGGCGCTCATGGTTGGCTCCGCCCGCCGCCGTTGGATTGGGCGGTCGAGGCTGCCAGGGCGCCACTGACGGATCACGGCGGCTGGCTGACTGTGGAGCCCGGCGCGAACGGCGCAGGCCGGCGCCTGCAAGGCTGGGCGATGCTGCCGGATCCGCCGCGGCCCGCTCCCGCCGTGCTACTGGCCCGACGCCGGGCCAACGGCACCCTCGAGCCCGTCACCTTTCTGCGGCCGTGCCGACCCCGCCCGGACGTAGCCACCGCGCTGCGGCACAGGGCCCTCGGTCGGAGCGGATTCGAAATCGAGTTGCCGGCTTCCGACACGGGGGACGACGCGTGGGTAGCCTTCGCTCTGGACGAGCGCGATCAGGTTGTGCACGCCTTGCGTCGCCAGGCGCCGTAGAGGCGCACCGCCGCGGCCTCGGCTGCAGCGAAGAGCAGCAGGACGGTTGCGAGAGCCAGCAGGACCAAAGCAGGGAGTACATGCCGCTCGAACTCCATTCCATCGCCGAAGAAGGACAGGAAAAAGAGCGGTGGGACGAGCGCCAGCAAAGTGGCTCCGACAACGAGGGGGCCGTTGCGCGGGTCACGGCGCGCCGCCCAAAGTGACACGAGCGCGGCAAGCGTGAGGATCTCCAACCGATGCCATCCCAGCCAGCCGGCCACGCGTAAAGCGGCAGCCAACGGATCGAAGCCGAGAAGGCCGTCGGCGTCGTGCCCGAGCAACGCCTCCACACGAGCACGGTTGGAAATCGGATCCTCGGTCCGATTGAACTCCAGCATCGTGAGTGAGAGATTGCGAATCGATTTGTCCTGCGCCGATTTTCGTAGCCCGTCTCTGAATTGGCGCAACGTGCGCAGCGGATCGTCTTGCAGGAGGTAGCGACGGTAGGCCTTTCCTCCATGGCTGCGCACCCAGGCGGCGAAGCCAAAGCTGTCGTCGCGCAAGGTGTAGTTGCGGGTCTTCTGCTCGATGATCAGGACTGCGAGATGGTCGACGGGGGTGAGCGCGTTTCCCCCTGCGCATTTCTCGATGTAAGGACCGGGCGGCAAGCCGTCGCGCTCGCGCAAGATTTGCACGGCGGCAGGATCAGGGAAGACGCGCGCGAAGAGGTTGTTGACCACGTTGATGTGGAGCGAGGTGTCGCAGCGTTGGGTGACGACCGCAGAGCCTGCGGCCAAAGTGAGCGAAATGCCGGCCACTGTGAGGCCGGTTCGTCCCCCTGCGCCGAGGATCCACCAGCGACAACCAAGCAAGGCCGGGAGCAGCAGGGGCGCTACGTTTTTGCTCAGGATGAACGCACCCATCAGCAGGCAAAGCGGCAGCGAGAACCGCTCCGTGGAAACCCTGAGCAAAGCGCACGGTGTGACAATGAGTAGAATGAGATAGATCGGCTCGGGGCCGATGTAGATGTTTGCGAGAGTGAAGGTGTAGGAGGTGAAGAAGACAGCGAGGCTGAGGGAGAGGGCGCTTCGATGGGTCGCACCGGGTCCGCGTAACCAGTGGTAGAGAGCCCAGGCAGCAACGGCCCACGCGGCCATCTGAAACAGGCTGATGGCTCGAGGATCGTTGCCGAGCAGAGTGAAGAGAATTCGCTGGATCAGCGAGCGGCCCGTGAGGTACGGCAGGGTGAAAGGCGCCCGCCACAGATACGAGAATGCATCGAACGCTTCGGTCGGAACCAGCTGCGAGATCGAGATGAGTACAGCCACCAGGAACGGCGCGCCGAGTAGAGCCAGACGCAGCCACTCCGCGCTCCCTGACGAGGCGCGACTTGTCTCCGGAGGCGGCGTTGGGACCATGCGATCATGCTTGTCTAAACACGCCGTCCCGCCACCCTTCTCTTGTCCCCAATTTCAATGCGCATCCTACCCTACGCACTTCCGGCGATGCTGCTGGGCCTGAGCAGCCTGGCGACCTTGGCGGCCGATCAGGTGGTCATCGTGACCTCGTTCCCGAAGGAACTGACCGACGCCTACAAAAAGGCCTACGAGGCCCGCGCGCCCGGCACGACGGTCGAGATCCTCAACAAAGGCACGGCGGCCGGCATCGCCTACATCCGCGAGACGGCGGCCGGCGCGCGGCCCGATGTCTTCTGGGTTTCCGCGCCCGATGCGTTCGAGGTGCTGGCGCGGGAAAACCTGCTGGTGAAGCTGCCGAAGCTGAATGCTGCGGTGCCTGAGAAGATCGGCGATTTCCCGATCAACGATCCGGAGGGCTTCTACCAGGGCCAGGCGCTGGCCGGTTACGGCATCATGTTCAACGAGCGCTACCTCAAGGGGAATGACCTGCCGCCGCCGCGCGATTGGGCCGACCTGGCGCAGCCCGCCTGGTTCGGCCACGTCGCAACCAGTGCGCCGTCGCGCTCGGGCACCACGCATCTGACGATGGAGACGATCCTGCAGGGCGAGGGTTGGACCAAAGGCTGGACGTTGCTGGCGCGAATCGCGGGCAATTGTGCGGCCATCCCCGAGCGCTCGACCGCGGTGCCTGATGGCGTGGGCAGCGGTCAGTACGGCGCGGGCCTGGTGATCGACTTCTTCGGCTACTCGGCGCGCAATTCCGGGCTGCCGGTCGATTTTGTCTATCCCGCAGTCACCGCCATCGTGCCAGCAAACATCGGCCTCATCGCCGGCGCAAAGAACGCGGACGCGGCGCAGAAGTTCATGGCCTGGACGGTTTCCGACGAAGGCCAGGCGCTGCTGCTGCAGCCGAAGATCTCGCGTCTGCCGGTGCTGCCGGCCGCTTACGCCAAGGCTCCGGCCGGCTTTCCGCGCCCCTACGAGAAGCCGATCACGGCCAAGGTGAAGTTCGACCCGCAGCTCTCGGAGTCGCGCTACTACGTGGTGAGCGCGCTCTTCGATCAGACCATCACCTTCCGCCATCCTGAGCTGACGGCGGCGGCCAAGGCCATCCACGCCGCGGCCGAAAAGGTCGCCAAGTCGAAGAATGCGGCCGCCCAGAAGCTGCTCGAAGAGGCGCGCACCCTCGCCTTCACGCCGCTGGTCAGCGAGGCGCAGATCAAGGATCCGGAATTCCTCAAGACCTTCCGCGCTTCGAAGAAGGATGCGGAGGCCGGCAAGAAGATGACCGCGGCGGAGGAGGCCTGGGGCAATCAGGCCAAGGCCAATTACGCCAAGGCCCGCGAGCTCGCCACCAAGGCCGCTTCGATGTAGGCGATGCGCGCGGCTTGGCGGGACGGAAGGCTCGGAGCGGCGGCCGTGGCGCTGCCCATCGCTCTCTTCCTCGGCCTGACGCTGGTGCTGCCGGTCGGCGCGGTGGTGCGCGCGGCCTTTCTCGACGGCGACGGCGGCTTCACGCTCTCGCCGCACCTGGGGCTGCTGCTGATGTCCTTCGCCAAGCTCTGGAGCTTCACCGTGCTGCCGGACGCTTGGACGCTGGCGCACTACGGCACCATCCTGCAGGACACGCCGCAGATGCTCGGGCGCACGCTCCTGTATTGCGGCGTGGCGGCCGGGGTCGATGCGTTGCTGGCGGCCGTCATCGCCTACCTGATGCTCCGGACGAATCTACCTGGACGGCGCGTACTCGATTATCTGGCAACCGCTTCGCTGGCGGTGCCCGGCGTGGTACTGGGCATCGGTTACCTGCGGCTCTTCAAGGGCGTCGAGGTCCCGGGCACTTCGGTTGCGCTGCTGGCGACGTGGTTTCCGATCACGCTCGCCTTCACCGTGCGACGACTGCCCTACGCGTTGCGCTCCTGCGTCGCCTCGTTGCAGCAGGTGCATCCTTCGCTCGAGGAGGCCGCCACCAATCTCGGCGCGACGCGCTTCCGCGTGCTGCGGCGCATCGTGCTCCCGCTCATGCTGGGCGGCGTCATTGCCGGAGGCATCACTGCTTTCGTAACAGCCGCGGTGGAGTTGAGCGTGACCATCGTGCTGCTCGCCTCCAGCGCGCAGGCACCGGTCGCGCTCGGGATCTACTTCTATCTGCAGAGCATGACCGGGCGTGGGCCCGGAGCCGCCCTGGGCGTGGTGGCGGTGGCGGTCGTGGCCTTGGGTACTTGGCTGTCGCAGCGCGCGCTGCGCGGGCGGGGCGCGCTGCGGGAGTAAATCCTGACGAACGAAGCGGCCGCGTTAGGCGGCGCGGGCAGGATCATGCAGTTCGTAGATCACCTCCATCGCGCCGCTCCCGAAGGGGTGTTCGCTCAGCTTCCGGCCGACCCCATCGAGCAGGTGGCGCACCGCGTGATTGTCCGATAGATGCACGGCCTGCCAGCGCCGGATGCCAAGGGCAAGCGAGGCGCGGGCGAGCGCGGCGGTGAGTTTGCGGCCGAGACCACGGCCGTG
>JAFEGM010000023.1:19132-21802 GCA_018240025.1 Verrucomicrobiota bacterium
GACCACGGCGATGGCGAACTCGGCCAGGTCGGGCTCGCTGGCCGAGCGGAAGACATGCGCGACCCCCACGCCGTCGCCTTCGCGGCCGTCCGGGGTGAGTTCCACGATGCCCCACGCCAGGTGGCGCGATTGATCCGGCTCGGAGAGGTGCCGCAACTCCTCCGGCGTGAGGTGGGATTTCAGATGCAGGAAGCGCTGCAGCTGACTGCGCGGCGAAAGTCGCGCGAGCCCGTCCGAGAGACGCGCGGCATCGGCCGGTTCGACCGCCCGCAAGCGGAACCCATGGCGTTGCGGTACGATCCAGCGCTCCCACCAGCGCGCCAGCCACCCCACGCGCCTCAGCGCGCGCGGCCCAGGCAGATCGAAGTCTTCGACGGCGGACATGCGCCCGCATTGAAGCCGGGAACCGCTCGCAGGCGAAGTGACAAAAGACGCAAGTCGCGTCAGGGACATCGCCGCTGTCGCTCAGCCTCTCGTCCTCCTCCTCGTCCTCCTCCTCGTCCTCGAATCGACCGCTGCCGCAGGCCAATCCTCCCCGCCTAGCTCGTCAGCGCGTGCGTCCGGTAGGCCTCGATCAACCGCTCGAGCTGCGCATTCGACGCCGCCAGTTCCTCGCCCCGCTGGCTCTGCGCCACACGCTTGGGCGCGGGCCATTCGCGCAGCACGGTGATGTCCGGGATGATGTCCGCGCCCTCGCGCAGCGCCGCCTCGACGCTCTCGAAATGCGAATGCTGGGCCAGCAATGTGCGGCCGGCCTCGAGCACGAGGGTGAAACCGTGGTCGCCGTAGGCCTCGGAAAAGGCACCGTCGATGGTGATGGCCTTGCCGCTGCGTTTGAGCGGCGATTCGCCCTTCTCCAGCTTCACGGGGACGTGGCCGTTGACGATCAGTCCGGTCGCCGGATCGAGCCCGAATTCGGCCAGCACTTTGTCGCAGAACCACCCTTCGTGGATGAGCGCGAAGTAGGGGTTCTTGGTCTCGTGGTGGCACTCCTTCTCCGTCACGAGGTCGTTCTCGAAGGTGGTGATGCGGTCCTTGCCGAAGAGCGGCGAACGCGGGCCGCACCACAGATACCAGCAGAGATCGAGTTCGCCGAGCTGCCCCTCGATCAGCCGGTAGAGCGACGACTCGATCTGCCCCATCAGCTCGCGGCCGGTGAAGCTCCCTGCGGCCATGGGCATGGGCAGGAACTCGCCCTTTTCGTCGACCGCCAGGCAGCCGTGAAAGATGAGGCATTCCTCCCGCTGCAGCGACATGCAGCCGCGGCCGACCATCCAGCGCATCTGTCGCCAGAGCCGCTCGCTGGCGACAAACGAAGCGCGCAGGTGGTCGAGGCATTCGCGCTCGGCCGCGCTGAGCGCGTACGGATCGTGCGGGTCGACGGTCGGAAAATGCCGGTCCTTCAGGGTGCGCGTGACGCCGTCGATCTCGATCGTGCCGGCGCCCTGATCGATCCGATGCAGGAGCTTGCGTTGCCCCATCTCCCACTCCGGGTGCCGGTCGATCATGGCTCCCTCGAGCTTGAACTGCAGGATGGCCGCCGCCTTTTGCATGCGCGCCACCACCACCGGCTCGCGCAGGCCGATGGTCTTCGACTTGAAGCAGTCGGCGGGATCGTCGGCGTAGGCCGTGCGCGCCAGTCGCTCGAGCGGTTGCAGCGGAATGCCGTAACCCTCCTCCAGCTGCTGCAGTCGCCCGTAGCGCAGCGAGACGCGCAGCACGTGGCAGATGAGCGCCTCGTGTCCGAGGCAGGCGCCGAGCCAGGCGACATCGTGATTGCCCCAGATGAAGGCGACCTCCGGCTGCTGCATGAGGTAGTCCATGACCCGGTCACCGCGCGGGCCGCGGTCCCAGGCGTCGCCGGCGATGACGAGTTCATCGACTGCCAGATTGCGGATCACCCGGCAGCTGAGGTGGAGGAAATGCAGCAGACGCCCGTGCCGCGCGAGCGTCGCGACGATGGCGGCCGTGAACTCCGGCGCCCGCTCCGCGGCCGGCGCGTGCAGGATCTCGGCGAAGAGCTCGCGGTACTCCGACGGAAAGACCTGCTCCGTGCGGCGCAGACTACGGCGGGCGGCCAGCACGCGGACGATCTCGAAGACGCGCGTCATGATCGGCTCGGCGAAGGTGCGCTGCTCGGCCTCGGTCGGGAGGAGCCGCTCCAGCTGCGCCACCACTTCGGCCGGGTAGAAGATGAGCGTGAGCAGCTGCTGGAACTCACGCGGGTCGAGCCGGTGGAGGAAGAGCTGTTCGACGAGCGGACGCAGCGTGCCCGAGGCGTTGTTGATGATGTGCCGCAGCTTTTTGTCCTCGCCGTGGATGTCGCTGATCACGTGCACCGCACCCTTCGGCAGCGTCAGCTCCGCCGCCGCGCGCGCGATTTCCGCGCCGGCGGCATCGGGCGAGCGAAACTCGCGCGCCAGCGGACGAAGACCGGCGAGATCGGCGGGGGCGAAGCGCGTGGGCATGGCGCGGAGCTTGGAGTGGGGAAGGGGACAAAGGCAAGTCGGGGAGGGATGGCCTGCGGCTTTGGTCGAATCGAGGACGAGGACGAGGACGACGACGAGGACGAGTTCCGTGGTCCGGGCTGTCCGAGTGAGGCTGGCCGCGACCGGGGAAAGGATGGCCTGCGGATTTGGACCGATTCGAGGACGAGGACCGTAGTCCGCA
>JAFEGM010000023.1:21919-25645 GCA_018240025.1 Verrucomicrobiota bacterium
TCTCCGAGTGCGGCTTGTCGCGACTGGGGAAAGGATGGCCTGCCGCTTTGGACCGATGCGACGACGAGGACGACGACCGTAGTCCGCACTCTCCGAGTGCGGCTGGCCGCGACAGGGAAGGATGGCCTGCGGCTTGGGATCGATTCGAGGACGAGGACGAGGACCGTAGTCCGCACTCTCCGAGTGCGGCTGGCCGCGACAGGGAAGGATGGCCTGCGGCTTGGGATCGATTCGAGGACGAGGACGAGGACGAGGACGACGACGAGGACGAGTCCCCAATCGCACCCTCCGAGCGGGACTGGCCGCGCAGGAGAAACAGCGGGGCCTTGCGCCTCTCCTCACACCCCCGAGACTCGCCCGTGCGACTCGCGGTCTTCGGCGACATTCACGCCAACCTCCAAGCGCTGGAGGCGGTGCTCGGCGACGCGCGGGAGTGGATGGCCTGTGACCGATTCCTGTGCCTGGGCGATCTCGTCGGCTACGGCGCCAATCCCGGCGAATGCGTGGAGCGGGTGCGCGCGCTCGGCTGTCCGGTGCTCAAGGGCAATCACGACGACCAAGCCGCGATCGACGACTCGCTCGAAGGGTTCAGTCCGCTGGCTGAAACCTCGCTCACTTGGACGCGGCGCAGGCTGCTGCCGGAGCAGCGCGATTGGCTGGGCAGTCTTCCGTTCACGTATTCGAGCGAGCACTGCGAAGCCGTGCACGCGTCGCTCGATCAGCCGCATCGCTGGGGATTCTTGTTCAATCCTGACGAAGCCGCGGTCTCGTTGCGGCTGCAGACCCGGCCGCTCTGCTTTTTCGGCCACACGCACATGCCCCGCATTTACCGACAGCGGGTGGCCGACCGAGTCTTGGAGCGAGCGGGCCGATGGATCGGCCTTGGCGCTGAAGTTCAGGTGGTGCCTGATGAGAGGCTGCAACTCGAACCCGGATTTCGCTACCACGTGAATACAGGTTCCGTCGGCCAGCCTCGAGATGGCGATGTGCGCGCGAGCTACGCCGTTTTCGATTCTGAGCTTCGCACCGTGATGCTGCGCAGAGTCGCGTACGACGTCCAGACCGCCCAGGCGAGCATCCTCGCCGCCGGCCTGCCCAAGCGACTGGCCGACCGGCTGGAACTCGGCAAGTAGTCGAAGGAATCCGCATGCTCCGAGCGCGGCAGACCGCGACGGGGGGAATGGCCTGCGGCTTCGGATCGATGCGAGGACGAGGACGAGGACGACGACGAGGACGAGCCCCGTAGTCCGCACTCTCCGAGTGCGGCTTGTCGCGACCGGGGAAGGATGGCCTGCGGCTTTGGATCGACTCGAGGACGAGGACGACGACGAGTACGAGTCTGATGCACCGCGCCTCCCGAATGCGACCGGGCACGGGCGGCGGAAGCGGGCCTTTTGCGTTTAGGGCGCAAGCTGGCGGCACGCCGTTGCCGGCACCTTACCTGCTCGTCCTGCTCGTCGCCATGCAACCACCTCGCTGCGCACGACCTTACCCAGATACGCACCCGCCACACTCTGAGTGCGGACGACGAGATCGTCCTCGTCGTCGTCGTCGTCGTCGTCCTCGTCCTCGTCCTCGAAGCGACTCAAAGCCGAAGGCCTTCCTTCCCCCGATACGCACCCGCCGCACTCGGAGAGTGCGGACTACGGGACTCGTCCTCGTCGTCGTCGTCGTCCTCGTCCTCGCTTCGACCAAAGCCGCAGGCCAACCTACCCCGCAGCGCCCGGATCTCCGATCTCGTCCTTCGCGAACCGGTTCTGCTCCTCCATCACCATCTGCCCGAGCATTTCCTTCAGCTTGTTGAAGTCGGGCGCCGTGGTGCTGCGGGGGCGGGGGAGTTCGACCGGGACGATGGCCTTGACGGTGCCGGGACGGTAGGTCAGGACGACCACGCGATCGGAAAGGTAGATCGACTCCTCGATGCCGTGGGTGACGAAGCAGATCGTCTTCTTGAATTCGGCCCAGATGCGCAGCAACTCGTCCTGCAGGGTGCGGCGCGTGAGGGCGTCGAGCGCGCCGAAAGGCTCGTCCATCAGCATGATGGGCGGGTCGAGCGCCAGCACGCGGGCGATGGCCACGCGCTGACGCATGCCGCCGGAGAGTTCCTTCGGGAAACGGTTGGCGAATTCCTTCAGCCCGAGTTTGCCGAGCAGCTCCTTCGTCGTGCTCTGGATGGTGGACTCGGACTTGCCCTGAATCTCCATGCCGAAGCGCACGTTGGCTTCCACGGTCATCCACGGAAAGAGCGCGTATTCCTGAAACACCATGCCGCGATCCGGCCCGGGCGCGGTGATCGCCTTGCCCTCGACCTGCAGCGTGCCCGAGGTCGGCAGCGAGAAGCCGCCGATGGCGTTGAGGAGCGTGCTTTTGCCGCAGCCGGACGGCCCCAGAAAGCTGACGAATTCACCCGGGTAGATGTCCAGATCGATGTCCTTGAGCGCGTGGACGTCGCCGTGGGCCGTGGTGTACACCTTCTGCACACCCTTGATGTGGATCTGGGGGTTCATCGGAGGAGCGCCCATGACTGCCGGGTCGAACGCCGCGAGTAAACAGGAAATGTTCGCCCGGAGCGAAGAAATGAGGATGTATCCGCCGTGACCACCCGCTTGCTGCCCGCCCAAGACGACGCCTCCGTCGCGGAAGCCGTGCGCTTGCTGCGGGCCGGCGAGGCGGTCGCGCTGCCGACCGAAACGGTCTACGGGCTGGCGGCGAATGCGCTCGATCCGGTCGCGGTGGCGAAGATTTTCGAGGCCAAGGAGCGGCCGTTCTTCGATCCGTTGATCTGTCACCTGCCCTCGCGCGACTGGGTCGCGCGCCTCACTCTGCCGCTGTCGGAAAAGGCCGCGCGCGTTGTCGACGCGCTGGCCGAACGCCATTGGCCGGGCCCGCTCACGCTGCTGCTCCCGCGCCGCGCGGACGGCGTGCCCGATCTCGTCACGTCCGGTTTGCCGGAGGTGGCCGTGCGGATGAGCGCGCATCCGGTCTTCCGCCGCGTGGTGGAAGGGTTCGGCGCACCGCTGGCGGCCCCGAGTGCGAATCGCTTCGGGCGGATCAGCCCGACCAGCGGGGTGCACGCACTGGCCGAACTCGACGGTCGCATTCCCCTCGTGCTGGAGGCGGGCCCGACCACCCACGGCGTGGAGTCGTCGGTCGTGCGCGTGACCGCCGCCGGCGCGCTCGAGGTACTGCGCCCCGGCCCCGTGACGCTGGAAGAATTGCGCGCTTTCGGACCGGTCGAGGTCATCGCGCCCGTGGCCAGCACCGCGCCGGCCTCGCCCGGGCAGCTCGCTTCGCACTATGCCCCGCGCACGCCGCTGCGGCTGCTCGCGGAACTGCCGCTCTCGGCCCCGCGCACTGCCGCGCTGCTGGGCTTCGGACCGGCCGCGGGCCCGGCCGCCTCGACCGCCCACGGTCCGGTGGCGTGGCTCTCCCGGGCTGGCGACCTGCGCGAAGCCGCGGCAAATTTGTTCCACGCCTTGCGCGAGCTCGACGCCAGCGGCGCGGACGTGATTTGCGCCACGCGCGTGCCGGACGAGGGGCTCGGCCGGGCCATCAACGATCGTCTGGAACGAGCCAGCGCAAAATAGCGCGCGGCGCCGCCCGCCGACTCACCCGGCCTTCAGCACCTCGATGAACGCTTCCTGGGGAATGTTCACCGTGCCGATCGCCTTCATCCGCTTTTTGCCTTCCTTCTGTTTCTCCAGCAGCTTGCGCTTGCGCGAGATG
>JAFEGM010000024.1:0-6753 GCA_018240025.1 Verrucomicrobiota bacterium
GAGAAGCCCTCGTTGACCGAGCGCGCGGTAAACTCCCGCTTGATGCCGAGCTCGTCCATCTTGGCGTAGAGCGCTTCGTAGTATTCGACCGCATCGAGCTCCTCGCCCTCGCCCAGACGGGCCTGCAGGGCGGCGCGGATGAAGTTCGCGTTCGAGACGCCGGGGATCTCGTTCGGATACTGGAAGGCGAGGAAGAGCCCCAGCCGCGAGCGTTCGTCGGCCTCCATGGCGAGGATGTCCTGGCCGTCGAGCGTGACCGTCCCCTCGGTGATGGTGTAATCCGGGTGCCCCGCGATGGCCTTGGCCAGCGTGCTCTTGCCGGAGCCGNNCCATGATGGCGTGCACCTCGCCCTTCTTCAGTTCGAGGGAAAAGCCGCGGACGATCGGCTTCTCACCGATGCTGATGTGGAGGTTGTCGATCTTCAGACTCATCGCTTGGAGAGAGATTTGGTCGTTGGGTTTTTGGAGAGGGCCTTGCGGGCGCAGTCGGGACAGAGCCCGCGCAGAGAGACATCGCTCTGCCGCACTTCGTAATGCGGCGGGAGCTTCCAGAGCCGGGAAAGCTCGGCCCGATCGGGCATCATGACGTCGTCCACCCGGCCGCAGTCGGTGCAGACGAAGTGCCCGTGGTCGATCTGGTTGGCGCAATACCGCGTGGCCTCGCGGTCGACGTTCACCTGCCGGACGAGTCCGCACTTCGAGAGCGTTTCCAGGCAATTGTAAACCGTGGCCAGCGAGATGGCCGGCATCTGCTCCTTCACCCGCAGGAAAACCTGTACGGCAGTGGGATGATCGACCGTATGCGCCAGCGTGTCGAAGACGATCCGGCGCTGCTGGGTGAACCGGAAGCCGCCGTGCGCGAGCGACTCGCCGTATTCCGACTCATCGGCGTGATGGCGCGGCACCGCGGCGCGCCCGGTCCGTTTCGGCTCGGGCCGCGCGCTGCGACCGGAACGAACTTGAGAGGCGGGAGCGGGCCGGGGGTTCATCGGGCCGGCAACTTCCCCGGAAGTGCGACTTTATCAAGAATTATTCCAAATAAATGGAGTCACCGGGCCCGTCCGGCGCTTGCCCGGTGGCGAGTCCGCGCGAGGGTCGGCCATGCGCATCCGGCTGGCTGCCGCGCGGGATCTCGCGGCCATCAACGACATCTACAATCACTACGTGCTGACCTCGACCTGCACCTACGAGGAACAGCCCGTCTCCCTGGCCGCCCGGGAGGAATGGTTCGCCGGTCACGACGAACGCCATCCGGTGACGGTGGCCGAGCTCGATGGCCGGGTGGTCGGCTGGGCTTCGCTCTCCCTCCACCGGGTGCGCAGCGCCTACCGCTATTCGGTCGAGAACTCGGTCTACATCGACCGGGAGCATCACCGCCGCGGCCTGGGCGCGGCGTTGCTGACCGATTTGATCGAGCGCGCCCGGGACCTCGGCTACCACACGCTCGTGGCCGGATGCGACAGCGCGCAGACGGCCAGCATCGGCCTGCACGAGCGCCACGGCTTCGAGCGTGTGGCCCATTTTCGCCAGGTGGGCTTCAAGTTCGGGCGCTGGCTGGACGTGATTTTTCTCCAGCGCATGCTCGAATGAGGCATGTCCGAAACGTTCGAGCCCCCCGGTGATTGCCCCGTCTGCGGCGAGTTCGTGCCGGCCGGGGCAAAGTCGTGCCGTGAGTGCGGGTCGTGCCCAAAGACGGGCTGGAGCGAGGAGTCCGGCATCTACGACCACCTCGACCTGCCCGATCCCGACGACGAGGAAGCGTCCGCCAAGGCGCAGCCGGGTCTGCTTTCGCGGCCGAATTTCTGGCGCTGGGTCGCGCTGGCCGTGCTGGTCGGCGGCGCGTTTCTCGCCCTGACCGACTGGCTGCAGGGCTGGCGCTGGCTGTCGGGGAAGTGACCGCCTCAGCGCTGGGTCGTGCCCACGCGCTTGAGCTGATAGATCGCGGTCACCGGCTGCCCCTTCTGCGCTCCGGTCAGGGTAATGCGCATTTCGTCGGGCGCGACCAACTCCCAGACCAGGCGCTTGGGGAAATCGTTCTTCTCGTTCACGAAGACCGCCTTGTTCGGGCCGCTTTCGGCCGCGACGAGCGGAAACTCGATCGGCACCGCCTTGCCCATCGGCGACGGCCGGAAGACGAGGCCCTTGGGCGTCTCGACGAACACCTCCAGGTCGTAGAAGACGCATTTGCCGGTCGCATCGAATTCGCGACCGATCCCGACGATCATCCCGCCCTCGGGCGTGGAGTAGATCTCGTCGGCTTGGCGACCTTCGTTCGTCGTGCCCCGCCATTGCCCGGCGAGGAAGGCGAGACTGTCGAGTTTGGGCTGGGCGGAAGCGGCCGTCGGGAGGAGCGCCGCGGCGGCGAAAGCGAGGGCAGTCGAGCGGAGTTGCATGCCCACATCGTGCCCGCTCCGACCCATCGGGTCTTGGCGAAATGCGACAAACTCGGGGCGCCTACGCGCCGATGCTCACGTCCGCATCGCCTCGCCCAGCGGAGCCTGCTCGGCCAGCCAGGCAGTGGGCGTCAACCCGGTAAAGGCGCGGAATTCGCGCACCAGGTGGGCCTGGTCGGTCAGGCCCGCCGCATAGGCCGCCTCCGCCCAGCGCGGTTCGCCCGCCGGCAGCAGGCGGACCAGTTCCTGAAACCGGGCGATGCGCGCGAACTGCTTGGGCCCGAGCCCGATCTCGCGTTGGAACCGGCGCTCCAGCTGCCGGGGCGAGAGCCCGGCCCTCCGCGCGACTTGGCCGATCGCCTCGCGCCCGGCGCTGCCGCGCAACAGGCCGACCGCGCGCTGCAGGGGATCGCGGGTCTCGCCGCCGCCGAAGGCGCGCAGGAGGCAGCGCTCCAGCACCTGCAGCCGCGCGGTCGGGCCGCGCGCTTCCTGCAGGCGCTCCTCCAGTTCGTGCCAGGGCGCGCCGAGGTGCTCGAGGGCCAGTTCCTGATCGGCCAATTCGTCCATCGAGAAGCGGAAGAAGGGCGTCGTCCCGCCGGGTCGGAACCGGACCGAAACCATCTCGGTGGGGCCGGTCGTGCGCAGCCGCAGACAGCGGGTCAGCTGGCCGGCGAGCACGGCGCGCGGCTGGAGCACGAAGGGCGCGTCGCCGACGGCCGACTCCACCGGCGCCCGCAGATTCACCACCAGTTCCATGCAGCCATCCGGCAGAATGCGGTCGTCGCCCGCGGCCCCGGCCGGAGCCGGTGCCCGCAGGCTCCACAGGCACTCGACCCAGCAGGCCAGCGCGGGGTGCGGTGGACGACGGACGAATTCCATGGCGCAGCGACGTCCCGAACCTGACTCCACCCCGGGGCCGAGGCGATGCCAAAACGTGCCCGCGGCGCGCGGCACCGCGTTTGAGTCGCCCGGGCGGCCAGCTAGGCTGGCCGATGACCTCCCTCCGCGAACTCCGCCGCCTGACCTCGCCGGCGCCGCTCCCGCAGTCCCTCGCCTTCGCCGGCGACACCCTCTGGCTCGGCTCGCGCGGCACCCACCGCATCTACGAACTCGATGCCGCGAGCCTGCAGGTCCGCAGCGAGTGGCCCTGCCTCGGCACGCCCTGGGGCCTCACCTGGCTGGGAGAGGAGTTGCGCGTGGTCTGCAGCGATGGCGACGACATGGAAGGCGAGCGCGTGCTTCTGCGCTTTCTGCCGGGCCAGGGGTTCGATCCGAACTTCCGCTTCCCCTGCCCCGAGGACGCCGGCTCGCAGCTCAGCTTCGACGGCCAGACCGTCTTCCTCAGCCAATGGTACAAGCAGCGCCTCGTGGCGCTGGACGCCGAATGCCGGATCGTACGCGAGCTCCCAGTGCCGCATCAGATCTGCGGCCAGGTCTTTGCGCAGGGTGCCTTCCACCTCGTCACCACCGACGACGAAGACCACGGCGACTACTGGCTGACCCGACTCGATCCGGCGACCGGCCGCACCGAGGATCTCGCCGTCATCCCGTTCGCCGCCCGCGCGCTGGCCCACGACGGCCGGCATTTTTGGACCAACCACCGCGCGCAGCACGAGCTGGTTTGCTTCGAGATCTAACCGACCCCTCGAGCCATGTGGGTGCGCCGGAGCGAGCAGGAGATCGCCGAGCTTCGGCGTCCCCGCTGGCGCTGGGGCTGGCCCCTGGTCGCGGCCGTGGGACTGACATCGTGGCTCCACGACAAAACCCCCTTCTCCAGCTGGGAGCTTTTCCTGGTCTTATTCCCCGGTTTCGTGCTCCTCGCCCGCCACTTTCGCGTCTGCGCCGAGCCGCTGTTGTTCAATGCGTATTTCACCGACGACGGAGACTTGGTGCACTACTGCGCGGAATGCCGGCATATCCAGTCGCTGGACGGCGAACCGCGCTGCGCGCAGTGCCACGGACCGACCGAACCCCTCGAACACTACCGCTGGGTGCCGGACGAGGGCCCGCAGCCGGCGACGGCAGATCCGGTGCTTTCTGAACCGGAGTGCGACTCCACCGTATCCTGCTCCGCCCGACGACCCAGGCCCCGACTCGGTGAGCAAGGCCCACTGGATTGATACGCAGCACCCGCCAGCCGCACCGACGAGTCGCAGCGACGGAATTTGTTTCTGGACCCGCCGCTAAGCGGGCCGAGCGCTCTGCTTTGGGTGTAGTGCGCTCGAGTTGCGCGCCTGAGCCCTGAGCCTAAGCTGTCGCATGAGCGCCATTCCGGTCGCACAGAATTGCCTGACCGAAGCGGAGTATCTCGCGGCCGAGGCGATCAGCAGCCGCCGGCACGAGTACTTGAATGGCGTCGTCTACGCGATGGCGGGCGGGTCGCCGATTCATTCGATCCTCAAGGTAAATTTGATCGAGCGACTCAGTTCACACCTGCGCGGCCGACCCTGCCGGCCCTTCGACAGCGACATGAAGCTGCGCCTTCGCCGCGGCCTCGACGTGCGTCATTACTACCCAGACGCGATGGCCGTCTGCCGTCCGCAACTCCGCGAACCTTGGCAGGAGAATCCCTTGGCCGTTTTCGAGGTCACCTCGCCCGAGACTGAGCGCACCGATCGCGGCGAGAAGCTGGACGCGTATCGCTCCATCCCCAGTCTCCGGCTTTACGCGCTGATCGATTCCAACGAACCGGCTGTTGTCCTGCACCTTCGGCGGGAGGACGAATGGGAAACCCGGCTGCTGCGCCAGCCCGAGGAGGTGATCGAACTGCCCGATTTCGGGCCCTTCATCACGCTGCAACAGCTTTACGCCGAGACGGAGCTCGTCTGATTTGGGGCCTCACCACGCGTCGGCAACCAGCCGCACCGCCGAGTCGTCGCGCACGGCCGCGAGCAACGCGGCCACGCTCTGCGCCTGCCCCGGCAGGATCAGCTCGGGCCGCAGCGCGGTCAGCGGCGCGAGCACGAAGCGGCGCAAATGCAGGCGCGGATGCGGGATGACGATCTCCTCGTTCCGCAGGGTCAGATTGCCGAAGTAGAGGATGTCGAGATCGAGCGGCCGCGGCGCGTTGCGCGGATGCTTCGACGGTCGACCGAGGCCGACCTCGATGGCCAGCAGCGCATCGAGCAGCGTGACCGGATGGCCGCGGTAGCCGAACTCGATCACCGTGTTGAGGAACGGCTGCGAACCCGGCGTGCAATCGAGCGGCTCCGTCTCGTAGAGCGGTGCGGATCGCAGCGGTCCGACGAATCCCGGCAATGCCACCAGCCGCTCCCGCGCAGCGCACAGATGCGCGAGCCGGTCGCCGAGATTCGACCCCAGCCCGACTCCCACCCGTTGCCCTTCACCGCCCTCAAGCACGTCCTTCATCCTTCATCCTTTTATCCTTCTGCCTTCTCCTCATCTCCCAGCTGCCGCTCGGGCACGAGATAGCCGCGCACGTAGTCAGCCACCGCCGCGGTCAGCGAAAACTGGGGCGGCAGGCCGGGACAGGCGGCCTGGAGCTTCGTGATGTCGGCGCAGGTGTAGTATTGATACTTCCCGCGCAGCACTTCCGGCATCTCGATGAAGTCGATGGCCGGCTCGCGGTCCAGCGCGGCAAAGATCGCGCTGGCCAGCTCGATCCAGGTGCTGGCGCGCCCGGAGCCGAGATTGAAGACTCCGCCGACCGCCTTCTGCTCGGCGAGCGCGATGGTCATCTCGACCGCATCCTTC
The DNA here is from genome assembly GCA_018240025.1 of Verrucomicrobiota bacterium. GTDB lineage: Bacteria > Verrucomicrobiota > Verrucomicrobiia > Chthoniobacterales > SZAS-18 > SZAS-18. The sequence goes on from JAFEGM010000024.1 coordinate 6,108, forward strand.
ACGTAAAGGAAATCGCGCTTCTGCTCGCCGTCGCGGTAGTCCGGCCGGTGGCTCTTGAACAGCCGCACGCGCCCGGTCTCCACAATCTGCCCGTAGGCCTTATGGACCAGCGAACGCATGTCGCCCTTGTGCGCTTCGTTCGGGCCGAAGACGTTGAAATACTTCAACGCCACCAGTCGATCGAGGTAGCCGCGGCGCTGGGCGTGCAGGTCGAAGAGATGCTTCGAGTAGCCGTACATGTTGAGCGGCCGCAGTCGGCTGAGCGCGGGACCGCGGTCGTCCATGCCCAGCGAGCCGTCGCCGTAGGTCGCGGCCGACGAGGCNNGCGCGCGCGCTCGCCGCCCAGCGCCCATTCCGCGAGCGTCTTGGTGAACTCGAAGTTGTTGCGGATCAGATACGCCGCATCGCGCTCGGTCGTGGCGGAGCAGGCTCCGAGATGAAAGACCGTGCGGATGTCGCTCAGATCGGGACCGCTGCCCGACTCGACCGCGGCCAGCAGCCGATCGGCCTCGAGGTAGTCGTCGAAGCGCAGCGGCACGAGGTTCTTCCATTTCTCGTCCTGCCCAAGGAAATCGGCCACGAGGATGTTCTCGAGCCCGCGGCGGTTGAGGGCCCAGATGAGCGCCGAGCCGATGAAGCCGGCGCC
>JAFEGM010000024.1:6790-26065 GCA_018240025.1 Verrucomicrobiota bacterium
GATTCAAGATTCAAACTGTGTTAAGAAAGCACTTCCTCGGTCGGGAGCGGGCTTCCGGGCTCCCTCCTCATACCACGGAAGGAGCGACCCCGTAACGACCCGAAACGCGCGCTCGAATGCGAACCCCCGATTCCCGACCTTGAATCCGCCCGCCAAGAAGCAGAGCAAACTCGCCAGGACGCTGACCGCGCTGCGCGAAGGCTGGCCGCAGTATCGGCAGCTGGCGGCCTTCATGAAGCCGTATCGCACGCGCTTCATCCTCGGCCTGCTGGCCGGCGTGGCCTACGCGCTCTGCAACAACGGCCTGCTGCCGATCGTGGTGCGCAATGTGGTGGCGAGCACGCTGCCCTCGCCTCCTGCCAGCGCGGCCAGCACGGACGGCGCCAGCTTCAAGGTCGGCATGTCGTCGGTCTTCTCCGCCCGCAAGCCGGCTCCGCCGCCGGAGGGAGAATCGGCCCGACGCACACCCACCGCGGCGGTCTGGGCGGCCTGCCTGGCGATCCCCGCAGTCATGCTGCTGCGCTCGCTCTTCGCCTACCTGAATGCCTACTGCATGCACTGGGTCTCGCTGCGCGTGCTGCGCGACATCCGTCGCCGGCTCTTCGCGCATCTGACCGGGCAGTCGATGGACTTCTTCGCCCAGAGCCGGGCGGGCGAGCTGATGTCGCGGGTGACCAACGACACGCGTTCGGCCCAGACGGCCTTGGCCTCGGTCAGCGCCGATATCGTCAAGCAACCGTTCGCCGTCCTCATCGGCGTACTTACGCTGCTCTGGCTGGACTGGCGCTTCACGCTGGTCTGCGTGGTGCTCTTCCCGATCTGCATCCTGCCCGTGCGCCACTTCGGCAAGCGCGTGCGCCGCAGCGGTCAGCGCGAGGAGGAGGAGAACTCCGCCATGAGCGTGATCCTGAGCGAGACGCTGGCCGGCATGCGTGTGGTGAAGAGCTTCGGCCGCGAGGCGCATCAGGTCGCGCAGTTCGACCGCTCGGCCGACGAGCAGTTTCGCAACAGCCTCAAGGCGCGCACGGCCTCGGAAATCGTCGGGCCGATGGTCGAGGCCGTCGCGGCCCTCGGGGCCGGCCTGGCGCTGCTCTACGCGTTCAGCATCCGCATGACCTCGGATGCGTTTTTCGCCCTGCTCGGCGGCACCTTCCTGCTCTACGAGCCGGTCAAGGCCCTCAGCCGCATGCACCTGCAGCTGCAGCAGGCGCGCTCGGCCACGGACAACATCTTCGCCCTGCTCCGCCTGCAGCCCAGCGTGCAGGACGCGCCCGACGCCCGGGCGTTGACCGACGGCCGCGCGCCGATCGCCTTCGAGGGCGTCGGCTTCGCCTATCCGGCCCGGGACGGCCACGCGGCCCGCACGGTGCTGGAGCATTTCGATCTGCGCATCGAGCCCGGCCAGACGGTCGCTTTCGTCGGCCCGAGCGGCGGAGGCAAGTCCACGCTCTTCGCCCTGCTGCAGCGCTTCTACGATCCGAACTCGGGCCGCATTTCCATCGGCGGAATCGATCTGCGCAGCTTCACCCAGGAGTCGCTCCGCGCGCAGATCGGCGTCGTCACGCAGGAAGGATTCCTTTTCCATGAAAGCGTCGCGGAGAACATCCGTTTCGGCCGGCTCGAGGCCACGCGGGAGGAGATCGAGGCGGCCGCCCGACAGGCCTTTGCCCACGACTTCATCATGGCGCTGCCGCAGGGCTACGACACCGTCGTCGGCGACAAGGGTTCCCGTCTCTCGGGCGGCCAGCAGCAGCGCCTGGCCATCGCCCGNNGTCGGCGAGCGCGGCGTCAAGCTCTCGGGCGGGCAGAAGCAGCGCCTCGCCATCGCGCGCATGTTCCTGAAGAATCCCCCGATCCTCATCCTCGACGAGGCGACCTCCGCGCTCGACACCGAATCGGAACGCATGGTCCAGCAGGCCCTCGAGCGCCTCAGCGCGGGCCGCACCGTGCTCGTCATCGCGCATCGCCTCAGCACCGTGGTCAATGCCCACCGCATCGTGGTGCTGGAACAGGGCCGCATCGCCGAACAGGGCACGCACCGCGAACTGTTCGAGCGCGGCGGGATCTATCGGCGCCTGTGCGATCTGCAGTTCGCCGAGAACGGAGGCGCACCGTGAGAGCGTGGCTCGCGTTCTGCCTGCTGTGCTGCCTGGCCCCCTGGGTGGACGCCGCGCCGAAATCGGTGCGCGTGTTCGTGGCCCTCTGCGACAACCGCACGCAGGGCATTCAGCGCGTGGCGGAACGGATCGGCAACGGCGACGATCCGGAGGCGAATCTCTACTGGGGCTGTTCCGACGGACTCAGCGCTTATTTCCGCAAGAGCTCGCGCTGGCGCCTGAAGGCGAGCCGGTTGGAGCCGGATGGCCCGGTCCTGCGCAGGTTGGAATTCGAGCATCGCGAGGGCGATGTCACCCTCGTCGCCGCCGCCTACCGCGGCTCCGAAATGCGGCGCTGCCTGCAGGACTTCGAGGCGGCGGCAGCCACCGGCGGCCACGATCTCGTGGTCTTCGTCGGGCACAACGGTCTGATGGATTTCGAATTGCCGCAGGCGGAGCCGAGCGCCTCGCCTGCGAGGCAATCCATCGTCCTCTGCTGCCTCAGCGACAGCTACTTCCGTCCCCGTCTGAAACGGCTTGGCTGCGCTCCGCTGCTACTGACGCGCCAGCTGATGTATCCAGGCGCCTTCCTCCTGCACGATGCGCTGGAAGTCTGGCGGCGCGGCGGCAGCGCCGAGGCGGTGCGCGCCGCCGCCGGCCACGCTTATGCCCGCCATCAGCGCATCTCCCCGGCGGCCGGCGCGGGGATCTTTGCGCGGGCCGCAGAGTAGACGGGCACCGAGCGGGTGGGGCCGCGCGTTCTCGGTGCCCCTTCCGACATCCCAAGGGTGCCGCTACCGATTCACGGCCTGCATCGAATGCGCCGGGTAGCGTTCGCCGACGCCGGCCCCGGCGGGCAGGGCGCGATTGATCTCGGCCAGTTCGGCGGCGGTGAGCTCGAGGTGCGCGGCGGCGAGGTTTTCATCGAGGAACGCGGCGCGCTTGGTGCCGGGGATGGGGACGATGTCCGGGCCCTGATGCAGCACCCAGGCGAGCGCGAGCTGGCTGGGGGTGCAGCCTTTGGCGGCGGCGAGGCGGCGGATTTCGTCCACGAGGGCCAGATTCTTGGCGAAGTTCTCGCCCTGGAAACGCGGGGAATGGTGCCGGTAGTCGTCGGCGGGCAGATCGGCCAGCGAACGGAACTGTCCGGTCAGGAAACCGCGGCCCAGCGGGCTGTAGGCCACGAAGGAAATGCCGAGCTCGCGGGTGGTGGGCAGGATCTCGTCCTCGGGGTCGCGGCTCCAGAGCGAGTACTCGGTCTGCAGCGCGGCGATGGGATGCACGGCGGCGGCGCGGCGGAGGGTGGCGGGGGCGGCTTCCGACATTCCGAGATGGCGGACTTTGCCGGCGCGCACGAGCTCGGCCATGGCACCGATGGTCTCCTCGATGGGGACCTTCGGATCGACCCGGTGCTGGTAGTAGAGGTCGATGACGTCGACCTTGAGCCGCTGCAGGCTGGCGTCGCAGCAGGCGCGGACGTAGGCGGCATCGCCGCGCACGCCGAGGAACTCGCCGTTCGGGCCGCGGACGTTGCCGAACTTGGTGGCGAGGATGACCTGGTCGCGCCGCCCGACGAGCGCGCGGGCGAGCAGCTCCTCGTTGCGGCCGACGCCATACATGTCGGCGGTGTCGAGGAAGTTGCCGCCGGCGTCGAGGTAGCGGTGGATGACGGCGATCGACCCGGCCTCGTTCTGGCCGGCCGGATCGTAGAATTCGCTCATGCCCATGCAGCCGAGTCCGAGCGCGGAGACCTGGAGATCGCTGGAGCCGAGCCGACGGGTGGGAAGGGTGTTTGCTTTCACGGTCGGAAAACAAGCCCGCGGCCGGAGCGCGCCAAGCCACGATCCTCCGGAACTCTTGCCTGATTCTCCGCGCCACGTGTTGCGGGGCTGACGGAAGGGCACAGGCATTGCACGATCCTCCCGATGTCTCCCTCCCCCAGCCCGCTCGCCGAGTTCCTCGCGCAACTCGCCCACGGCCAGGGATTCAGCCCGTCGCGGCTGGAATCCGTGCGCTTCCTGCGCGCCACCCGGGCCGTCCCCCGGGCGCCGGTGGTCTACGAGCCCAGCATCGTCATTCTCGCGCAGGGCCGGAAGCGCGGGTATCTCGGCAGCGACGTCTCGTCTACGACGCCGATCACTACCTCGTGCTGTCGGTGCCGCTGCCGTTCGAATGCGAGGTCGAGGCGAGCGTGGAGCGGCCGTTGCTCGGGCTGTCGATCCGGGTCGATCCGGCGCTGGTGGCCGAGCTCCTCCTGCAACTGCCCGGCCAGGGCGGCCTGCTGCCCGACAGCGCCGTGCCGCGCGGGATCTACGCCACCCGGCTCGACCGCGCGCTGGGCGACGCCGCGACGCGCCTGGCCGCCTGCCTCGGGTCCGAGGCGGAGGCGCGCATCCTCGGACCGGGCCTGGTGCGGGAGATCACGTATCGGGTGCTCTGCGGCGAGCAGAGCGCCACGCTGCGCGCCCTGGCCGCGCAGAACGGCCATTTCGGGCAGATCGCGCGGGCCCTGCGCCGCATTCACACCGAATACGCCTCCGCCCTGCGCGTGGAGGACCTCGCGCGCCACGCGGGCATGAGCGTTTCGAACTTCCACGCCAAGTTCAAGACCGCCACGTCCACCCCGCCGCTCGATTACCTGAAGACCATCCGCCTGCACAAGGCCCGTCTCCTGATGGTCCACGAAGGGCTCGGCGCCAGCCCGGCCGCCAGCCGCGTGGGCTATCGCAGCGCGTCGCAGTTCAGCCGCGAATTCAAACGCCTCTTCGGCCGCACCCCCGCGGCCGAGGCAGCGCGGATGCGGGAGGCGGTGATGGGGTGACGGGGTGACGGGGTGACAGCGTACCCAATCGGCGGGATCCGCGGGGCACGATGGCATTGCCACCGAGGCGACGGCGGATAGAAAGCGAGGATGCCTCATCCTCGGCCCGAACGCGTGTGCGCGAATTCGCTCGCGGCGCTGGTTTTTCTGCTGGTAATGGCCGCACTGCCGCTCCGCGCCGGGGCCACCGAAGCGGAGAGTCTCGTACGGCCCGCGGATGCGGCCATCGAGGCCAGCTTGTTGGCCGGACTGTCGGCTCAGGCGAGCGCCGAGGAACAGGGCCTCTTGGCAATGGAGGTGGTGACCTACCTGCGGCAAAGACGGACGAAGGCTGCACCGTTCTGGGCCAAATTCACGGCCGGGGCGAATGAGAAGCTGCGGGCGATGCTGCGCGAGCTTCTCGTGTGCGAGGACGGCGTTCCCCTGCTGGCGCGATTCGACTCCCTGGAGGCACCCATCGAAGAGTTTCTGGCAGGTCGGCGCCGCGCCGATTCCATCGAACGCCTGGCTGCCACCAGCGTCGATCGGCCTTGGGCTTATCACTGCCTCCCGATGGAATCTGCCGGGCCTTACGTGGCCGTCATCGAGCGCGATCTCGCCAGCCTCGTCCGCGGCGCCCAGCGTGCTTCGGGCTTGGAACCACGCATTGCCCTGCTGGAGATTGCGCGCAGCGAGACGTGGTGGCTCCGGGAGGTGCTCGCTCATTCCGAGGCGGCTGAAGTCGCCCCTGCGCGGCCCATCACCGATCCCTCCAACGCCGGACTGCGGGCCGCACTGACGGCCTTACTGGCGGACGAGCGCGCTCTGGGCAGCGGGACCGAGCTGATCACGAGCGCCGACCTCGTCGGCCAGATCGTCTGGCAGCTTTGGGTCCTGGGCCGAATGCCGGAAGTGGGACCGCTGCGTCCACCCTCGGCCGAGGGGACAGACGTTCTCGAGGTTTCGGCAGGAGCGCTCCTGCCGCGCGTCGCAAGGGACATCCTGTCAGGCAAGGGGCCGGGACTGCTGCCAAAGCCCTCGGCCGAGGAGGCCCGGGAACTCGTGGACAGTTTTCAAGACGCGTTGACCCTCGAGTGGCGACGGCGCATGTCGGCCTTTTCCTGGCAGCAGTGTTTTCAGCTGGTCCAGGCGGTGCCGCGCGATGCCGATCTCCGCGCCCGGCTGCAGGCACGCATGCTGGATTGGATCCAATGGGACAGTGCCGTCGGTCCGGCATCGTTCGCGCCGATCTGGGAACAGCACTGCGCCGGCCAGCGAATGAACGTGAAATCGTATGGGGCCATTCTGGAATGGCTTCGCAGCGAGGCCGTGGCGGGCCGCTTTTGGACGCTGGGCATCGACGGTCAGGCCTTCGCCCCTGGCCTCACCCTGCGCTTGGCGCCGAGCCGAAACATTCCCCCCTCCCGCGACAAATACACCGGTCATCCCGTGGCCGACGTCCGCCCGCGCCTCCAAGGCCACCTGTGCAGCGGCTATAATCCGCTCGGTCGGGCCGAGTTCGTCCTGGCCGACGGGCAGCTGGAACAGGTCGGCCCGGAGAACAGCCTGCTGCAGGCCGTCTTCGGTCTGTCTTCCAGAGCGGACGGCTCCAACACGCCCAATGTCGCGTCCGGCCTGCAGCTCACCCTCGCCTTCGCGCCGCCACGGTGAGTTGGGCCGTGGGGTGACAGGGTGACGGGGTGACGGGGTGATTCCCCAAGCGGTCGTCACCGAAAACCGCGCGCTCGTCACTTCAGGCTCACCCGGGCGGGGTCCGTTCGGATACAAGGGGCGAGTACCGCTGCTCCCATGAACGCTCCCTCTGCCGGACGCCGGACCTTGCCGCTCGCGCTGGTCTCGCTGCTCGCCACCGCCGCCCTCCTTCGGGCTGCCACCTTCACGGTGGACCTCTCCACGGATGCGGCGCCGAACTCCGGCGGCCAGAACACGGGCCCCAACCGCGGCGACCTGCGCTGGTGCCTGCTTCAGGCGCTGGCCGTGCCGGATTCCACCATCACCATCACGGTGGCGAACGTGACGCTGCAGGACACGCTGCCGTTCGTGACCGCGTCGGTCTTCATCGAGTCGGCGGGGACCACCACCATCGACGCGGGCGGGCGCCGGCCGTTCTTCGTCGACGCGCCGGGTTCGACCCTGACGCTGACCCGGCTGGTCCTGCGCAATTGCTCCGCCCGCGGGGGCAATGGCGGCGCCGGGGGCGGCGGCGGCGGACTGGGCGCGGGCGCGGCCATTTTCGTCAATCGGGGCAACTGCGTCGTGCGCGACACGCACTTCGCCGACAACCTGGTGTCTGGCGGCAACGGCGGCGCGGCCGACAGCCTGGGCGGCGGCGGCGGCGGCGGACTGGGCGGGAGCGGCGGGACCGCCGATAGCTCGATCGGCGGCGGCGGCGGCGGCGGGTTCTGGGGCAATGCCGGCTCGCGCTCCGGGGGCGGGGGTGGCCTGCGCGGCGATGGCGGCAGCGGGGTCAACGCCGGAGGCGGGAGCCTCGGCGGCGGCGGCGGCGGTGGGACCACGGGCAATGGCGGCAATGCCATCAACCAGGGCGGCACGGCCGTCGGGGGCGCGCCCGGCGTGAGCAATGGCGGGCAGGGCGGCACGGGCTCGGTCGGGGGCAACAGCGCCAGCGGCGACGGCGGCGGCGGCGGGGGCGGTCCGCGGGGCGGCGGCAATGGCGGTCGCTTCGGCGGCGGCGGCGGCGCGGCCAATCTCTCGGGCGCCACGCCCGGCAATGGCGGGGAATTCGGCGGCGGCGGGGGCACCCTGGCCAAGGTGGTGGCCGGCCACGGCGGCTTCGGCGGCGGCGGCGGCGCGCTCCCGGGGGCGAATCTCAACCCCGCCTCCTTCAGCGGCCGGGGCGGGTTCGGAGCCGGCTCGGGGGGCGTGCCCTTCGCCAACACGGTCAACACTCCCGGCACGTTCGGCGGCGCCGGCGGGGTGGGCAGCGGCGGCGTGGGCGGTGGCGGCGGCGGCGCGGCGCTCGGGGGCAACATTTTCGTGCGCGACGACAACGGCGCCACACTCGAACTGCGCGATTCCAACCACGCTCCGGCCCAGCTCACCGCCGGGCTCGGCGGCGGCAGCGGGGCCGGGAACGGGCAGGCGCTCGGCTCGGCCATTTTCCTCTCGCGCGGCGACACCTCCCTCTACAGCGGGAACGACATGTACCTCGACGGCGGCGTGGCCGACGGCGGCGCCGGCGTGCCCTCGGGCCGTCTGGTCAAGATCGGCCCCGGCCGGCTGACCTTCAGCGCGCCCAACACCCACAACGGCGGCACGGTGGTGACGGAAGGGGAGCTGCGGATTTGGCAGTCCGGGGACGTCGGCGGGGGGCCGCTGCACGTCGATGGCGTGGCCCGGGTCAATCTCGAGGGACCGGGCCTGACGGTCGGCCGGCTGACCGGCACCGGCGAGGTCAGCAATTTCTTTGCCGGGGCGCAGTCGTTCGTCATCAACCACCCCACGGTCGCCAGCCCGCCGGAGTGGTTCGGGGCCATCCGGGGCGGCCTGAGCGTGATCAAGACCGGCAGCGGCACGCAGGTCCTGCGCGGCATCGCCTACAACACCGGCGGCTGGGACATCGTCGGCGGCACGCTCCGCGCCTTCGCCAACAGCGGCTCGGTCGGCACCTTCCCGGGCAGCGGCCGCGTGGTCATCCCCGATCGCAACGTCCCGCCCACGCTGCCGGCGAAGCGCGTGCGCGTGGCCGGCTCCGGCGCAGTGCTGGAGGCGGTCGACCAGGATCCCTTCGGCTATTACGACGACAACGCGGCCATCCTCGTCGAGAACAACGCGAAGCTCGTGCGGCGCTACCAGAACCTGACGCCCGGGTCGAATGGCTGGGCCACCCTCCAGTGTGTCGTATTGAACTCCGGCAGCCTGGAGGCCGATGCCACCGCGCCCGACGGGGCGTGGTATCTCAACGGCCCGATCTTCAGCGTGGCCAATCCGGCGGCTTCTCTCATCACGACGCCCTACCTCATCCTGAAACCCGGCTACTACGGCAGCGGCAACTACCCCGCGGGGGCGCCGTCCTACAACGATACCTATATCTCGGTCGGACGCTGGGCCGGGGCCGCCTTCGATCTGCAGATCAGCTCGACCATCGTTTCGCAGCCGGGCCCGGATCAGTTCGCGCCGCTCAACAAATACGGCCCGGGCACGCTCCGCCTGACCGGCCGGAGCACTTACGCCGGCGCCACCAACATCCAGGCCGGCACGGTCATCGCGGCCGCCACCAACCAGCTCAACGGCACCTTTCCGGGCAGCGGCCGCATCGCCGTGCCCGACCCCAACGTGCTCCCGACCCTGCCCTTCGGGGTCAACGTCTTCACCGGCGCCACGCTGCTCTGCGACGGGCACGACGCCCTCGGCTTCGGCGACGGCAATCCGCTGGTCAATGTCATCGGCGGCACGCTCCGCCCGAGCAGCACCTCCGGCAGCGACCACGTTTCGCTGCAGTTCACCGTGCTGCAGGCCGGCGGCGTGCTCACCGGCTCCCCCACGCAATCCGGGGTCTATCTCAACGGGCCCCTCTTCACCACCGCCGGCAGCGCCACGGCCACGATCTCGGGCACCCGCGTCCAGCTGGCCGACGGATTCTACGGCATCTCCAACTTCCCCGGCGGCGCGCCGTCGTACAATCACACGTATTTCTCGGTCGCGGCCGGCACGGCGCCCGGCGGGATCGATCTCGAGATCTCGTCGGTGCTCAGCGGCACCGCCCCGCTGATCAAGCACGGCCCGGGCACGCTGCGCCTTTCCTCGGGCAACACCTACACCGGCAACACGCAGCTCGCGCAGGGCGTCCTGCAGGTGCGCCACGCCGGCGCCTTCGGACCGAGCGGGCTGATCGAATTCAAGGGCGGCACGCTGAAATACGAGACCATCAACACCGACTTCTCCGGCCGCTTCGCGCCCCTCAACGGCAGTCCGCTGAGCATCGACACGGCCGGCATCTACATCACCTGCAGCCAGCCCGTGAGCGGAACCGGCGGGGTGCGCAAGCTGGGCGACAACACGCTCCGTCTGGCCGGCGCGAACACGTTCCAAGGCGACACCGTCCTCGAGGCGGGCGTGCTCGAGGTGGGCAGCGCATCCGCACTCGGCACCGCGGGGGCCATCCGCTTCCGCGGCGGCACGCTCACGCTCGCGTTCACCGGGACGGATCTCTCGCCGCGCTTCGAGGCGGTGCCGGCCGGTCAGACCATTCGCATCGACACCACCGGCAGCGCGGTCTTCGCCGCCGGCCTGAGCGGCGCGGGCTCCTTCGACAAGCTGGGGATGGGGACGATCGAACTGGCCGGCGCGAACAACCTCGGCGGTTCGCTGCTGGTGCACGACGGCAGCCTCACGCTGACCGGCACGAACGCCATCGCGGGTGGCGCCACCATTTTCCCCGGCGGCCAGCTGCAGATCGGCAACAACGGCACCACCGGCAGCTTCACGGGAGCCATCCTCAACACGGGCCAGCTGGCCTTTCGCCGGAGCGACAGCTTCACCTATCCCGGCAGCATCACCGGCTTCGGCGCGGTCAGCCACAGCGGGGGCAATCTGACGCTGAGCGGCGCCAGCACCGGCACCGGCACGTTCAGCGTGCTCAGCGGGGTGCTGACCGTGCCCGGCTCCTACACGGGGGCCTTCAATGTCTCGGGCGGCGCCCGCATCGCCCTGAGCCAGGGCTCGCTCGGCAGCAACGCCCTCGCGGCCGTGGTCCAGGCGAATGGGCTGGTCGACGGCGGCGGCACGCTGCGCGGAGCCATCGTCAATGCCGGCACCATCGCCACCAGCCAAACCCTGGCCGTGACGGGCACGCTGACCAACAACGCGGGCGCGACGCTGCGCGCGGCCAGCGGCGGCACGTTGAATCTTTCCGGCCTCGGCACGCTCGTGAACAACGGCGTGATCGACATGATCACCGGCACCGTCCTGCTGCCCGCCAACTTCTCCAACAACGGCACCATCCTCGACGCCAGCGTCGTCAAAGTGAAGACCATGAGCCGCGCCGGCAGCGTCACGACCGTGACCATCGACAGCTACTCCGGCCATTCCTATCAGCTGCAGAAAAGCACCGGCCTCACCACCGCGTTCGCGAATGTAGGGTCGCTCCAAAACGGCGCGAGCGGCTCGACGCTCACCTTCCAGGACACCGATTCCGGCGGGAAAGTGTTCTACCGCGTGAAGGTCGACTGACGCGCTCCCGGCGGCAACGCGGCGCGATCCTCCGCGGCCGTCTCGGTGCTTCTGCGTCTTCGGCGGTTTCACTCCCGCCGTTCCGACGGATGGCGAGCCGCAGCCTGAGCGCGCCGTCTCACACGATCGTGGGATACCGCGCCGTCGCGCCGACGCGTAAGCCCATGGGGAGCGCAGCACTCGCTCCTTCCCATGAAACTCCTTCCCATCACTTCCGCCCTTCTCCTTTCCGCTCTCACCGCCGGCCCGCTCTCCGCCGAGGTGCCGCCGATCCTCAACTATCAAGGCCGGGTCGCGGTCGGCGGCGCGAACTTCGAGGGCACGGGCCAGTTCAAATTCGCCCTCGTCGACGGGTCGGGCACCGCCACCTATTGGAGCAACGACGGCTCGAGCTTCGGCGGAGCCGAACCCGCGGCGGCGGTGCCGTTGCCGGTCTCCAAGGGGCTCTACTCCATCGTGCTCGGCGACACCGCGCTCGCGAACATGACGGCGGTGCCCGCGGTCGCCTTCACGCGGCCCGACGTGCGGCTGCGGGTTTGGTTCAATGACGGCGTCAACGGCTTCCAGCTCCTCACGCCGGATCAGCCCGTGGCCGCCGTCGGCTACGCCATGAACTCGGCCGGGCTGGAATTGCCGGCGACGGACGCCACGGGCCGGTCCGGCGTCATCCGGCAAAACGGCGGCTCGCTGCTGCACACGTTCGGCACCGCGAATGCGTTCGGCGGCAAGCACGCGGGGAATTTCACCCTCACCGGTCAGCAGAACACCGGCTTCGGCGAGTCGGCCCTCGGGTCGCTCACGTCTGGATCCCAAAACACCGGCTTCGGCATCAACAGTCTGGTTTCGACCACGACGGGCTACGCCAACACTTCGGTGGGCTGGAACGCTCTGATCTTCAATGTCACCGGAAGTGGCAATACGGCGGTCGGCTCCTCGGCCCTCTACTATTCGAATTCGGGGCTCGGAAACACTGCGGTCGGCGGGGAAGCTTTGATGGCCTTGCAAACCGGCGACGGGAACATCTCGCTGGGCAACGGCGCCGGGGCCGGTCTGGTGAACGGCAGCAGCAACATCTACATCGGCAATCGCGGGCAGGAGGTGGAGTCGGGCGTCATCCGCATCGGCAGCGGCCAGGCCCATACTTACCTCAGCGGCATCATTCACGGGAACGGCTCCGGCCTGACCGGCCTGACCGGCAGCAACTTCAGCTCCGACCTCACGCTGGCCGGCATCACCAGCGGCACGTTCAACGGTTCGCTCAACGGCCAGGCCGCCTCCGCGACCAACTTCACGGGCCCGCTGGCGGGCGACGTCGGGGGTTCGCAGAACGCCACCGTGGTGACCAGCGTCGGCGGCGTGAGTGCGGCGGCGGTCGCCAGCGGCGTCGGCCTCGCCAATGCAGCCAGCAGCGGGAACACGGCGAACGCGCTGGTCCGCCGCGACGCGAACGGGAGTTTCAGCGCGGGCTCGGTGGATCTGAGCGGCCTGTCGCTCCCCACCACGTCGAGCTCGGCCGGAGCGATCCGGCAAAACGGTGCCGCCCTCCTGCACACGTATGGCAGCGGTAATTTCTACGCCGGCGTGGGAGCCGGCAATTTCACCCACACCGGCAACACCAATGTCGGCGTGGGCACGGAGGCCTTGAGTTCCCTCACGACCGGCCGGGGCAATACGGGCGTGGGGCATTCGGCCCTGCAGGTCAACACCACCGGCATCTACAACACGGCCGTCGGCGGCGAGGCGGCGGCCGGCACCACCACGGGCAGCGGCAACACGGCGATCGGACTGAACGCGCTGCACGCCAACGCGACCGGCGGCAACAACGTCGCGGTCGGCGATTTCGCGCTGAATCTCGCCTCGAATTCGGGCAACGTCGCGATCGGCTCGGTCGCCGCCGGGAACCTCACGACCGGCAGCGGGAACATCGTGCTCGGAGCGTTCGCCGGGAATAACTTCACCACCGAGAGCAACAACATCGTGATCGCCAACGCGGGCGTCAGCGGCGACTCGGGCGTCATTCGCCTCGGCACCGGCGGCACCCACACGCGGGCCTTCCTCGCGGGCGTCAGCGGGGTCACCAGCTCGGGCGGCGCGGCGGTCTTCGTCGATGCCAGCGGGCAGCTCGGCACGGTGACTTCCTCGCGCCGGTTCAAGGACGACATCCGCGACATGGGCGAGGCGAGCGAGGCGTTGCTCGCCCTGCGGCCCGTCACCTTCCGCTACAAGCCGGAGCTCGATCCCGCCGGCCTGCCGCAGGCCGGCCTGATCGCCGAGGAGGTCGCGGAGGTGAATGCCGCGCTGGTCGTGCGCGATGCGCAGGGCGTCATTCAGACGGTCCGCTACGAGCAGGTGAACGCGATGCTGCTCAACGAGTTCCTCAAGGACCACCGCCGCCTCGCCGCGCAGGCCGCCGAACTCCGCGCGCTGCAGGCGCAGCACGCGGCGCTCCAGCAGCAGCTGGCTGCGCGCGAGGCAGCCGAGCAGGCCCGCGAGGCGCGCCTGGCCCGACTCGAGAAGCTGCTCCTCCGCTCGTCCGGCGTGCAGGCGGTCGCGCTGCAGTCCGCCGCGGCCGAACGCTGAACCCCCGCCCCGTGCGACCATGATCAAAAGCCTCTCTTCCGCCACCCTGGGGAGCGCGCGCCGCCTGCGCGGCCCGCTCCTGCTCCTCGCCTCCGCGCTGACGCTGCCGGCTTTCGCCGGATCCCGCGTCAGCGCGAACTACGACCTCGTCTCCGACACGTCCGATGCGGGCGGCCGCCGCACCGCCAGCGCGGCCTACACGCACGACGGCAGCCTCGGCGGGCTCGCGGGGATCTCCGCCGCGGCCGGCCCCGGCGCAGTCGCGAAGAGCGGCTACGTCGGCCAGCTCTACGAAGTCGTTGGCACGCTCGTGCAGGCTCCGTCCACCACCGTCGGCGAGACAGGCGTCCTTCAGCTCGGCGCCGCGCAGGTCCTCGACGATGCCACCACCCTTGCGCTGAGCGCCGCCAGCGTCGCCTGGAGCGTGGCCAGCGGACCGATCACCGGCATTTCCGCCACCGGCCTGGCCAGCGCGGGCCTGGTCTATCAGGCCACCCCCGCGACCGTGCAGGGGACCTATGGCGGGTTCGTCGGCTCGCTGAATCTGACCGTCCTCGACACGCTGCCCGACAACTTCGGCAGCTACGCCGGCGACGGGATCGACGACGCCTGGCAGGTGCAGTATTTCGGATTCGACAACCCCCTCGCCGCCCCCGGCGTCGATGCCAGCGGCACCGGGCAGAACAATCTGTTCAAGTTCGTGGCCGGCCTCGATCCGCTCGATCCCCACGCCCGTTTCCGCGTCGTGGCCACGCCCGTCGTCGGCCAGCCCACCCAGCAGCGCCTGACCTTCTCGCCCGTCGTCCCCGGCCGGACCTACCGCGTCCGCGCCAACGCCGACCTTGGCACCGCGAATTGGAGCACCCTCCCCGGCCCGGTGGAAATCAACGGGACCGAGGGCGCCTACACCGACCCGACCGCCGCAGGCGCGCGGCGCTTCTACGAAGTGCAGATCTCGAAGCCGTGAGAGGGCAGCCGGCGCGGAGGCAGGCAGACCGCGCTCGAAGAGTCCAAGCTCCTTCGCGCCTTCGCCCCCTTCGCAGCTTCGCGACAGCCTCTCCGTGTTTGCCGGCGCGCGCGGAAAAAATCGGTAAGAATGCCGCCCGTGCCGGTGTGAATACACCAGCATGTGGTCCCTGCATTCACCCCGCCTCGCTGCCGGCGCGCTCGCCGGCCTGCTCACCCTGCTTTGCGCCGACCCGCTGCGGGCGGAGGTCATCGGCCGGGACGATTTCTCGTACGGGGGCGGGATCATCGTCGGCCAGACCGGCGGCACGCACTGGAACTGGCGCAACGTGGCGCCGGCGCAGCACACGGCGGGGGTCTCGGATTGGGACCTGGCCTTCGGCAGCCCGGGCGTCGTCTCGGGCAAATTGGTCACGCTCAACGCCGGGGTGCAGCGGGAATACAACGGGCCGGGCGAGGGCCTGCCGAACACTTCGGACGAAGGGCTCGGCGCGATCAACGGGGCCAACGTGGAGAAGCGGGTCTACTACCTCGTGCAGGTGAAGGCCGACAGCGGGGCGGCGGGCTGGGGGCTCAGCTCGCTCGATTTCGGGGTCGAACGCCTGTTCTTCGGCGTCGTGCCCGGGCAGCCGTATTTCTGCATCCAGTCGCCCACCACCACGACGCAAAGCACGGTGCAGCCGCTGCCAGGCGCGACCTATCAGTTCATCGCCAAGATCGACTACGTGGCGCAGACGCTGGCGCTCTACCTCAATGCGGACCTCGCGCAGCCGGAGGCCAGCAATACGCCGCTCCTGACCCAGACCTACACCGGCACGAATTGGAGCACGGCGGTGCGACTCTCCAGCCAGGGCACGGGCCAGGTGACGTGGGATGGGCTCGTCGTCGCCACGACCTGGGCCGATCTGCAGCCGCCGGTCGACACCTCGGGCGCGACCTACGTCTTCGATTCCGACACGCGCCAGGTCACGGTCAACGGCAGCGTGGTCACGTCGGTCGAGGGCGTGAACGTAGGCAACGGCGTCGACCTGCCCGATGCGGTCGAGTTCCGCTTCGGCGCGAGCCTCTATTTCGATCCGGTCGACCGGATCACATTCCGCGGCACCAAGCCCGTGCGGCTGGCGGTCACGGGCAATGTCACGCTCCCGGCGGGGACGATCGTGACGGCCACGGCCGGTGGCGGCGCGGGCGGAGCCACCGCGTTGGGCGGCGACGGCGGCGTGTCGTATCCGCTGGCCGTCGTCTTCGGGCAGCTCGACCCGGCCAACTACACGCCCGACTTCGTCCCGCGGAGCGCGGGCGGCACGGGCGGGTCGGGCGGCAACGCGGCCTTCCTCGCGGGCAACGGTACCGACGGCGATCCCGGCTACGTCCAGGCGGATCCTTGCCGCGGGGCGATCGGCCTGCGGGGCAAGAACGGGAAGCACCACGTCGGCGGGAAGGGCTTCGCCAATCCGGGCCACAGCGACGATCCGAACAACGGCGCGGTCGGTCATCCCGATCCCTACAACGGCGGGCCGGACGGCTTGCCGGACGACTTCCCCTTCGTGCCGCCGGCGTTCCGACCGCCCGGCGGGTCCGCAGGCGGCGGCGGCGCGACCGGCGGGATCTTCGCCAACGGCAACGATGGCCTTCCCGGCCTGCCCGGATTTCCGGGCGCCGCCGGGCGGCATGCCATCCCCGGCGAGCCGGGTCGCACCGGGCCGTATGTCGGACAGAATGGGTTCGCGCCGATCCTCATCGGCGGCAGCGGCGGCGGCTCCGGCCAGGCCGGCGGCGGCGGCGAGGGCGGTCAGGGCGGGAGCGCGGGCGGAGGCGGCGGAGGCGGCGGACGCGGGGGCGATTTCTTCGTCGGCACGCCGGGCGATGGCGGCACCGGCGGCAAGGGCGGCGGCGGTCGCTACGGCGGGAATGGCGGCAAGGGCGGCAACGGCGGCGCGGGGGGCGCGGGCGGCGGGGCCTTCGAGATCCGCGCGACCGGTGTGATCCGCGCGGCCGGCTCGCTCATCGCCAGCGGATTCCCGGGCGCGGCCGGCACCGCGGGAGAGAACGGCACGTTGGGCGAACCGCAGCACATCGGACCCTTCAACAAGACGATCGGCGAGCCCGGGACGGTCGGCACCGGGCAGCAGGGCGGGACGCAGGGCGGCCACGGCGGAGCCGGCGGCGACGGCGGTCCGGGCGGCAACGGGGGCAACGGCTCGGCCGGCGGCCACGGCGCGGGCGGCGCGGGCGGCACCATCATTCTCCGCGGCACCAACGTGCTCTTCACCGGCACGGCCAACGTGGCGGGCGGCCAGGGCGATCCGAACGATCCGGACACGGACGGTTTCAGCGGCCAGATGTTCGTCATCGCCACGCCGGGCCTGGTGCTGAACAAAGCGACCATCGACCTCGGCACGATCCCGCGCGGGCAGGCCACGGCGCCGCAGACGTTCACGGTTACGAACATCGGCACCGGCGCCTCCACGCTCCGCTTCATCCTCGACGCGAACCTCCCGTTCTGGGCCGTGCCGACGGTGCCGACCAGCACGCTGGCGGGCGGCGCGACCACGACGATCACCTTGAACCTCGACACCGCCATCCTCGGCGGCGGCGTGTACTCGGTGCCGATCACGGTGCGCGATCCCTACAATCCCGACGTGGTGTCGCAGTCGATCACGGTGCTCTTCGCCATCACCGGCCCGCCCGACGACTTCTACGGCGTCCCCTCGGCGGCCACGCCGTTGCCTGCGCAATACGGCGTCGTGCAGGCCGGCAATCTCGAGATCGGCGGCGATGTCGACATGTTCAAGGTGGTCGTGACGCAGGCCGGCACGCTAGAGGCATTCACCACCGGCAGCCTCGACACCTTCGGCATCCTCTACGGCGCCGACGGCACCACGCCGCTCGTTTCGGCCGACGACCGGCAGTTCCCCGGCGACCTCAATTTCCGGCTGCTGCACGATGTCGTGCCCGGCACCTACTACCTCGCCGTGCGCGGCTACGACACCAACGTGACCGGCAGCTACGTGCTGCATTTGAATGTCTACAGCACGGTGCAGAAGCCGCAGCTGCAGCTCGTGAAGACGCCGGGCGGGAGCGGGCTCTCGGCCTATTTCGACACGCGGGTCGGCGTGAACTACCGCCTGCTCGTCTCGTCCGATCTGCGCAATTGGCAGTTCCTCGGCAGCGCCGTGACCGGCAACGGCAGCCCGCGCACCACGGAAGTCGCGCCGACGCCCAGCGGCCGGCTGTTCTACCGGCTCATCGAGGGCAATGACGTGCCGCTGCTGGCCGCGCGCGTCTTTGCCTCCGCCGGCACCGCCGGCAGCGCCGGGGTGTATGGCCAGACGTCGATCGCCGCCCCGCTGAGCGTCGGCACGCCGGCCAACTTCGGCGACACCGCGTTGCTGGCCGGCGGCGCGCCCATTCTGCAGAGCGCGGGCGTCCTGCTCGCCTCGATCTACAAAGCTCCGTTCACCGTCCTCGCCGAGGCCCCCGGCGCCAACACCGCCCCCAGCCTGCCCGGCTTTCCGGCCGGCGGCTCGTGGCTGACCGCCTCGACCGAAACGGGCGCGGAAGTCGGCGGCGCGGACACGGGCCTGCTCTATCTGCCGCAGTCGCTCGGCTTCCTCAGCGGCACCTACAAGGGCCCCGGCGCAGGCAGTCCGAATTACTTCGCCTTCAACCAGCCGAGCTTCATCAACATCCAGTTCATCGGCACCAACAACACCAACCTCTTCGCCTACAACGCGGACTGGTTGTCGACCATCTACGCCGCCGGGGGCGCCTGGCTGGTCGGCGGCGCCGGCGATGGCGCCGAGCCGCGCGTGACCGCCCTGCTGCCCGCCAGTGGCGGCGACGGCTTCAAGTTCGTGGCCTATCGCCCCAACGGCACGCTGGTCGATGCGCCGCTGAGCTTCGCCTTCGTTCCCTACACCACGCCTGGCATCTGCGCCGGCCGCGTGCTGCCCGACGGCACCATCGTGCACGGGACGGGGAATTTCGGCCTCGCCTACAACAGCGGGACGAAGCGCTACCGCTTCACCACCCCGCTGGTGACCGACTATAGTCAGGGCGTCCTCTACGCCTGCAGCTACGATCCCGACAACGGTCCCTGCCATTTCGTGACCGAGGTGCAGCCCGGCAATGCCGGCATCGACCTGCTGGCCAGCCGCCTCCCCCTGACCGGCACCGTCACGCCCGCCGCCTGCGGCTTCTATTTCGTTTTCGTGCCCTACGCCGCGGCTGCCTTCGGCCCGTAGGCGTAGTCCGCACGCTCCGAGTGCGGCCGTGTGGCGGCGAGGTGGACGCAGCGTGGGGGGTGATGGGGTGATGAGGTGAGGGGGTAATTTTTTGCAGGCGGCTGAATCCCCGAACCCGTTTGTGTCTTCTGCGTGTTCTGTGGCCCTGCCTTTCATGACGCACCGCGGCAGCGAAGACCGATTCCTTGCACGGCGGCAGCAAGCTGCCTGAGGGACGGCTCCAGCAAGCTGGAGCACTCCACGGCGTTCCGCTCACCCCGTTACCGCAGCACCCCCGTCACCCCCCACGCTGCGTACACCTCGCCGCCACACGGCCGCACTCGGAGAGTGCGGACTACTCACCCCATCAGCCCGTCACCCCGTCACCCCGTCA